>NZ_JARKII010000003.1:0-405798 GCF_029309855.1 Chelatococcus sp. XZ-Ab1 | reverse complement strand
GGCCAGGGCGACATGCTGTACATGGCCGGCGGCGGGCGCATCACGCGCGTGCACGGGCCGTTCGTGTCGGACGAGGAGGTGGAGAAGGTGGTGGCCCACCTCAAGGCCCAGGGGCGACCGCAATATCTCGACGCCGTCACCGCCGACGAGGAGGGCGCGGCACCGGAGGCCGACGGCGCCGTCTTCGACAACACGTCGTTCGGCGCGCCGGGGGGAGACCTCTACGACCAGGCGGTGGCCATCGTGCTGCGCGACAAGAAGGCCTCGACCTCCTACATCCAGCGCCGCCTGCAGATCGGCTACAACCGCGCCGCCTCCCTCATGGAGCGCATGGAGAACGAAGGCATCGTCGGACCCGCAAACCACGCCGGAAAACGCGAGATCCTGATCGAGCCGCCAGCCGGCGGCGACGAATGAGGCGTCGCGCTTTCGCCACAGCGATGGCATACCTGACCTCACGCGCAGGCGCGGCGCGCCAGCGCGCCACCCCGGCCGGAACCGACGCCGCCGGCCGGCCGTTGGAAAGACGATGAAGACGCTACGTTTCGCAAGCCTCGTTTCGGGTCCGGTCCTTGCCCTTCCCGTCGCGGTCCTGGCCGCCACGCTCGCGGCGGCCCAGCCCCTGCAGATCCATCCACCCGCGGCGCAGCCGGCAAGGCCGGCGCCTCCGGCCCAACCCGCCGCGCCACGCGCGCCCGCGCCCGCTCCCACACCGGCCCCCCCGCCCAACGCCGCACCGCAGGCCTCCCTGCCCGCGTCCCACCCGCTGCCGCCGCGCCGGCCGGCCGACCTTCCAACGGGCGGCGCCTCCGCGCCGGCTGCAAGCACCGGCGAAACCGGCGCCCGGCCGGCCCCGGCCGCGCCGGCACCCGCCGCGGCGGTGCCGACCAATCCCCAGGCGGCGCTGGCGCGCGTCAACGCCTATCTCAACGGCATCGACACGCTCACCGCCAATTTCCTCCAATACAGTGGCGACGGACGACAGGCGACGGGCTCGCTCTATGTGAAGCGCCCGGGCCAGCTGCGCTTCCAGTACAACCCGCCGAGCACGCTGGAGATCGTCGCCGACGGGCGCTCCGTCGCCATCCGCGACAAGAAGCTCAGGACCCAGGACGTCTATTCCATCGGCCAGACGCCGCTGAAATTCCTGGTACAGGACCGGGTGGACCTCGCCCGCGACGTCAAGGTGCTCGACGTGCGTACCGCGCCGTCCGGCGTCGTCGAGGTGATCTTCGAGGACAGCTCGACGCTCGGCGGCACGTCGAAGGTGACGCTCGTCTACGACGCCAAGGCCAATGTCCTCAGGCAATGGATCGTCGTCGACCCGCAGGGCTACGAGACCTCCGTGGCCCTGCAGGACGTCAACATCGTGCCGCGGTAATCCCGGCCTGATTCGCATGGAGCGTGCGGCGCGCCATCCCTTGCAACGCGCCGCGTCAAGGGCCAAGTTCAGGGCCCCGTTTCCGTCCGGCCGAATCGCTTGCGGCCGATGAGGCCGAAAGCCGAGGCATGAAGCTCTCCGTCACCAGCTGGAACATCAATTCGGTGCGCCTGCGCATCGACCACCTCGCGCGCCACATCGCCGAGGTCCAACCGGACGTCATCTGCCTGCAGGAGACGAAGTGCCCGAACGACCGCTTTCCGCTGAAGGCGCTGAAGGCGCTCGGCTACGAGCACATCGCCTTCCACGGGCAGAAGGGCTATCACGGCGTCGCGACCCTCTCGCGCCTGCCCTTCTCGACGACCGAATCGATGAGCTTCTGCGGCAAGGACGACGCCCGCCACCTCGCCGTCACCTTCGGCCCCGGCGCCGGGGCGGCGAGCGGCATCACGGTGCATAACTACTACGTGCCGGCCGGCGGCGACATTCCCGACCCCGATCTCAACCCGCGCTTCGCCCACAAGCTCGCCTTCCTCGACGAGCTCATGCAGTGGAGCGACCGGGCGAAGCCCACGGCCGCGCCGAGCATCCTCGTCGGCGACCTCAACATCGCGCCCTACGAGAGCGACGTCTGGAACCACAAGGCGCTGCTGAACGTCGTCAGCCACACGCCCATCGAGACGACGCGCATGGAGGAATGGCGGCAGGCCGCCGGCTATGTCGACGCCATCCGCCACCTCACGCCGGTGCCGGAGCCCGTCTTCACCTGGTGGAGTTACCGCTCGCCCGACTGGGCCGCCGCCAACAAGGGCCGGCGGCTCGACCACGTGTGGCTCGCGCCCTCGCTCGTCCCGACGCTGAAGGAAGCGAGCATCGGCAAGGCCGCCCGCGGCTGGGAACGCCCGTCAGACCACGCACCGGTGACGGTGACGCTGGAGCTTTGACGATTGCGCAAGAGATATTGCTGGCGCGCCACGCTCCCTCCCCGCCGCAAGCGGAGGAGGGGAACAGCCTCGGCGCGGCCACCCGCTTCGGATCCTACCGCGTCTTCCGCCGCATGGCGTCGGCCAGCGCCGCCCCGAGGGCGCCCTGCTGGGCACCCTTCGCCGGGCCGTCGTCGCGCCGGGGGCGCGGCGCCTTGTCGGCATCCGATGGTTGACGCCGGGGCCGCGGCGCCGCGCTGCCGTCGTCCTTGCGCATGGACAGCGCGATTCGCCTGCGCTTCACGTCGACCTCGACGACACGCACCTTGACGACATCGCCCGCCTTGACAACCTCGTGCGGGTCCTTGACGAAGCGGTCGGCGAGCTGGGAGACGTGGACGAGGCCGTCCTGGTGGACGCCGATGTCGACGAAGGCACCGAAGGCGGCGACGTTCGTCACCGTGCCCTCCAGCATCATGCCGGGCTTCAGGTCCGACAGGTCCTCGACGCCCTCGGCGAAGCTCGCGGTCTTGAACTGCGGACGCGGGTCGCGGCCGGGCTTCTCGAGCTCCGCCAGGATGTCGCGCACGGTCGGCAGGCCGAAGCGCGCGTCGACGAAGGCCGACGGATCGAGGCCGCGCAGAACGGCGCTGTCGCCCATGAGCGTGCGCACGTCGCGCCCGCAGGCGGCCACGATGCGCTTCGCGAGGCCATAGGCCTCGGGGTGCACCGAGGAGGCATCAAGCGGCTCGTCGCCGTCACGGATGCGCAGGAAGCCGGCGCTCAGCTCGAAGGTGCGCGGGCCGAGGCGCGCGACGGAGAGAAGGTCGCGGCGCGTGCGGAACGGGCCGTTGGCATTGCGGTGCGCGACGATGGCCTCGGCGAGCGAGGCCCCGAGTCCGGATACACGGGCAAGCAGCGGCGCAGAGGCCGTGTTGAGGTCGACGCCGACGGCATTGACCGCATCCTCCACCACCGCGTCGAGCGCGCGGGCGAGCTGGTGCTGGTCGACATCGTGCTGGTATTGCCCGACGCCGATGGACTTCGGCTCGATCTTCACGAGCTCGGCGAGCGGGTCCTGCAGGCGCCGGGCGATGGAAACGGCCCCACGAAGGGAGACGTCGAGCGAGGGCAGTTCGGCGGACGCGACCTCCGAGGCCGAGTAGACCGAGGCCCCCGCCTCGCTGACCACCACCTTGATCGGCCGCCTGTCCGCGGGCAGTTGCGCCAGGAGGTCGGCGACGAGCCGGTCGGTCTCGCGGCTCGCCGTGCCGTTGCCGATGGCGACGAGCTCGACCTTGTGGCGCGCGATAAGGGCGGCGAGCACGGCCTGGGCGCCCGAGAGGTCGTTGCGCGGCTGGAAGGGATAGACGGTCGCCGTGTCCACAACCTTGCCGGTGCCGTCGACGACCGCGACCTTGACGCCGGTGCGGATGCCCGGGTCGAGCCCCATGGTGGCGCGCGAGCCGGCGGGAGCCGCGAGCAGCAGGTCCTTGAGATTGCGGGCGAAGACTCGGATCGCCTCCTCTTCGGCGCGCTCGCGCAGGGTCGACAGGAGGTCGACCGAAAGGTGCAGCGACAGCCTCACGCGCCAGCACCAGCGGGCCACCTCGGCGAGCCAGCGGTCGGCCGCACCGCCGTCCGGAGCGATGGCATAGGCCGCGCAGATCATGCGCTCGACCGGCTTCACGGGCGAGGCATCGTCCGCATCCACCTCGATGTCGACGGTGAGGATCTCCTCGTTGCGGCCGCGCAGCATGGCGAGTGCACGGTGGCTCGGCGTCGTCGCCCACCGCTCGGCATGGTCGAAATAGTCGGAGAACTTGGCGCCTGCCTCCTCCTTGCCGGCAATGACGCGGGCGCGCACCAAGGCCTTCTCGTGCATGTAGCGGCGCAGGCGGCCGACGAGGTCGGCGTTCTCAGCGAAGATCTCGGTGAGGATGTCGCGCGCGCCGTCGAGCGCGCTCTTCACGTCCGGCACCTCGGGCCCGAGGAAGCCCTCCGCCAGCGTCACCGGCACCACCGTGCGATCCGTGAGGATGCGCTCGGCGAGTGGGCCAAGGCCCTTCTCGCGGGCGATTTCGGCGCGGGTGCGGCGCTTCGGCTTGTAGGGAAGGTAGAGGTCCTCGAGCTCGGCCTTGGTGGCAGCGGCGGCGATGCGCCCGTCGAGCTCATCGGTGAGCTTGCCCTGCCGGCCGATTTCGTCGCGGATGGCGGCGCGCCGAGCCTCGAGCTCGCGCAGGTAGGTCAGCCGCTCCTCGAGCTTGCGCAGCTGCGCGTCGTCGAGGCTGCCCGTCGCCTCCTTGCGGTAGCGGGCGATGAAGGGAACGGTCGCGCCCTCGTCGATGAGCCGGATGGCGGCAAGGACCTGGGCCGGCCGCGCAGCGATGTCGGCTGCGATGACGGGGGCGATGCGTTCCAGAACGTCGGACATGCGGCTTCCAGGGTTGGGTGGCGCAGGAAGGCGGGACAATAGAAAGCCGACGCCGCCGAGCCAACAGGACGCGCGGCCCCCCGCCCCGCGTCATCCACATGCGAAAGCCCTGAGGCCGTGTGTCAGGCGGCCGCCGGCGGCTCCGCGGCCGTTTCCGCTTCGGGTGCCTTGCGGGTCCACCATTCCTCGAGGCGTTGCAGCACCGTGAAGAAGGACGGGACGAAGAGCACGGCGAGGCAGGTCGAGGCCAGCATGCCGCTGAAGACAGCGATGCCGATCGACTTGCGGCCGTTGGCCCCGGCGCCCTCGGCGAGCACCAGCGGCACGACGCCGAGGATGAAGGCGAAGGAGGTCATCAGGATGGGCCGGAAGCGCCGGCGCGCCGCCTCCACCGCGGCATCCACGATCGCCATGCCCTCGGCCCGCTGCTCACGCGCATATTCGACGATGAGGATGGCGTTCTTGCTCGACAGCGCGATGAGGAGGATGAGGCCGATCTGTGTGTAGAGATTGTTGGCGACGCCGAGGGCGGTGAGCGCGCCGACCGTGCCGAGCAGCGCCAGCGGCACGGCCAGGATCACCGACAGCGGCTGGATCCAGCTCTCGTACTGGCCGGCGAGCACGAAATAGACGAGCACGACGGCGAGGCCGAACACGAAGAAGATCTGGTTGCCCACGATCTTCTCCTGGAAGGACATGCCGGTCCATTCGTGGCCCAGGCCCGCCGGGAGGGTATGGGCGGAGATCTGCTCCATGAGCTGCATCACCTGCCCCGAACTGAAGGCGGGCGCCGGCATGCCGGTGATGGTCGCCGCCGGGTAGAGGTTGTAGAGCGAGACGATCGACGGCCCCTCCATGGGCGTGACGTCGACGAGCGTGCCGAGCGGCACCATCTCGCCGGTCTGGGTTCTGATCTTCAGCCCCTTGATCGTGTCGACCGTCTGGCGGAAGGAGCCCTCGGCCTGGGCATAGACCTGGAAGACCTGGCCGAAGCGGTTGAACTGCCCGACGTAGGTGGAGCCGATATAGCTCTCCAGCGCCTCGAACACCTGACCCACGGTGACGCCGAGCGTCTCGGCCTTGGTGCGGTTCACGCCGATGTGGAACTGGGGCACCCTGGCGCGGAAGCTGGTGAAGGCATTGCTGACCGCCGACTGGGAGTTTGCCTTGGCGACGATCTCGTCGGTTGCGTTCTGCAGCTTGTCGAGATCGCCGCTGCCGTCCCTCAACTGGACGACGAAGCTGAAGCCGCCGGCATTGCCGATGCCCTGGATCGGCGGTGGCGGTATGACCATGGTGCGCGCATCGAGGATGTTCTCCTCGAGGACGCGCGTCAGCGCCCGATAGAGGCCGAGCAGGCCCTGCGCCGGATCCGCCTCGCGCAGTGACCAATCCTTCAGCACCACGTAGACGGCGCCGGCGCTGGGCAGCGAGGCATTGTTGTCGAGGATCGAGATGCCGCTGATGGTGAAGACCTGGTCGACCCCGGGCACCTGCGAAACGACCTTCTGCACGTCGTCCAGCACCCTGTCGGTGCGCTCCAGCGAGGCGCCGTCGGGCAGCTGCACGTTGACCATCATGTAGCCCTGGTCCTCGAGCGGGATGAAGGCCGTGGGCACGCGCGACATGCCCCAGAAGGCAAGGCCGATGAGGCCGAGCGCCACGACCACCATCACGTAGCTCGCCTTCACCATGTGGTGGATGAGGCCGGCATACCAGCGCTCGCAGGCGTCATAGACGCGATTGAAGCCGCGGTAGATGAAATTGCGCTTCTCCGGCGGCGTCGGCGGGCGCAACCACAGGGCGCACTGCGTCGGCTTCAGCGTCATGGCGTTGACGGCGCTGATGAGGGCAGTGGCGGCGATGACGAGCGCGAACTGCTGATACATCTGCCCGGTCAGGCCCGGCATGAAGGCGGCCGGCAGGAAGACCGACATGAGCACGAGCGTGATGCCGATCACCGGCCCCGTCAGCTCGTTCATGGCCTTCACCGCCGCCTCGCGGCCGGACAGGCCGCGCGACATGTGGTGGGCCACGCCCTCGACGATGACGATGGCGTCGTCGACGACGATGCCGATGGCGAGCACAATGGCGAAGAGTGTCGAGATGTTGACCGTGAAGCCGAGCGCCGCCATGGCCGCGAAGGCGCCGATGATGGTGACGGGCACCGTCGTCGCCGGCACGAGCATTGCCCGCCAGTCCTGCAAGAAGAGCATGATGACGAGGAGCACAAGGATGCCGGCCTCGATCAGCGTCTTGTAGACCTCGCTGATGGAGGCCTCGACGAAGGTCGTCGTGTCGAAGGGTACGGAATAGGCAAGGCCGGGCGGGAAGCGCTGCGCCAGTTCGTCCATCTTGGCCCGCACCGCCGCGGCCACCTCGAGGGCATTTGCCTCGGGCAACTGGAAGATGCCGATGCCCGCCGCCGGCGCCCCCTGCAGGGAGAAGGCGTAGCTGTAGGTCTGGGCGCCGAGCTCGACGCGGCCCACGTCCCTGACGCGCGTGATGCGGCCGCCGTTCGCGCCGTCGACCTTGACGACGATGTTCTCGAAGTCCTCCGCCCTCTCGAAGCGGCCGGTGACGTTGAGCGTGTACTGGAAGTTCTGGCCCTGCGGCGTCGGGGGCATGCCAACGACGCCGGCCGCGACCTCCTGGCTCTGCTGCTGCACGGCCGAGATGACGTCGCTCGGCGTCAGGCTGAAGGCCTGCAGCCGGTCCGGGTCCAGCCACAGGCGCATGGCATATTCGCCCGCGCCGTAGATGCTGACGCTGCCGACACCCGGCACGCGGGCGAGCTCGTTCTGCAGGTTGATGACGCCGTAATTGGCGAGGAAGAGGCTGCCGTAGCGCTTGTCCGGCGAGGTGAGCGCCACGAACATCAGCACGGCCGTCGACTTCTTCTGGACGTTGACGCCCTGCACCTGCACCGATTGCGGCAGTTGCGCGAGCGCGGCCGACACGCGGTTCTGCACCAGAATCTGTGCGAAGTCGGGGTCGGTGCCGATGGCGAAGGTGACGGTGAGATTGTAGGAGCCGTCGCTGCCGCTCGTCGATTGCATGTAGATCATGCCCTCGACGCCGTTCACCTGCTGCTCGATGGGCAGGGCGATGGTCTCCATCACCGTCTGGGCGCTGGCGCCGGGAAAGCGCGCCGTCACGGAGACGGTGGGAGGCGTGACGTTGGGATATTGCGAGACCGGCAGGCGCAGCAGGGCCACGGCGCCGACGAGGACCGTGACGAGCGCGATGACGTTCGACAGGACCGGCCGCTCGATGAAGAAGCGCGAAAACATGGGGTGCTGCCTCTGCGTTCGGGGACGGGCGCGCCGGCACGGGCGCCATGGGTTGGCGCGGGTTCAGGGCCTAGCGGCGGTAGAGCGCTTGCCGGCCATCTCGGTTGCCTCGGGCGCCACCTTGTTGCCCGGCACGGCCCGCTGGATGCCCGACACGACGACACGCTCGCCAGCCTCGAGGCCGCTCTCGACGACCCTGAGGCCATTGTCCTGCAAGGCGCCGGCGGTGATCGTGCGCTGCTCGACCACCTCGTCGTCGCCGACGACCAAGACGTAGCTGCCGAGTTGGCTAGATCCGATGGCGGTATCGGCGACGAGCAGCGCCTTGTCGATCTGCCGCATGGGGACGCGCACGCGCACGAACAGGCCCGGCAGAAGGGCGAAGTCCTTGTTCTCGAACAGGCCGCGCACCATCAGCGTGCCGGTGCCCGCATCGACCTGCGGCGCGATGTAGTCGATCACGCCCCTGTGCGGATAACCCGTCTCCGTCTGGAGGCCGATTTCCACCGGCACGTCCTTCAGCTCGCCAGGCTTGCGGCCCTCTGCCGCCAGCCCTTCCATGACGCGCAGCACCTGCTGCTCGTCGACGTTGAAGTAGACGTAGATCGGGTCCATCTGCACGATGGTTGCAAGCTTGGTCGGCCCGGCATAGCCGACGAGGGCACCGACATCGACGAGATGGTTGGTGACGATGCCGTCGAAGGGCGCCAGCACTTCCGTATAGCCGAGGTTGATGGTGGCTAGCGCGACGTTCGCCTTGGCCGCCGCGACATCGGCCGTCGCCTGGTCGAGGTTGGTCTTGGCGTCCTCGACCCGCGCCTTGGAGGCGAAGTCCTGCTGGCCGAGCTGGGACTGGCGGTTGTACTCGTTCTGCGCGTTGAGCTGGCGGGCTATCGCGCCCTCGAGGTTCGCCTGCGCCTGGTCGAGCTGGGCCTGATAGGTGTCGCGCTGGATGGTGAAGAGGCGCTGCCCCTTCTTCACCGCCGTACCATCCTTGTAGTCGATGGCAGTCAGGAAGCCCTGCACCCGGGCCTCGAGATCGACCGCGTTGAAGGCCTGGGTGTTGCCCGTGAACGCCATGTAATTGGTCACCGCCTGCTCGACCGGCTTGGCCACCAGCACCTTGGGCGGCGGGGGCGGAACGTAGGTGTTTTCCTCGCTGCAGGCGGCGAGCCCCGCAGCAAACACGATGGCCGCCAGAACGCATCCGGCATGCCGGCGAATGCGACGGATCAACTTCGCGTCCATGACGTCCCCCCGAATACCGGCAACTGCCTGCGGGGCCGAAGCGAGGATCCGCCTGATTACCCTCGTCAGCGACAGTCGTGCTACGTCACTACAACACCAATGCAACGAA
This sequence comes from Chelatococcus sp. XZ-Ab1, assembly GCF_029309855.1. Taxonomy (NCBI): domain Bacteria; kingdom Pseudomonadati; phylum Pseudomonadota; class Alphaproteobacteria; order Hyphomicrobiales; family Chelatococcaceae; genus Chelatococcus; species Chelatococcus sp. XZ-Ab1. The sequence goes on along the minus strand of NZ_JARKII010000003.1, from coordinate 396,410 downwards.
CACGTTAACTGCCACCCCTCGGGCCGTCGAGCATATCGACGTTTGCCCGTGGACAGAGCGCGCACCTTCCGGCATGTAACCGCCGGTGGGGGGAAGAGAGAATGCAGGAAACTGTGCTCGTCGGTGTCGACTGGGGGACGACCAACCTCAGGGCCTATGCCTTTGCGGCCGACGGCTCCCTGCGCGCCAAGACGGCGCGGCCGACCGGCATCACCCGCATGACTGTCCCGTATGGAGACCTCCTCGAGGAGCTTTGCGGCGAGTTCGGCGCCGGCGCGGATACGCCGGCCCTGCTCTGCGGCATGGTCGGCAGCCGCCAGGGCTGGATCGAGGCCCGCTACATCCCGACCCCCTGCACGCTCGACGGCCTCGTTGACGGGCTGGTGAGCGCTCCACACGCGTCGCGCCGGGTCCTCGTCGTGCCCGGCCTCGATTCCCGGTCAGGCCGCGCGCCCGATGTCATGCGCGGGGAGGAGACCCAGCTGCTCGGCCTGATGGACGGCCTCGGTGATGCCGAGCGCCTTGTCTGCATGCCCGGCACCCATTGCAAATGGGTGCGGATCGCCGGCGGGCGCATCCTCGATTTCCGCTCATACATGACCGGCGAGGCCTTCGCCGCCTTGAAGGACCACACCATCCTCGGGCGCCAGATGAGCGCGGGCGCGGCGCACGACGCGGCGGCCTTCGAGACGGGAGTCGCCATGGCGCAGGAGGCCCGCCGTCGTGGGCCGGGCGCGCTGCTCAACCTCCTCTTTGGCGTGCGCACCCTGGGCCTGTTCGAACGCCTCAGCGCCGAGGCGGCGCCGAGCCTGATGTCGGGTCTCATGATTGGCGCCGAAATCGCCGATGCGCTCGGGCCCGAACCGCCGGCCGAGCCGGTCGTCGTCGTCGGCAGCGCCGGTCTCAGCGCGCGCTACCGCGACGCGGCGCGGGCTCTCGGCGTGCGCACGGCCATTGCTGATGAGGACATCGCCACACGAGGTCTGTGGGCAATCGCGCGGGCGGCAAAGCTGGCGAGCCGATAAACTTGGCCGCCACGGAGTTGATTCGCATGGGGCTCGGTGGCAGGAGTTGCGGGATGCAGACCTTCTTCGTCCAGATCAAGTGCAAGCTCGGCAAGACCTATGCGGTCGCCAGCGAGCTCGCCGACCGTGAGATCGCCTCGGAGATCTACTCGATCGCCGGCGACTACGACATCATCGCCAAGTTCCATGTCGACCGTGACGTCGACATCGGCCATTTCGTCGCCGAGAAGGTGCAGACCATCGACGACATCGCCGACACGCGCACCATCATCACCTTCAAGGCCTTCTGAAGTCAGGCCGCTGCCGCTGTTGCGCGCGAATCCATCGCGCCGAGCCGCGCCGCGATGACGGCGGCGAGATGCCGTTGCCGGCGCTGCGAGCAGCGATTCTGTGCTCGCACCACTGCCATTAGCTCGAGCGCGACCGCCGCATCGAGCTGGCGGATATGCTGCGCCGTCAGGCCGCTTTCGCGCATCAGCGCCACGAGCCGGCGGCTGACTGGCCGCTGTTCCTCCTCCGGCAGGTCCGCCAGAGAGATGATGATCAGCGCTCCGTGCAGGCGCACCAAGCTGTCGACATTCTGCGGATCCCGCGCCAGCCAGGCCCCGTAGGTGCTCCGCAACAGGTCGTAGATGACGGGGACGGCCCTCAGGATCGTGCGCAGTTCCCCGTCCCGCCCGGGAACGCGCAACTCGTCGTCGGACAGAGTCGGCAGCGACATCGGCGCACCCTCCTTCAAGACCCTGGAAGCGTGCGCCCCGATGGTTAACGAAAGGTTAAAGGCACGGCTGCGCAGCCGTGCCTGACGCTATTCGCTCATCCGTGCGCGAGGCTTGCGAGCGTGGCGCGGGCGCCGTCCCGGTAGAGTCCGACCAAGGCCTCGCCGACTGCGGTAACGAAGCGCGGCTCGGCCGGCAGATCGGTGCCGAACACCGCCTCGACCCCGGCGATCGCCCTGGCGAGCGCGGCGGGGTCGCCGCCCGCGGACCGCGCGATGGCGGCGAGATCCTGCGCCAGCGGGTCGCGCACGTCGATGGCGTCGCCCTTCTCGTCCGTGCCGGTGACGTAGCGCATCCAGGCCGCTACGGCGAGAGCGTGACGGGCAATGTCGGAGCCGGCGGCGAGCCGGTCGCGGATCGTGCCGAGCAGGCGCTGCGGCAGCTTCTGCGAGCCGTCCATGGCAATCTGCCAGGTGCGATGCTTGAGCGCCGGATTGCGGAAACGCTCGCGCAGGGAACGCTTGTAGGCCTCGACATCGGCACCGGGCGGGATCGTCAGCGTCGCCGTCGTGTCGTCCATAAGTGCGGCGACATAGGAAGCGAGGTTCGCGTCCGCCATGGCCTCGGACACGGTCTGGTAGCCGGCAAGATAGCCGAGATAGGCGATGGCCGAGTGGCTGCCGTTGAGCAGGCGCAGCTTCATGGCCTCATAGGGCGCGACGTCCGTGACGAGCGTCGCCCCCACCGTCTCCCAGGCGGGGCGGCCGGAGGGGAAATGGTCCTCGATCACCCATTGGGTGAAGGGCTCGGTCATCACCGGCCAGGCATCGGCGAGGCCAAGGCGCGCCGCCACGGCGGCCCGATCCTCGTCGGTCGTGGCCGGCACGATGCGGTCAACCATGCTGTCCGGGCAGGCGATCTTGTCGCGCACGTAAGCGCCGAGATCGGGCGAGACGAGCTCCGCGAAACGGGTGAGGATGCGATGCAGTGTCCGGCCGTTCGACGGCAGATTGTCGCATGAGAGCACGGTGAAGGGCGCAAGGCCGAGGCTGCGGCGGCGGGCGATGGCCGCGGCCAGGAAGCCGATGGCCGAGCGCGGCCGGTTGAGGTTGGCGAGATCGTGCACCACGTCGGGGTGCTTCTCGTCGAGCCGCCCGGTCGCCGGATCGTGGCAATAGCCCTTCTCCGTCACCGTGAGGGTGACGACCTTCACGTCCGGATGGCTCATGCGCTCGACGAGCGCCGCCGGATTCTCCGGCGCCACCACGACCTCGCGGATGGCGCCGATGACGGCGAGCTTCTCGCCCTCGCCCGAGCGCACGGCGAGGGTGTAGAGCCCGTCCTGAGCCTTGAGGGCATCGCGGGTGTCGGGGCTGCGCAGGCTGGCGCCGACGATGCCCCACCAGAGGTCGCCGCTGGCGATGACCGCATCCGTATAGACCGCCTGGTGGGCGCGGTGGAAGGCACCGATGCCGAGATGCACGATGCCGGTCTTCATCGCCTTGCGATCATAGGCCGGGCGGGCGACATCGGGCGGCAGGTCCGCGAGGCGCGCGGTGTTGAGGCGGGCCGTCTGCGTCACAGCTTGTAGGCCTCCTTGGCCAGGCGATAGGCGAGATCGTGGGCGAGCTCGTGCGCCTCGTCCTCGTCGAGGCGGTGGGTGACGACGAGCTCGGCGAGGAAGGCGCAGTCGACGCGACGCGCCACGTCGTGGCGGGCGGGGATCGACGGGAAGGCCCGCGTGTCGTCATTGAAGCCGACGGTGTTGTAGAAGCCGGCCGTCTCGGTGACGAGCTCGCGGTAGCGGCGCATGCCTTCGGGACTGTCGAAGAACCACCAGGCCGGGCCGAGCTTCAGGCACGGATAGTGCCCGGCGAGCGGCGCGAGCTCGCGCGAATAGGCGGTCTCGTCGAGCGTGAAGAGGATGATGGTGAGCTCGCGCTCGTTGCCGAAGCGGTCGAGCAGAGGCTTCAGCGCATGGACATAGTCGGTCGCGGCCGGGATGTCGGCACCCATGTCGCGGCCGAAGCGGGCGAAGAGCCCGGCGTTGTGGTTGCGCATCGAGCCGGGGTGGATCTGCATGACGAGCCCGTCCTCGAGGCTCATCGCCGCCATCTCGGTCAGCATCTGGGCGCGGAAGAGCTCCGCATCCTCGCTCGTGACGTTGCTGTGCATGATGCGGGTGTACAGCGCCTCGGCCTCGACGGGCGAGAGGTCCGCCGTGCGGGCGCTCGGATGACCGTGGTCGGTCGACGTGGCGCCCATCTCCTTGAAGAAGGCGCGGCGCTTGCGGTGGGCCTCGAGATAGCCGGCGAAGGTCGAGACGTCGCAGCCGGTGAGTTCCCCCAGGGCCTCCACATTGGCCTTGAAACCGTCGAACTCCGGGTCGACGACAGGATCGGGCCGGTAGGCCGTGATGACGCGCCCTTTCCAGCCGCTATCGCGGATGGCCTTGTGGTGGACGAGCGGATCGAGGGGGCTCTCCGTGGTGGCGATGACCTCGATGTTAAAGCGCTCGAAGAGGGCACGCGGGCGATAGGCGGGCTCGGCCAGCCGCTCGGCGATGCGGTCGTAATAGAGATCGGCCGTCTCGGCTGAGAGTCGCACGTCGAAATCGAACAGCGTGGCGAAGGCGTGGTCGAGCCACGTGCGCGTCGGCGTGCCGCGGAAGAGATGATAGCGCTCGGCAAAGCGCCGCCAGATCCTGCGCCCGTCGGTCTCGACCTCGGTGCCGTCCTTCGTCGCGATGCCGAGATCCTCGAGCCGCACGCCCTGGCTGTAGAGCATGCGGAAGACGTAGTGGTCGGGCACGACGAAGAGGCGGGCGGGATCCGGGAAGGGCTCGTTCTCGGCATACCAGCGCGGATCGGTATGCCCGTGCGGCGAGACGATCGGCAGGTCCTTCACATGGGCATAGAGCCGGCGCGCCACGGCGCGTGCGGACGGATCGGCGGGAAAGAGGCGGTCCTCGTGGACGAGCGGCAGGCGGCCCTCGCGCATCGGCACTTCCTTTCCTGATAACGGTTTCAAGCCTTTTGACGAAAAGCGCCGCGGTGGCGCCGCCGCGCGCCGCGCGGCGAACCCTAACCAGTGGAGCAGCCGGTGTGAACTGCTTTCTCGGCGCCGTTTGAATCGATTTGGAAATAGCGTGTGCAGCCCGTCTGGGCAAGTCGACCGAGCGCGCCGGGGAGGAGGCGGGCGGGCCGACGGCGCAACCGTCCTGGTCGTCAGCGCAGGCCGAGCGCCCGGTTGCGGGCGTTGTCGATATGGGCCGAGAGGGCGGCCACGGCTTGCTGCGGATCGCGCGTCTCCATGGCGGCGATGATGCCGAGATGCTCGCGCATGACCGGCGCGACGAGGCCGTCGATTCGCACCAGCTCCTGCCGAATGAGGCGGATCTTGATGGAGTTGACCCGGTAGGCCTTGGCGATGATCTCGTTGCCGAGCGCATCGATCAGCATGTCGTGGAAGCCCCAATCGACCGCCTGGCCTTCCGCCACGATCTCGGGCGTGTCGCCCTCGGCTTCCGCCCGCGCCAGCACGTCCTCGTGCTGGCGGCGCAAGACGGCGAGCGTCTCGTCCGAGGCCGACTGCACGAACAGGTCCATGGCGCCGCGCTCCATGAAGAGGCGGAACTGGAAGGCGTCGCGGATGAGATTGAGGTCGAGATGGGCAACCTGCATGCCGCGCTGCGGCACCGTCTTGATGAGGCCCTCGGCCTCAAGGCGGGGGATGAGCTCGCGGATGGCGCCGAGCGGCAGGTCGGTCAGGGCCACGAGCTCGCGCTGGGAGATGAACTGGCCTGGCCGGACGTTGCGCGCGAGCAGGTGCTGCGTGAAGCTGTCATAGGCCTTTTCGCGCAGCTTGAGAGGGGCACCATCGTCCGCTGGCCGGTCCATCTCGTCCTCCTCAATGTCTTCGGCGTCGGGGCCGATGGCGCGCCCTGGCTTCGCGATCCCCATAAAGCCGGTGACGGCATCGGCCAAGGCCCTTCGGGCGGAGCGCCCCGGACAGGGCCCCAGGGACAGGCCGTCGGGCAGAAGCGCCACGCGTGCCGACGACCTGCACAGGCCCTCGACGGCTCTTTTTCTCGGCTGACATGTTAGCTAGTTGTTTTTTGTTTGCAAGCACTCCGCCGCTTCGGCAATATGCCGATGATCGCGCCTGAACGGGCGCTCAAACAAGCCGTTTTTCGGGAGGATCTACACTATGGCATTCTCGCTGAGCCGCCGGCTCGTCCTCGGCCTTGCCCTCTCTTCGGCGCTCGTCGCCGGTCCGGCGTTCGCCGCCAACCCGGTCAAGCTGCGCATCTCGACCCCCGCCGTCGATTCCGACTGGCATGCCAAGATGCTCCCCGTCTTCAAGGAGGAGCTCGAGAAGCGGGCGCCCGGCCAGTTCGACGTCGAGATCCATCTCAATGCCACGCTGTTCAAGCAGGGCACCGAGCCGGCAGCGATGCAACGCGGCAATCTCGAGATGGCGATGATCTCGGCCTTCGACATCGCCAAGCAGATCCCCGAGTGGTCGATCTTCACGGCGGGCTACCTGATCCGCGACCCCGAGCACCAGCAGAAGGTCTTCGCGAGCGACATCGGCGAGGAGATGTACAAGCTCGTCGAGGACAAGATGGGCATCAAGGTGCTCTCCGTCGGCTATCTCGGCACGCGCCAGCTCAACCTGCGCATCGAAAAGGAGGTGAAGACCCCGGCCGACCTCGCAGGCGTCAAGCTGCGCATGCCGGGCTCCGACACCTGGCTGTTCCTCGGCAAGGCGCTCGGCGCCAACCCGCTGCCGCTCGCCTTCGGCGAGATCTACACGGCGCTGCAGACCGGCGCCATCGACGGCCAGGACAACCCGCTGCCGACCGTGCGGGCCGCGAAGTTCTACGAGGTGACCAAGCAGATCGTGCTCACCGACCACCTCGTCGATTCCATCTTCCTCTCGCTCGCCGGCGCGACCTGGAACAAGCTCGACGACAAGCAGAAGGAAGCCGTGCTGGAAGCCGCCCAGGCCGCCGTGGCCTTCAACAACGAGGGGCGCATCGGCGAGGAGAGGCAGCTCGCGGCCGATTTCGCGCAGCAGGGCCTCAAGGTCTACCGGCCCGACGTCGAGGCTTTCCGCAGCCACGTGCAGAAGGCCTATCTCGAATCCGAACTCTCCAAGGCTTGGCCGAAGGGCATGGTCGAACGCATCAACGCAGTGAAGTAGCAGAAAGCTGACCTGCACATCGCCTGTCAGCCCCTCCGCCCCTCCCCGTGCGGGGAGGGGACACCGACTGCCCCCAAAACAGACCCTGCGTACCGGAGGCACCCTTGTCCGTTGTGGTGAAACGGCTGCGTTTCCTGGCGACGATCGCAGCGGCGCTCGGCTTCATGGCCATGTTCGCCGCCTTCATCCTGCAGATCTTCACGCGCTACGTCCTCAACGACCCGACGGCCTGGACGCAGGAAGCGACGCTGATCTCATATGTCTGGGTGGTCTTCTGGTGCGCGGCCTTCCTGACGCGCGACAAGGACCAGATCACCTTCGACATGGTGGTGCTCGCAAGCCCGCGCCGCGTGCAGCGCTGGCTCGCCTTCGTCTGCGCGCTCGTGACGCTGGGCGCCTTCCTCGCCGCCCTGCCGGCGACGGTGGACTGGATCAGCTTCATGCGCATCGAGAAGACGCCGGTCCTCGGCCTGCGCTACGACATCCTCTATTCCATCTTCATCGTCTTCGTCGTCTGCGTCGTCATCCGCCAGGGCCTGCGCGTCGCGCGCCTCCTTTCGCGCCGCTGGGGCGAGGTGCTTGACGAACGTCCTTCCGGTTTCAGCGAATGAGCGCATCCTTCGTCTTCCTGCTCGCCGCCTTCTTCGGGCTGGCGGCCATCGGCATGCCCATCGCCTATGCCATGTTCGTGGCGGCGATCGGCTATCTCTTCGTCACCGGCAAGGACGTCGGCCTCTTCTCCGAGCAGATCCTCAACAACCTCGTCGACAGTTTCGTGCTGCTCGCCGTGCCGCTCTTCATCCTCGCCGCCAACCTGATGAATGCCGGCGGTGTCTCCGAGCGCATGCTGCTCTTCTGCCAGGCACTCGTCGGGCGCTTCCGCGGCGGGCTCGCCCACGTCAACGTGGTGGCCAGCATCATCTTCGCCGGCATGTCGGGCTCGGCCATCGCGGATGCGGCGGGCGTCGGCAAGCTCCTCACGGAGATGATGGTCAAGACGAAGCGCTATACGCCAGGCTTCGCGGCCGCGATCTCGGCCGCCTCCTCGACCATCGGGCCGATCATCCCGCCGTCGATCCCGATGGTGCTCTATGCGCTCGTCTCGGATACCTCGGTCGGCTATCTCTTCCTCGGCGGCATCATTCCCGGCCTCATCATGGCAGGCGCGCTGATGGCGGCCATCGCCTGGGTCGCGCGCAAGCGCGACTTCCCGCGCGACGACACCGTACCGATGCGTGAATTGCCCCGCGCCACGGTGCAGGCCTTCCCGGCGCTGATGCTGCCGGTCATCCTGCTCTATGGCATCTATGGCGGTGCCGCGACGCCAACGGAGGCGGCCTCGCTCGCGGCCCTTTACGCGCTCATGCTCGCCGGCCTCGTCTACCGGTCGCTGACGATGCGGGAGACCTTCCGGCTTTTTGCCGAATCGGCGCGCTCGACCACCGTCGTCGCGCTCATCATCGCCGGCGCCTTCATCTTCAACTACATCGTCGCGAGCGAGAACATCCCGCAGCTCGTCGCCGGCTGGATGCGCGGGGTGGACGTGCATCCGCTCGTCTTCCTGCTGCTCGTAAACCTGCTGTTCCTCGCGCTCGGCTGCCTGTTCGACGCGACGACCATGCTGCTCGTGCTGGTGCCGCTGTTCCTGCCGGCGGCACGGGAGATGGGCATCGACCTCGTGCATTTCGGCGTCGTCATCGTGGTCAACATCATGCTGGGGCTGGTCACGCCCCCCTATGGCGTGCTGTTGTTCGTGATGAACGGACTGACGGGCATTCCCCTGCGCGACATCATCCGCGAGATGTGGCTGTTCCTCTTCATTCTCCTGGCCGCGCTCCTCCTGATGATCCTCGTGCCGGAGACGGTGCTGTGGCTGCCACGCCAGTTCGGCTACACCGGTTAGGGAGGATCTCGATGAGCCTGGCGACACGTACGCTCGGACGCAGCAACCTCAAGGTCACGGTCCTCGGCTTCGGCACGGCGCCGCTCGGCGACCTCTATGCGAGGCTCGACGACGCCACCGCCATCGCCACCGTCGAGGCGGCTCTTGGAGCCGGCATCATGCTTCTCGACACCTCGCCGCATTACGGCAACGGCCTTGCCGAGCACCGCTGTGGCACGGCGCTCCGGCGCCACGAGCGCAGCGACGTCGTGCTCTCGACCAAGGTCGGGCGGGTGATGGATCCGCGCCAGCGGCCGGCGGCGCCGGCAAGGAGCGACGTGGTCTCGCCCGGCTTCGCCGGCGGCCTGCCGCACAAGGCCTCCTTCGACTACTCCTACGACGGCGCGATGCGCTCCTTCGAGCAGTCGCTGCTGCGTCTCGGCACCGACCGCATCGACGTGCTGCTCATCCACGACGTCGACGTCTGGACGCACGGCGCCGACGGCATCGAGGCCCGCTTCAAGGAGGCGATGGACGGCGCCTACCGGGCCCTCGCCGACCTGCGCGACCAGAAGGTGATCAAGGCCATCGGCGTCGGCATCAACGAGGCCGACATGTGCGAGCGCTTCGCCCGCGCCGGCGACTTCGACTGCATGCTGCTCGCAGGGCGCTATTCGCTCCTGGAGCAGCCGGCACTCGAGGGCTTCCTGCCGCTGGCGCAGGACAAGAACATCGGCGTCATGCTCGGCGGCGTGTTCAACTCCGGGATCCTCGCCACGGGCGCGGTGCCGGGCGCCCGCTACAACTACGCCCCCGCGCCCGATGCCGTCATGGACAAGGTGCGCCGCATCGAGGCCGTGTGCCGCGCCCATTCCGTCCCGCTGGCGCATGCGGCGCTGCACTTCGCCCTCGGTCATCCTGCGGTCGCGAGCGTCGTGCTCGGTGGCGTGACACCCGAGGAGGTGAGCCGCAACGTCGCCGCCTTCGCCGCCTCGCCACCAGCGGGGCTGTGGCGCGACCTCAAGAGCGAGGGCCTGCTCGCTCCCGACGCGCCGATCCCCGCCTGACCGCCCTTACCGGAGCCGACACGATGCTCAAGGGTCTCGACCCCGTTCTGACGCCCGACCTCCTGTGGGTTCTCGCCGCAATGGGCCACGGCGACGACCTCGCCCTCGTCGACGCCAATTTCCCGGCCGAGACGGTGGCGCGCCGCACCACCTCGGGCGAGCTCGTGCGCATCCCCGGTCTCACCATGGCGCGTGCAGCCGAAGCCGTGCTGTCGCTGCTGCCCATCGACAGCTTCGTCGACGATCCGGTGCGGCGCATGGAGGTGGTGGGCGATGCCGTCACGGTGCCGCCGATCCAGAGGGAGGTGCAGGCAGTGATCGACCGGGCGGCCGGCAAGGCGCTGCCGCTCGTCGGCATCGAGCGTTATGCCTTCTACGAGGTGGCGAGTTCAGCCTTCGCCGTCGTGCAGGTGGGCGACATGCGCCCTTACGGCTGCTTCCTCGTCCGCAAGGGCGTCGTGCTCGCGGCGTGAAACCGTCACATGCCGGCAGGCTCGCATCGCTTGGCGCCGCGTAGTATAAAACGATTCAAATAACCGCATCAGCGGCCGATCAGCCTGCCCGGAAGCACGCCCATGGACCGTCCCGTCACCCCCCGTACCCTTCGCCTCAACGCCAGCGACAACGTCATCGTCGCGGTAGATGCGCTCGAGCCCGGCGCTTCCGTCGACGGCGTCGCGGTGACGCAGCGCATACCGCGCGGCCACAAGATGGCGGTGGTGCCGATGGCCGCGGGCGAGCCCATCGTCAAGTTCGGCCAGATCATCGGCTTTGCGTCGAAACCCATTGCCCCCGGCGAGTGGGTGCACGAACACAACGTCGAGATGCACGATTTCGCCCGCGACTACCGCTTCGCCGAGGCGGCGCGCAAGGAAGACATCCTGCCCGTCGAACAGCAGGCGACCTTCCAGGGCTTCCGGCGCGCCAATGGCACGGTCGGGACGCGCAACTACATCGGCATCCTCACCTCGGTGAACTGCTCGGCGACGGTGGCCCGCTACATGGCCGAGGAGATCCGCCGCTCGGGCATCCTCGAACAATATCCGAACGTCGACGGTGTTATCCCGCTCGTGCACGGCGGCGGCTGCGCCCTCGATGTCAAGGGCGAGGGCTACGAGGTTCTCAAGCGCACCCAGTGGGGCTATGCGACCAACCCCAACATGGCGGCGGTCGTCATGGTGGGCCTCGGCTGCGAAGGCTTCCAGATCGCCCGCTGGAAAGAGATCTACGGCATCGCGGAAAGCGACACCTTCCGCTCCTTCACCATCCAGGAGATCGGCGGCACGAAGAAGACGGTGGAGGCCGGCGCCGCCGCCATTCGCGAGATGCTGCCCGTCGCCGACCGGGCGAAGCGCGAGACGGTGCCGGCGTCGGAGCTGATGCTCGCCCTGCAGTGCGGTGGCTCCGACGGCTATTCCGGCATCACGGCCAACCCCGCCTTGGGAGCGGCGGCCGACTTGCTCGTCAAGCACGGCGGCACGGCGATCCTCTCCGAGACGCCGGAGATCTACGGCGCCGAACATCTCCTGACGCGCCGCGCGGCGACCCGCGAGGTTGGCGAAAAGCTCGTCGAGCTCATCAAGTGGTGGGAGGACTATACCACCCGCAACAAGATGGAGATGAACAACAACCCCTCGCCCGGCAACAAGGCGGGCGGGCTCACGACGATCCTCGAGAAGTCGCTCGGCGCCGCCGCAAAAGGCGGCACGACGACGCTCACGGACGTCTACCGCTATGCCGAGAAGGTCACCGCCAAGGGGTTCGTGTTCATGGACACGCCCGGTTACGACCCGGTCTCGGCGACGGGCCAGGTCGCCGGCGGCGCCAATGTCCTCGCCTTCACCACCGGCCGCGGCTCGGCCTACGGCTGCAAGCCGACCCCGTCGATCAAGCTCGCCACCAACAGCGAGATGTACCGGCGCATGATCGACGACATGGACATCAACTGCGGCGACGTCATCGAGGGCGTGTCGATCGAGGACAAGGGCCGCGAGATCTTCGAGAAGGTGCTAAAGGTCGCCTCCGGCGAGCGCTCCAAGTCCGAGGAGCTCGGTTACGGCGACGCCGAGTTCGTACCATGGCAGATCGGCGCGACGATGTGAGAAAGAGGTGGGCGCGCTTGCGGTCCCACGGGCGACGACCTATGTTACATGTAACAGGCCGGGGGCTGGAATGGCAGGGGTCGCCAAGCGTGTGCAGCGCCATCGCGAGCGGTTACGGGCGGCCGGGTTGAAGCCTGTGCAGATCTGGATACCGGACCCGGCGCAGCCCGGCTTTGCCGAGGAGTGTCGACGCCAGTCACAACTCATCGCCAAGAGCGCCGAGGAAGACGAGATCCTCGATTTCATCGAAGCGGCCTCGGATCATCGGGGCTGGCGTGAATGAGGCGCGGTGACCTCGTCACCGTGGCTCTTCCCGGGGCCTATGGCAAACTAAGACCGGCCCTGATCATCCAGTCGGATCTCTTCAGCACGCATCCCTCCTTCACCTTGCTGCCGGTGACGAGTGAACTCGTCGCGGCGCCGCTCCTGCGCATCACGGTCGAGCCGAATGAGCGCAACGGCCTGCAGAAGGTCTCGCAGATCATGGTGGACAAGGCTCACACGGTGCCCCGCGGCAGGCTGGGCCAGTCTTTCGGCCGGCTCGACGAGACGGATCTTCTCGCGGTAAACCGCGCGCTCGCGCTCTTTCTCGGCTTTGCGTGAGGCATCGTGACCGACCGGCCCCGTTCCGTGCTCTTCCTCGTCACCGAGGACTGGTTCTTCGCTTCGCATTTCCTGCCCATGGCGCGGGCCGCGCGCGAGATGGGCCTTGCCGTGACGGTGGTGGCGCGGGTGCGGGCGCACCGCGAGGTGATCGAGGCGACGGGCGCGCGTGTGCTGGCGCTCGAGGCCGACAGGCGCAGCATGAGCCCGCTCGCCATCCTGCGCACCGTCGGCACCATGCGGCGGGTGCTCGCCGAGGAGCGCCCCGACATCGTGCACGCCATCGCGCTGCGCTCCATCGTGCTCGGCGGCCTTGCGGCACGCCTCGCCGGCGTCGCCGCCCGCGTCTATGCGCTGACCGGCCTCGGCTTTCTCGGCGCGCGCCGCGATGCCTCCGCGCGCGTGGCGCGGGCCGGGCTGCGCCTCGTCATCCGCGGCGGGCTCGAAGGCCGCAGCACGCATTACCTCTTCGAGAACGAGGACGACCCGCGTCTCATCGGGCTCGATCCGCGTGCGCCGAACGTGACCATCGTCGGCGGTGCCGGCGTGGAACCAGGGGATTATCCCGTCGCACCCCTGCCGCCGCAGCCGCCGCTCAAGATAGCCGTCGTCGCGCGCATGCTGTGGTCGAAGGGCATCGACCTTGCGGTGGAGGCGGTCCGCCGCGCCCGCGCCCGGGGCGTCGCGGTCGAGCTCTCGCTCTTCGGCGCGCCGGATCCCGACAATCCAAAGGCGGTGCCGGAGGCGACGCTCCGGCAATGGTCAGACGAGCCCGGCATCGCCTGGCGCGGCCCGACGCGCGACATCGCCGGCGTCTGGCGCGAGCACCACGTCTGCTGCCTGCCCTCCCGCGGCGGCGAGGGCCTGCCGCGCACCTTGCTCGAAGGGGCGGTGAGCGGCCGCGCCGTCCTGACGACGGACGTGCCCGGCTGCCGTACGCTGGTGCGCGACGGCGTCGAAGGCCTCGTGGTGCCGCCGGCCGACGCAGCGGCTCTCGCCGAGGCCATCGCGCAGCTCGCGGCCGATCCGCGGCGCGTCGCCGCGATGGGCGCTGCGGCGCGCGCGCGCGTGCTCGACGGTTTCACGGAGCGCCATGTGATGGACGGGCTGAAGGACCTCTACCGCCGCATGCTCGACGAGCGTCCATGAAGCGCCTCGCAACGGACAAGGCCGTCTTCGTCCGCACCCATACGCGGCTCCTGCCGGTGCCGCACGCGCCGGAGATCGTGCTGCATGTGGCGGATGAAGCGACGGCCTTGTGGGAAAAGACCGAGGAGGAACTCGGCGCCATGGGGCTGCCGCCGCCCTTCTGGGCCTTCGCCTGGGCCGGCGGGCAGGCGCTGGCGCGCTACATCCTCGATCACCCGGCCATCGTCGCCGGCAGGCGCGTGCTCGACTTCGCCTCAGGCTCAGGGCTCGTCGCCATCGCCGCCGCACGGGCCGGCGCGACACAGGTGGACGCGTGCGACATCGACGCCTTCGCGGCGGCCGCCATTGCGGTGAATGCGCAAGCCAACGGCGTCGCGCTGACCGTCCGCCAGGATCATCTCATCGGCACGGACGAGGGATGGGACTGTGTGCTGGCCGGCGACATCTGCTACGAGCGCGATCTTGCCGCCGCCGTCACCGACTGGCTGTCTCGCCTCGCCACGCGCGGCGCCACCGTGCTCATCGGCGACCCCGGCCGCAGCTATCTGGCGCGCGAACGGCTCGCCGCACTCGCCACCTATGAAGTGCCTGTGACGCGGGCGCTCGAAGACAACGAGATCAAGAAGACGAGCGTCTGGGCCTTTCGCGAAACCTGAGATCACCGCGTCAGGGCCTCGAGCGCCTGACGATGAAGCACGGCGCTTCCGGCAGAAAAGCAGCAGAAGACGACGTGCTCGACCGAAACATCCGGCAATCTCGCGAGCACGGTGCCGATGGCGATTGGCGCCGCCTCCTCCGCGGGAAAGCCGTAGACGCCAGTGGAGATGGCGGGAAAGGCGATACGGACGAGGCCATGCGCATCGGCGAGGGCGAGCGCATTGCCGTAGCACGCGGCGAGCAGCGCCGCCTCGTCCTGCCCGCCTCCCCGCCAGACGGGGCCAACCGTGTGGATGACGTGGGCGGCCGGCAACCTGTAGCCGCGCGTGATCTTCGCCTCGCCGGTCTCGCAGCCACCGAGGGTCTGGCATTCGGCGAGAAGCTCCGGCCCCGCTGCCCGGTGGATCGCACCGTCGACGCCACCGCCGCCGAGGAGCGTGCGGTTGGCGGCATTAACGACGGCATCGACGGCGAGGCGCGTGATGTCTCCCACCACGATCTCGATGGTGCCGCCGGCGACGGCGACACGATGCGGCCAGTCGCTCATGGCCGTTCCTTTCGCGCTGCGTCAGGCGAATTCGCGGCGCAGGTCGAGCGTCGACCGCACGCCGACGTCATCATAGCTCTTCTTGAGCCATTTGCGGGCCGCTTGCCGCCCCAGGTCGGCAAGGCGCTGCAAGAGGTCCCAGTCCGCCGACAGGCGCGAGGCCGCGGTCACACGCTTCATCAGGAGGTCGGCGTCGATGCGGTGCATGAGCACGCGCTTGTATTCGTCCTTTGACAGCTTGCCCTCGTCGATGAGGCGCGTGACGAACTCGATGGCGCGCATCTCCCGCAGGAGCGTCGCGTTGAAGGTGATCTCGGTCAGGCGGTTCTGGATTTCGCGGGCGGTGCGCGGCGTCTCCTCCCGCTCGATCGGATTGATCTGCACCAGGAGCACGTCGTCGCTCGCCGCGCCGTAGAACAGTGGGAAGAGGGCGGGATTGCCCATGTAGCCGCCGTCCCAATAAGGCACGCCGTCGATCTCGACCGCCTGGAAGACCATGGGCAGGCAAGCCGAGGCCATGATGTGGTCCGCCGTCAGCTCCGGGCGCTCGAAGAGCTTGATCTTGCCGGTGCGCACGTTGGTGGCAGCGATGAAGAGCGAGACCGAGTTGCAGGCGCGCACCTTGTCGAAGTCGATCAGTTCCTCGATGAGATCGCGTAGCGGATTGATGTTGAGCGGGTTGAAGTCGTAGGGGCTGGCGAAGCGCGACACCATGTCGAACCAGAGGAGGCCGGGCGGTTCGTCGCCCCCGCCCCAGATGCCGAGCATGCGGTCGACGAGCGAGCGCTGCAGCGGCGACAGCGCCCCGTCGCGGCTGACGCGCCGCCAGAAGGTCTCGAGGTCGCGCCGCGCGCCGTCGATGCCGGCCTCGATGAAGCCTTGGGTCATGACGACGGCGTTCATGGCGCCGGCGCTCGTGCCCGAGATCGCCTCGATGGCGAGCCGGCCGTCCTCGAGCAGGGTGTCGATGACGCCCCAGGTGAAAGCACCGTGGGCGCCGCCGCCCTGCAGGGCGAGGCAAATGCTCTTCTCGGCCTTCGGGCCGGCGATACCGGCGAAGCCGCCTGCCGGCTGGCCGGCGGACTTGCGGGCACGGACGACGCGACCGGTCATTCCGCCGTCCAGCCGCCATCAATCGTGGCGAGCGCGCCGGTGATGGAGCGCGCGGCGTCGGAGGCGAGGAAGACGGCATAGGCCGCGACCTCGTCCACCGTCACGAATTCCTTCGTCGGCTGACCGGCGAGCAGCACCTTTTCCTTGACCTCCGCCTCGCTGATACCGCGGGCCTTCGCCGTGTCGGGGATCTGCTTCTCGACAAGCGGCGTCCAGACATAGCCGGGACAGATGGCATTCACCGTGATGCCATGGGTCGCGACCTCGAGGGCGATCGTCTTGGTGAGGCCTGCGATGCCGTGCTTGGCCGCCACATAGGCCGACTTGTAGGGCGAGGCAACGAGGGCATGGGCGGAAGCGGTGTTGATGATGCGGCCCCAGCGGCGCGTCTTCATGCCGGGCACGGCCGCCCGGATGGCGTGGAAGGCAGAGGAGAGGTTGATCGCGATGATCTGGTCCCACTTCTCGATCGGGAACTCCTCGACGGGTGCAACGTGCTGGATCCCCGCGTTGTTGACGAGCACGTCGACCGAGCCGAGCAACTTCTCCGCATCGGCGATCATCTGAGCGATCTCGGCCGGCTTCGTCATGTCGGCGCCGGAATAGACGGCCTTGACGCCGAATTCGCGCTCGATCGTCGCCCGCTCCCTCTCGATGGCGGCAGGCTCGCCGAAACCATTGATGACAACATGGGCGCCCTCGGCGGCCAGGGCCCGGGCGATGGCAAGGCCGATGCCACTCGTTGAACCGGTGACGACGGCGGTGCGCGATTTCAGCGACATATGCTGCTCCCGATGGCTGCTGTTCTGGCTGATGGTCATGGACGCGACGAAGAACGCTTCTCGCAAGGCCTCTTCGCGGCGCAGTGCTGCCGCAGGGTGGCAACTGGGCTCACAGAGCCTATCTATGTTGCGGCGCAGTGCAAACCCAAGTTGCGCAGGAACCGGACAATGGCCGCCTCGGGCGGCGCAGTGCAGAGGACCGTCAGGCCATACGCCCGGCGCGGTGCCTCGCCGGACGAGTAACGCTATAATGTTCACATTTGGATAGCGCATCATCACCGCCCGATGACGGTGAAAGCGGGCCCGACCACGGAAGCAGACAGCGACGCGATGGACGAAAACGAGGCAGGCCACGGCCATGACCATCACCACGGCGATGACGCGGACTGCGCCCACGCCGCCGCCCGGCTGAAGGAGGCGCCTGCCGCGCTCGATGCGGCCGAGGCCGCCTGCCGAACGCGCGGCCAGCGGCTGACGCCGATCCGCCGCGCCGTGCTGGAGACGCTCTACGCCACGCACCGGCCGCTCGGCGCCTACGACCTCGCCGAGGCGCTGACCCGGCAGGACGAACGGCGGGTGGCGCCGATCACGATCTACCGCGCCCTCGATTTCCTCCTGGAGCAGGGCTTCGTGCACAAGCTCGAGACGAAGAACGCCTTCGTCGCCTGCCCGCACCATCACGAGCCCGGGGAACTCGTGGTCTTCCTCATCTGCGAGGCCTGCGGCGGGGTGGACGAGGCCGCCTCGCCGGACGTCGGCTCGGCTCTCAGGCGGGTGTTGACCGACGCCGCCTTCAAGCCAAGGGCCCAGGTCGTCGAGATCGCCGGCACGTGTGCCCATTGCCAGGAAGGCGCAAAAGGCGAAAGTCAAGCCTTGACCTGACGGCGCGAGAGGCGCAGCAAGACCTTCGATCGTCAAAACGAGCCTTCCGAGCTGATCGCATGACAGCTGACATCCCCCCCAGGCCGGGCCCCGAGACGCTGACGCCAACTCCCGCAGGCGCAGGCGCGCGGCACCGCACCGTCGGCGTCAAGGTCGGCTCCGTCGCAGTCGGCGGCGGGGCGCCCATCGTCGTCCAGTCGATGACGAACACCGACACGGCCGATGTCGAGGCGACAGTGCGGCAGGTGGCCGCGCTCGCGCGCGCGGGGTCCGAGCTCGTGCGCATCACCGTCGACCGGGCCGAGGCGGCGGCAGCGGTGCCGCACATTCGCGACAAATTGGCGCGGATGGGCATCGCAGTGCCCATCGTCGGCGACTTCCACTTCATCGGCCACAAGCTTCTTGCAGACCATCCGGCCTGCGCCGAGGCACTCGACAAGTACCGCATCAATCCCGGGAATGTCGGCTTCAAGGACAAGAAAGACCGGCAGTTCGGCATGATCGTCGAGACGGCGATCCGCTGGGGCAAGCCCGTGCGAATTGGCGCAAACTGGGGCTCGCTGGACCAGGAGCTGCTGACGCATCTCATGGATCTCAACGCGCACTCACCCCGGCCCGTCGATGCCCGTGCCGTCACCCGCGAGGCGCTGGTGCGCTCGGCCCTCCTCTCGGCCGAGAGAGCGGAGCAGATAGGCCTTGCACGCGACCGGATCATCCTCTCCGCCAAGGTCTCGGCGGTTCAGGACCTTATCGCCGTCTACCGGGACCTTGCCGCACGCTCCGACTACGCACTGCACCTGGGCCTGACCGAGGCCGGCATGGGCTCCAAGGGCATCGTCGCCTCGGCCGCCGCCATCGGCATCCTCCTGCAGGAAGGTATCGGCGATACGATCCGCTTCTCGCTGACACCGGAGCCCGGCGGCGACCGCACGCTCGAGGTCAAGGCTGCGCAGGAGCTGCTGCAGACCATGGGCTTCCGCACCTTCGTGCCGCTCGTCGCCGCCTGCCCGGGCTGCGGACGCACGACCTCCACCGTTTTCCAGGAACTCGCCCGCGACATCCAGGACTGGATTGCTACCTCGATGCCCGAGTGGAAGACGCGCTATCCCGGCGTCGAGGCGCTCAACGTCGCGGTCATGGGCTGCATCGTCAATGGGCCCGGCGAATCGAAACATGCCGATATCGGCATCTCCCTGCCCGGCACGGGTGAAATGCCGGCCGCCCCAGTCTTCATCGACGGGCAGAAGGCAACCACCCTGCGCGGGCCGACAATTGCGGCGGAATTCAAGATGCTGGTCGCCGACTACATCGAAAGGCGCTTCGGGCAGCGCCTGTCGCGGGCCGCCGAATAGCCGGCCGACCCATCCTATCCTGTTGACAGTTCACACTTTCCGGCGATTGAAAAGTGAGGCGTTTGCCCGGCCTGCCGCTTGTGGTAAACACCGCCGGCCCAAAGGGCGCCTTCGTCACGGCCGAGCCGCCCCGAAGGACAACAGCGCGCCGTGCGGCCGGGTGCCGGCGGCCTTCTCGTGTGGCCAACCATAGGCCTTCATCCATATGGTTTCAGATACCAAAGCGTCCATGCTCGCAGGTCAGGGCAGCAGCGGTGAGCAGGCTGCCGGCGACATGGGACAGGCAGGCGCGCATGCGCCCTCCAGCTTCTTCGCCCTCGCGCTCGGGTCGGTCGGTGTCGTCTACGGCGATATCGGCACGAGCCCGCTCTATGCGCTGCGCGAGGCCGTGCATGCCGTCGCGGATGGCGAGGGGCCCATCGCCCGCGACACCATCATCGGCGTCCTGTCGCTCATCCTGTGGTCGCTCATCCTCGTGGTGACGATCAAATACGTGGTGATCCTCCTCAGGGCCGACAACAAGGGCGAAGGCGGGACCCTGAGCCTCGTCGCCCTCGCGCAGCGGGCAATGGGACGCTCGCACGCCCTCGTCCTTGCGCTCGGCATCACCGGCGCGGCGCTGTTCTACGGCGATTCCATGCTGACGCCGGCGATCTCCGTGCTGTCGGCCGTCGAGGGCCTCAAGCTCGCGGCGCCGGAGCTCGGCGGCTACGTGGTGCCGATCACCGTCGCCATCCTCATCGCGCTCTTCGCCGTGCAGAGCCGCGGCACCGGCAAGGTCGCGGCGCTCTTCGGGCCCATCATGGGCCTGTGGTTCGCGGTGCTGGCGATCACGGGACTCCTGCACATCATGGACGATCCCGGCGTCTTCCGCGCCCTGTGGCCGCACTACGGGCTGATGTTCCTCATCAACCACTCGGTCGTCGCCCTCGCGGTCCTCGGCGCGGTCTGCCTCGCCGTGACGGGCGCCGAGGCGCTCTATGCCGATCTCGGCCACTTCGGACGCGGCCCCATCCGCGCGGCGTGGCTGTGCTTCGTCTTCCCGGCGCTGGTGCTGAACTATTTCGGCCAGGGGGCGCTCGTGCTCGCCCACCCGGAAGCCATCGAGAACCCGTTCTACCGCCTGGTGCCAGACTGGGGTCTCCTGCCCCTTACCATCATGGCCACGATCGCGACCATCATCGCGAGCCAAGCCGTCATCACAGGCGCCTTCTCGCTCACGCGCCAGGCCATCCAGCTCGGCCTCCTGCCGCGGCTCGAGGTGCGGTTTACCTCCGCGTCGCACCAAGGCCAGATCTTCCTGCCGCGCGTCAACGCCATGCTGCTCATCGGCGTGCTCTTCCTCGTCGCCATGTTCGGGTCATCGAGCGGCCTTGCCCACGCCTACGGCATCTCGGTCTTCGGCGCGATGGTGGTGGACGGCATCCTCGCCATCCTTGTCATCTGGAAGGGCTGGCGCTGGAGCCTCGCCGCCGCCGTCCTGCTGATCGTGCCGTTCCTGACGATCGACATCGCCTTCTTCTCGGCGAATCTGCTCAAATTGTTCTCCGGCGGCTATGTGCCGGTGCTGCTGGCGAGCGTGCTCATCGTCGTGATGTGGACCTGGGTGAAGGGTACCGCCATCCTCTTCGCCAAGACGCGCAAGGTGGACGTGCCGCTCGTCGAACTCGTCGAGATGCTGCAAAAGAGCCCTCCGCACCGCATCAAAGGCACGGCCGTGTTCCTGACGAGCGATCCGGAGACCGCCCCCTCGGCACTGCTACACAACCTCAAGCACAACAAGGTGCTGCACGAGAAGAACGCCATCCTCACCGTCAAGACGGCCGATGTGCCGCGCATCAACGACGAGGAGCGCGTTAACATCGAGCCCATCGCCGACGGCTTCTGGCGGGTGGAAATGACCTTCGGCTATATGGAGATGCCCAACGTGCCCAAGGGCCTCGCCATCCTGCGCAAGCGGGGCTTCAAGTTCGACATCATGTCGACGTCGTTCTTCCTCTCGCGCCGCTCCATCCGGCCCGCCGCCCAGTCAGGCATGCCGATGTGGCAGGACAGGCTGTTCATCTCGCTCGCCAAGAACGCCAACGACGCGACGGACTTCTTCCAGATCCCCACCGGCCGCGTCGTCGAGGTCGGCACCCAGGTGACGGTTTAGGCGGGGCGCGGCGCATTGCCCCGTCCCCGCTGACGGGGGAGCGCCAAGGCCATCGCCGCGGCCGTTATCCGGAGGGGCTACTTGCGGCGCGTGGCGGCGAAGCGTGCCGCCGCGCGCAGCGTGTCCGCTGCCGGGCCGAAGGGAGCGAGCGCCGCCACGGCCTCTTCGGCGAGGCGGTCGCGCTCCGCCCGCGCGGCCTCGATGCCGAGCACGTCGACGAGCGTCGCCTTGCCCCTGTCGGCGTCCTTGGCGGCGCGCTTGCCGAGCACGTCCGTGCTCGCCTCCCGGTCGAGGATATCATCGGCAATCTGGAAGGCTGCGCCGAGGGCCCGGCCATAGGCCGCGAGGCAACGCCGCTCCTCGCCACCCGCCCGCGCGACAACCCCGCCCGCATCGACGGCAAAGGCGATGAGCGCACCGGTCTTCATAGCCTGCAGGCGGCGCACCTCGATCTCCGCGAAGGGCGTGGACCGGTTTTCGGCCTCGAGGTCCAGCATCTGCCCGCCGACCATGCCGCCGAGCCCTGCCGCCCGGGCGAGACCGAGCACGAGCTCCGCACGCACAGCCGCGTCCGCCGTCACGGCCGGATCGGCGAGCACATCAAAGGCGAGCGTCAGCAGCGCGTCGCCGGCAAGGATGGCGGTGGCCTCGTCGAAGGCGCGGTGCACGGTCGGGCGGCCGCGCCGCAGGTCGTCGTCGTCCATCGCGGGCAGATCGTCATGGACGAGGGAATAGCAATGCAGGAGCTCGATGGCGGCCCCGGCCCGCAGCGGCCCGTCGCCGGTCTCGCCGAAGAGCCGGGCCGTCTCGACGGTAAGGAAGGGGCGCAGGCGCTTGCCGCCGTCGAGCACGGCATGGCGCATGGCGGCGAGAAGGCGGGGCGGGCGGACGATCTCGCCGGCGAGCGGCTCGCTGCCGAGAAGCGCCTCGAGCAGTGGCTCCAGCGCGCGGGCCGCGGCCTCGAGACGCTCGGTGAAAGCGGCGCTCAAGCTCGCCATGGTCGTTTCTCCCAGGTCGCCACCGTAACGTGAAGGCAAGCGTCGCTTGCCCGAGACGCCCGGATCGGTCAAGCCTATGGGCCACGCCGGGGCAGGGAGATGACCGCAAACGTGCAAGCAAGAAGCCGGGGGAGGCTGGCCATCGGCCGGACGGTGCTGCGCTGGACCATGCGCGCGGTGCTCGCCATCATGCTGTTCTGGGCCGTTTCCATCGTCGTCTACCGCGTCCTGCCGCCCGTCTCCACGCTGATGCTGGGGCGCTGGCTGACGCTGCAGCCGGTGGAGCGTATCTACATGCCTCTGTCGGACATATCGCCGCATCTCGCCCGGGCCGCCATCGCGGCGGAGGATTCACGGTTCTGCATGCATGCGGGGATCGACTGGTTCGCCCTGCAGAGCGTCATCGAGGATGCGCTGGGCGACGGCGCCTCGCGCGGCGCCTCCACCATCACCATGCAGACGGTGAAGAACATCCTGCTCTGGCCGGGACGCTCCTACCTGCGCAAGGGGCTCGAGCTGCCGCTCGCGCTCGTTGTCGACACCGTCTGGCCGAAACGGCGGGTGATGGAGGCCTATCTCAACATCGCCGAGTGGGGAGAGGGCATCTTCGGTGCCGAGGCAGCCGCGCGGCGCCATTTCGGCAAGAGCGCGCGGGACCTGACACGGCGCGAGGCGGCCCTTCTCGTGGCAGCCCTGCCCAACCCAATCGCGCGCAACCCCGCCCGCCCGACGCGCTACGTGTCGACATACGCCTCACGCATCATGGGCCGCATGGGCAACGAGAACGTCTCCTGCCTCGGCGCGTAAAGGGAAAATCCCACTTTCTGCCGCCGAGGGCTAGCCAATCCGGCGCTGAGCCTGTATAAGCCCGCGTCCCAGAGACAGTTTCGTCAACGAGGGACCTGCGCCCCTTTGCGCGCGCAGGCCCGCAGAAGCCATCGACCGGAGTTGAGCCATGGCCGTTCCGAAAAGAAAAACGTCGCGGATGAAGCGCGGCCACCGCCGCTCCGCCGACGCGCTGCAGCAGCCCACCTATGTGGAAGACAAGGACTCGGGCGAGCTGCGTCGCCCGCATCACATCGACCTCAAGACCGGCATGTATCGCGGCCGGCAGGTGCTGAAGCCCCGCGCCGAGGCGTGAGAGGCGGGCGCTCCATCGAGCGATACGACAGGAAGGGCCGGTTCACCGGCCCTTTTTTGTTGCCGGCGTGCAGAGATCGCCACTCTTTACCGGCCGTTAACCCTTGCCGTTCATGATGCCCGCTAGCGTTTCTGCGCGCCGGTTCAGCCGCCGCCTCCGGTGCCAGACGCGGCAAGCTCCCAGATAGGCAGGACCCGGCAGCCGATGGCAGACTGGACAGGCGTCGCTCGTCGCGCGGATCATCCGGCGTCGCTCACGCCCGACGCCGCCGCCGCGCCGCTCGATCCCCGCCAGCTGCTGACGTCGCTCGGCGAGGTGGTCTATGACTGGGACCTTCGCAGCGACCGACTCAGCTTCGGCAGCAACGGCGCCGAGGTCATCGGCCTCGACTGCAGGGGCGCACTCGCGACCGGCGCGGCCTTCGACCGACTGATCGACGTCGCCTCCGGCCCCGGCCGCTGCGCCTTCTTCCGTACTGCCGCAGGCGAGGACACCGGCGCCGGTGTGCCCTTTCGTCTCGCTTACCGTCTCAGGATCGGCGCCACGGATGTCGCGGTCGAGGACAGCGGGCGCTGGTATGCGGGGCCTGACGGCCACCCGGCCATTGTGCACGGCGTCATGCGCATCGCGCGCGAGCCCGCACTAGCCGGCGTCGCACGGACCGACGGCTGGGCGGATCTTGCCAGGACGATCGACGCCCTCTTCGCCGGGGGCTGCGGCCGGCACAGGCCGCTGACGCTGATCTTCCTCGCCATCGACAATCTCGGGGCCATCAATGCCGCCCTCGGCTATGCGAGAGGCGACGACATCATCGCGGCCACAGCACAGGTCCTCACGCGACAGCTGCGGCAGGGCGACCTGCTCATCCGTCACGGCAGCAACCGTTTCGCCCTCGTCATGCGCGGCTGCTCCGCCCAGCAGGCGACGGTCGCCGCCGCGCGTATGGCCGGGCTCGCCGCGGCGGCCGGCGGAGCTGTGGCGACGGTGCGCCTGCGCATGGGCGCCGCGACGGCGCCCCAGCATGCCGACGATGCGGAAACGCTGATGCGGAATGCCAATCTCGCCTTCGACGAGGCGCGGCGGCTGAGCGGCAGCGGCTTTGTCTTCTATGGACCGCAACTGGCCGCCACCATGACCGCACGCCGTGCTGCGGCGGAAGGAATCGATATCCTCGCCGCCCTCAACGAACGCCGCATCGTGCCCGCGCGCCAGGCGATCGTCGATGCCGAGACGCGCCAGCCAGCCTTCCACGAGGCTCTCCTGCGCGTCAGAATGCCCGACGGGGCTGCGGCCGGGGCCGCGCGCCTCGTACCCGCGGCCGAGAAGGCCGGCCTCATCGAGGCGGTGGACCACCGCATGCTCGAACTCATCACCGCCCGCATGACGGACGAGCCGGGGCTGAGAGTCGCCCTCAACATCTCGCCGCGCACGCTCGCGAGCCGCGCCTGGCTCGGCAATCTCGCCGCGCAGCTCGGCGCCTGCCCCGGCGTCGCCGAGCGGCTCATCATCGAGATCACCGAGACGGCGGCCGTCGAGGACCCGGGCGCCACGCGGGCCTCGCTCGACGCCATGAAGGCGCTCGGCGTCTTCATCGCCATCGACGATTTCGGCGCGGGACACACCTCCTTTCGGCACCTGCGCCATTTCCCCATCGACCTGCTCAAGATCGACGGCGCATTCGTGCAGAACCTCGCGCGGTCGAGCGACGACCGCTTCTTCGTGCGCACGCTCGTCGACCTCGCCCAGCATCTCGGCATCGCCACGGTCGCCGAATGGGTGGAGGACGAGGACACCGCCCGCCTCCTCACCCAATGGGGGGTCGACTACCTGCAGGGCGAGCACATCGCGCCGGTGACGGCCTGGCCCGAGCCGGCCGGCCTCACCGTGGAGCGAGCCAGGGAGCGGGCCAGGTCAGCCTGAGCCGGCCGTCAGCGCCGCCCCGGATCGCCCAGGCGCGCGCCGATTTCGTGAGCGCCGAGCAGCAGCAGCGCGAAGGCAAAGGGCACGAGATAGTAATACAGCCGGAACAGCAGCAGGGCGCCGAGGACGCCCTCGCGCGGCAGGTGCGACAGGGCGATCAGCATGGTCGCCTCGAAGACGCCGATGCCGCCCGGCGCGTGGCTGGCGATGCCCAGCATGCAGGCCGCGACATAGATGGCGAGAAAGGTCTCGTAGCTGAGGCCGTGACCGCCCGGCAGCAGCACGAAGAGGACGCCGGCCGCCGCGCAGACGTCGCCCGCGCCGAGCAGCATCTGCCCGATGGACAGTCGGAAGCCCGGCAGTTCGAGGCGCCAGCCCTGCACGCTGACGCTGCGCCGCTTGATGCCGACCCAGGCGAGATAGCCGCCGAGGGCGGCGACGATGGCAATGCCGAGCCCCTCGTTGAGCCGCACGACCGTGCCCGTCAGCGCCGCGACGGCGAGGCTCTCGCGCATCAGGCTCCAGGCGAGAACCGCGCTCATCCCGAGCCAGAAGGTGATGCCGGCAATGACGGTGAGGCCGACGATGGTCGGCGCCTTGATGCCGTAGGGCGAATAGATGCGGTAGCGCACGGCGCCCGAGGTGACGAGCGGAAAGCCAAGTGTGAAGCTGACGGCATAGCTCGTGAAGGAGGCGAGGGCGGTGACACGATAGGCGATGCTGCGGCCGAGCTGGCGCAGGGCGAGGGCGTCGTATCCCGTCAGCAGGAGGTAGCTGATGCAGGTGAAGAGGATGGCGAGCCCGATCTGCCGCACGCTCGCCGCCGAAAAGGCGTTCCTGAGCTCCGCAAGGCTGATCTCGCCGATGATGCGCCACAGCACGACCATTGAGGCGAGGAAGAGTGCGACGCTGACCACGGTGCCGATGAGCGACAGCCGGCGGCGCGTGTCGCCGGTGACCTCGACGGGCGGGCTCGGCGGGGGTGCGGCGAGGGCAGTGCCCGGCCCGGCTGCGGGCTGAATGGCCCCGGCACGTCCCCGGTCCCCGTCCACGGCGCCGGCCTCGTGCTCTCCTGCCTCCATGCTGCGGACGCGTCCCATCCCGTTTCACACGCGGGGCGCGGACCTCAGAGCGACACCGCACCCAGCCCGGTTATGGGGGCGAGGCGCCTCGAGTGCAAGGCAGTGTGCAGGGAAATCGGCCTTGGGCATGGCGCCCGTGCCGGGGCTGCACGGCTGGCCGGGGCGTCGCCTGCCGCGGTGCCCGGGTTCCGGGTCAGACGGTTTGCGCCGGGCGGCGGGCGAGATCGCGCGCCGTGCGGCGGCGGTACCTGAGGTCCAACGCGGGGCGCTCCACAAGGTGCCAGGAGACGAAGCCGGCCGCCAGCGCCAGCGGCGTCGCCATGAGGGAGATGGCCGTCGGGCCGACCTCGGGCCCGAACGCCCAGATCAGCAGTTGCTGCAGGGGGAAGGCGAACAGGTAGGCGCCGTAGGACATATCGCCGAACCGTTCCTTCACATCGAACGACGGCGCGCGCGCCAGGGCGGCATAGATGACGAGATAAGGCAGGGCGAGGAGATAGACGACCTGTGCACCCGGCCGGTTGGCAAAGGCGTAGAGCAGCATCAGGCAGACGAACGCGAGACCCGCGCTGACAGGCACGGCCGCCCGGTGCACCCACAGCGCCGCCCCGAGCGCGAAGACGAGGCCGTAGCGCAAAACCGGAAAGAGCGATGCGCCGGCCCACAGCTCGCCACCCATGTTCGACCAGGACAGGCCCCACACCTGGCTGCCCCAGAGAACGAGGCCCGCGACGGCGGCAACGAGCAGCAGCACGCCCCGACGCGACAGGAGCCCGCAAACCAAGGCAACCGGCAGGAGGAGGTAGAAGCCGCATTCCAGCGCCAGGGTCCAGATCGCGCCGTTGACCCCGGTATGGGGCAGATTCGTGAAGACGCCGGGCAGATTGAAGGACACGCCGAACACGAAGATGTTGCGTGCGTGCTGCAGCGTCTCGGGATGGAGCAGGTAGTCGGCGAGGCCGAGGCTCGTGACCATGGGGCCCAGAAAAAAGATGTCGAACACCGTCACGAAGGCGAGGGCCGGCACGATGCGCAGGACACGGTTGAGCAGGTACTGGCCGGGGGCATGCACCGTGACCGACCGCGCCACCAGGAAGCCGCTGATGGCGAAGAAGATGGCGACGCCCATGCCGCCGCCGGTGTCGTAGCCGTTCGTCAGCCAGTGGAAAAGCTCCGGCCCCGTCCCGGTGAGGCTGTAGCTGTGGCTCCACAGAACCAGCAGCGCTGCCGCGAGGCGCAGGAGGTCGAAATTGTTGGCCCGCGTTTCGAATGCTTGCTCGATCGTCATTGCCCACCCGATCCGTTGTCGGCCCCTGTCGCACAGGGAGACGCTCTCAAAACGCGACTAGTTGGATACTATCAACCTGTAGGTGCAGAACGTCGCAGCCGGCGAGCAGCGAATCGCGATTCCTGCCGCGCTCAGTCCGGATCGAGCAGCCGCGCCCCGGGCCCTTCGCGGGCGAGGACATCATGTGGGTTGCGCAGGCGGCAGGCCTTCACGGAGAGGCACCCACAGCCGATGCACTCGTCGAGCTGGTCGCGCAACCGCATGAGCCGATCGATGCGCCGATCGAGCTCCTGTCGCCACATTAGCGACAGGGCGCGCCAGTCATCCTCGGTCGGCGTGCGCCCGTCGGGCAGCGCCGCCAGCGCCTCGCCGATGGCGGCGAGAGGAATGCCGACCCGCTGCGCCACCTTGATGACGGCGACGCGCCGCAGCACCTCGCGCGGGTAGCGGCGCTGGTTGCCGGCGCTGCGCAGGCTGCGGATGAGCCCCTTGCGCTCGTAGAAATGCAGGGCCGAAACGGCGACGCCGCTGCGCCGCGCGACCTCGCCCACCGTCAGATCCCGGCCGACCGCCACAGGATCGGGCATCGTCATGCTCGCCCTCCAGATCTCAGGTCTTTCCAGGCTCGAAGCCGGGCATTGACCTCAAGCTAAGTTCAGGTTTTATCACTGCGGCTCCCCGCGTGCCAGCGCACGCCGAACCATGGAGCACCCACGCCGATGACCTTGCCCATCCGGCTCGCGATGATCTACGGCAGCAACCGCGAAGGGCGCCTGTGCGACACCGTCGCCGACTGGGCGGCGGCGGAAGTCGACAAGAGCGGCGCCTTTTCCCTACTACGCCTCGACCCGGCCGGGCTCGACCTGTCGCTGCGCCACCCGAGCCGCGATGATCCGACGGTCGCCGGCCTCAGGCAGGCGATCGCAGCGGCTGACGCCTTCCTCGTGGTGACACCGGAGTACAACCGCGGCTATCCAGCGCCGCTCAAGTTCATGATCGACTGCGCCAGTCACGAATGGCACGCCAAGCCCGTCGCCTTCGTCTCCTACGGCGGCATCTCGGGCGGGCTACGCGCCGTCGAGCAACTGCGGCTCGTCTTCGGCGAGCTGCATACAGCGACGATCCGCGACTGCGTGTCCTTCGCCCAGGCGCATGAGCGCTTCCGCCCGGACGGGTCGCTGCCGGAAGGGGACGGCGCCTACAAGGCCATGGCCCTGCTGCTCGCGCGGCTCGCCTGGTGGGCCCGCGCCCTGCGCGACGCGCGCCAGGCCTCGGCCTATAGCGAGGTGGCCGCATGAGGCCGATGCGCCAGGGCGAGTTCGCCGGCGGGGAGGCGGCTCCGGCCGCCGCCGGGCCCAGGGCCGGCGCCCGCAACGCGACACTGCTCGCGACGGGCGTGCTCACCATCATGTCCGCCGCCACCATCGCACCAGCGCTGCCGGCCATGCAGGCACATTTCGCCGGAACGGAACAGGTGGCCCTGATGACGCGGCTCGTCCTCACCATCCCGGCGCTCGCCATTGCGCTCGTCGCCCTGCCTGTCGGGAGCCTCATCGACCGCTGGGGCCGCCGCCCGTTCCTGATCAGCGCCATCGGCCTCTACGGTATCGCCGGCATGTCCGGGCTGGTGCTCGATTCGCTCGGCGCCATCCTTTTCAGCCGGGCGCTGCTCGGGGTCGCCGTGGCGATCATCATGACGACGGCGACAGCGCTCGTCGGCGATTATCTCGCCGGTCCGGCGCGCGATCGCTTCCTGGGCCTGCAATCCGCCGCCATCGGCGGAGGCGGGCTCCTGTGCCTCACGGGCGGCGGGCTCCTCGCCGAGATCGACTGGCGGGCACCCTTCGCCCTCTATGGCATGGCCTTCCTGCTCATGCCTGCGGTCATCGCCTTCATCGCCGAGCCGGCGCGCAGCGCTGCAAACCGATCCGCGCCAGGCGAGGCGCCAGCCGGCTCTCCGGCGGCGCTCGCCCTGCTGCTGACGGCCGCCGTGCTGAACAGCGTCATCTTCTATCTCGTGCCGACGCAACTGCCGTTCCATCTGCGCGAGCTCGGCCACGCGGCGCCGAGCCGGGCCGGCCTCGCCATCGGCCTCTTCACGCTCGCCCAAGCAGTCGTCGCCTTCGGCTTCGGCCGACTGCGCCGCAGTTGGTCGGGCACGACAATGTTCGGGATGGGCTTCGGTCTCATGGCGGCTGGCTACGGCCTCGTGGCGATGGCCGAAAGTTACGTCGCCGTGGTCGCCGCAATCATTGTCACCGGTTTCGGCATGGGGCTGGTGATTCCCAACCTCAGCGCCACCGCGCTAACCGTGGCGCCGCCGGCCTTACGCGGGCGGGTGGCCGGGGGGCTCACGGCCAGCATCTTCCTTGGGCAGTTCCTCTCGCCGCTCGTCAGCCAGCCCTGGATCGGCGCTGCGGGCTATGCCGGCACCTTCCGCGACATGGCCGTCGTCCTCGCCGCCATGGCCATGATCGGCCTCGTCCTCGCCCGGCGCGGGCGCTCCTGATCAGGGGCCGGCGTCGGTCCGGCCGATGCCGGTGTTGCGCACCAGGAAGCCGGAGAGGTCGCGCGTCGTATATTCGATGTGGGAGGCAATCACCTCCTCCTGCTCGTGCAGCTCGCGGAAGGGGTCGGGCGTCTTCGGCAGCACGAGCACAGTCGTCATGCCGAGCCGATGCGGCTCGGCGAGGTTCTTGGCGAGGTCCTCGAACATCGCCGCGCGCGAGGCCTCGATGCCATGGCGGTCGAGGAAGCTCGCATAGGTCGCCGGCTCCGGCTTCGGCACGAAGCCGGCATCGGCAATGTCGAAGATATCCTCGAAATGCGCGCCGATGCCGAGCCGCTCCGCCACCGCCTCGGCATGACCGCGCGAGCCGTTGGTCAGGATGAGCTTGCGCCCCGGCAGGGCACCGATGGCGGTCGCGAGCGCAGGATCGGGCGCGAGCCGCGAATAATCGATGCTGTGGGCGAAGGCGAGGAAGTCGCGGGGGTCGATGCCCTGCTCCTCCATGAGGCCGCGCAGGGTCGTGCCGTAGCGGTTGTAATAGTACTTCTGCAGGGCGCGGGCCGAGAGGCCGTCCATGCCGAAGAAGTCGCAGACGAAGAGCGTGATGCGCTCGTCGACCTGCGGCCACAGCTGCGCCTCGTGCGGATAGAGCGTGTTGTCGAGATCGAAGATCCAGGTATCGACATGCGAGAAGCCGCGGCGGGCCGTGTCCGCCCCTGCGACCGGCCCCGTGTCGATCATCTTCATCTGCGCCCTCTCGCACGTGAAAGGAGGAAGGAGATGGGGTGCCGGAGCAGCAATTGCAAGCGCTCACGGGCCGGGGGCCTCAATGCGGCACGGAGGAGGAGAAGACGTTGATGACGACGACACCGGCCAGGATGAGGCCGATGCCGAGGAGCGCCGGCACATCGAGCGTCTGCTGGAAGGCTACGAGGCCAACGAGCGAGATGAGCACGATGCCGATGCCGCTCCAGATGGCATAGGCAATGCCGACCGGGATCGTGCGCAGCGTCAGCGACAGGCAGTAGAAGGCGATGCCGTAGCCGACGACGGTGACGAGGGACGGCAACGGCCTGCTGAAGCCCTCGGACGCCTTCAGCGCCGACGTGGCGATGACCTCACCGACGATGGCGATGAGGAGATAGAGATAGCCCGTCGCCATGGTCCGCCGTGCCTCGCCCGTTTCGCCGGCCGTCGCCGCCGCCTGTCAACGGCGGATGAGCGTGCCGGCGCCGTGGTCCGTGTAGAGCTCGAGCAG
Source organism: Chelatococcus sp. XZ-Ab1 (assembly GCF_029309855.1). Classification (NCBI taxonomy): domain Bacteria; kingdom Pseudomonadati; phylum Pseudomonadota; class Alphaproteobacteria; order Hyphomicrobiales; family Chelatococcaceae; genus Chelatococcus; species Chelatococcus sp. XZ-Ab1. The sequence goes on along the minus strand of NZ_JARKII010000003.1, from coordinate 364,971 downwards.
CACGGAATGCGGCACCTTGCCATCAAGGATGACGACCCCCTCGACGCCCTGCTCCAGCGCATAGATGCAGGTCTCGACCTTGGGGATCATGCCGCCGGTGATGGTGCCGTCGGCGATGAGGCGGCGGCAGTCCTCCACCGTGAGCTCGGGCAGGAGGTTCTTGTCCTTGTCGAGCACGCCCGGCACGTCGGTGAGCAGGAGGAGGCGCTTGGCGCGCATGGCCCCGGCGATAGCCCCGGCGAAGGTATCAGCATTGACGTTGTAGGTCGCCCCGTCGTGGCCGACGGCGACGGGCGCGAGCACCGGGATGAGCTCGGCCTTGAGCACCGCGTCGAGCACGGTGCGGTCGACCTTCTCGGGCTCGCCGACGAAGCCAAGGTCGACGATCTTCTCGATGTTCGAATCAGGATCGACCACCGTGCGCGTCACCTTGCGGGCAACGACCATGTTGCCGTCCTTGCCGCACAGGCCGATGGCCTTGCCGCCCTCAGCCGAGATCGTGCCGACGATCTGCTTGTTGATGGCGCCGGCGAGCACCATTTCGACGATATCGACGGTGGCCTTGTCCGTGATCCTGAGGCCGGCCGCGAATTCGGACTTGATGCCGAGCTTCTCCAGCATGCGTCCGATCTGCGGGCCGCCGCCGTGCACGACGATCGGCTTGACACCGGACTGCTCGAGCAACACGACATCCTCGGCGAAATCCTCCGCTGCCGCGGCGTCGCCCATGGCATGGCCGCCGTACTTGATGACCACGATCTCCTGGTCATAGCGCTGCATATGCGGCAGCGCCTGCACCAGCGTCTCGGCCTGGGTGTGCACGTCGGGTAGATCGGGAAGGTCGGTCATGTCGTGTCGCGGCGCAGGTTGAGGAAGAGGGTGCTTCGCGAGGCCGTCTTTTAGCAGGGCGGGAGGCGGCTGTCGCCCCCGCTCCGACGCCTCATGGCAAACGGGAGCACGCCTTCACAGGCGGCTCGAGACGAGGCCCGACGTGCCGATCGCCGCCCAGCCGAGCATCACGAGGATGCCGCCGGCCGGGGCGGCCATCGGGAAAAGGCCGCTATCGACGAGAGCGCGCAGCGTCAGGTCACCGGTAAAAAGTAGGACGCCTGCGGCGAGCAGCCAGCCGCCGACGCGCATCAGCCCCCGGTGGGCCACCCAGGCGTTGAGCGCGGCCGGCAGGGCGACGAGCAGCACGGCATGGACGAGGAGGATGCTCGCCGCCGTCGCCAGCATGCCGGTGCCGGCGATATGCGCCGCGGCGGCCGCCGCGGCGACACCCCAGAAGCCGAAGAGCCCGCCGACGAAGACAAAGAACCGGTCGCTCATGCCGCCCCCTTTTTGATCCCTCGCCGCCTTTACGGCACCCTAAAGCGCGCCGCGTTCGTCCATCAGCCGCGCCACCGCCTCGCGCAATTCGGTCATGCCCTCACCGGTGCGGCTCGACGTTGGCAGGACGACCGGGAAAGCCGCCGCGCGCTTGGCGAGCGCGGCCGCCGTCGCCGCAAGCCGTTTATCGAGCTCGGCACGCGACAGGGCGTCGGCCTTGGTGAGCACGATCTGGTAGGAGACGGCCGCCTTGTCGAGCAGATCGAGGACGCCAGCGTCGATCGGTTTGATGCCGTGGCGCGCGTCGATGAGCACATAGACGCGGGCGAGATTGGCGCGCCCGCGCAGATAGGCGTGAATGAGGTCGGTCCAGGCGGCGACCTTCTCCTTGCCGACGGCCGCATAGCCGTAGCCCGGCATGTCGACGAGCGTCAGCCGGCGCGGGGCCCCGTCCTCCGGGCCGATGCGGAAGAAGTTGAGCTCCTGCGTGCGGCCGGGCGTGTTCGAGGTGCGCGCCAGCGCCTTGCGGCCGGTCAGCGCGTTGACGAGACTCGACTTGCCGACGTTGGAGCGGCCGGCGAAGGCGATCTCGAGCCCCTCCATGGGCGGCAGGCCGCCGAGGGAGGCGGTCGCCCAGATGAAACCGGCCTCGCCCGCAAACAGCTTGCGGCCGATCTCGGCATGGTCGGTGGCGTCGTCGGTTGCCTCGTTCATCGTCCGAGGCTTAGGCCGTCAGCGCGCCCGCCGCAAGGCATCGACGTCGTTGCCGCGGATGAGAGCGAGGTTGCGTGTGATTTTTGCCGCGTCCCCGTCCCGTCAGCTGACGGTGGTCCCCCGCTCCGTCGCCGCTGCAACAAAGGACTGCGCCCGGCCAAAGCCGGGCGCGTTTCCGCAAATGAAGCCGACTCGTCCCGGTCAGGCCTTGGCGCGCCGCGAGAAGGTGTTGCGCAGGTTGCCCCACAGCTCGATCTTGACGCCGTTCTTGCGCATGATGAAGCCCTGCTGCAGCACCGAGAGCAGATTGTTCCACGACCAGTAGATGACGAGCCCGGCCGGGAACGACGCCAGCATGAAGGTGAAGATCACCGGCATCCAGGCGAACATCGTCTTCTGGATGGGGTCCGTCGGCTCCGGGTTCATCTTCATCTGCACGAACATCGTCAGGCCCATGATGATCGGCCAGATGCCCAGCATCAGGAAGTGGCCGATGACCGGCACCTGCGAGGGGTCCCACGGGATGAGGCCAAAGAGGTTGAAGACCGTCGTCGGATCCGGCGCGGCAAGGTCCCGGATCCAGCCGAAGAACGGTGCGTGGCGCATCTCGATGGTGACGAAGAGCACCTTGTAGAGCGCGAAGAAGACCGGGATCTGGATGAGGATGGGCCAGCAGCCGGCGAGCGGATTGATCTTCTCCTTCTTGTAGAGCTCCATCAGCGCCTGCTGCTGCTTCATCTTGTCGTCGGCATAGCGGTCGCGGATCGCCATCATCTCCGGCTGCACCGCCTTCATCTTCGCCATCGACACGTAGGAGCGGTTGGCGAGCGGGAAGAAGATGGCCTTGATGATGACGGTGACGAGGAGGATCGCCACGCCGAAATTGCCGAACAGCTTGAAGAAGAAGTCGATCACCCTGAACAGGGGCTTGGTGATGAAGTAGAACCAGCCCCAGTCGATGAGCAGGTCGAAGCGCTTGATGCCGAGCGCCTGCTCATAATGGTCGATGGCCGCGACTTCCTTGGCGCCGGCGAAGAGGCGGGTCGTCACCTCGGTCGTGGCGCCCGGCGCGACCGTCTGCGGGCCGCCCAGCATGTCCGACTGGAAGCGTGGCCCACGCGCCCCCGGCGAGACCGAGAAGCGCCCGTCATAGGGCTGGTCCTGGTTGGGGACGACGGCCGCCGCCCAATACTTGTCCGTGATGCCGATGAAGCCGCCCGTCACGCCCTTGTAGACCTGGCCGCGCGTGTCGCCGGCAAGGACGGGATCCTTCTCGAGGCCGGAGTAGGAAACCTCCTTCAGGCCCTCGTCGCCAAGGACGCCGATGAGCCCCTCGTGCAAGATGTAGAAGCCTTGTGTCGTCGGCACGCCGTGGCGCGACACGAGACCGAAGGGATGGAGCGTGACGGGCTGCCCGCTTGTATTCTCGACACGATCCGTGACCGTGAACATCGCATTGTCGTCGACGGCGATCTGGCGCCGGAAGATCAGGCCCTCGCCGTTGTCGAAGGTGAGCGTGACAGGCTCGGACGGCGTCAGACGCTCCCGGTCCGCGCTCCAGATGGTGTTGGCGTCGGGCACCTTCACGGCCGTGCCCGCACCGGTCACCCAGCCAAACTCGGCGTAATAGGGATGGGGGCTGCCGGCCGGCGACAGCAGAACGATGTTGGGGCTGCGCGGATCTACCGTCTCGCGATAGGCCTTGAGCGAGATGTCGTCGATGCGGGCGCCGCGCAGAGACAGCGAGCCGGCGATCTTCGGCGTGTCGATAGCGACGCGGGGTGCCTGGGCCAGCGCCGCCTCGCGCGTCATGACCGCCGCAGGCGCCGCCCCCGCCGTCGGCGCGGCGGTGCCCCCGGCCCCGGAGGGTGCGGGCGCCGCAGAGCCGGCCTCGCCCTGCTGCAGGCTCTGCTGCTGCGCCTCGCGGCGCTGCTGCTCCATCTGCGGCACGCCGTAGAAATAATTCCAGCCGATCAGGACGATGACGGACAGGACGATGGCGAAGAGCAGGTTCTTGTTATCGCCGGTCATGGACGATCCGTTTCAGTTCCGGGAAAAGGTGCCGCGGCCAACGCCGACTGCGCCCGGGCACGCTTCGCGCCGAACGTTGTGGATGTGGTCTTTTCTGTCAGGGTCGCAAGGGCCCGGTCGAGATCCTCGACAAGGGCCGGAAAGGGAGCCGTCAAGGCGTCGCGCCGGGCCACCACCACGAAATCGATGTCGGCCTGCGGCCAGCGCGGAGCGAGTGCGCCGAGCGCGGCCCGCAGGCGCCGCCGGATGCGATTGCGCTCGACGGCACCTCCGGTCTTCTTCGTGACCGTGAGACCGAAACGCGGACCCGCGGGAATGATGCCTCCGCGGGGCTGCGCGCCGCGCAGCAAGGCCTGGACGCTCATGCGGCTCGTGTGAAACCGTCGGCCGCCCGCCGCCGCCTTGAACTCGGCGCGCTTGCGCAGGCGGGGCAGGCGCCCGCGCCGCCGTCCGGCTGCCGGAGCGCCCTGCATGGCATCGCCGCGGGGCGGCCTCAGGCCGACAGACGCTTGCGGCCGCGCGCGCGACGCGCCGCGATCACCTTGCGCCCGCCCTTCGTCGCCATCCGCGCGCGGAAGCCGTGGCGACGCTTGCGCACGAGCTTGCTCGGTTGGTAGGTCCTCTTCACGGCCTCATCTCCGATCGTGGACGCCGTCGATCCGGTGGGACCGCCCGGCGCCGCGTGCCGTCACGCGGCACATCTGCTGCTTGTTCTTTGTCGTTGGCTGCCGCAAGGCGACGAGGGACGTCGCAGAACGACAAGCGGCGCCCCGACGAGCGCCGCCCAACCTGCGCGGCTTATGGCGGATGGAGGCGGGAAAGTCAATGCACGGGCACGTCGCATTGGCCGGCCCGACGGAGGTCGTCGGCGAGACATCACGAGGCGGTGACGCGTCCCATGCCGGGCTGGCCGGCCCTGCCATCTTCCGGCAAGTTGCTCCGGGGGCTGACCCGTGGTTCGCCGCGGGCCCGGCAAGGACAAGAGAAGCAGGCAGGCAAGGAACCGGCAATGAGGGCTGACGGGGATCGGGGCACGAAGCGCGGCCCCCGGGCGCGGCATCCCGCGCGGCGGTTCCTGCCGCTCGCGATCATCCTCGCCGGCACGGCGCTCGCGCTCGCGTTCGGCCTGCACCGGCACCTGTCCTTCGACCAGTTGCTCGCCCGGCGCGTCGAGCTCAAGCACTATGTCGACGGAAACCTGGCCGCCGCGCTCGTGGCCTACGTCCTCGGCTATGCACTCGTCGTGGCCCTTTCGCTGCCCGGCGGGCTTGTGCTCACCATCTTCGGCGGCTTCCTGTTCGGCTGGCTGATCGGCGGGCTCGCCGCCCTCGTCGCGGCGACGAGCGGCGCGCTCGTCATCTTCCTCGTGGCGCGCACCTCGCTCGGCGACGTACTGGCGGCAAAAGCCGGGCCCTTCTTGCAGCGGCTTGCCGCCGGCTTCCGCCGCGACGCCGTGGCCTACATGCTCTTCCTGCGGCTCGTGCCGGTCTTTCCGTTCTGGCTGGTCAATATCGCCCCCGCCCTTTTCGGCGTGCCCTTCGCCACCTATGCGCTGACGACCATCGTCGGCATCGTACCCGGCACCTTCGCCTTCGCCTTCGCCGGCGCGGGGCTCGATGGCGCGGTCGCGGCCCAGCAGGAGGCCTACGAGGCCTGCCTCGCGGCGGCGCGCGAGGCGTGCACGCTGACGCTGAACAAGAAGACGCTGATCAACAAGCACATCTTCATCGCCTTCGGCGCGCTCGGCTTCATCGCCCTCCTGCCGCCGCTGATGCGCCGGCTGTTCGCGCGCCGCCTCCAAGGGCTCGACAAAGGACTCGACAAGGGGCTCGACGACAACGGCCCGGTCCCGTAACCCTCGTTCCGAAGCAACCTGGGAGTGTGCCGTGGCGGAAACCTTGCGTCCGGACCTGTGCATCGTCGGCGCCGGCTCAGCCGGCCTGTCGGTCGCGGCGGCGGCCGCCGCCTTCGGCGTGCCGGTGGTGCTCATCGAGCGCGGGGAGATGGGCGGCGACTGCCTCAACGTCGGCTGCGTGCCGTCGAAGGCCCTGATCGCCGCGGCAAGGCGCGCCCACGACATCCGGCAGGCGGGCGCGTTCGGCCTTGGCACGCTCGACCCGCAGGTCAATTACGCCCGCGTGCGCGAGCATGTGCACTCGGTCATCGGCGCCATCGCGCCGAACGATTCGGCGGCGCGTTTCACCGCCCTCGGCGTGCGCGTGGTGCGCGCCAGCGCCCGGTTCGTGGCCCGCGACACGCTGGAAGCGGGCAACGTCATCGTGAAGCCGCGCCGCTTCGTCCTCGCCACCGGCTCGCGTCCGGCCGTGCCGGCCATCGCCGGCCTCGACAGCGTGCCCTTCCTCACCAACGAGACGGCCTTCGACCTGACGCGGCGGCCCGAGCATCTCGTCATCGTCGGCGGCGGCACCATCGGCCTCGAGCTGGCGCAGGCGCACCGGCGCCTCGGCGCGCCGGTCACCGTGATCGAGGCCGGACGCGCCCTCGGCCGGGAGGATCCCGAGCTTGCCGCCCATGTCCTCGCCGCCTTGCGCCGCGACGGCGTCGCCATCCGCGAGAACGCCACCGTCAGCGAGGTCGCGGGCGAGGATGGCGATATCCGCCTCGTCGTCGAGAACCGGGGCACCCGCACGGAGCTGAAAGCGAGCCACCTCCTCGTCGCCACCGGCCGGCGCCCCGCGACCGATGGGCTCGAGCTCGAGGCGGCCGGCATCGCCCATGACGAACGCGGCATCGCCGTGGACCAGCACCTTCGCACCAGCAACCGGCGCGTCTACGCCATCGGGGATTGCGCCAGGCCGGACGGCGGCGGCCGGCAGTTCACCCATGTCGCCAATTACCACGCGGGGCTCGTGATCCGCAGCGCCCTCTTCCGCCTCAGGCCGCGCGTCGACATGCGGGCGATGCCGCGCGTCACCTTCACTGATCCGGAACTCGCCGTGGTCGGCATGACGGAGGAGGAGGCGCGGGCGGACGGCGGACGCATCACCGTGCTGCGCTGGCCGGTGGCCGAGAACGACCGGGCCCAGGCGGAGCGGCGGACAGAGGGCGAGATCAAGGTGATCCTCGGCCGCGGCGGGCGCATCCTCGGCTGCGGCATCGCCGCGCCTGGTGCGGGCGAGCTCATCACCCCCTGGACGCTCGCCATGACCCGCAATCTCCGGATCAGGGACCTCGCCGGGCTCACCGTGCCCTACCCCACCCTCTCCGAAATCTCGCGGCGCGTCGCCATGTCATATTATACGCCGAGTGCCGCCAAGCCGATGGTGAGGCGGCTCATCGGCTTCCTGCGGCGCTTCGGCTGAACGGCGCGCGAGCGGACGAGGCAGAGCGACGAAGACGGAGCGTCATGGACGCAAGGCCCGACGAGAGCATCGACAGCGAGCGCACACCGACGGGTGACCCGCGCGGGTCCGTCCGTTTCGGCCTGTCGGCGCGCCTGCTCGTGCTCACCGGCCTCTTCGTCATGCTGGCGGAAGTGCTGATCTATGTGCCCTCGGTCGCCAACTTCCGCCGCAACTGGCTGAACGACCGGCTCGCCGCCGCGCAGGTCGCGGGTGTGGTGCTGGAAGCCGTGCCACCCGGCGGCGTTCCCTCCGGCTTCGAGGAGAAGCTGCTCGCCGGCGTCGGCGCCCGGGCCGTGGCGGTGCGCGTCGGCGGTGCGCGGCGCCTGCTCGCCACCGCCGAGATGCCGCCCGAGGTCGCCCGCGTCATCGACCTGCGCGACACCCACTGGGCGACGCTGATCGCCGATGCCTTCGAGACGCTCGTCTTTCCGGCCCAGGGACCGGTGCGCGTCATCGGGGCCGGCAAGGGCGGGGCGGATTTCGTCGAGATCGTGATGGACGAGCGGCCGCTCAGGGTGGCAATGCTCACCTTCTCGCGCAACATCCTCATCCTGTCGCTCGCCATCTCCGGCATCACGGCCTTCCTCGTCTATCTCGCGCTCCACCTCATCATCGTGCGCCCGGTGCGCCGGCTCGCGGCCAATGTCACCGCCTTTGAGCACAACCCGGAGGATGCGGAGCGGGTCATCCGCCCCTCGGAGCGGCGCGACGAGATCGGCGAGGTCGAGCGCGCGCTCGCCCTGATGCAGGAGACGCTGTCGCGCGAGCTCCTGCAGAAGAAGCACCTCGCCAACCTCGGCCTCGCCGTGAGCAAGGTGAACCACGACCTGCGCAACCTGCTCGCCTCGGCCCAGCTCCTCTCCGACCGGCTGAGCCAGTTGTCGGACCCGACGGTGCGGCGCGTCGCGCCCAAGCTCATCGCGACGCTGGGGCGCGCCATCGCCTTCTGCGAGGCGACGCTCGCCTACGGCCGCGCGGCCGAGCCGCAGCCGCGCCGGCGCGTCGTCAGGCTGGCGCCGCTGGTGCGCGACCTCGCCGATTTCCTCGACCTCGCAGGCAACGGCATCACCTTCGTCGTCGACATGGACGAGGACATCACCGTCGACGCCGACCCGGACCAGCTCTCGCGCATCCTCATCAACCTCGGCCGCAACGCGGTGCAGGCCCTGGCGCAGGCGGGCGCCGGCCCCTCCGTGCCGACCCTCACCATCGCCGCCCGGCGCGACGGCCGCTCCACCGTGATCCGCGTCGCCGACAACGGCCCCGGCGTGCCGGCAAAGGCGCGCGAGCACCTGTTCGAGGCCTTCCAGGGCACGAGCCGGCGCGGCGGCGTCGGCCTCGGCCTCGCCATCACGGCCGAGCTCGTCGCCCTGCACGGCGGCCACATCGTGCTGGAGGAGGAGGGCCCCGGCGCCGCCTTCCGCATCCACCTGCCGGACCGCACGAACGGCAACGGCGCCTGAGCGGGGGGCCTGCAGGCCGCGCGGCCGCGTGCCGGACCCGCCACGTCGAGTTTCGTCCAGCTCAGCCGCGCCTTCGAACGGCCGGCCGGCCGACCGGTGGACAACGCAGAGGATTATCGCACGGCAGGGCTTGCCAAGCCGCCCGCGAGGCTTTAATTGAACGGCCTCGTCGCCGGACACTTCGCGTGAAGCCGGCACTGGTTGCGCCCGTAGCTCAGCTGGATAGAGCACCAGACTACGAATCTGGGGGTCAGAGGTTCGAATCCTTTCGGGCGCGCCATTTCTTGCTTGCGGATGTTCGCTTTCGAGAATTTAGTTATCGGCAGCGGGCTTGGGAGAAGCCGAGCCGCTGTTTACGTTATGCGAGCTGCCTTCCAGCTATTACGATTCCCTTGGATCCGCTGACCGCAACGGATTGCTCGTTGGCTCGATTGACGATAAGAACAGATGGGGAACGAGTCATGATTGACGGCTACGATGGACGCGCCATAGCGAACTTCACGCTCGACTTCTGTGAAGGGAACAGTCGACCGGTGACTAATCTCGCTCTTCAGAAGATCGTATATTTTTGCCACGTGTGGTCGCTTATTGAACTTGACCGCCCCCTAGTGCGACATGGGTTCGAAGCTTGGGAATATGGCCCTGTCCTCCCCTACCTCTATCACGAGTTTAAATCCTACGATCACCTGCCAATTGTCGGGCGCGCCACACGAATTGATCCGGCTGATGGCCAACGCCGCATTGTGCGGTATAATTTCGACATTCAGACCGAGTCGTTGCTAAGCGAGGTCGTTGGATTCTACTCTAGGCTGCCAGCAGGTGAACTAGTGACATTAAGTCACGCGAAAGGAGGTCCGTGGCATGCAGCTTGGAATCATGGGGGAATTGTGAATCCAGGCATGAAGATTGATAATTTCAAGATACAAGAGTTTTACTCGAAGGTGAGGTGTCCTTTCTCCGTTCAATAGGCAGGTGCTGCATGGCAGATTTGCGCATACCTTCGGTCCAACATCTTGCACGAAACTGGCGCGGCGATCCCAACGTTATAGCCAGAGCACTTGTTCAGCTGGCGCGCAATCCGCCTCAGTTCAATTACAAGCCGCTCTATTTAGCCACTCGAGACATGCTTCTGCTGAATGCTCCTTATGACGAGGTATTTCGAGGCATTCAGAAGCTACCGCGCGAAAGTGTTCGACAGAACCTTCTTGAAGTTCTTCCACTAATTCGCGATCATTTTTCCAATGTTTCCCCCCGCTTCTATCAAAGTGTTGATAGACGTTATTATCCGGTTGGACGCGGGTTGATGATACCCTTCGATCCACCAATGATTTACGGTGTAGGAGGTCAACTTTATTTCCCTTGGTTCAGCTTTTGGCGGCAGAACCCCCTTGCAGGTGAGCGACTTTCGCTCTTTGTAACACTTGTCGACGAAATCCTGATGCAGGATCCTGACCTTGAGGACGCGCGATTTGAAATTCTAGATTTCAGCTGCCCGGGACCAAAACAACCACGAGAGCTTCACGTTATCGACGCTAGAGATATCCCTCGCGTCGATATGCGCCGCAAGATCGAAATGCTGGAGTGTTTCGCTGAAGGCTACTTCAGAGCGCTTGAGAAATTGGCAGAGCCGTCACCACGATCATCGCCGGACTATCGCCCCGACAACCCGCCCGACCCCGATCAGCCCGGACTTTTTGATTGACGGCAGACGCATCGCGAGCCGCCTCACACACCGACAGCGCGCCGCGTCAATCATCCACGCGCTCAATCACCGCGACCTGCATCGTCGTGCGCAAGGTGAAGCCGATCGATGCGTAGAGGCGGATGGCGGCCGTGTTGCTGGCGAAGGCGTGCAGGTAGGGCCGGTCTCCACTTTCCGCGATCCGTCCCGCCACGTAGCGCGACAGCAGGCGGGCGAGGCCGCGGCCCCTCGCTTCGGGATGGGTGCAGACGCCGCTGAGTTCGACGTGACCCGGCTGGGCCATGCGCTCGCCGGCCATGGCGACCAGCCGGCCGTTCTCGCGCACGCCCCAGAAGCGGCCGATGTCGAGCGCGCGCAGGGTGAAGGGGCCGGGCTCGGTGAGCGCGGCGAGCGCCAGCATGTCCTCGGCATCCGCCGGCGTGAGCCGCGCAATCCTGTCGTCCTCGAAGGGCGCGTGGCCGCCGTCGGCCAGCATCTGGACGCCTTCGGCGCGCCTGATCGCGCGAAGGCTCGCGGGCAGGCGGATCTCGCCGGCCTGCAGGAGGACTGCCGTGTCGCCCGGCTCCAGCAGGGTCCCGAGCGCTTCGAGGCTTTCCGGGCTGTCGTCGGCGCTTGCCGCGAACGGCACGATCGAAGGGCGATACCGCCGCGCCTTCGCATCTCCGTCGGCGAAGGCCCGGTGCCGCGAGGTCAGCGAAGCCCAGGCCGGGCGATCGAGCTCATGCGAGGTCATCCTGTCGCTCCTCCACGGCACGCGCCGTCAGCGGCTTTCGCGCGAGCCCGTCCTCGATGCTGCCGATATGCGCCAGAAGCTCGTCGCCGAATCCCGCGCAAAGATCGGCCACCGCCTTCTCGACGCGGAGCCAGACGCCCTCCCGCGCCGCAGCCACGAAGGCCACCCCGTGCGGCGAGAGGGAGACGAGCCGCCGGCGGCCGTCTTCCGCCGCGGTGGTGACCGCGACGAGGCCGATCCCGGCGAGCTGCCCGACAGCCCGGGTGATCCCCGGCTGCGCGACGCCGAGCAGCGCCGCGAGCTCGCCCACGGTCAGCGCGCTGTGCTTCGACAGCGCCGCCAGGAGCGGATGCTGGCCCGCGGCCACCGGCGGCGCCAGCTCGCTTAGGATCGGCTGCACCTCCGCCTGGAGCCGCTCGCCGAGCCGCTTCAACCGGCTGCCGAGCGTCATCAGGCCAAGAGAGCGTAGCGTGTCTTCGGAGGAGTTTTTATTTAACATGTTATATATCATGTTATATAAATAGCGGCATGTCAAGGTGGAGACCCGCGCGGCCGGGCATCATCTTGCGATCCGTGGCGCGAACGGACCGCTGACGAGTCCGTCCCCCGGCACGGCCGTTTCCGCCCGCCTCACAAAACTCCCGACAGCCGCGCCACGAGCCCCCGCGCGCCCGCCGTTACATCCGCCCAGGTCGTGTCGAAGCCGGCCGCTTCGCCGTAATAGGGATCAGCCACCGCCTCGCCGGCGCGGCCGGGAACGTGGTCGAGCAGCAGGCTCACTTCGGCGCCTGCGCCTGCCGGGCGCAACGCGAGGAGCCGGGCGAGATTGTCGTGGTCGAGCGCCACGACATGGGTGAAATGCAAAAAGTCCTCGCGCACCACCTGCCGGGCGCGATAGCCGCTGATGTCGATGCCGTTGCGGGCGGCCACGGCCTGCGCCCGCCTGTCGGGCGCCTTGCCGACGTGCCAGTGCTCCGTGCCGGCCGAATCGACGAGGAGGTCGAGCCCCGCCCGCGACGCCTCGGCCCGCATGGCCGCCTCCGCCAGCGGCGAGCGGCAGATGTTGCCAAGGCAGACGAAGAGCACGGCGGGTCTATCGGGCATCGAAGCTTTCCAAGGCGGCGACGGCCGGGAGGGGGCCGCCGCCCGTCCTTTACCACAATCGCCGGCCGCATCGCTCCTGCACAGCGGCGCGGGGCGGAACGGCCCTCACACCATCGGCGGGTTGAGCCGCGCAAAACCCTCCTGCCGGTGATAGGGGAAATGCGGATAGGGCGGCGTCACGCGGCTCGCCGCGTCGAGCTTCGCCATCTGCTCGGCAGTGAGGTGCCAGCCCACGGCGCCGAGGTTGTCGCGCAGCTGCGCCTCGTTGCGCGCGCCGATGATGACGGAGGCCACCGTCGGGCGCGCGATGAGCCAGTTGAGGGCGATCTGCGGCACCGTGCGGCCGGTCTCGGCGGCGATCTCGTCGAGCGCGTCGACGACGCGGTAGAGCCGCTCCTCCGGCACCGGCGGGCCGAAATCAGCGGTTTCGTTGAGGCGGCTGCCGGCGGGCACGGGCGCGCCGCGGCGGATCTTGCCGGTCAGGCGGCCCCAGCCGAGCGGGCTCCAGACGAGGGCGCCGACGCCCTGGTCCTGCGCAAGCGGCATCAGGTCCCACTCGTAGTCGCGGCCGACGAGCGAGTAATAGACCTGGTGCGCCACGTAGCGCGGCCAGCCGTGCCGCTCGGCGGCGGCGAGGGACTTCGTGAGCTGCCAGCCGGCGAAGTTGGAGACGCCGACATAGCGGACCTTGCCGGCGCGCACGAGCGCGTCCAGCGTCGCCAGCACTTCCTCCACGGGCGTGCCGGCGTCGAAGGCGTGCAGCTGCAGGAGGTCGATGTAATCCGTGCCGAGGCGGCGCAGCGCATCCTCGGTCGCCTTCACGAGCCGGGCGCGCGAGGAGCCGGCGTCGTTCGGCCCCTCGCCCATGGGCAGCGCCGTCTTGGTGGAGATCAGCACCTTGTCGCGCCGGCCGCGGATCGCCTCGCCCAGCACTTCCTCCGAGGCGCCATCGGAATAGACATCGGCCGTGTCGAACAGGTTGAGCCCGGCCTCGAGGCAGATGTCGAGGAGACGGCGCGCCTCGTCGGCATCCGTGTTGCCCCAGGCGCCGAAGAGCGGCCCCTTGCCCGCAAAGGTCCCCGCGCCGAAGGACAGGACCGGCACCTTCAGCCCCGATGCTCCCAACCGCCTGAATTCCATCGTCCATCTCCTGTTCGTCCGACCATCCGGCCGCTCGCGGTGAGAGATGGAACCGGCCGGCGGCGTGAACTAGCATGGTGGAAGGCACAGGATCTGTGACTTCAGTTCACATCGAACGGGATAGAACGGCGTCATGAGTCGTCTCGACATCAACCGCTCCGGCGAGATGGAGGTCTTCGCGCGCGTCGTCGAGCTCGGCAGCTTCTCGGCCGCGGCGCGCCGCATCGGCATGACGCCCTCGGCGGTCAGCAAGCTCGTGGCGCGGCTCGAAGGTCGGCTCGGCGCGCGGCTCGTGCACCGCTCCACGCGCCAGCTGCGGCTCACGCCCGAGGGCGAGGCGTTCTACGGCCGCTGCCGCGCCGTCCTCGCCGCGATCGCGGAAGCCGAGCGCGAGGTGGCGGCGGGCGCCGTGCCGCGCGGGCGGGTGCGCGTCAACAGCAACGTGCCCTTCGGGCTGCACTGGCTGATGCCGCTTGTGCCCGGCTTCCTCACGCTCTATCCCGAGATCACCCTCGACATCGTCGCGACCGACATGGTCATCGACCTCATCGACGAGCGCGCCGACGTCGCCATCCGCGTCGGGCCCATGCGCGCCTCGCCCCTCATCGCCCGCAAGCTCGGCGAGAGCCGCATGGCCGTCGTCGCCTCGCCGGACTATCTCGCCCGCCACGGCGCGCCGGCGACGCTCGAGGAGCTCGAAAGGCACAACCGCATCGCCTTCAACTTCACCCGCCTCGTCGCCCGCTGGCCTTTTCGCGACGCTTCAGGCGCGACCGTCACCGTGCCGCCCGTGGGCAATGTCCTCGTCGGCGACGGCGAGAGCGCGCGCCGGCTCGCGCTCGCCGGGGCGGGCCTTGCCCGTCTGTCGCATTTCCACATCGGGCCGGACCTCGCCGCCGGCCGGCTCGTCGAGGTGCTGGCCGACATGAATCCCGGCGATACCGAAACGATCCATGCCGTCTTCATCGGCCAGGGCGCACAACTGCCAGCCCGGGTGCGCGTGTTCCTCGATTATCTCGCGGACCACGCGCGGGTCGGCTGAGCGTTCCCGTCGCGATATCTTTCGTTTTCGCTTTCGTTGTGGCCGAATTGTTTTCGATAGGCATTTCGTTTATGCTGCCGCAGGTTGAATGAGCGCGGCTGGTGGCCGCGCGATCGGGGCAAGCGAGCGGAGCCAAGGCGTGCAAGAGAAGGTCTTCGACCTCGCCATCATCGGAGGGGGCGTCAACGGCTGCGGCATCGCACGCGATGCGGCCGGGCGGGGGCTTTCGACCATCCTCTTCGAGCAGAACGACCTTGCCAGCGCCACCTCCTCCGCTTCCACCAAGCTCATCCACGGCGGCCTGCGCTATCTCGAATATTACGAGTTTCGCCTGGTGCGCGAGGCGCTGATGGAGCGCGAGGTGCTGTGGAAGCTCGCGCCCCACATCATCCGGCCGCTGCGCTTCGTGCTGCCGCACCATGCCGGGCTGCGCCCCGCCTGGATGCTGCGCCTCGGCCTCTTCCTCTACGACCATATCGGCGGCCGCAAGCTGCTGCCGGCGACGCGCCGCCTCGACCTGCGCCACGATCCGGCCGGCCGGCCGCTCAAGGGCGGCTATGCCACCGCCTTCGAATATTCCGACTGCTGGGTGGAGGACGCGCGCCTCGTCGTGCTCAATGCCCGCGACGCGGCCGAGCGCGGCGCCGCCATCCACCCGCGCACGCGCGTCATCGGCGCCGAGCGGCGCACCGACCATTGGCTCGTCACCGCCGAGCGGCGCAGCGACGGCGCCCGGATGACGGTGAAGGCCCGCATGCTGGTCAATGCCGCCGGCCCCTGGGTGGCCGACGTGCTGGCCGGCATCGTGCGCGAGAAGGCCCCGGCGGGCGTACGCCTCGTGCAGGGCAGCCACATCGTCCTGCCGAAGCTCTTCGATCACGACCGCTGCTACATTTTTCAGAACAGCGACGGCCGCATCGTCTTCGCCATCCCTTACGAGCACGACTTCACGCTCATCGGTACGACGGATCGCGACTATCGCGGCGACCCCGCCGCCGTCAGGGCGAGCGAGGAGGAGATCGGCTATCTCTGTGCCGCCGCGAGCGAATATTTCGCCAAACCCGTGCGGCGCGAGGACGTGGTGTGGACCTATTCGGGCGTGCGACCGCTCTACGACGACGGCGCCTCCAAGGCTCAGGAGGCGACGCGCGACTACGTACTCAAGCGCGAGGGCGAGGGAAACGAACCCTTCCTCCTCTCCGTCTTCGGCGGCAAGATCACCACCTACCGCCGGCTCGCCGAGGCCGTGCTCGACAAGCTTGCGCCGCAACTGCCCGAGGCGGCGCGGGCCAAGGCCGGGTGGACGGCGGGTGCGCCGCTGCCGGGCGGAGATTTCCCGCATGACGGCTACGACGCGCTGACCCGCCGCATCGCGGGCGAGCATCCCTATCTCGGCGGTGGCATCGCGGCGCGCCTTGCTCGAGCTTACGGCACGCGGGCCTTCGCCATCCTCGAGGGGGCCCGCGCCATGGCAGACCTCGGCCGCCAGTTCGGCGCCGGTCTCAGCGAGCGCGAGGTGGACTATCTCATGCGCGAGGAATGGGCGATGACAGCCGAGGACGTCCTGTGGCGCCGCTCCAAGCTCGGTCTGCGCCTGACCCGGGAGGAGGCGGCCGCGCTCGACGATTTCATGGCCGCGCGGCTCAGGCAAGCGGCCTGAGCGGCTGCAGCCCGCTCCGATCAGGATCGGAGCGGTTCTGGTGCGGGCGATGCGCATCCGCTAGCGTCGGCCACAACAGGAAGCCGAACCGCAAGAAGCCGAACCGGAGGGAACATTCCTTGGCCACCTACGTTCTCGCCATCGACCAGGGCACCACCTCCTCGCGAGCCATCCTCTTCCGGCCCGACACCTCCATCGCGGCCGTGGCGCAACGCGAGTTCCCGCAGCATTTCCCGGCCTCGGGCTGGGTGGAGCACGAGCCGGAGGACCTGTGGGAGACGACGCTCGCGACCTGCCGCGAGGCGCTCGACAAGGCCGGCGCCGCGGCGCGCGATGTCGCCGCCATCGGCATCACCAACCAGCGCGAGACGACGGTGGTCTGGGACCGGGCGAGCGGCCGGGCCATCCACCGCGCCATCGTCTGGCAGGACCGGCGCACGGCGCCGCTCTGCGCCCGGCTGAAGGACGAGGGGCACGAGTCGCTGTTCACGGCGCGCACCGGCCTCATCCTCGATCCCTATTTCTCCGGCTCCAAGATCGCCTGGATCCTCGACAACGTACCCGGCGCGCGCGCGCGGGCGGAGCGCGGCGAGCTCGCCTTCGGCACTGTCGACAGCTTCCTCCTGTGGCGCCTCACCGGCGGAAAGGTCCATGCGACTGATGCGACCAACGCAGCACGCACGCTCCTCTTCGACATCCACAAGGGGGAGTGGGACGAAGATCTCATGCGCCTCCTCGGCGTGCCCCGCTCCATGCTGCCAGAAGTGCGGGACTGTTCGGGCAGGTTCGGCGAGAGCGATGCCGCGCTCTTCGGCGCGCCGGTCAGCATCTGCGGCATCGCCGGCGACCAGCAGGCGGCAACCGTCGGTCAGGCCTGTTTCACGCCCGGCATGGTGAAATCGACCTACGGCACGGGATGCTTCGCGCTCGTCAACACGGGTGATGCCCCGGTCGCTTCCAGAACCAAGCTGCTCACCACCATCGCCTATCAGCTCGACGGCCGGCGCACCTATGCGCTCGAGGGCTCCATCTTCGTCGCCGGGGCGGCGGTGCAATGGCTGCGCGACGGGCTCGGCATCATCACCGACGCCGCCGCGACCGGACAGCTCGCCGAGGATGCCGACCCGACGCAGCAGGTCTATCTCGTGCCTGCCTTCGTCGGCCTCGGCGCGCCCTACTGGAACCCGGACGTGCGCGGCGCCCTCTTTGGCCTGACGCGCGGCACCGGCCCAGCCGAACTCGCCCGCGCGGCGCTGGAGAGCGTCTGCTACCAGACCGCCGATCTCCTCGCCGCCATGCGCGCTGACTGGCCGCAGGCGGACGGCGCCGAGACGGTGCTCCGGGTCGACGGCGGCATGGTGGCGTCGGACTGGACTATGCAGCGCCTCGCCGACCTGCTCGCCGCTCCTGTCGATCGGCCGGTGGTGAAGGAGACGACGGCGCTCGGCGCCGCCTATCTCGCCGGCCTCGCCGCCGGCGTCTTCCCCGCCCCGGCACAGTTCGCGGACTTGTGGCGGGTGGAGCGGCGCTTTGCGCCCGCCATGAGCGAACCGCTGCGCAAAGCCAAGCTCGCCGGCTGGCGCGAAGCGGTGACGCGGCTCGTCATGCCGGTGGGTTAGGCCCTACAGTACCTCCTCCAGCCAGTCGTAGACGACGGCGAGGCCGAGCGGCAGGTTGCCGACTTGGCAATGCATGTCCGCCCCCTCGGCGCGGGTGAAGACGTAGCGCGTCACGCGGCCGCCGGCCCGCGAAGCGAAGACGTCGAGCTGGCGCAGCGCCTCCTCGCCCTCCCCTTCGCCGACGACGGCGAGCGTCGGGCAGGCAATGCGCTCGAGCCCCTCCTCAGCACGGAAGTCGGCGAGGCGCTTCAGCCAGGCATGCGTGCCGTCGACTCCGTAGCGGCGGCAGGCGGATTTGAAGGAGAGCTTCATCGTCACCGGCATCATCTCGTCCGGGATCTCGTCCACATAGGCGAGCGGCAGGTCCTCCATCTCCTCCGCACCGGGCGGCATGAAGCCGAGGAGATAGGCCTTGAGATCGACGATGGGCGAGTTGAGGACGAGGGCCTTGAGCCGGGGATCGTGGATGGCGGCGCGCGTCGCGAAATAGCCGCCGAAGCTCACGCCATAGAGCCCGAGCCTGTCGCCGTTGATATCCGGCCGCGCCAGCGCCGCGTCGATGACGGCGGCGAGCGGCGCCTCGTAGTCCGGCCGGAAGACGAGGTCCGGGTAGCGGCGCATGGCCGAGACCTGCCCCGGCCCCTGGGCGAGCAGCACGTTGAAGCCGCGCTCCAGGCCGGCACGGGCCGCCGAAAAGAACATTTCCTCGTTTGTGCCGTCGAAGCCAGTGATGGCGACGAGCGTGCGCCCGTCGACGGCACCGCCCGCCGGCGCACAGAAATAGCCGGGCAGCAGCACGTCGCCGAAAGGGATGTCGATGGCGATGACGTTGTCGGCGAAGAGGGGCATCGCCGCGGCGAAGCAGCGCTGGCTGGCGAGCCCGTACTGCAGCGCCTCGCCGACGAAAGGGTCGCAGAAATATTCGGCCGACCGGTAGTACATCGAGGCCCGGCCATAATGCTCGCGCGCGCTGACGCGGTGGCCACGGCCGAGCGCGACATCGGCCATGCGCTCGATGCCGGCGGCGAGATCGGCGAAACGGCGCGGCCATTCGCGCGGCGTTTCGTCGAGCCCGGCCCGGGCGGCGAAGATCTCCCCCGGCGCGCCGCCGCCATAGCTGGCGGCGCCCAGCATGCGCATCAGCTGGAAATCGAGTTCGGGATTGGCAAATCCCGTAATGCGCGTCGCCGTGCGTTCGATGGCCACCATGCGTCTCTCCCGATACGTGTTGATCCCCGCCCCCGCGAGGGGGCATTAGTGGCAAAACTGGCTGATTGCGCGAAGCCGCGCGTGGAGCGGAGGCATCTTACGTCCATGAGCGACCGTATAGAAACCGATGTCGTCATCGTCGGCGCCGGGCCCGTCGGGCTCTTCGCCGTCTTCGAGCTCGGCCTCCTCGACATCCGGGCCCATGTCATCGACATCCTGCCGAAGGTCGGCGGCCAGTGCGCGGAACTCTACCCGGAGAAGCCGATCTACGACATTCCCGGCTTCCCCATGGTCACCGGCCAGGGGCTCGTCGACAATCTCATGGCGCAGATCGAGCCCTTCCACCCGACCTTCCATCTCTCGGAGATGGTGGAGACGGTCGAGAGCCTCGGCACAGCCGAGGCGCCGCTCTTCCGCCTCAGGACCGACGCGGGCACCGAATTCGTCACGAAGGCCATCATCATCGCGGCCGGGGGCGGCTCGTTCCAGCCCAAGAAGCCGCCGATCCCCGGCATCGAGGGCTTCGAGGGCTCCAGCGTGTTCTATGCCGTGCGGCAGATGGAGCCCTTCCGCCACAAGCGCATCCTCATCGTCGGCGGCGGCGATTCGGCCCTCGACTGGACGGTGAACCTCGCACCGCTGGCGAAGCGCCTGACGCTGCTGCACCGGCGCGACGCCTTCCGCGCGGCGCCCGATACCGTCAACAAGATGCGCGCCCTCGTCGCCGCGGGAGCGATGGACTTCCACCTCGGCCAGGTGGTCAAGCTCGAGGGCAAGGCACCGGTGCTGGAGGGGGCCGTGGTGCGCCGCGACGACGGGTCGACCTTCACCATCGCCTGCGACGTGCTGCTGCCCTTCTTCGGACTCACCATGAAGCTCGGCCCCATCGCCGATTGGGGCCTCAACCTCCACGAGAACCTCGTCCCGGTCGATACCGAGAAGTTCGAGACGAGCGTGCCCGGCATCTTCGCCATCGGCGACATCAACAGCTATCCGGGCAAGCTGAAGCTCATCCTCTCCGGCTTCCACGAGGGGGCGCTCGCCGCCCAGCGCGTGTTCCACTACGTCTATCCGGACAAGCGCCTGGTCTTCCAGTACACGACCTCCTCCACCAGCCTGCAGAAGAAGCTCGGGGTCCACGCCTGAGGCCGCCCTGCGTCGCGGACATGCCAACCCGGCTCGCCCGCGGCTTGACGCTGGCCGCCCCCGCGTCGTCACATGCCCTCAACGAGCATCCGGCGCACGGCGGCGGATGCCACTGACGGGGGAGGTGGGATGACACTATCGATCTTCGATCTGTCGGGCCGGACGGCCCTCGTCACGGGCTCGGGCCAGGGCATCGGGCTCGCCATCGCCCGCGGCCTTGCCGCGGCGGGCGCGCGCGTCGTCCTCAACGGCCGTGACGCGGCCAAGCTCGACAAGGCGGCCGGGCTCATCCGCGCGGCGGGTGGCGAGGCGGTGGCGATGCCGTTCGACGTGACCGACGCCACGGCGGCGCGCGAGGGCGTCGCCCGCATCGAGCATGAGGTCGGGCCGCTCACCATCCTCGTCAACAACGCCGGCATCCAGCGCCGCGCCCCGCTGGAGGATTTCGCCGACGAGGACTGGCACCAGATCATCCACACCAATCTCGACAGCGTCTATTACGTCGGCCAGGCGGCGGCGCGGCACATGATCCCGCGCGGCTACGGCAAGATCCTCAACATCTGCTCCGTCATCAGCGAGCTCGCGCGTCCGACCATCGCGCCCTATGCCGCGAGCAAGGGCGCGGTGAAGATGCTGACCAAGGGCATGGCGGCGGACTGGGGCCGCCACGGCATCCGCGTCAACGGCATCGGCCCCGGCTTTTTCGCCACCGAGATGAACAGCGCCCTCGTCGAGAACGCCGACTTCACCGCCTGGCTGACCAAGCGCACGCCGCTCGGCCGCTGGGGCGAGGTGGACGAACTCGCCGGCGCCGCCATCTATCTCTCCGCGCCGGCCTCGGACTTCGTGACTGGCCACGTGCTCTATGTCGACGGCGGCGTCACCGCCTCGCTCTGATCTCGCGCTGAAACGTGACAACCGGGAAGGAAACGCATGAATCAAATCGATTTGAAGGGGCGTGTGGCAGTCGTCACGGGCGGTGCCCAGGGCATCGGCCGAGCCGTGGCCGAGCGCTTCAAGGCCTCCGGCGCGAAACACGTCGAGTTGTGGGACCGTGACGGCGCGCTGGCCGAAGCGACAGCCAAGGAGATGGGCGCGGACGTCTCGGCCCGCGCCGTCGACATCACCGACTATGCCGCTGTCGAGGCTGCCGCCAGGGCGGCGGAGGCGGCGCATGGGGCCGTCGACATCCTCGTCAACAGCGCCGGCATCGCCGGGCCGACGTTCAAGGCCTGGGAATACCCGCTCGAGGAATGGGCGCGCGTGCAGCGGATCAATGTCGACGGCACCTTCCATTGCTGCCGCGCGCTGGTGCCCGGCATGCGCGCGCGCAACTACGGCCGCATCGTGCTGGTCGCCTCGATTGCCGGCAAGGAGGGCAATCCCAATGCCTCGGCCTATTCGGCGTCCAAGGCCGCTGTCATCGGCTTCACCAAGTCGCTCGGCAAGGAGCTCGCCGACCGCAACATCGCCGTCAACTGCATCACGCCGGCCACCGCCAAGACGCGAATCCTCGAGCAGGTGAGCGAGGAGTTCATTGAATACATGCTGTCGAAGATCCCGCGCGGGCGCTTCGTCGAGGTCGAGGAAGTGGCGGGCATGGTCGCCTTCCTCGCCTCGGAGGACAACAGCTTCACCACGGGCGCCGTCTTCGATCTGTCCGGCGGGCGCGCCACCTATTGATCTATTGATGGCGCTTGAGCGGCATGGCGTGGCCCGCTAGCTTGACCCCCATGATCGCCATGCCGCCCCTGCCCACCACCGTGCTCGGCGAGCGCCTGATGACGCTCGCCGCCGATCTCAATCAATATACCGACGAGCCGGGGCGCCTGACGCGCCTCTACCTGTCGCCGGCCCATCGCGCCGCCGCCGAAGCGGTGATGCGCATGATGGAGGCGGCGGGCATGAGCGCGCAGATCGACGCCGCCGGCACTGTCGTCGGCCGCTACGAGGGGATCGAGCCGGGCGCGCCCGCGCTCCTCGTCGGTTCGCATATCGACACCGTGGTCGATGCCGGCAGCTATGACGGCATGCTCGGGGTGCTGGCTGGCATCGTCGCCGTCGAGGAGCTCGCCCGGCGCGGGGAGCGCATGCCCTTCGCCATCGAGGTGCTGGCCTTCGGCGACGAGGAGAACGTCCGCTTCCCCACCAATCTCTCGACCTCGCAGGCGATCGCCGGCACCTACGACCCGGCCTGGCTCGACGGCAGGGACTACGACGGGGTGAGCCTGCGCGAGGCCCTGCTCGCCTTCGGCGGCGACCCCGAGGCCGTGACGCGGCTCGGCCGCGATCCGGGCTCCGTCAAGGGCTACATCGAATTCCACATCGAGCAGGGACCGGTGCTGGAGCGCGAGAACCTGCCGGTCGGCATCGTCAGCGCGATCAACGGCATCACCCGGGCGCGCGGCGTGGTGACGGGCGAGGCCGGCCACGCCGGCACCGTGCCGATGGCGCTGCGGCGCGATGCCTTCGCCGCGCTGAGCGAGATGAACCTCGCCGTCGAACGCATCGGCGCCCGTGATCCCTCGACCGTCGCGACGATCGGCATGGCCAAGGTGGCGCCCAACGCCTCCAACGTCATTCCCGGCCGCGTCGACTTCATGCTCGACGTGCGCGCGCCGGACGATCCCGTGCGCCACGCCATTGTCGAGGAAATGGTGGCCGAGATGCGCGACATCGCCGCCCGGCGCCATGTGGCGCTCGATCTCGACCTCTATTTCGACGCCCCTGCCACCGCCATGGACGCCGGCCTGATGCGCGCGCTGGAGACGGCCGTCACGGGCCAGGGCATCGGCGCGCGGCACCTGCCGTCGGGTGCCGGCCACGACGCCATGGCCATGGCGCGCCTGTGCCCTTCGGCAATGGTCTTCGTGCGCTGCAAAGGCGGCATCAGTCACAATCCGGCTGAGTCGATCACCGTCGACGACGCGGATGTCGCCGTGCGCGTCCTTGTGGACGCCATCAAGGCTTTTGCCGCGCGCAACGGGTGAGGGCAGGGAACGGCTGGGACCTGCCGCCCTGTCCGGCTAGAAACGCATAAAGGTGTTTCGTCAGCGGTCTGTCATCGGTCCCGTCGTCATGGCCGCGCTTGTTGCGGGCATCCGCACCTTGAAAGTGCGAGCAACGCCAAACGCGTCGATGGCCGGGACAAGCCCGGCCATGACGAGCGGTGCGGATTACGCGCTCTTCGCATCCACGCAATGCACAAGCCGGCCATCCGCGTTTTCATGGCCCACGGTCGTGCGGTCGGTCGGGAGGGGCGCGTGCCGGCACCCCGCCGCCGGGGCCGCCGCCTACTTCTCCGTCTCGACCAGCCCCTTCACGAAGAGGCGCTGCATCGCAATGACCACCACGACGGGAGGCAGCATGGCGAGGATGGTCGTCGTCATGACGAGGTGCCATACGGGATCGGCCTCGGCCGCCGCGGCCGCGAGGCGCTGGATGCCCATGACGATGGTGTAATAGCTCTGATCCGTGGTGACGAGCAGCGGCCACAGATACTGGTTCCAGCCGTAGATGAAGAGGATGACGAAAAGCGCGGCAATATTGGTGCGCGACAGCGGCATCAGGATGGACCAGAAGAAGCGTAGCGGCCCCGCCCCGTCGATGCGCGCCGCTTCCGTCAATTCGTCCGGTATAGTCATGAAGACCTGACGGAACAGGAACGTCGCCGTCGCCGAGGCGATCAACGGAATGGCGAGGCCCGAATAGCTGTTGAGCATGCCGAGATTGGCCACGACCTCGAAGGTCGGCAGGATGCGCACCTCGACCGGCAACATCAGCGTGATGAAGATGAGCCAGAAAGCCGTGACCCGGAAGGGGAAGCGGAAATAGCAGATGGCGAAGGCCGACAGCAGCGAGATGGCGATCTTGCCGATGGCGATCGCCATGGCCATGACGAAGCTGTTCCACAGCATCGGCCCGACGGGCGGAAAGCCGGAGACGCTGGAGCCGGTAAACAGCGCCTCCTTGTAGTTGGCGATGAGGGCCGCACCCGGCAGAAAGCCGATGCGGCCAGTGAGGAAGTCCGTGCCGGGATGGGTGGACGCCACGAAGGCGAGCCACACCGGCAGCACCATGGCGGCAACGCCGAGGATGAGCGCCGCATGGGCGGCGAAAGTCAGCTTGCGGCCGGATTCGACCATGTCCCCGCCCCCTCAGTAATGGACCTTGCGCTCGATATGGCGGAACTGCAGCGCCGTCAGGCCGATGACGATGACGAGCAGCACCACCGACTGAGCGGCGGAAGCGCCGAGATTGAGCGATTCGAAGCCGTCTTTGAACACCTTGTACACGAGGATGGTGGTGGACTGGCCGGGCCCGCCGCCGGTCGTCGCGTGGATAATGCCGAAGGTGTCGAAGAAGGCGTAGACGATGTTGACGACAAGCAGGAAGAAGGTCGTCGGCGCGAGCAGCGGCCAGACGATCTTGCGGAAACGCAGCCAGGGGCCCGCCCCGTCGAGCGCCGCCGCCTCCACAAGCGTGCGCGGAATGGCCTGCAGTCCGGCGAGGAAGAATAGGAAGTTGTAGCTCACCTGCTTCCACGAGGCGGCGAGAATGACCATGATGAGCGCATCGGTGCCGTTGAGGTGGTGGTTCCAGTAGATGCCGATGGCCCGCAGACCACGCGCCACCACGCCGACCGACGGATCGAACATGAACCACCACAGGATGGCAGCGACCGCCGGGGCCACGGCATAGGGCCAGATGAGCAGCGTCTGGTAGACCATCGCCTTGCGCCCCACCTTGTCAGCGGCGAGCGCGAAGAGGAGCCCGAGACCGAGCGAGATGGCCGCGACGGACGCGGAGAAGACCACAGTGATGGCGAAGCTCGACCGGTAGCTCGGATCCTCGAACAGGGCGACGAAATTGGCGAGGCCGACGAACTGGCGCGACAGGCCGAAGGCGTCTTCGGCAAAGAGCGAGGTGTAGAGCGCCTGGCCAGCGGGCCACAGGAAGAAGATGATGGTGATGGCAAGCTGCGGCGCAAGCAGCAGATAAGGCACGATGCCGCCGCCGAAGGTGACCCGTTTTGCCTGCATCGGCCCCCCAGAAGGAACAGGGCGGCGCCCGATGCAGTCCGGGCGCCGCCATTCTACATTACATTATTCAGGAGTTGGACTTCTCGAACTGGCGGAGCAGCTCGTTGCCGCGCTTCGCCGCCGCGTCGAGCGCGTCCTTCGCCGACTTCTTGCCGGTTAGCGCGTTCTCCAGTTCCTCCTCGATCATGTCGCGGATCTGGACGAAGTTGCCGAGACGCAGGCCCTTGGAGTTGTCGGTCGGCGGGTTGAGGTTCATCTGCTTGATCGAGATGTCGGAACCCGGGTTCTTTTCATAGAAACCTTCTTTCTGCGACAGCTCGTAGGCGGCCTTGGTGATCGGCAGGTAGCCGGTCTGCTGGTGCCACCAGGCTTGCACCTCGGGCTTCGACAGATAGGCGAAGAACTTCGCCGCGCCCTTGTATTCCTCCTTCGGACGACCGGCGAGGACCCAGAGCGTCGCGCCGCCGATGATGGAGTTCTGCGGGGCGCCCTGCACGTCCGGCCAGTAGGGCTGCATGCCGTAGCCGACGCCGAACTTGGCATTGGCCATGATGTTGGCGCGCGCCGCCGAGGAGGCGAAGGTCATGGCGCATTCGCCGGAGAGGAACTTGGGATCCGACTTGCCCTGGCGGCCACCGTAGTCGAAGATCTTCGACTTCTGCCAGTCGACCAGCGCCGTCCAGTGCTTCTCGAGCGTCGGGTTGTTGATCTTGAGCTCGGTGCCGAGGCCGCCGAAGCCGTTGGCCTCGGTCGACAGCGGGATGTTGTGCATGGCCGAGAAGTTCTCGACATGGACCCAGGACGGCCACTGGGTGGTGAAGCCGCACGCGATGCCCGCCGCCTGCAGCTTCTTGGCGAACTCCTCCACCTCCGGCCAGGTCTTGGGCGGGGTGTTCTCGTCAAGGCCGGCCTTCTTGAAGTGATCCTTGTTGTAATAGAGGATCGGCGTCGATGAATTGAACGGGAACGACAGCATGTTGCCCTGCGTGTCGCTGTAGTAGCCCGTCACCGCCGGCAGGTAGGCCTTGGGATCGAACGGCTCGTTCTCGTCGGCCATCAGCTTGTAGACGGGATAGACGGCGCCCTTGGCCGCCATCATGGTCGCCGTGCCGACCTCGAAGACCTGCACGATCGTCGGGTGCTGCTTGGCGCGGAAGGCAGCGATGGCGCCCGTCATGGTCTCCGGATAGCTGCCCTTGAAGACCGGGACAACCTTGTACTCGCTCTGCGAGGCGTTGAAGTCGCTGGCGATCTTCTCGAGCTTCTCGCCGAGCGCGCCCGACATGGCATGCCACCACTGGATTTCAGTCTGGGCAGCAGCCGGTCCTGCCGCGGCGATGAAAGCCGCCGCACTTGCCATGGTTACAATACGAGATGCCATGATAGCCTCCCCATCTCCCGGAGCCCCCCTCGGGGACCCTTCTCTTCGTTGCTAGCGAGCATAGCATGACAATGACATGACAGTTCAATGAATAATCGACGACAAACGCAAGCGAAACGAAATTTGAGTCTTCAGCGAGGAGCGCATCCATGGGGGGCCTGACCCTTTCCACAGCCACCACCCTGCCGACCGATTTTGCGAGGGCCGCCTTGGCCGGCCGCGTCTTCCGGCCCGATGTTGCCGGCCCTTCGGTGGTGACCGTCCGCGATGGCGAGGTTTTCGATATCAGCCGCGCTTTCGCGACGATGCGCGACCTATGCGAAACTTCCGCACCTGCGGCCGCCCTGCGCGACGCCAAGGGCGAATCATTGGGTCCGCTCGAGGCCATCCTCGCCAATTCCGTGGAGGCGACGCGTGATTCCACCCGGCCCTACCTCCTCGCGCCCATTGACCTGCAGGCGGTGAAGGCGGCGGGCGTGACCTTCGCCGTCTCCATGCTGGAGCGCGTCATCGAGGAGCGCGCGCGTGGCAATGCGGACGCCGCGGCGGCCATCCGCGAGGAGATCAACCGCCTCGTCGGCGATGACCTCGCCCGCCTCAGGCCCGGCTCGCCCGCGGCCATGCGCCTCAAGGAGGTGCTCGTGGCCCAGGGCGCCTGGAGCCAGTATCTAGAGGTTGGCATCGGGCCGGATGCCGAGATCTTCACCAAGGCCCAGCCCATGTCGAGCGTCGGCACGGGAGCGGATGCCGGCATCCACGCCATCTCCACCTGGAACAATCCCGAGCCCGAGGTGGTGCTGGTCGTCGCCTCGGACGGGCGCATCGTCGGCGCCACCCTCGGCAACGATGTCAACCTGCGCGACGTCGAGGGCCGCTCGGCCCTGCTCCTCGGCAAGGCGAAGGACAACAACGCGAGCTGTGCGGTCGGCCCCTTCCTGCGCTTCTTCGACGACGGCTTCTCGCTCGACGACGTGCGCCGCATGCACGTGACGCTGACCGTCGAGGGCGAGGATGGCTTCCGCATGGAGGGCTTCTCCACCATCGAGAAGATCAGCCGAGACCCGGCCGACCTCGCGGCTCAGATGATCGGCAGGCATCACCAGTATCCGGACGGGGCGGTGCTCTTCCTCGGCACGCTTTTCGCGCCGGTCGAGGACCGCGATGCGCCGGGCAAGGGCTTTACCCACAAGGTGGGCGACGTCGTCACCATCGCCGCCCCGCAGCTTGGCAGCCTCGTCAACCGCATGCGCCACAGCCAGGACTGCGCACCGTGGACCTTCGGCACCGGGCAGCTGATGCGCAACCTCGCCAAGCGCGGCCTCCTCTGAGCCGCCCCGCGGACCGGAACCGGACGTGAACCAGCACCGCCGACCGCCAGCCTCCGGGAACGCCGCCGGCGATGCCATCGCAGACGATGGAGCGGCCGCGTTCCTCGCCGTGCGGCCGCGGCTCCTTGCCATCGCCCATCGCATGCTCGGCACGATGGGCGACGCCGAGGACGTGCTGCAGGATGCCTTCCTGCGCTTCCATGCCGCCGGCGGGGCAATCGACAATCCGGAGGCCTGGCTCGTCACGGTGACGAGCCGGCTCGCCATCGACCGGCTGCGGGCCGCGCGGCGCGAGCGCGCCGCCTATGACGGGCCTTGGCTGCCCGAGCCCTGGACGGGACCCAACGACGGCGACGCCTTCGCCGGCGACCTGCCCTATGCCGTCCTCGTGCTAATGGAGCGCCTCGGCCCGGTGGAGCGCTGCGCCTTCGTGCTGCGCGAGCTCATCGACATGCCCTATGCCCGCCTTGCCGAAGTGCTCGGCCGCAGCGAGGCGGCCTGCCGGCAGATCGTCGCCCGGGCGCGGCGCCGGCTCGGCGACGGGCAGCTCCCCGCGGCGCCGGCCGATGCCCTGGCGCGCCGTCGGCGGCATGAAACCCTCATGGAAGAGTTCCGCCTCGCGCTCGCCGCCGGGGATGCCGAGCGCCTCATCCGCCTGCTGGCGCCTGACGCGACCATCACGACCGACGGCGGCGGCAAGGTGCTTGCCGCCCGCAACATCGTGCGCGGCGCCGGGCGGATCGTGCGACTGGTGCTGGGGGTCGCCCGCAAGCTCGGCCGCGGCCGCGTCGACCGGCCGGCGCGCTTTGCCGGCGAAGCAGGGTTCGTCACTTACGAGGAGGAACGCCCGGTGCGGATCGTGATGGCGGCGAGCGACGGCGAGCGGATCACGGCCATCTATTTCGTGCTCAATCCGGACAAGCTCGTCCGCATCCCCACCGAAAGCTGAGCCGACGTTTTTTGCGGTCCCCTGTCACAAGGCGCGCCGTGCTGCGTCTTGGAGGCATGCGGCCTCGCTCGGCCGTGCACAGGAGCACATGATGACGAGAACCATCAACGCCTACGGTATCATCCCCGACGTCTTCGCCACGGCGCGCCGGCTCAACGGCGACATCGAGGGGCTCGGCCTCGACATGACGCTCGTCGAGCTGGTGAAGACGCGCGCCTCGCAGATCAACGGCTGCGCCTATTGCGTGCACATGCACGGCGGCGATGCGGTGAAGAAATACGGCGAGAAGCCGGAGCGGCTGTATCTCCTGCCGACATGGCGGGAATCGCCCGCCTTCGATGCGCGCGAGCGCGCCGCCCTCGCCTATGCGGAAGCAATGACGCGCATGGACGACCATGACGCCCTCGTCCAGGCCGCAACCGCCCTCGACGATCATTTCTC
The DNA here is from genome assembly GCF_029309855.1 of Chelatococcus sp. XZ-Ab1. Classification (NCBI taxonomy): domain Bacteria; kingdom Pseudomonadati; phylum Pseudomonadota; class Alphaproteobacteria; order Hyphomicrobiales; family Chelatococcaceae; genus Chelatococcus; species Chelatococcus sp. XZ-Ab1. The sequence goes on along the minus strand of NZ_JARKII010000003.1, from coordinate 335,573 downwards.
CGAAAAGGAGGTCGTGGCGCTGACGGCGCTCCTTGCCATGATCAATTTCTGGAACCGCATCGCCGTCGGCTTCGGCACCCAGCACGCGCCGGTCTGATCGGCCTCAGATGACGTTCGCCTCGCGCAGCGGCCGCTCCGCGAGGATGCGGCCGTAGCCGAGATCGGCGAGATCGAGCGTCACGAAGCGCCCGTGCACGATCTCCTCGGCGATGCCGCGGCCCACGGCAGGCGACTGCTGCAGGCCGTGCCCCGAGAAGCCGTTGGCGAGGAAGAGGTTCTCGACCTCGCCGGCGCGGCCGACGATGGCGTTGTGATCGAGCAGGTTCATGTCGTAGGGACCGGACCAGGCCCGGCCGGGACGGATGTGCTCGAAGGCGGGCACGCGCATGGCGAGCGCCGGCCAGATCACCTCCTCAAACAGCGACCAGTCGACCGTCTCCGCATCGCCGTCCCACTCGGGATCGGCCTCGGGCTCTGGCGAGATGCCGCAGATGAACATCTGCCCGTCGGCGCCGCGGTGCCCCTCGGGCCGCACGTAGGCGCCGGAGGTGTCGATCATCAGCGGGCAGTTGTCGACCGGCCCCTTGCAGGTGAAGCTGAAGACATAGCGCTTCCTCGGGTACACGGGGATGTCGATGCCGGCGCTCGCAGCGATGCGCCGCCCGTCCGAGCCCGCGCAATCGACCACTGCGCCGCAGGCGATGCGGCTGCCATCGGCAAGGTGCACGGCGACGACGCGGCCGCCCTGCCGCTCGAGACGGGCGACCTCGCCGGTACGATACTCGGCCCCGAGCGCCCGCGCCTTCTTGCGGAAGGCCTGCAGCAGGCCCCAACCGTCGAACCAACCCTCGCCGCTGCGCCCCCAGGCCCCTGCAAGGAGATCGTCCGTGACGAGCCACGGGAATCGGTCCTTGAGACCAGCGGCATCGAACAGGACGATGTCGGCGCCCTCGGCTTCCTGCACCGCGTGGTTGCAGGCGAGCGTCTCGGCCCCTTCGGGCGTCGCCGCAAGATAGAGATAGCCGCCCTCGGTGAAATCAATCACCGGCCGCTCGTCGCCGACGGCAAGGCGCGCGCCTATGTCGCGCAGAAAGGCGACGCCGTAGAGCGAGATGCGGATGTTGACCGGGCTCGAGAACTGCTGACGGATGGAGGCCGCCGACAGCGCCGATGCCGAGCGCGCATAGGTCGGATCCTTCTCGATCACGAGCACGCGACCGGAAAAGGCGGGATCGGACAGGAGATGGAAGGCGACGGAGGAGCCCATCGCCGCGCCGCCGACGATGACGACGTCGGCGGTCTCTGGGGTGGAACGATTGGGGGTCTGGGACATGATCCTGGCAGCGCCGAAATGAGCGGAGGCGAAGCGTTGCGGGTGGCTGCTTCATGAGCAGCCCGCATGATTGCCGCATGCGACGTGGCTTGTCCATGGGCTGCGGCTGTCGCAGCTGCACAGGGCAATATCCCTCACTCCGTCCGTCCGGCCGTTTCCGTCCCGCACTCCGCCAGAAGCCAGTCGCGAAAGGCGGCAAGCGCCGGGCGGTCGGCCTTCTCCTCCGGATAGACGAGATAATAGGCCTCCTCGCTCGTGATCGGCCGCTCGAAGGGCACGACGAGGGCGCCGGCGCGCAATTCGTCCTCGACGAGGAAGCGCGGCACGATGGCGAGGCCGAGGCCGGCGACGGCCGCCTGCGCCACCATGGCGAACTGCTCGAAACGCGGGCCCATGACCGCCCTGTCGGCCGAGAGCCCCTGGGCTGCAAGCCACAGGCCCCAGGCACGTGGCCGCGTCGCCTGTTGCAGCAATGGAACAGTGAGAACGTCCGCCACCTCGGCGAGTTCGTGGCGGGCGACGAGCGCCGGGCTCGCCACCGGCACGATCACTTCGCCCATCAGCCGGTGCATGCGCGCGCCGGGCCATACCGCCTCGCCGAAATGGATCGCCGCGTCGAACCCTTCGCGCGCGAAGTCAAAGGGCAGGATGCGCGTGGCGAAGTTGATGGTGACGCCCGGATGGCGCTGGAAAAAGCCGGGCAGCCGCGGGATCAGCCAGCGCGTGCCGAAGGTCGGCAGAATGGCGAGATCGAGGATGCCGCCCGCCCCGCGGAAGGCCATGGCATTGACCGTCGCGGCGGTGAGCCGCGCCAGCGCTTCGCGCACCTCCCCGGCATAGGCGCTGCCGGCCGCTGTCAGCACCACGCGCTGGCGCACCCGCTCGAAAAGCTTCAGGCCGAGCTGTGCCTCCACCGCCGCCACCTGTCGGCTGACGGCACCCTGCGTCAGGTTGAGCTCCTCAGCCGCCTTGGTGAAGGACAGGTGCCGCGCCGCCGCCTCGAAAGCGGCGAGCGCCGTCAGCGAAGGCAGAGCGAGGCGCTGTTGAACGTCGCGCATCATTCATTCCGTTTCTTCATGAACTCGTGAAAACATATCGTTTGAAACGCGGACATGAAACCGCCATCCTGTCGCGACGACGAGACCCGCATCCGCGATGCATCAGACGGCGGCCGCCTCACCCCCGTTGAGGCAGGGGCCGCACAACGCTCCGGGAAGAGACATGACCGTTCACACCGCCGCCGCTTCCGCCCGCGAGGAAGCGCTCGCCATTCTGAAGCGCCTCGGCGTGTCCGACACCGCCTTCGCTTCGACGGGCCTCGCCGCCCGCTCGCCCGTCACCGGCGAGATCATCGCCCACATCCGGGAAGCCGGCGCCGCCGAGACGCGTGCGGCCGTCGACCGCGCCGAAAAGGCCTTCGCCGAATGGCGCAGGGTTCCGGCGCCGCGGCGCGGCGAGTTCGTGCGCCTCCTCGGCGAGGAGCTGCGCGCCGCCAAGGAGGACCTCGGCCTTCTGGTGACGCTGGAAGCGGGCAAGATCGTCTCCGAAGGCCTCGGCGAGGTGCAGGAGATGATCGACATCTGCGATTTCGCCGTCGGCCTCTCGCGCCAGCTCTACGGCCTCACCATCGCCACCGAGCGGCCGCACCACCGCATGATGGAGACCTGGCATCCGCTCGGCCCCGTCGGCGTCATCACCGCCTTCAACTTCCCCGTCGCCGTCTGGTCGTGGAATGCCGCGCTCGCTTTCATCTGCGGCGACCCGGTGATCTGGAAGCCGTCCGAGAAGACACCGCTCGCCGCGCTCGCCGTGACCGCCATCACAGAACGGGCCGCCAAGCGCTTCGGCGGCGTGCCGGAGGGGCTTTTCGAACTCATCATCGGCGGCCGCGAGGCGGGTGAGGCCCTGGTCGCCGACGAGCGTGTGCCGCTCGTCTCGGCCACCGGCTCCACCGCCATGGGCCGCAAGGTCGGCCCGAAGCTCGCCGAGCGCTTCGCCCGCGCCATCCTGGAGCTCGGCGGCAACAACGCCGCCGTCGTCGCCCCCTCGGCCGACCTCGACATTGCACTGAGAGCGATCGCCTTCGCCGCCATGGGCACGGCGGGCCAGCGCTGCACGACGCTGCGCCGGCTCATCGTGCACAGCAGCGTCTATGACAAGCTGGTGCCGCGGCTCGCCAAGGTCTACGGCAACGTCGCCATCGGCGATCCGCGCGTGAAGGGCACGCTCGTCGGCCCGCTCATCGACAAGGCCGCCTTCGACGGCATGGAGAAGGCGCTCGCCGAGGCGAAGAGCCTCGGCGCCACGGTGCACGGCGGCGGGCGCGTCGCCGGCATCGGCGGCGAAGAGGCCTATTACGCCCGCCCGGCCCTCGTCGAGATGCCGGGCCAGAGCGGCCCGATGCTACGCGAAACCTTCGCGCCCATCCTTTACGTGGTGAAATACGACACGTTCGAAGAGGCGATCGCCCTGCACAACAGCGTCGGCGCCGGTCTCTCCTCCTCCATCTTCACGCTCGACATGCGCGAGGCCGAGCGCTTTGTCTCGGCGGAAGGCTCCGACTGCGGCATCGCCAACGTCAATATCGGCCCCTCCGGCGCGGAGATCGGCGGTGCCTTCGGCGGCGAGAAGGAGACGGGCGGCGGCCGCGAGGCGGGCTCCGACGCCTGGAAAGCCTACATGCGCCGCGCCACCAACACCATCAACTACGGCACGGCCCTGCCGCTGGCGCAGGGCGTGACCTTCGACGTGGACGCGTGAGCGACTGGGCGCAATCTTCTCCCTCCCGCCGGGAGGGAGCGCGAAGGGCCGCATCAGATACTGAACAGACCTGCCGAGGACGAAACGCAGATGGCCAAGGATACAATGGGCTCCTTCAACTGGGCCGATCCCTTCCTGCTCGACGACCAGCTGACTGACGACGAGCGGATGATCCGCGACACGGCCCGTGCCTATGCACAGGAGAAGCTGCAGCCGCGCGTGCTTGAGGCCTATGCCCACGAGAAGACGGACCGGGCCATCTTCAACGAGATGGGGGAGCTCGGCCTTCTCGGCGTTACCATCCCGGAGGAATTCGGCGGCGCGGGCGCGAGCTACGTGGCCTACGGCCTCGTGGCGCGAGAGGTGGAGCGCGTCGATTCCGGCTACCGCTCGATGATGAGCGTGCAGTCGTCGCTCGTCATGCATCCGATCAACGCCTACGGCAGCGAGGAGCAGAAGCGCAAGTACCTGCCGAAGCTCGCTTCGGGCGAATGGGTCGGCTGCTTCGGCCTCACGGAGCCCGACGCAGGCTCCGACCCCGGCGGCATGAAGACGCGTGCCGAGAAGATCGATGGCGGCTACCGCCTCATCGGCTCGAAGATGTGGATCTCCAACTCGCCCATCGCCGACGTCTTCGTGGTCTGGGCGAAGTCCGCCGCCCATGACAACAAGATCCGCGGCTTCGTGCTCGACAAGGGCCTCAAGGGCCTCTCGGCGCCGAAGATCGGCGGCAAGCTCTCGCTGCGCGCCTCCATCACCGGCGAGATCGTCATGGACAATGTCGAGGTCGGCGAAGAGGCGCTGCTGCCGAACGTCTCGGGCCTTGCCGGGCCCTTCGGCTGCCTCAACCGCGCGCGTTACGGCATCTCCTGGGGCGCCATGGGCGCGGCGGAGGACTGCTGGCACCGCGCCCGGCAGTACACGCTCGACCGCAAGCAGTTCGGCCGGCCGCTCGCCGCCACGCAGCTCATCCAGAAGAAGCTCGCCGACATGCAGACGGAGATCGCGCTCGGCCTGCAGGGGTCCCTGCGCGTCGGCCGCCTCTTCGACGAGGGCCGGATGGCGCCGGAGATGATCTCCATCGTCAAGCGCAACAACTGCGGCAAGGCGCTCGACATCGCCCGCATGGCGCGCGACATGCACGGCGGCAACGGCATCCAGGAAGAATACCACGTGATGCGCCACGCCCAGAACCTCGAGACGGTCAACACCTACGAGGGCACCCACGACGTGCACGCTCTCATCCTCGGCCGGGCGCAGACGGGCATCCAGGCGTTCTTCTAAGGTGGACGCCGAGCGGCAGAGGATCCCTACCCGTCTCGGTCCTGCGGGCTGATCCACCCTCCCCCGAAGGGGATCGAAGCGCGAGCGAATGGAGCTGGCCGTGGGCGGGGATGACGAGGCGGTGACCGGGAACGTTGATCCCTCCCCTCAAGGGGAGGAATCAGTGCCGCGCGCCCTCGAGAGCCGCGACGCCAGAGAAGGGTCCGACACATGACCATCCTCCCCCTTCAGGGCCTCAAGGTTCTGGAACTCGCCCGCATCCTCGCCGGGCCGTGGATCGGCCAGCAGCTCGCCGACCTCGGCGCCGATGTCGTCAAGGTCGAGCGGCCGGGCAGCGGCGACGACACGCGCGGCTGGGGGCCGCCCTTCGTGCCGGCGGCCGACGGCGGCGACCTGTCGGCGGCCTATTTCCACGCCTGCAACCGCGGCAAACGCTCCATCGCCGTCGATTTCGAGACGGAGGAGGGGCGCGGCATCGTGCGGCGCCTCGCCGCCGAGGCCGACGTCCTCATCGAGAACTTCAAGGTCGGAGGCCTCAGGAAGTACGGGCTCGACCACGAGAGCCTCAAGGCCGTCAACCCGCGCCTCATCTATTGCTCCGTCACCGGCTTCGGCCAGGACGGGCCGTACCGCGAGCGGGCCGGCTACGACTTCATGATCCAGGGCATGGGCGGGATTATGGACCTGACCGGCGCGCCCGACGGCGAGCCGCAGAAGATCGGCGTCGCCTTCGCCGATATCTTCACCGGCCTCTATTCCACCATCGGCATCCTCGCCGCCTTGCGCCGGCGCGACACGACCGGCGAGGGCGGCCATGTCGACATGGCGCTGCTCGACGTGCAGGTGGGCGTGCTCGCCAACCAGGCGATGAACTACCTCGTCTCGGGCAAGGCGCCGCGCCGGCTCGGCAATGCCCATCCCAACATCGTGCCCTACCAGGTCTTCGAGGTGGCGGACGGACACGTCATCGTCGCCGTCGGCAATGACGGGCAGTTCCGCCGCTTCTGCAACGTCATCGGCATGCCGGCGCTCGGCGAGCAGAGTGAATATGCCACCAACAAGGCGCGGGTCGAGAACCGCGGCGCCCTCGTCGCAATCCTCTCTGGCGCGCTGAGGCGCCTCAAGCGCGACGAGTTGCTTTTCCGCCTCGAAGCCGAAGGCGTGCCAGCGGGGCCGATCAACTCGGTGGCGGACGTCTTCGCCGACCCGCAGGTGATCGCCCGCGGCATGCGGGTGGACCTCCCCTGCCCCGAGGCCGAGGGCGGCACGATCCCGACCGTGCGCTCGCCCATCGTCATCGACGGGGCGCCGATGGTCGCCGGGCGGCCCTCGCCGCGGCTCGGCGCCGATACCGACGACGTGCTAAACGATCCGGCCTGGGGCGCAGAAGCGCCCCGCCAGCAACAGGGATGAAGCCATGAACGCGCGCACCGGCGGGCAGATCCTCGTCGACCAGCTTCTCGTCCACGGTGTCCGTCACGTCTTCTGCGTGCCGGGCGAAAGCTATCTTGCCGTGCTCGACGCGCTGCACGATGCGTCGATCGACGTCACCGTCTGCCGGCAGGAGGGCGGGGCGGCCATGATGGCCGAGGCCCACGGCAAGCTCACCGGCCGGCCCGGCATCTGCTTCGTCACGCGCGGGCCAGGCGTCACCAACGCCTCGCCGGGCATCCACATCGCCAAGCAGGATTCGACGCCGCTCATCGTCTTCGTCGGCCAGATCGAGCGCGGCATGCGCGAACGCGAAGCCTTCCAGGAGCTCGACTATCGCGCCGTCTTCGGCAGCATGGCGAAGTGGGCGACCGAGATCGATGATGCCGCACGCATTCCGGAGATCGTCGCGCGCGCCTTCCGCGTCGCCACCGCCGGCCGGCCTGGCCCGGTCGTCATCGCGCTGCCGGAGGACATGCTGGTCGAGACGGCCGCGGTCGCCGATGCCCTGCCCTACGAGCCGGTCGAGACGCATCCCGCCCTCGCCCAGATGGCGGAGCTGCAGAAGCTCCTGTGGGCGGCGAAGGCGCCGCTCGCCATCCTCGGCGGCACGCGCTGGAGCGAGAAGGCGGTGGAGCGCTTCGTGCGCTTCGCCGAGCGCTTCGACCTGCCTGTCGCCGTCTCCTTCCGCCGGCAGATGCTGTTTCCCGCCGACCACCCGAACTACATCGGCGACATCGGCTTCGGCGCCAACCCGGCGCTCGTCGCCCGGGTCAAGGCGGCCGACACCGTGCTCCTCGTCGGCGGACGGCTGTCGGAGGTGCCGAGCCAGAGCTACTCGCTCTTCGGCATCCCCGAGCCGGGCTGCACGCTCGTCCATGTGCACCCGGATTCCGGCGAGCTCGGCCGTGTCTATCGCCCGGCGCTCGCCATCAACGCCTCGCCCTCGGCCTTCTCGGCCGCGCTCGAAGGCCTGCAGCCGCCTAAGGCGATCGGCTGGGGCGGCAACCGCGAGGAGGCCCGCGCGGCCTATCTCGCCTGGAGCGATCCGGCGCCCGTGCGCACGCCCGGCACCCTGCAGATGGGCGAAGTGATGGCCTACCTCGAGGAGAAGCTGCCGGCTGACGCCATCATGTGCAACGGCGCCGGCAACTACGCCATCTGGCTGCATCGCTTCCACCGCTTCCGGCGCTTCGGCACGCAGCTCGCGCCGACCTCCGGCTCCATGGGCTATGGCGTGCCGGCGGCGGTCGGCGCCAAGCGGCTCCATCCGGAGCGCACCGTCGTCGCCTTCGCCGGCGACGGCTGCTTCCTGATGAACGGACAGGAATTCGCCACGGCCGTGCAATACGACCTTCCCATCGTGGTCATCGTCGTCGACAACGGCATCTACGGCACCATCCGCATGCACCAGGAGCGGGAATATCCCGGCCGCGTCTCGGGGACGATGCTGAAGAACCCGGATTTCGCGGCCTACGCCCGCGCCTTCGGCGGCCACGGCGAGCGCGTGGAGCGCACGGAAGAGTTCGCCCCCGCCTTCGAGCGGGCGCTCGCCTCCGGCAAGCCGGCGATCATCCACTGCCTCATCGACCCGGAGGTCATCACCCCGGCGACCACGCTCTCGGCCATCCGCGAGAAGGCGCTCAAGGCGAAGGGGTGATCAGCAGGAAAACGAGAAAGGCCCGGCATCACCGGGCCTTTTACGTTACGCCGCCTTCGCCTGTTCCAGGCGCTTGGCGACGAGCCCGCGCAGGGCCCGCAGGTCCTTGACGAAGAGGCGGATGCCCTCGGAGAGCTTTTCGGTGGCCATGGCGTCCTCGTTGAGGAGGAAGCGGAAGGTCTTCTCGTCCACGCTCATCTTCGCAGGGGCCTCGCTGGCCTTGGCGGGGTCGAGCCGGCGCGGCAGCGGACCCTCGTCGGCGGCGAGCTGGTCCATGAGGGCGGGGCCGATGGTCAGCCGGTCGCAGCCGGCGAGCGCCTCGATCTCGCCCGTGTTGCGGAAGGAAGCGCCCATGACAACGGTCTTGATGCCGTGGGCCTTGTAATAGGCGTAGATGGCGCGCACGGACTGGACACCGGGATCGGTCTCCGCCGTGTAGGGGCCGCCGCCGGCCTTGACGTGCCAGTCGAGGATGCGACCGACGAAGGGCGAGATGAGAAAGACGCCGGCATCGGCGCAGGCGGCCGCCTGCACGAGCGAGAACAGCAGCGTCAGGTTGCAGTCGATCCCCTCGCGTTGCAGCTCCTCCGCAGCGCGGATGCCCTCCCAGGTCGCGGCGACCTTGATGAGGATGCGGTCGCGCGAAACCCCGCGCGCCTCATAGGCGGCGATGAGCGCCCGCGCCTTGGCAATCGAACCCTCCGTATCGAAGGACAGGTCCGCGTCCACCTCCGTGGAGACGCGGCCGGGCACGATCTTCGTCAGCTCCGTGCCGAAGGAAACCGCAAGCCGGTCGCAGATCGCAGCGGTCACGGCCTCCGCGGAGCCGGCCTGCTTGCGGCCCCAGTCGATGGCTTCATCGAGCAGGTGGACATAGGCCGGAGTCTCGACGGCCTTGAGCAGCAGCGTCGGGTTCGTCGTGCAGTCCTGCGGCTTGAGGCGTCGCACGGCCTCGATGTCGCCCGTGTCGGCGACGACGATCGTCATCGCGCGCAGCTGATCGAGCTTGGAGGGCATCGGTCTTCTCCCGTCAATTTGTCACTGCGGTTGGATCACAGATACCCATGGGCCTTCAAGACCTCAGGCAGCCACGTCGTCGTCGCAGGCACGAAGGTGATGAGGGCGAGGACGAGGAAGAGCGGGATCAGGAAGGGCGCCACCGCCTTCACGCAGTCCTCGAAGGAGATGCTGGCGACGCGCGAGAGCACGTAGAGCACCATGCCGACCGGCGGCGTCAGCAGGCCGATCATCAGGTTGAGCACCATGATAATGCCGAAGTGCACGGGGTCGATGCCGAGCGTCAGCGCCACCGGCAGCAGCACGGGCGTCAGAATGGTGATGGCCGCGATCGTCTCCATGAAGCAGCCGACGACAAGCAGGAAGACGTTGACCAGCAGCAGGAAGGTGACGGGATCGCTGGCGACGGCGAGGATCCAGGCGCCGAGCGCCTCGGTGGTGCGCGTCGTGGTCAGAACCCAGCCGAAGATGGAGGCGCCGGCGACAATGAAGAGGACGACCGCCGTCGTCTCGATGGTGTCCATCGTCACGCGCACGAACTGACGTAGCGACAGGACGGAATATTTTGCCGGCCGGCCGAAGGCGGCCATGGCAAGGTTGAGGACGCGGTGGATGACGACCGAGAGCAGCAGGGCGTAGGCACAGGCGAAGACAGCCGCTTCCGTCGGCGTGAAGATGCCGAAACTCATGCCACCGATGATGATGGCCGGTGTCAGCAGCGGCAGGAAGGCGTCAACGAAGGTGACGCCGAGGCGCTTCACGGAAAAGCGGGCATCGGCGCCGATCTTCTTGCGATGGGCGTATATGGCCACCGTCGCCGAGAGAAAGAGCGCCATTAGCAGGCCGGGCAGGATGCCCGCGACGAAGAGCGCGTTGATCGAGGCATTGGCCACGACGCCGTAGATGACGAGCGGCAGCGACGGCGGAATGATGGGTCCGATGGTCGAGGAGGCGGCGGTGATGCCGACAGCGAGCTTGGCATCGTAACCATGGTCGCGCATCGCCTTGATCTCGATGGTGCCGAGGCCGCCGGCGTCCGCCACCGCGGTACCCGACATGCCGGCGAAGATGACCGAGCCCGCCACATTGACGTGGCCGAGGCCGCCCTTCAGCCAGCCGACGGCTGCCGTGGCGAAATCGAAGATCTGCTTGGTGATGCCGGCCGAGTTCATCAGGTTGCCGGCCATGATGAAGAAGGGCACGGCGAGCAGCGGGAAGGAATCGACGCCGTTGACCATGCGGTGGATGACCGTGATCTCGGGCGCGATGCCGGAGAGGAAGATATAGAGCAAAGACGAACCGGCCAGCGCCACGGCGATCGGCACGCCGAGGACGATCATGGCGAAGAGCGCGACGAACATGAGGGCGATCAACATACGCGCTGGCCTCCAGTGGCGGGGGTCACGGCCGGGTCATCGGTTGAAGGGGGGCGGCAGGTCAGTCGAGGACGGTGCCCGAGGTCTCGTCCTCGAGCTGTCCCCTCAGTCGCTGGACGAAGCGGATGGCGGCATGGACGGTCATGGCGGCAAGGCCGGCGGACACGACCCAGTAGATGACCGATTTCGGGATATCGACCGAGACCATGTAACCGGGCGCACGGGCGCCGAGCTCATAGCCATACCAGGCCATGGCACCGCAGAAGAGAGTGACGAGACCGTCGATGAGGACGAGCGTCCAGTGCCGTACCGCTTTCGGCGCGAGCGTGATGACGGCCTCGACAGCGATGTGCGAGCCCTTGCGCATGGCCGTCACCGAGCCGATGAAGGTGACGGCGATGAGCAGGTAGCGGGCGATCTCCTCGGTCCAGCCATAGGAATCATTGAGGACGTAGCGCGTCCAGAACTGCAGCAGGACGACGGCGAAGAGCGCCCAGTAGATCAGGAAGACGATGCCGTCCTGCGGGCGCAGGTCGTCGAGCGGCACGCGGCTTTCCTGCTCGCGCCACTGCTCGAACATGGCCTCGGTCGTGTCGACCTCCGGACTGTCCTTGTCGTTCGATTGCGTCACGCGTCGCCCCCGCATCCGGCGTTCGGGAAGCCCGGCGCCGCGCGCCGGGCCGTGCCAAGCCGGGGCGCAGCGAGCGCCCCGGCGCAGTCTCGTCAGTTCGAGGCCGCGAGGCCCTGCAGCTTGTCGTAGGTGGCCTTGTCCCAGGTCGCGTCAGGCCCATTGTGCAGCTTGACGGTCGCCTCTCGGAAGGGTGTGCGATCCACCTCGACCACGTTCTTGCCCTGTTCCTTGAACCACCCGACGAGCTCCTTCTCGGCCTTGACGATATCGTCCGTGCATTTGTCCGCCGCTTCCTTGAGGATCGCGACGAGCGTCTGGCGCTCCTCGTCGTTCAGGCGCTGCATGGTGCCGCTCGAGACGATGGTGAGCAGGGCATCGGTGATGTGGCCGGTGAGGATGATGTTCTTCTGGACCTCGTAGAACTTCTTGGCCTGGATGGTCGGCAGGGGGTTCTCCTGCGCATCGGCCACGCCCTGGGAGAGGGCGAGATAGACCTCGGCGAAGGCGATCGGCGTCGGGTTGGCGCCGACGGCGCGTGGGAACATGGTATAGAGCGGCGCGTCGGGCACGCGGATCTTGAGACCCTTCATGTCCTCCGGCTTGGTGATGTCCTTGTTCGCCGTGACATGGCGCTCGCCGTAATAGGTGAGGGTGACGACGTCGTGGCCGGTGCGCTTCTTGTAGCCCTCGCCCAGCTCCTTGAAGAGGTCGGAATTGCGGAAGGCTTTCCAGTGCGCAAAGTCGCGGAACATGTAGGGCGCGCCGCCGATGGCAAGCGGGCCATAGGCACGGCCGGCGAAGAGCTGGCCCGTATAGATGATGTCGACGGTACCGAGCGATAGGCCCTCGTTGATATCGGATTCCTTGCCCAGCGAAGAGGCCGGGAACACCTCGACGGCATATTTGCCGTTGGTGCGCTTCTTGAATTCCTCCCCGGCCCACAGGGCCCACTTGTGATAGGGCTCGCTCGCCTCGTAGACGTGGGCCCACTTGAGGGTCGTCTGGGCGGCGGCGGGGCCGGCGAGGCCGAAGGATGCGGCAAGGGCGAGCGCGCCGAGGGCGGCGCGGCGGGTCAGATCCATCATTGTCTCCTCCAGAATGCGATCCGCCGGTCTGCGCCGGCTTTCAGCTGAGCGATTTAAAGGCTCTCTGAATCGTTTAAATCGGTGTGAAGCGAAAATGCAAGCTGCTTCACACGGCATGCACAAGGGCCCCGCAACGCTCAGGCGGCGCCCGCCTCGACCTCGTCCTGCGGCATCAGGACGGCCCGCGCCGCCTTGGCCTCGCGCACGAGGAAATCGACCGTCGCCCGGACGCGCGCGACGTCGCGCAGATCGGCGTGGACGATCAGCCAGAAGGAGCGCACCAGCTCGACCTCGCGCCGCAGCACGGGGACGAGGCGCGGATCGCCCGCGGCCATGAAATCGGGCAGCACGCAGAGGCCGGCGCCGGCGATGGTCGCATGCATCTGCGCGATGAGGTTCGAGCTCTGCAGGCGCGGCCTGAGGCCCTTGGCGATGTCGTCGAGATAGTCGAGCTCGGGCGTGAAGATGAGGTCGTCGATATAGCCGATGAGCTGGTGCTCGAAGAGATCCTGCGGCGCGATGATGGCCGGGTGGGCGGCGAGATAGGCCGGCGCCGCGTAGAGGCCGAGGCGATAGTCGGCCAGCTTGCGGGCGACGATCTTGCCCTCCTTCGGCGGGTTGAGGGAGATGGCGATGTCCGCCTCACGCTTGGAGAGCGAGAGCAGCCGCGGCATGGCAACCAGCTGGATCTCCAGCTCCGGGTAGCGCTCGGCAAGCCGGCCGATGCGCGGCGCGAGGAAGAAGGTGCCGAAGCCGTCGGGAGCGCCGATGCGCACGGTGCCGGACAGGGCAAGATCCGCCCCGCCGATCTCGCTCTGCGCCGCGAGCGCCTCGCTCTCGATGGTCTCCGCCTTGGCCAGCAGGCGCTCGCCATGCTCGGTGAGGGCATAGCCCTGTGGCCGGCGCTCGAAGAGCTTGGCCTTCAGCGCATCCTCCAGTGCCGTGATGCGGCGCGACACCGTCGCATGGTCGGCCCCGAGCCGCCGCGCCGCCACTGTGAGGCGACCTGCGCGGGCCACGGCGAGGAAGAAGCGAAGGTCGTCCCAGTCGAAGCGATTCATGCCCAGCTTGCCTCCCGTTTTGGTATCTTTGCACGCACCGGATTTGAAATGTCCTATAGTCGTGCGCGAATGACAATGGTAGTGCGGAAGGACCGACGGAACGTCATCGGCACGTTGGCTTTCGCCGATTTCGCTCCCACTATCGAAGACAAGGGCCGGCGCCGGCCGATGCGAGGGAGCGCTCCGGCGCCCCGTCCCGCAAGGCATCGCGCCCAGCGCCGGCACAGCAGAACAGAACCGGCAGAGCATCGGAGAACGCAAGATGCGCACGATCGGACATTTCATCGGGGGGCGCGAGGTCGAAGGGCAATCGGGACGTTTCGGCGACGTCTTCACGCCCATGACGGGTGAGGTCGGCGCCAAGGTCGCCCTCGCCTCGGCGGCCGAGGTCCGGGCCGCCGTCGAGAATGCCAAGGCCGCCCAGCCGGCCTGGGGCGCGACGAACCCGCAGCGCCGCGCGCGCGTGATGATGAAGTTCCTCGAACTCGTCCAGCGCGACTACGACAGCCTCGCCGAGTTGCTCGCCCAAGAGCACGGCAAGACCATTCCCGACGCCAAGGGCGACATCCAGCGCGGGCTCGAGGTGGTCGAGTTCGCCTGCGGCGTGCCGCATCTGATGAAGGGCGAGTATACCGAGGGCGCCGGCACCAACATCGACGTCTATTCCATGCGTCAGCCGCTCGGGGTGGTGGCCGGCATCACGCCGTTCAACTTTCCGGCCATGATCCCGATGTGGAAGTTCGCGCCAGCCATCGCCTGCGGCAACGCCTTCATCCTGAAGCCGTCGGAGCGCGACCCGGGCGTGCCGATGCGCCTTGCCGAATTGATGATCGAGGCCGGGCTGCCGGCAGGCATCCTCAATGTCGTCAACGGCGACAAGGAGGCGGTCGACGCGATCCTGGACGATCCCGACATCATGGCGGTCGGCTTCGTCGGCTCGTCCTCGATCGCCCAGTACATCTATTCGCGCGGCTCGGCCAACGGCAAGCGCGTGCAGTGCTTCGGTGGCGCGAAGAACCACATGATCATCATGCCCGACGCCGACATGGACCAGGCGGTCGATGCCCTCATCGGCGCCGGCTACGGCTCGGCCGGCGAGCGCTGCATGGCGATCTCGGTCGCCGTCCCCGTCGGTCAGGCGACGGCGGATCGGCTGGTCGAGAAGCTCATCCCGCGGGTCGAGAGCCTCAAAATCGGTCCCTCGACCGACCCGAGCGCCGACTACGGCCCGCTCGTCACGCGGGCCCATCTCGACAAGGTGAAGGCCTATGTCGAGCTTGGCGTCGCGGAGGGGGCGAAGCTCGTCGTCGATGGCCGCAACTTCACGCTGCAGGGCTACGAGAACGGCTTCTACATGGGCGGCTGCCTGTTCGACCACGTGACGCCGGACATGCGCATCTACAAGGAGGAGATCTTCGGCCCGGTCCTGTCCATCGTGCGCGCCCACAACTACGAGGAGGCGCTCAAGCTGCCGTCCGAGCACGAATACGGCAACGGCGTCGCCATCTTCACCCGCGACGGCGATGCGGCACGGGATTTCGCCGCCAAGGTCAACGTCGGCATGGTCGGCGTCAACGTGCCCATCCCGGTGCCGATCGCCTATTACACCTTCGGCGGCTGGAAGCGCTCGGGCTTCGGCGACCTCAACCAGCACGGGCCGGATTCGATCCGCTTCTACACCAAGACGAAGACCGTGACCTCGCGCTGGCCCTCCGGCGTCAAGGAGGGGGCGGAGTTCGTCATCCCGACGATGAACTGATGCGGCGGCCGGCGGCATGACCTGCCGGCGGTCACATGCTATCATTTTTGATAGCATTGGAGTCACAGATGGGACAGGTGCTCATCCGCAACCTCGACGACGAGGTGATCGAGGGATTGAAGGTCAAGGCTCGCCTGGCGGGTGTCTCCTTCGAGACCTTCATGCGTGATCTCCTCAAGACGATCGCGCCCCTGTCCGCCGACGAGAAGATCGCGCTCATCGAGGAATTCCGGCGCCAGCACGGGCCGCTCGGGATGAGGACGCCTCCCGAGGATCTCATCCGCGAGGAGCGCGAGCGGCGATGATCGTGGTCGATGCGAGCGCGGCGATCCGATGGTTCATGCCGGCCGATCCCGGCGGCGAGGTATACGGATTGCCTCGGACGGCGGCAGCCCTCGTCGCGCCCGATCTCTTCATCGCCGAAATTCGCAGTGCGGCTCTCCGCTATGTCCGCAAGAAGGAGCTTACGCGCGATGCCGCGATGGCGATGGTGGAAACGATCGACCGTCTGATGGCGGGATACGTGCCGCTACAGGAGCTGCGCGAAGGGGCGTGGGCGATGGCTCTGACCTATGATCATTCGCCCTACGGCTGCTTCTATATCGAGCTCGCCCGCAGCATGGGCTCCTGTCTCATCACGACGGACGGCCATCTCATCCGCAAATTCGCAGGCTCACCGCTGGCGGGCCATATCGTAGACCTCGCCGACTGGCGCCCCGAGCAACGGCCATGACCCAGTTCACCCTCAACGACGACCAGATCGCCATCCGCGACATGGCGCGCGACTTCGCCGCGCGTGAGCTTGCTCCCCATGCCGTGCGCTGGGACGAGGAGAAGCACTTTCCCGTCGACGTTCTCCGGGAGGCCGGCGGGCTCGGCATGGGCGGCATTTATGTGCGCGAGGATGTCGGCGGCTCCGGCATGACGCGGCTCGACGCCGCGCTCATCTTCGAGGCGCTGGCCACCGGCTGCCCCTCGGTCGCGGCCTATATCTCAATCCACAACATGGCGACCTGGATGATCGATCGCTTCGGCGGCGACGAGCAGCGCCGGCGCTTCATCCCGAAGCTCGCGACGATGGAGCATCTCGCCAGCTATTGCCTGACCGAGCCCGGCGCCGGCTCAGACGCCGCGGCGCTGAAGACGCGCGCCGTGCGCGACGGCGACCATTATGTCATGGACGGCGTCAAGCAGTTCATTTCCGGCGCCGGTACCTCGGACATCTATGTCGTCATGGTACGTACGGGCGAGGCCGGCCCCGGTGGCATCTCCACCTTCGTCGTGGAGAAGGACACGCCGGGCCTCTCCTTCGGTGCCAACGAGAAGAAGATGGGCTGGAACGCGCAGCCGACGCGGCAGGTCATCCTCGAAAACTGCCGGGTGCCAGCGGCGAACCGGCTCGGCGACGAGGGCATCGGCTTCAAGATCGCCATGGCCGGGCTCGACGGCGGGCGGCTCAACATCGGCGCCTGCTCGCTCGGCGGCGCCGGGGCCGCGCTCGACAAGAGCCTCGCCTATATGCGCGAACGCAAGGCCTTCGGCCGCAATCTCTCGGATTTCCAGGCGCTGCAGTTCAGCCTCGCCGACATGGCGACCGAGCTCGAGGCGGCCCGCACCTTCCTGTGGCGCGCGGCGGCAGCACTCGACGCGCACGATCCGGAGGCGACGCGGCTGTGCGCCATGGCCAAGCGCATCGCCACCGACCGCGGCTTCGAGATTGCCAACCAGGCGCTGCAGCTGCATGGCGGCTACGGCTATCTTGCCGACTACGGCATCGAGAAGATCGTGCGCGATCTCCGGGTCCACCAGATCCTCGAGGGCACCAACGAGATCATGCGCCTCATCGTGGCGAGAAGCCTCGTCGGACGCGGCAGCGGCAACTGAGAACAGACCCGCCGAGAGCGCGGGCAGGGAGGAACCCATGACCACCATCGCCTTCATCGGCCTCGGCCACATGGGCGGCCCCATGGCCGCCAATCTCGCCAGGGCCGGCCACAAGGTCCTCGGCTATGACCTCGTCGCATCTTTGCGCGAGGCTGCGGCGGCGGACGGCGTCACCATCACGGCGAGCGCGGCGGAGGCCGTCGCGGCGAGCGAAGCGGTCGTCACCATGCTGCCGGCGGGCAAGCACGTCATCGCCGTGTGGAAGGAGATCCTGCCGGCGGCGAAAGCCAGCACGCTCTTCATCGATTCCTCGACCATCGACGTCGAGAGCGCGCGCCGCGTCCATGCCATGGCACACGAGGCGGGAATGGACGCGATCGATGCTCCGGTGTCCGGCGGCGTCGGCGGGGCGAAGGCCGCAACGCTGACCTTCATGGCCGGCGGCACGGATGGCGCCTTCGCGCGGGCCAGGCCGATCCTCGAGGCCATGGGCAAGCGCATCGTGCATTGCGGCCCGGCCGGCAACGGCCAGGCGGCCAAGATCTGCAACAACATGATCCTCGGCATCTCGATGATCGGGGTGTGCGAGGCCTTTGCCCTCGCCGAGAAGCTCGGCCTGTCACACCAGGCGCTGTTCGACGTTGCCTCCACCTCCTCCGGCCAGTGCTGGTCCCTCACGACCTATTGCCCGGTGCCGGGCCCGGTCCCGGCATCGCCGGCCAACAACGGCTACAGGCCGGGCTTCGCGGCCGACCTCATGCTGAAGGACCTGCGGCTGTCGCAGGATGCGGCGCTGGCGAGCGGCGCGGCAACGCCGCTCGGCGCCGCCGCGGCCCAGCTCTACGCTCTCTATACCGGCGCCGGCCACGGCGGCGAGGACTTTTCCGGCATCATCCACTTCCTGCGCGGACTCGCCGGCGTCGAATCGACGAAAGCATAAGGCCAGTTGGGCCATACGGCCGCATCGCGGCGGCGAGTGTTGCATTCGCCCTACAGCATCACGGCGGCAGGCACGCTAGCGTGCCCGGAATGCGGGCGGCACGGTGCCGCCAGCCGGTTGGTTGAAGCGTAGGCCATGCGTTCGCCCACACCCGCTCTCGATCCGGCGCTCGACGCCGCCATCCTGCTGCGCCGCATCGGCTTTGCGACTCTCCTCGTCGCGGTGCCGATCACGGCACTCGTGGCGCGCCGCGCGGCCGTTGTCCTGGTGCCGATCGGGATCATCCTCATGGTCCTCGCGGCGCTGATGGACGGCGCAAACGGTGGCTTCAACCGCAGCCTCCGGCGCGCCTTCGTATCCCCGGCGGGTCTTGCTGCGCTGCTGCTCATCGGCTGGGCCGCGCTCTCGATCGCTTGGGCGCCGCAGGCGAACACTGCCTTCGACAAGTTGCTCAACGCTCTCGGCGCCGCCGCCATGGCCTTTGCCGGCATCGCCGCCCTGCCAGAGCGCATGCGCGCCTCCAACCTCTATCTCACCGGCATCGGCGCGGCCGCCGCGTCCATCTTCGCCATCCTGGTCGCTCTCGGCCTTCTCGGCCGCGACACGATCGATCCCGGCAGCCTCGAGCGCGGTCTCATCACGCTTGCAATCCTGCTGTGGCCGGCGATCGGCTGGCTCGTCTCGCGCGGGCACGGGCTCGTCGCGCTGGCGCTCGGCGCGGTCGCCGGGCTCGCCGTCGTCATCGGCGGCAGTTTGATCCCACTCCTTGCGCTCGCCGCCGGCGCGACGATGTTCTTGCTGACATCGTGGCGGCCACTCGTCGGCCGGGACGTGCTGCGCGTCGCGATCGCGGCCGTCATCCTCGCTGCCCCGCTCCTGCCCTTTCTGCTGCGCCCCCTCGCCAAGGCGCTGATGGGCACGGCGAGCCCGGCGGTGCAATCGATCCGCGTGTGGGCCGACATCGTGCGCAGCGATCCCCTGCGTCTCATCACCGGCCACGGGCTCGACGCCAGCCTGCGCGGCCGTCTCGTCGGCGTCGTGCCACGCGAGGCGCCGCTCTCACTGCCGTTCGAGATCTGGTACGACCTCGGCATCGTGGGGGCGACGACGCTGGCGGTGCTGCTCTACTTCGCCATCCGCGCTGCCGGCGGCATGACGGCCTCGCTCGTTCCCGCAGCCATCGCCACCTTCACGGTCGCCTTCGTCGTCGCCACGTCAGGCATGGCGACATCGCAGGCCTGGTGGCTGACGCTGATCGGAATCGCCGTCATCGCCTTCCTCGCCATCGAGCGCGGCCAGTTCCGTACGACGCGGCCCAAGGCGCGGCTGTTCGGCCGTCTCAGCAAGCCCTGAACGGCTGCGGCCCTGTCAGGCCGCAGCGATGCGCCCCTCGGAGACCGCATGGCAGGCGACGCCCGCCTCGAGCGGCGGCACCTCGCGCCGGCAACGGTCGAAGACGAAGGGGCAGCGCGGGTGGAAAGTGCAGCCCGACGGCGGGTTGATGGGGTTCGGGATTTCGCCCTGCACCGCCTCGCGCAGCCGGCCCGTCATGGCGATGTCGGGCACGGCGTTGAGCAGCATGCGCGTGTAGGGGTGCTGCGGTCGGACGAAGAGGTCGCGCCCGCCGCCGATCTCGACGATGCGGCCGAGATACATGACGCCGATGCGGCTCGCCATGTGGCGGACCACCGCGAGATTGTGGCTGATGAAGAGATACGTCAGGCCGAAGCGGTCCTGCAGGTCGCGCATCAGGTTGAGGATCTGCGCCTGCACCGACACGTCGAGGGCCGAGGTCGGTTCGTCGCAGACGATGAACTCGGCCTTGGAGGCAAGCGCCCGGGCGATGGCGATGCGCTGCCGCTGGCCGCCGGAGAACTCGTGCGGAAACTTGGCCCCGTCCGCCGGATGGAGGCCGACGAGCGTCAGCAGCTCGCCCACCCGCTCGTGCACCTCGCGGGCGCTGGCGCTCAGGGAAAAGGCCCGGATCGGCTCGGCGATGATGCGCTCCACGCGCCAGCGCGGATTGAGGCTGGCGTAAGGATCCTGGAAGATCATCTGGATGCGCCGGCGCAGCGCCCGCACGTCCGCCGCGCGGCGCGGATCGTTGATCGGCACGCCGTCGATGACGACCTCGCCAGCCGAGGGCGGCATCAGGCCGACGACCATGCGCGCCACCGTGGACTTGCCGGAGCCCGATTCCCCGACGAGAGCGAAGGTCTCGCCGCGCCGGATGGTGAAGCTGACGTCGTCCACCGCCGTCAGATATTGCTTCTGCCCGCCCTCCAGCATGCGGTTGAGCCAGGGCTTGGAGACGTCGAAGACGCGCCTCAAATTGCGCACCGCGACGAAGGGGGTCTCGGTCATGACGCAATCTCCGCATGCGCCTCGTCATAGAGGTGGCAGGCGACCTTGCGCCGGTCACGGTCGAGCGGCTCGGGCCGGTCCACCGCGCAGCGGGCGAAGGCGCGCTCGCAGCGCGGATGGAAGGCGCAGCCTGGCGGAATGGCGGAGAGGCGCGGCATGCTGCCCCGGATCTGCACCAGCCGGTCGGCATGGGTCTCGAGCGAAGGGATGGCGCCCATCAACCCCACCGCATAGGGGTGCAGCGGATGCTTGACCACGTCGCGCACCGGGCCGATCTCGACGATACGGCCCGAATACATCACCGCCACCCGGTCGGCCGTCTCGGCGATGACGCCCATGTCGTGGGTGACGAGCATGACAGCGGTCCCGCGCTCCGCGCACAGGCGCTTGATGAGCGTGATGATTTGCGCCTGGACAGAGACGTCGAGCGCCGTGGTCGGCTCGTCGGCGATGACGAGTTCGGGCTCGGCCGAGAGCGCGAGCGCGATGACGACACGCTGGCGCATGCCGCCGGAGAACTCGTGCGGATAGCCGTCGATGCGCCGGTCGGGCGCCGGGATGCCGACCTCGGCCAGGAGATCGATGGCGCGCCGGCGCGCCTGTCCGGCCGACAGGGGCAGATGCGTCCTGATGGTCTCCACCAGCTGCTCGCCGACGGTGTAGAGCGGATTGAGGCTCGTCAGCGGATCCTGGAAGATCATGCCGATGCGCTTGCCGCGCACGCGGCGCATCGCCTCGGGCGCGAGGTTGTCGATGCGCTCGCCCTTCAGGCGGATCTCGCCCCCGGCGATCCGGCCGGGCGGCTCGATGAGGCCGATGACGGCCGAGCCCGTCACCGACTTGCCGGCACCCGACTCGCCGACGACGCCGAGAACCTCGCCCGGCGCGATATCGAAGGAGACGCCGTCGATAGCTTTCAGCACGCCGCGGCGGGTGACGAATTGGACCTTGAGGTCACGGACGGAGAGGACAGGTTCTGTCATCGGAGCTTCGGGTTCAGGGCATCGCGCAGCCAGTCGCCGAGGAGATTGACGGCGAGGACGAGGGCCGCAAGCGTGAGACCGGGGAAGGCGACGATCCACCACTCGCCGGAGAAGAGATAGTCGTTGCCGATGCGGATGAGGGTACCGAGCGAGGGCTGCGTCGGCGGCAGGCCGACGCCGAGGAAGGACAGGGTCGCCTCGGTAATGACGGCGAGGCCGAGGTTGATCGTAAGAATGACGAGCACCGGCCCGATGACATTGGGCAGCACGTGCCGCGCCATGATGACGATGGGCGAAAGGCCGACGAGCCGTGCCGCCTGGATGTAGTCCTTGTTCTTCTCCACCAGCGTCGAACCGCGGATGGTGCGCGCGTACTGCACCCAGAATGACAGGCCGATGGAGAAGACGAGCACGCCGAAGGCCGTGTCCTCCCGACTCGCTCCCTTGAGCAGCGCATGCACCACGCCGTCGACCAGGAGTGCGATGAGGATGGCCGGGAAGGTAAGCTGCACGTCGGCGATGCGCATGATCACTGCATCGACCCGTCCGCCGACATAGCCGGCGACGAGACCGAGCGTGATGCCGATGGCGGCCGCCATCAGAACGCCGAGCACGCCGATGATGAGCGACACGCGCAGGCCGTAAAGGATGGCCGAGAAGAGGTCCCGCCCCTGGTCGTCCGTACCGAGCAGGAAGCGGGCGTCGCCCGCAGGCAGCCAACGCGGCGGGTTGAGCGAATCGATGAGGAAAACCTGCGCCGGGTCGAACGGATTGTAGGGTGCGATCAGCGGCGCGAAGAGCGCGAGAACCGCGAGCGCGAGCGTGACGAGGGCGGCGAGCACCGTGACACGCGAGGCGAGGAAGCTCGCCGTGAGGTCATGGTCCATCACCCGCGCGAACCAGCCGGGGGACCGGCGCGCCGCCGCCGGCGGGGGCGACTTGGCTTCTTCCTGCGTGACAGAGGGCATCTCGTTCCTCATGCGGCGCGCACCGTGACCTTCAGGCGCGGGTCGACGACCGCGTAGAGAAGATCAACGGCGAGGTTGATGACGACGAAGAGGAAGGCGATCAGCAGCAGGTAGGCGGCCATGATGGGAATATCGACGTTCTGCACCGCCTGCAGGAAGAGCACGCCCATGCCCGGCCACTGGAACACCGTCTCGGTGATGATGGCGAAGGCAATGATGGAGCCGAGCTGCAGGCCCGTGATGGTGATGACCGGCACCAGCGTGTTCTTGAGCGCATGGCCGAAGTTTATGGCCCGGCGCGTCAGCCCACGGGCGCGGGCGAACTTGATGTAATCCGTGCGCAGCACCTCGAGCATCTCGGCACGCACCAGGCGCATGATCAGCGTCATCTGGAAGAGGCCGAGCGTGATCGACGGCAGGATGAGCGCCCTGAGGCCGGAGGTGGTGAGGAAGCCCGTCGTCCACCAGTCGCCAAGCCGCACCACCTCGCCCCGCCCGAAGGAGGGCAGCCAGCCGAGGGTGACGGCGAAGACATAGATGAGCAGGATGCCGATGAGGAAGGTCGGAAGACTGACGCCGACGAGTGAAACCGCCTGAAAGAGCTTGGCGAGCCAGCTGTCGCGCCGGAGCGCCGTGTAGACGCCCATCGGGATGCCGACGACGAGGGCGAAGACGGCGGAGACGAGCGCGAGTTCCAGGGTTGCCGGCATGCGCTCGCCGAGCAGCTTCGTGACCGGCTGGCGGAACTGGTAGGAGATGCCGAAGTCGAGCGTCGCCGCCCGGCCGACATAGCGGGCGAACTGCACGACGAAAGGGTCGTTGAGGCCGAGGCTCTCGCGGATCTGCGCCCGCTCCTCGGCCGAGGCTTCGATGCTGACGATCTGGTTCACCGGATCGCCGACGAAGCGGAACATCGCGAAGGCGATGAAGGCCACCGCCAGCAGCACGCCGATGGACTGGACGAGGCGGCGGATGATGAAGGCAAGCATGGACTGCTCTTCGTGTTGGGCGACGGCGGCCCGCAACCGAGGATGCGGTGCACCGCTCCGGCGCCGGCTCCCGCCGGCCAGATAAACCGCCGCCCTTCCCGTGCCCGGCATCAACGGGCACGGTACTTACGCGAGAACGCGGGAGCGGTTCGCCTTGGACAAGGCTGCACGCCGGCGTGCAGCCTTTCGCCCCCTTACTCCTTGGTCACCCAGTAGAACAGGAACTGGTTGTCGGCGCGCTGCACCACCTTGGTGTTTTTGGCGACACCCCAGGCCAGCGCCTGCTGATGCAGCGGCACATAGCCCCAGTCCTCTTCCTGGCCGAGGGTATAGGCCGCTTTGATGAGCTCGTTGCGCTTCTTGGTATCCGTCTCGCCGAGGACCTGCTTGATCAATTCCTCCATCTTCGGGTTGCAGTAGTTGCCGAGGTTGTTGTTGCCGCCGTTGCCCTTCTCGTCGCGGCAGCGGTACATGTTGGCGAGGACGTTGTAGGAATCGAAGGAGCCCGGCGTCCACCCCAGCAGGTAGAACGAGGTGTCGTAGCCGCCGGCGGCGAGCACCTTGGCGAAATACTTGGCCTTGGGCTGGGCGTTGAGGTTCACCTTGATGCCGACGCGTGCCAGCATGCCGACCACCGCCTGGCAGATCCGCTCGTCGTTGACGTAGCGGTCGTTCGGGCAGTCCATACCGACCTCGAAGCCCTCGCCGTAGCCGGCCTCCGCAAGAAGCTTCTTGGCCCCTTCGGGATCGGCTGCAGGTCGCTTGAAGTCCTCCGACAGGTCGAACAGCAGCGGCGAGATCATCAGCGCGCTCGGCGTCGCGGCGCCGCGCATGACCTTGTCCTTGATGACCTCGATGTCGATGGCCTTGTACACGGCCTCGCGCACGCGCTTGTCCTTGAAGGGGTTCTTGCCCTTCACGTTGGAATAGAGGAGTTCGTCGCGATACTGGTCGAAGCCGAGGAAGATGGTGCGCAGTTCCGGCCCCTGCATGACCGAGGCGTTGGCGCTCGCATTGACACGGTCCACGTCCTGCAGCGGCACGGGGTCGATCCAGTCCACCTCGCCGGAGAGAAGGGCGGCGACGCGCGTCGCATCGGAGGCGATCGGCGTGAAGATGGCCTCGGTCAGATTGTGCTGCGGCTTGTCCCACCAGGCCGGGTTGGGTTTCCAGACGGTCTTGACCCCGGGCTGGTGGCTCTCGACCACGAAGGGACCGGTGCCGTTGGCGTTGAGCGCCGCATAGCTCGGCGTGGTCGCGGCAGCGGGGGTCGGCTTGCCGGCGTTGTTCGCCTCCGACCACTCCTTGTCCATGATGTACCAGGTATCCCACTCGTAGTGCAGGATCGGGTTGGGGGCCGGCAGTTCCACGTCGA
The DNA here is from genome assembly GCF_029309855.1 of Chelatococcus sp. XZ-Ab1. Taxonomy (NCBI): domain Bacteria; kingdom Pseudomonadati; phylum Pseudomonadota; class Alphaproteobacteria; order Hyphomicrobiales; family Chelatococcaceae; genus Chelatococcus; species Chelatococcus sp. XZ-Ab1. Next base: position 310,673 of record NZ_JARKII010000003.1, on the reverse strand, counting down.
CCGTGTAGTCGTCCACCTTGACGAACTTGGCCTCGGGCGGGATGCGGGTCTTGAGGTCGGACCCGTCGGCACGCACGCGGTCGGCCGAGAACAGCACGTCGTCGGCATTGAAGGCGTTGCCGTTGTGGAATTTCACGCCCTGGCGCAGGTAGAAGCGCCAGCGCTTGCCATCGTCCAGGACCTCCCAGCGTTCGGCGAGGCCCGGAATGATCTTGAGCTCGGGATCGCGTTTGGTGAGGCCCTCGTAGGCCGCGGCATGCATGCCAAGGGTGAAGGTCTCGTTGAGCGTATAAGGATCGAGCGACTTGTAGTCGCCCTGAAAGGCGAAGCGCAGCGTCTTGGCCTGCAGCGGCGCACCGGCCAGCAACAGGCCGGCGAAGGACGCCACGGCAGCCCCCCTGACGAATTTCAGCATGATGGTCCTCTCTGGCACGACCCGTCTTGGCGCGGGTCAAGGCTCGATCTGGGTGGCGGACGCGCCGCCGGCCGTTTCATTCGGCTCTGATGCGAACAATAGACAGTGTCACCTGCAACGGTCTAGTGGCCATTCGGTGCCGTGTCGGACTGCGCATGCGCGCACCGGGCCCTGCGGCCCCGGCCCATGCGCGCTGCGCGGTTGACCTTGCCGGACGGCTTCGTTTTGCTGAGCAAAGCGCGCCCGACCGGGCGCGAGCCAGCCACGAGGGGCCGTTTTTCCCATGCCGAACATCGACCGCATCGCCGCGCTCAAGGACGAGATCACCGCCTGGCGCCGCGATTTTCACAGCAATCCCGAGCTGCTCTACGACGTGCACCGCACCGCCGGCATCGTCGCCGAGAAGCTGGCGTCCTTCGGCTGTGACGAGGTCGTGACCGGTATCGGCCGAACCGGTGTTGTCGGTGTCATCCGCGGGCGCAGGAGCGGCTCGGGCAAGGTCATCGGCCTCAGGGCCGACATGGACGCGTTGCCGATCGAGGAAGAGACGAACCTGCCCTATCGCTCGAAAGTGTCCGGCAAGATGCATGCCTGCGGCCACGACGGCCATACCGCCATGCTGCTCGGCGCGGCGCGCTATCTCGCCGAGACGCGCGACTTCGACGGCACCGTGGTCCTCCTCTTTCAGCCCGCCGAGGAAGGCGGCGGCGGCGCGCGGGCCATGATCGAGGACGGGGTGATGGACCGCTTCGGCGTGCAGGAGGTCTATGGCATGCACAACATGCCGGGACTTCCCGTGGGCTCCTTCGCGCTGCGTCCCGGCCCGCTGATGGCGGCGGCGGACCGCTTCCGCATCCGCGTCGAGGGCAAGGGCGGCCATGCCGCCAAGCCCAACGAGACCATCGACACCCTCCTCGTTTCGACCCACATCGTCACGGCCCTGCAGTCGATCGTCTCCCGCAACGCCGACCCGCTCGAATCGGCGGTCGTCTCGGTCACCGCCTTCAAGGCGGGCGAGGCCTTCAACGTCATCCCGCAGACGGCCGAGCTCATGGGCACCGTGCGCACGCTGACGCCGGAGCTGCGCGACCTGTGCGAGACGCGGCTGAAGGAGATCGTCACCACCATCGCGCGGGCCTTCGGCGCCACGGCGACGGTCGAGTACGAGCGCGGCTATCCGGTCACGCGCAACCATGCGGCGCAGACGCAATTCGCCGCGGGCATCGCCGCCAAAGTGGCCGCGGGTGCAGGCGCGGTGGACCTTGAGGTGCCGCCGACCATGGGCGCGGAGGACTTCTCCTTCATGCTCGAAGCGCGCCCCGGCGCCTTCATCTTCATGGGCAATGGCGATTCGGCGGGCCTGCACCACCCCGCCTACGACTTCAATGACGAGGCCATCCCCGTCGGCGTCGGCTACTGGGCGACGCTGGTCGAGACGGCAATGCCCGCAAACTGAAGAAACGGGCGCGGCACCTATGCCGCGCCTTAAGCCTTCTCCAGGCCGAGCCGGCGGGCTGCACGCTGCAGCGCGCCGAAGATGAGCGCTGTCGACCAGCCGAAGAGGAGCACGCCGTTCGCCGCCGCCATCGGGCCGAGAAGGCGCCATCCCTCATCGGGCAGGAGGTCGCCGTAGCCGAGCGTCGTATAATTGATGAAGGCGAAGTAGAAATCATTGCCGCTCGCGGGAGCCGCGCCGATGAGGACATAGACGAGGGCCCACAGCGCCACCTCGGCCATGTGCGTCAGCGTCAGCAGGCCGCCGGTGGCACCCATGACGACGGCGAGCGTCAGCCGGCGATGGCGCCGGTGACCGAGGCCGAGCCGGTCAAGCCAATGGACCAGCGCCACCGAGACGAGGGCGTGCAGGCCGACGTTGATCATGCTGACCGACAAGCCGACCGCGATATTCGCCATCATGCCGCTGTCCCCGGGGATCCGACCGCCCGGTCAGGGCGGCCCGATCCGCTATAGCGTCCCGGATGCGGGACCGGAAGGGGGCGATCGACGCCCTGATCCTCCCCGGCACGGGGGAGGTGGCGCTGCGTAGCAGCGACGGAGGGAGCCGCGGCTCAGATTGTGAACACCATTCGCGCCTTGACCCCACCCGTCTCGCGCCTACGGCGCGATCTACCCTCCCCCAAAAGAGGAGGGATCAATTCGCTCCTCATATGCGATTGACCTGATCGCCGCCGTGCCCGGCCTACTCGACGTGCGGCAGCATGAAAGACAGGGTGGCGAACAGGCCCTTGCGGTCGACGTCGGCATCGCCCGGCGTCGGCTCGGAGGCGGAGACGGCGATGACGTTGAGGCCGTCGTTGCGCACCACCACGACCGCCTTGCCCTCGGCGTCCGTCGTCATCGGCGCGCCGTGGCTCTCGTTGACGTAGTCGGCCATGACGCCCACGCCCGCCAGCGGCTTACCGTCCTTCAGCACCTGAACGGGCAGGTCGTCGCCCGGCTTCAGCGTCATCGGATCGGCGAGCGGCACGATCTCGAGCGGCAGGCCCTGCGATGCGAGCGGGCCGCCGATGCCGGTGAGGACCGTCGTGTTGTATTTGAGCGAATGGCTGGCGCTCTCGGCATCCGGCACGTCGCGGCGCCCCTTGTTGACCCACTTGCCCTCCCTGGTCTTCGCCCAGAAGCCGCCGTCGAAGACGACGGTGACGACGGCCGCCTCCTCGGCCGGGGCAATGACAACGTTCCTCTCGCGCCGGGCGATCTTCACGGGTGCCGAGGCGCCCGCGGCCGTCCGGGCCGCGACCGCCCTGACCTTGGCAGGATCGTAGGCATCGTCGGAGCCGCCATGGCCGTAGACAATGGCGAGTTCGCCGGTCCGCTGGGCAATCCAGATACCGTGCGCCTGGGCGAGCGAGGGAAGGGCGAGCGCAAGCGCCGCCGCGAGAGATAGAAGACGCATGAAATGCTCCCAAAAGAAGAAGAAGGGCGTCACGCCGCCATGGCGCGGCGCCAGGTGGGGAAGGGATCGGCCAGGCCGGCGAAATCGGCGGGGTTGAAGCGCAGGGCATCCGGGCTGCCGACGAGACATTCGTCGAGCGCGGCGCGGATGGTCGCCTCGTCGAGGCTGGCGCCGATGAAGACGAGCTCCTGCCGGCGGTCGCCCCACACGCGGTGCCAGTGGCGGGCGATGAGCCCCTTCCAGCTCTCGTGGTGCGGCCATTGCGCGCGCGGGACCGCGGCCCACCAGAAGCCGACCGCCTCCGTGCGGCAGATGGCGCCGGCGAGGCTCATCTCGCCCACCCAGTCCGGCCGCGTCGCCAGCCAGAAATGGCCCTTGGCACGGATGAGGCCCCGCCAGGTGCGGGCGAGAAAGGCGTTGAACTTTTCGGGATGGAACGGCCGCCGCGCCCGGTAGACGAAGCTCGTAATGCCGTATTCCTCGGTCTCCGGCACATGGTCGGCATGGCCGAAGAGCTCCTTGTACCAGAGCGGATGGCGGGCGGCCTCCTCCTCGTCGAAGAGGCCGGTGTCGAGGATGGCCTCCGGCTCGACGCGGCAGAAATCCGTCTCGATCAGCCGGGCCGTCGGATTGAGCGCCTTGACGATGGTGCGGGCGCTCTCGCGCTGCCCGGGCGTCGCATCGCCGACCTTGTTGAGGACGATCACGTCGGCGAACTCGATCTGGTCGACGAGCAGGTCAACGAGCGTGCGCTCGTCCTCCTCGCCGGCGGTCTCGCCGCGGTCGCTGAGAAAATCGCGGCTGCCGTAGTCCCGGGTCAGGTTCACCGCATCGACGACGGTGACCATGGTGTCGAGCCGGGCAACGTCCGACAGCGAGCGGTTCTCGCCATCGCGGAAGGAGAAGGTCGCCGCGATCGGCAGCGGCTCGGCAATGCCGGTGCCCTCGATGACGAGATAGTCGAAGCGCCCGGCCTCGGCGAGGCGGCGCACCTCCTCGAGCAGGTCGTCGCGCAGCGTGCAGCAGATGCAGCCGTTGGTCATCTCCACGAGGCGCTCGCCCGTGCGCGCCAGGTCGGCGTCGCCGGCGCGCACCAGGTCGGCATCGATGTTCACCTCGCTCATGTCGTTGACGATGACGGCCATGCGCCGCCCGTCGCGATTGTTGAGCAGGTGATTGAGCAGCGTCGTCTTGCCGGCGCCGAGGAAGCCCGAGAGGACGGTGACCGGAAGACGTCCGTCGACGGTCATGGCAATCTCCAGAATGTAACGTTGTAACGTTACATATCGAAGCTGCCGGACAATGGCAAGAGGGGCCGCAGCCCGTCAGGCCGGTGAGCGATGGTCCTCGTGCAGGCACTGGCCGTGGTCGGCCAGAATCTCGATGACGCGGCAATCGGCGATGGTGCCGTCGCCGCAATGGTCGAGCATGCGGGCGATCTCGTCGCGCAGGGCCACGAGCTGGGCGATGCGCCGCTCGACATCCTTGAGGTGCGCACGGGCGATGGCATCGGCGCCCGAACAGGAGGCTGCCGGGTCGGCCGCCATGGCGATGAGATCGCGGATCGCGTCGACGGAAAAGCCGAGGTCACGGGCGTGCCGGATGAAGCGCAGGCGCCGCACCGCCGTGCCGTCATAGCGCCGCTGCCGGCCCTCGGTGCGCGGCGGCGGCAGCAGGAGGCCGATCTTCTCGTAATAGCGGATGGTCTCGATATTGACGCCCGTCGCCTGCGACAGGGCACCGATCGACAGGTCCTCGGGCATCGTCGTCTCCATACCTGTAAACGCTACAGATATGGACGGACCAGGCGGCCCGCAAGCTCAGCCCCACGGGCCATGCGGCGGCGCCGTGCCGGAGGGAGATGGGTCGGCGTCTGGCCGCCCTGTGATGTGAGGTACTGTCTCCGCCGGCTCGGGCCGCCGGCCGCCGGCAAAGCGCACGAGGGCATCGATACGATCGTCGATGGAGGGATGCGTCGCGAAGAGGTCCGCAAAGCCCGAGCGCGGGTTGTCGACGCACATCTCCATGAGGCCGGACGGCACGTTCGCCAATTCCCCGCGGCCCGAGATCTTGAGCAGCGCCCCGATCATGGCATCCGGGTTCTTGGTGAGCTCCACCGCCCCCGCATCGGCGAGATATTCGCGCGAGCGCGACAGCGCAAAGCGGATGAGGATCGACAGGAACCACGAGAGGAGGATGAGGACGACGGCGATGAGGATGGCGATGGCCGCCGCCCCGCCGCCGCCCTTGCGGCCGCCCGACGATGAAGAGGAGGACGGCCGGGACGACTCGCCGCGCCAAGAGCCGCGCCACGACATGCGCGTCAGGCCGCGGAACATGAGCTCCCCGAAGAAGGAGACGACCCCCGCGATGACGACGGCGATGACCATCAGGCGCACGTCGCCGTTGCGGATATGGGTGAGCTCGTGCGCGAGCACGGCCTCCATCTCGGCATCGGTCAGCGCGCCCATGAGCCCGCGCGTCACGGTGACGGCATATTGCTCCTCGTTGAGCCCGGTGGCGAAGGCGTTGAGCGCCTCGCTCTCCATGACGCTGAGGCGCGGCATGGGCAGGCCGCGCGAGATGCATAGGTTCTCGAGCAGGTTGTAGAGCTTCGGCTCCTCCTCGCGCGTCACCCTGTGCGAGCCGGTCAGAAGCGCGATCATGCCCTGGTGGAACTTCCAGGCGACGGCGAGCCACAGTCCCGTGCCGAGGGTCACCCACGGAAAGGCGGTGAGGAGACCGCCGAAGGCGCCGCGCAGATAGCCGTCGAGCGTGTCGTCCCGCGTCATCGTTTCGGCAATGAGCGCCCCGGCATAGGTCAGCACGTAGACGAGGAGGAACAGCCCGGCGAGCAGCAGCCCCGAGCGGATGCGGTTGTTGCGGATGTGGCTGTAGAGGCCGAAGGCGGGCAGCATGCCCGGCCCCTTTCGTCAGAACTTGACCTGCGGGGCGACGTCGAGCTGCTGCCGGGCCGTTTCGCCGACGTCGAAGAACTCGCGCTGGGTGAAGCCGAAGCTCGCAGCGAACAGCACGGCGGGGAAGGCCTGGATGGCGGCGTTGTATTCCGACACCGCATTGTTGAAGAAGCGCCGCGCCGCCGCGAGCTTGTTCTCGATGTCGGAGAGATCGACCTGCAGTTGCTGGAAATTGGTGTTGGCCTTGAGGTCCGGATAGGCCTCGGCAAGGGCGATGAGGCGGCCGAGCGCACCGCTGAGCGCCTGCTCGGCCGCCGCCTGCTGGGCCGGACCGTGCGCGCCGAGCGCGGCATTGCGGGCCTGCACGACGGCGTCGAGCGTGCCGCGCTCGTGGGCGGCATAGCCCTTCACGGTCTCGACGAGATTGGGGATGAGATCGTGCCGCTGCTTCAGCTGGACGTCGATGTCGGCAAAGGCCTGGTTGACTCGCTGACGCAGCGACACGAGGCCGTTGTAGACCATGATCGCATAAAGCACCGCCACGACGACGATGCCGAGAATCGCCCATTCCATCGCAAGACCCTCCTCTGCGCCGCGGCCGGCCGCAGCGGGGCGACGATGCCACGCGCGCAGACGCGCGAAAAGACCGCGTGTGGCACGAGATCATTCAGTCCCGGGCGGCGGGCCGGCGGAAGGTCTCCACCTGCGAGCGGCTGCCGTCGGCGAAGACGAGTTGCACGGAAACGGTGCGCGTGTCGTCGGGGACGACGAGATAGGGCCGCACGTTCGCCGGCACCGCATAAGGATTGCTCTCGTCGCAGGGCGGCAATGGCAGCACGGTCTCCAGCGGACCGCCGTCGATGCCCATCACCGCCCTCTGCAGAGCGCAGCGGTAGCTGACGAGGTGGGTATAGTAGACGAGCGTCGGCCCGTCGGCGCGGAAGGCGATCCAGGCGCCCGGGGTCTGCCTGAGCGCGTCGCGCTGGCCGGCGACGAGCGCCGCATGCGGGTCGAAGTCGATGACGAAGGGCCCGACCGGCCGGCCGGCCGCATCGTCGTACATGACGTAGACGGAGGTCTTCTCCTGGTCGGCCGGCAGGGGAAAGCTCGTCAGCGGCGCCGGCTTGCCGGTGCGCGGGTCGAGGACCTGGCTCGTGCCCGTTACGCGGAATTCGCCCGTGTCGCCAATGCGGTAGGTGATGGCCGTCGCAGGCTCGGGCATGGACAGCGCGGCATGCCAGCCGGCGTTCGAGCGCGTGAAGGAGGCGACCGGCCGCGTCGTGCCGGTGGCGAAGAAGGCCTCCGTTTCGCCCCGGCGCCGGCGCGCATCGTCGAGCCACTCGGCCAGCACCGACTGGTCGAGGAAGAAGGGCGGCAGCCGCCCCTCCTCGTCGGCGGCGAGGAAGCGCTCGAGCGCCTCGAATTCCAGCCGCCGGTCGGTCAGCGTGCGGGTGCCGAGGCGCCCTTCGCCATATTCGCCGGCGAGCAGGTAGAAGGTCGGAGCGAAATCGGGATGGGCGGCGGCGAAGGCCTCGACCTTCGTCCGCCGCTCGGCCCCCTCGAACTGCAAGGCATGGACGAGGGCGGCCGCGCGCGTCGCGCGACGCGCGAGAAGCTCGCCGAAAACCTCCCGCGCGCCGGCCCGCCCCTCCCCTGCGCGCAGCAGCGCCGCAAGGCGCAGGAGGGGATCGATCTGCTCGCCGCCGAGGCGGGCGAGGGCGAGATAGGCACGGCGTGCCTCGGGTGTGTCGCCGCGCGCTTCATAGAGTCGGGCGTTATGGTAGAGTTCGGCGGCGGTCGAGGCGTCGGGCACGATGCCGCCGCGCCGGGCAAGGGCGGCGAAGGCGGCGGCCGGGTCCTGCTCGTCGGGCCCCGCGGCGCCGGTGGCATGGCCGGACGGCGGCGTGCCTGCGGTCGGCGGGGTTGTCGAGGGCGCCCGGCCGGTCAGCGCGCCGGCGGCCCATAGGACGACCGCGACGGCGACAACCACGGCCGCCGCAAGCGCCATCAGCATCGGGGCGCCGGGCCGCGGCAGGGCCGCGAAAAGGCCCCCCAAAGCGCGCCTGTCGGCGACCTCCGCGACCTGCTGCGGCCAGGCGACGACGAAGGCGTGCACGGGCTGCGGAATGTTCTTCACCTCACGCGCGCCGATGTCGCGGAAGGGCACGGAAATCTTGTTCGCCACCGTCTCGTGCACCGAGCGCGAGACGCAGATGCCGCCGGGCTCGGCGAGGCTCTCGAGGCGCGCGGCGATGTTGACGCCGTCACCCAGCATGTCGCCATCCCGCTCGACCACGTCGCCGATGCTGATGCCGATGCGGAACTGCAGCCGCCGATTGGCGGGCAGGCACAGGTTGCGGGTGCGCAGCGATTCCTGGATGTCGATGGCGCAGCGCGTCGCTTCCACTGCGCTGTCGAAGGCGCACATCACCGAATCGCCGGCTGTGTTGAAGATGCGCCCACCGTGCCGGCCGACGAATTCGTCGAACACTTCGCGATAGGCGGCGAGCCGCTGCAGTGTCTCCTCCTCCGCCTCGGCGACGAGCCGCGAATAGCCGGCCACGTCGGCGGCGAGAATGGCGGCGATTCTGCGCTTCATGCCCGAAGGCTCCGGTCCGGCGATGAGCAAGAACTAGAGCAGGCCCCGACCGCCATCCGTGCCGAAACGCACATCCCGGCGCGCATCGCCCGCCCTCCTGCTCGCAACCGGCTCAGCGCGGCGCGCGCTTGGCGAGGATCCGCTGCAGGGTCCGCCGGTGCATGTTGAGCCGGCGCGCCGTCTCGGAGACGTTGCGGCCGCACAATTCGTAGACCCGCTGGATATGCTCCCAGCGCACCCGATCCGCCGACATCGGGTTTTCGGGCGGAGCGGCGCGAACCCCGCCACGCGCCATCAGGGCGGCGTGGATCTCGTCCGCATCGGCCGGCTTAGCGAGATAGTCGTAGGCGCCGAGCTTCACGGCCGAGACGGCAGTGGCGATATTGCCGTAACCGGTCAGCATGATACCGCGGGCGTCGGGCCGGCGCTCCTTGAGGCGCGTGACGACATCGAGGCCGTTGCCGTCGCCGAGTCGCATGTCGATCACCGCGAAGGCCGGCGGATCCTCGTCGATGGCAGCGAGCCCCTCGGCCACCGACTCGGCGGTCCGCACGGAATAACCGCGGCTCTCCATGGCGCGCGCCAAGCGCGTCAGGAATGGCCGATCGTCATCGACTATGAGGAGGCTCTGGTCGGAACCGGGCTCGCTCGCACTCACCTGCATCATCAACCTCGCTTTGACAGCTGCGCGCGTGCGCGCCAGCTGCACATTTCGACCTCCCGACCCTATAGATAGGACGTTTCGCCTTCCTGTCACGAAAAACCGTGCCGTCAGGCCGCCACACTGGTGCGTTCGAAGGCCGCGCGTGGCCAGGAGACCGTCACGACGGCGCCCTGGGCCGGTGCGGCTGCATTGCGGAAGGCAAGCGTCGCGCCCGAGCGCTCGAGCAGCGTCTTGGCGATGAAAAGGCCGAGGCCGAGGCCCGAGGCCTCGCCGCCGGCCCGCCGGCCGACGCCACGGGTGGTGACGTATGGTTCCCCGAGGCGCAGCAGCACCTCCGGGGCAAAGCCGGCCCCGTCGTCGGCCACGGTGATGGCTACGGTCTCCGCGTCCCAATGGGCGCGGATGTCGACCCTGGAACGGGCGAAATCGAGCGCGTTGTCGACGAGATTGCCGAGCCCGTAGAGCATGCCGGGATTGCGGCGGCAGACCGGCTCCGGCGGCTCGCCCGACAAGGACACCGAGATCGGCACGCCGAAGGGCCGCTGCGGCCCGGCCACTTCCTCGATGAGGTGGTGCAGGGTCAGGCTTTCCAGCGGGCTCGCGTCCTCCGTGCCGAGGGAGGTGAGCTTGCCGAGGATGCCGCGGCAGCGCTCCACCTGCTCGCGCAGCAGCGCGATGTCCTCGCCCATGGCGCTCTCGGGGGAGGCCTGCCGGCTGAGCTCCTTGGCGACGAGCGCGATGGTGGCGAGCGGCGTGCCGAGCTCGTGGGCGGCGGCGGCCGCAAGACCGTCGAGCTGCGATAGGTGCTGCTCACGCGCCAGAACCAGCTCGGTCGCGCTCAGCGCGTCGGCGAGCTGGCGAGCCTCCTCAGCGACACGCCAGGCATAGATGCCCGTGAAGCTCAGCCCGAGGAAGATCGCGGCCCAGATACCGGCAGTATAGAGAAAGGGCAGCTGGAACACCTCACCGGGCTGCCAGGGAAGCGGCTGATGCAGGAAGGCGAGCCCGGTGGCGCAGGCCATGGCGAGGAGCCCGAGCGCCAGGGTCCGCCAAGGCGGCAGCGCCGTCGCCGAGATGAGGACCGGCGCGAGGAACAGCAGCGAGAACGGGTTGTCCAGCCCGCCCGTCAGATAGAGCAGCGCCGCAAGCTGCAGGATGTCATAGCCGAGCAGCACCGATGCCGCGCCATCGCCAAGGCGGTGGCTGACCGGATAGCGGATGCGCAGGGCGATGTTGAGCCAAGCCGAGACGGCGATGACGAGGAAGCACAGGCCGAACGGCAGGGGAAAACCGAGGCCGAAGTGAACGCCGGCTACCGCCGTGCTCTGGCCGATGACGGCTAGCCAGCGCAGGCGCACCAGCGTGTCGAGCCGCAGCTGCTGCGCGTGTCGGAAGTCGACGAAGGCTTTGTCGGCCATCGGCATGTCCTGCCCTTCTCGCTGCCATCTCTGCGCGCGGCATGAAACGGGCATCGAACCCTGCCCGGTGCCTACCAAGCACGCTGCGCGCGCGGGCACAATGATCGCCTCGTATTCCCATGTGCGTTGCAATAGGTGACAGGCATTCTTTCCGATGGATCAAAGCTGTCCCTTGGACGATTGTTTAATAGGTTGTTGATAACTTAAAGGTTTGAATCGATCCAAATCGGCGATACAGTCGAGGCGATATTGCACTGCAGCATCGCATGTGATTCGCTGCAGCGCGCAAACGAATCTAAGGAGGTGGGAATGAATCTCGCCTACTACTGGTACGAGGCGGCGCATGCGGCGGTCGGTCCCGCCCGGCTCCTGTCCGGCGCGACCCAGGCCGTCTTCTCCGACCCTGCCAACCCCTTGACGAACACTCCCTACGGGCGCTCGGTCTCGGCGGCCTGCGAATTGTTCGAACGGTCGACGCGCCGCTACGGCAAGCCCGAGTTCGGCTTCACGACCACTGCCGTCGGCGGGCAGCGCGCCCGTGTGCGCGAGCGCATCGTCTGGCAGCGACCGTTCTGCAATCTCGTCCATTTCGACCGGTCGATGCCGGGAGGTACCCCGAACCAGCCGAAGATGCTCGTGGTGGCGCCCATGTCGGGTCACTATGCGACGCTGCTGCGCGGAACGGTCGAGACCTTCCTGCCGACGCACGAGGTCTACATCACCGATTGGGCGGACGCGCGCATGATCCCGCTGTCCGAGGGCCGGTTCGACCTCGACGATTACATCGACTACGTCATCTCCATGCTGCATGTGCTCGGCCCGGACGTGCATGTCCTCGCCGTCTGTCAGCCGGCGGTGCCGGTGATCGCCGCCATCGCGCGCATGGAAGCGCAGAATGACCCGTTCGTGCCCCGCTCGATGACGCTGATGGGCGGTCCGATCGACACGCGCCGCTCACCGACGGCCGTGAACAAGCTCGCCGAGGAGCGCGGCACCGAGTGGTTCCGCCGCAACTGCATCTTCCGCGTGCCGTTCCCGAACCCGGGCTTCATGCGCTCGGTCTACCCCGGCTTCCTGCAGCTCTCGGGCTTCATGGCCATGAACCTCGACCGGCACATCTCGGCCCATCTCGAGATGTTCAACCACCTCGTCGAGGGCGACGGCGATTCGGCCGACAAGCACCGGGACTTCTACGACGAATATCTCGCCGTCATGGACCTCACGGCGGAGTTCTACCTGCAGACGGTCGACACGGTCTTCGTCCGCCAGGCCCTGCCGAAAGGCGAGATGATGCACCGCGACAAGCCGGTCGACCTCACCGCCATCCGCCGCGTCGCGCTGATGACGGTGGAGGGCGAGAAGGACGACATCTCGGGTGTCGGGCAGACCGAGGCGGCACACGACCTGTGCGTCAACATCCCGGTGGAGATGCGGGTCCATCACCTGCAGAAGAGCGTCGGACACTACGGCGTGTTCAACGGCTCGCGCTTCCGCGCCGAGATCGCGCCGCGCATCGCCGATTTCATCGCCACGATCGAAGCGATGCACGGCAAGAGGAAGCCGCGGCGGGTCGCAGCCGAGTGAGCGGACGGGCCACGGCCCTCCGCATTTCTGGTGACGGGTTCCGGCCGAATCGCCATCATCCGCTCATGCGAAGCCTCTTCCGGCGCATCAAGCCTCCCGACGATCGCACCGGCGATCCGGACCATATCCTCGTCCGCCATGCGGGCGAGGACTACCGGGTCACGGTGAAGCGGCGCGCCGGCGCGCGGCGGATCACGCTGCGCGTCTCGGGAGCGACCGGCGAGGCCATCCTCACCCTGCCGGAGCGCACGCCGCTCGCACGCGCCCGGCAATTCGCCGACGCCCACGGCGGCTGGCTGGCGACGCGACTCGAGCGGGTGCCGGAGCGCGTGCCCCTGCTGCCCGGCGCGCTGGTGCCGCTACGCGGCGAGCTGCACCGCATCGTCCACCTTGCGGGACAGCGCTCGCCCGCTGCGGCGGGCCGCGACGGCGACGGAGCCGCCATCATCAGCGTCGGCGGCGAGGCCGTGCACGTGCCGCGACGGCTGCGCGATTTCCTCGTGCGCGAGGCCGAGCGCGACCTGCGGGCAGCGGTCGAGCGGCACACGAACACCCTCGGCCGCAAGGCGAGCGCCGTCACCATCCGCGACACGACGAGCCGCTGGGGCTCATGCAGCGCCGCGGGGCGCCTCAACTTCTCCTGGCGGCTTATCCTCGCGCCGCCCTTCGTGCTCGATTATCTCGCCGCGCACGAGGTGGCGCATCTCAAGGAGATGAACCATTCCGTGCGCTTCTGGCGGCTGACGAAGGCATTGTGCCCGCGTACGGACGAGGCCGAGGCCTGGTTCAAGCGCCATGGCACCGCCCTCCATCGCTACGGCTGAAGGCTCGACAGGCGCCCGCGACGCCTAGAGGATGATGCCCTCACTCCCGGCTGACCGGTTCCCATGCGCCTTTCACCCGACACCCTCGCGATGACCGCGACGCTTGCCCTGCTGACCGCGCTCGGGCCACTGTCGACGGACATGTACCTGCCTTCGCTGCCCGCCATTGCCGCCTTCTTCAATACCGGCGCGGCCGAGGTGCAGATGACCTTGTCCGCCTTCCTCTTTGGCTTCGCGGCCGGCCAGTTCGTGCACGGGCCGCTGTCCGACCATTACGGCCGCCGGCCGGTGCTGCTCGCCGGACTCGGTCTCTTCGCCGCAGCGACCGCAGCCTGCGCACTGGCTCCCTCGATCGAATGGCTGACAGCTGCGCGCTTCGCCCAGGCGCTCGGCGCCTCGGGGCCGATCGTGCTCGCCCGCGCGGTCGTGCGCGATCTCTACGAGGGGCCGCGGGCGGGACGCGAACTCTCCCGCATGGGCACGATCATGGGCCTCGTGCCAGCGCTCGCTCCTGCCCTCGGCGGCGTCCTGCAGGCGCACTACGGCTGGCGGGCGAGCTTCGTCGTCGCCCTCGCCTGCGGTCTCGTTCTCGCCGCCGTCGTGGCCGCAGCCTTGCCCGAGACCCTGCGGCGCCGCCCCGAAGGGCAGCTGTCGCTGGCCCGCATCGGCGGCGAATTCCGCATCGTCATCGCGAGCCGGCTCTACCGCGTCTACGTCGGCCTCGCCGCCCTGACCTATGCCGGGCTGTTCAGCTTCATCTCCGGCTCGTCCTTCGTGCTGCAGAATCTCTATGGCCTCGGCGAGATCGCCTTCGGCCTGTCCTTCGGCACCGTGGTGATCGGCTATATCAGCGGCACGGTGCTGGCCCAGCGGCTCGTCGGCCGACACGGGCTCGACGGCACCATCGCCCTCGGCACGGCCTGCCTCGCCGCCGCCGGCCTTGTGATGCTGGCGTTCGCGCTCGCTGGCGTCGCCTCGGTCTTTGCCGTGGTCCTGCCCATGGCCGTCTACACCTTCGGCGTCGGCCTCGTGATGCCGCAGACAGCAGCGTCAGCCATGATGCCCTTTCCGGAGCGGGCAGGTGCGGCCTCCTCCCTGCTCGGCATCTGCCAGATGACATTTGCGGCCCTCATCGGGCTCTATGTCGGCCACGTCGTGGCCGACTCCGCCGTGCCACTCGCGGCGACCATCACGATGATCGGGGTCGGGGCCCTTGCCCTCTTCACGGGTAGCCGGCACATCCGCGCCGGGGCCTGATCGCCTCACCCGCCGAAGAGCATCTCCAGCAGACCGCGCTGACGCTGTGGCGCAGCAGCCTGGGCAGGCGGGCTGCCGACGGCCGCCGGCGGAGGAGCACCGGCATAGCCACCATCAGCGACGAGCGCTTCGTCGTCGGCGGGCGGCAGGCGGTTGAACGGCCCACCGGGCAGCGGCACCGGAGATTGGCCCTTCAGGGCCGCGGTCATGTAGGTCTTCCAGATCTCGGCGGGCAAGTTTGCGCCGGAGGCCTTCTTCGTCGGCTTGCTGTCGTCGTTGCCGAGCCACACACCGGTGACGAGGCTGCCAGTATAGCCGAGGAACCACGCGTCACGATATTCCTGGCTGGTGCCCGTCTTGCCTGCGGCTTCCCAGCCGGCGAGCTCGGCGCGGCGGCCGGTACCCGTCAGCAGGGTCTGGCGCAGCATCATGTTCATGTCGGCCACGTGCTGCGGTTCGATGACGCGGCCAAGATCGGTCGGCGTGCGCTGGAACAGCACCTTGCCGTCCGGCGTCTTCACCTCGCGGATGAGATAGGGGATGACACCCGTGCCACCATTGGCGAAGGCGGCATAGGCGGCGACGAGCTCGATGGGCCGCACCTCGGAGGTGCCGAGCGACAGCGACAGGTTGGGCTGCAGCGGCGAGGTGATGCCGAGGCGCTGGGCCGTCCGCACCACCGCCTTCGGTCCCATCTCGGCGATGAGCTGCGCCGTGACCGTGTTGATCGACCGCGCCAGTGCCGTCGTCAGCGTCACGGGGCCGGCATATTTGCGGCTCGCATTCTCGGGGCGCCAGCCGTTGAGGTTGACCGGCCCGTCCTCGCGCACCGTGTCCGGCGTCAGCCCGTTCTCGAGCGCGGCGAGATAGACGAAGGGCTTGAAGGAGGAGCCCGGCTGGCGCATCGCCACGGTCGCGCGGTTGAACTGGCTCTGGCCGTAGTTGCGACCGCCGACAAGGGCGCGGATGCCGCCGTCGGTGGCGAGCGAGACGAGGGCCCCCTGGCCGACGCCGTACTTGCCGCCCTGCTTGTCGAGCGCCTCGACGAGCGCTCTCTCGGCCGCGCGCTGCATGCCGACATCGATGGTCGTCTCGACCACGACGTCCTGCTGGACGGGACCAATGAAGTCTTCCAGCACATCCATGACGTAATCGGCGGCATAGTTGGCCGAGCCGGCGCCGCGCGGCTTGATGGCCGTGGCCGGCTCCATCAGCGCGCTCTTGGCCGCGGCCTCGGTGATGAAGCCCTCGTCCGCCATGGCCGAAAGCACGAGCTGGGCTCGCTTCTCGGCCCCGTCCGGGTTGCGGTTGGGGGCAAGGCGCGACGGGGCCTGGACGAGGCCGGCCAGCATCGCCGCCTCGGACAGGGACACCTCGCGGGCCGACTTGCCGAAATAGCGCAGCGCCGCCGCCTCGACGCCGTAGGAGCCGGCACCGAAATAGACCCGGTTGAGATAGAGCTCCAGGATCTCGTTCTTGGTGAACTTCTGCTCCAGCCACAGCGCCAGGATCGCCTCCTGGATCTTGCGCGAGATCGTGCGGTCCTGGGTGAGGAAGAGATTCTTGGCGAGCTGTTGCGTCAGCGTGGAACCGCCTTGGGTGACGCCGCGCGAGGTCACGTTGCGCAACATGGCGCGCGTGATGCCGAGCGGATCGACGCCGAAATGGTCGTAGAAGCGCCGGTCCTCGATGGCGATGAAGGCCTTCGGCAGATAGGGCGGCAGTTCGGAAAGCTTCACCTCGCGCCCGCCCATGTCGCCGCGGTTGGCGATCAGTGTTCCGTCGGAAGCGGCAATGGCGACGTTCGGCGGGCGCTTCGGCACCGTCAGCTGGTCGATGGGCGGCAGCTGCGCGAAATGATAGGCGACGACGCCCGCAACGGCGATGCCGCACCAGATGGCGAGCACGACGCAGCTGCGCACGACCCAGCCGAGGAACGAGCGCCGCCGGCGGCCGCCGCCGCGACGCGCCCCGCCCGAGCCACTACCCCCCCTGCCGCGCCCGCCGCCCTTGCGGAAGCGGTGACCCGCCGCATGCCTCGCCATGACGTCATCCTCGTGGAAAAGGTCGTCCTCGGGAAGGCCCTCCCCCAGGTTGCCGCCGGGAACCTCCGTGCGGGCAGGTGCCGCCGAGAACGCTGGCTCGCGCCGCTCCTGCGGACGGTCCGGCGACGGGCGGGCCGTGCGGCGCGGCGCGCCGATGGCGATACCAGTGGGCCGGTCGTCCGGCGACAGGCGCAGGTCGAACCCGTCATTGACGGTACCGGGCCGCGTCTGACCCTGCGAACCGGGCATGGGCCGCCGATCGTGCCATTGGTTGAACGCCATGTCTCTCCGTTTGCGCGAGCCGCAACGCGCGGCCACTTGCAGGGCAGCGTCTCAACCAAGCTATAAATGTGGCGGATTAAGGGGCGGTTACCCCGGCGTCGCCCGGGGACCGCTGGAGTGCGGCACAGCCGCAACACCCGCAGAACAATACGGCCTGCCGTACCATTCTGCGCGATTTTGCCTGAATTCCGGCTTTACGGGCTGTCATATGAAAGAGCGATTCGGCATTCGCCGGATTCTGGTTCAACCTCAGGTAACATTCCTTCTTCCGCCGGCCGGCGCGATTTCGCTCCGGGCGGCAGCAATGGCGCCCGCTCCGAAAGACGCATGACCAGCATCGTCGTTCTCAACTCTCTGCTTCTGTTCGGCGCGGGCCTGGTCGTCGTGGGCATCGCCTCGAGCCTCGTCGCCTCGCGCTTCGGCGCGCCGCTGCTGCTCGTCTTCCTCGCCATCGGCATGCTGGCGGGCGAGAACGGCATCGGCGGCATTCACTTCAGCGACTACCGCGCCACCTATCTCGTCGGCTCGCTGTCGCTCGCCATCATCCTCTTCGACGGCGGGTTGCGCACGCGTTTCGCCGGCATCCGCGGGGCCGTCGCGCCGGCAGCACTGCTGGCCACGGCCGGGGTCGTCATCACGGCGGGGCTCACCGGGTTCGTCGCCATGCTGGTGCTGGACCTGCGACCGATCGAGGCGCTCCTCGTCGGTTCGGTGGTCGCCTCGACGGATGCGGCTGCGGTCTTCTTCCTGCTGCGTGCCGGCGGCCTGCAGCTGAAACGACGGGTCAACGCGACGCTGGAGGTCGAATCGGCGACCAACGATCCGGCCGCCGTTTTCCTCGTCGTCCTTCTGGTGCAGCTCATCGGCGCGGACGGCACCTCGTCCGTGGCCGACCTCGTCGATCTCCTGCTGCGTCAGGGCATTGTCGGTGCGGCGGCGGGGATCGCGGGCGGCTTCGCCATCACCTTCGTGCTCAACCGCGTCACCTTTCCCTCGGGCCTGCACCCCTTGCTCGTCGTCGCCAGCGCCGTCGCGATCTATGCGATGACGTCGCTCGCCAGCGGGTCGGGATTTCTCGCCGTCTACCTCGCCGGAATCATCGTGGGCAACCGGCCCGTCAGGGCCTTCGCCTCGATCCTGAGCTTCCACAACGCGGCGACCTGGCTGTGCCAGATCGTCATGTTCCTGATGCTCGGCCTGCTCGTGACGCCCGCCGATCTTCTCGGGCATGCCGTGCCGGCGCTGGCGATCGCACTCTTCCTCATCTTCATCGGACGCCCCGTGGCGGTCTGGCTTTGTCTGACGCCCTTCCGCTTCCCGGTGCGCGAGAAGCTCTTCATCTCCTGGGTCGGCCTGCGCGGGGCCGTTTCGATCTTCCTTGCCGCCATCCCCATGTTGTCGCAGCTGCCGCAGGCTGAGGTCTATTTCAACGTTGCCTTCTTCGTCGTGCTGGTCTCATTGCTTCTGCAGGGCTGGACCGTGACCCGCGCGGCGCAGAGCACCGGCGTGGCGCTCGCCGACCCGGCGCCGGAGGTGAGCCGCGTCGAGATCGACCTGCCGGGCCAGCTCGACTACGAGATGGTTGGCTATCCCGTGCTCGCCGACAGCCCGGTGATGGACCGGGGCGGGCTGCCGCCCTGGGCGCGCGCGGTGCTCATCGTGCGGCGCAACGCCGTCCTCACCCCGGAGGAGGCCGGGGTGCTGCGCGTCGGCGACTACGGCTATTTCCTGGCACCGCCGCAGCGCGTCAACCGGCTCGACCGCCTGTTCGCCCCCTTCGAGGGCCACCAGGGGCGGGCCTCGGCCGGCGTGTTCAGCTTCGGTCCGGAGATCAGGCTGGGTGAGCTTGCGCAAACCTACGGCATCGCAGTCGACGAGGACATCAGCGACCAGACGGTTGGCAGCCTGTTCAGCGACACCTTCGAGGAGGGGGTGCGCGAGGGCGACCGCATCGCGCTCGGCCCGGTGACGCTCGTCGCCCGCGGCGTCGACGACGGCGTCGCCCATACGATCTCGCTCATCCTCGACAGCGAGGATGCGGATGTGGCCGCCGTTGTACCGACGACGCGGGTGGAGCGCCTGATGGCCGGGATGCTCGCGCGCCTCGCCCCGCTGCAGGTCCGCCTCACCGGAATCGCCGGCCGTCTCGCGCACCGGCTGCGAGCCGCTCTCTCGAAGCGCGACGAGCGCCTCTGACGGGCCCGCTTTAGGGCGCCGCCCGGAGGCGCGGGCGCGTCTCGCGCGCCCGCAAGCCGTTGATCAGGCCGCGATCGACAGATCGGGGCCGGCCGAACGCACGTCGGCGTCGACGTGGTCCTCGAACTTCTTGAAGTTGTCCCGGAACATGCCGACGAGGCGCTTTGCCGTCTCGGCGAACTCGGCCTTGCTGGCCCAGGTCTTCACCGGATAGAGGATGTGCGGCTCGACACCGGGCACTGACGTCGGCACGGCGAAGCCGAAATAGGGATCCTGCCGGAAGTCGGCCCGGTTCAGCGAGCCGTCGAGCGCCGCCGTCAGGAGCCGCCTTGTGACGCGGATCGGCATGCGCCGGCCGACGCCGTACTTGCCGCCCGTCCAGCCGGTGTTGACGAGCCAGCAATCGACCCCGTGCTTGGCGATGAGGTCGCGCAGCAGATTGCCGTAGACCGAGGGGTGGCGCGGCATGAACGGCGCGCCGAAGCAGGTCGAGAAGGTGGCCTCAGGATCCTTCACGCCCTTCTCCGTGCCGGCGACCTTCGCCGTGTAGCCGGAGAGGAAGTGATACATGGCCTGGGCCGGCGTCAGCTTGGCGATGGGCGGCAGGATGCCGAAGGCGTCGCAGGTGAGCATGACGATATTCTTCGGCATGCCAGCGCGGCCCGTTGCGCTCGCATTCGGGATGAAGTCGAGCGGATAGGCGCAGCGCGTGTTCTCGGTCTTCGAGCCGTCGTCGAAATCCGGCGCGCGCGTCAGCGGATCGAGCGCGACGTTCTCGAGGATGGTGCCGAAGCGCTCGGTGGTCGCGTAGATCTCGGGCTCGGCCTCGCGCGACAGGCGGATGGTCTTGGCATAGCAGCCGCCCTCGAAATTGAAGACGCCGCCGGCGCTCCAGCCGTGCTCGTCGTCGCCGATGAGCGTGCGCGAGGGATCGGCCGACAGCGTCGTCTTGCCGGTGCCGGACAGGCCGAAGAAGACCGCGACATCGCCGCGCTCGCCGGTATTGGCGGAGCAGTGCATCGGCATCACGCCCTTTCCGGGCAGGGCGTAGTTGAGGAAGGTGAAGACCGACTTCTTCATCTCGCCGGCATAGGACGTGCCGCCGATGAGGACGATGCCGCGCGAGAAATCACAGGCGATCACGGTCTGCGAGCGCACGCCGTGGCGCGCGGGATCGGCCCGGAAGGACGGCAGGTCGACGATGGTGAGCTGCGGCGCGAAGCGGGCGAGCTCACTCTCGTCGGGGCGGATCAGGAGGTTGCGGATGAAGAGCGAGTGCCACGCATATTCCGTGAAGACACGGGCATTGACGCGATAGGCCGGGTCGGCCCCGCCGTAGAGATCCTGTGCAAAGAGTTCCTTGCCCTCGGCATGGGCGAGGAAATCGGCGAGCAGCGCGTCGAACTGATCCGGCGTGATGGCGCCGTTGTTGTCCCACCAGACCTCATCGCGCGTCGCATCGTCCTTGACGATGAACTTGTCCTTCGGGCTGCGGCCGGTATGGACGCCGGTCTCGGCCGCAAGGGCGCCGCCCCTGGCGAGCATCGCCTCGCCGCGCTTGAGCGCTTCCTCATAGAGGCGCGGGGCCTCGAAGTTCCAGAAAACGCGCTTGAGCCGTTTGAAGCCGAAGCTCTCGGCGCCGCATGCGCCGTTGAATACGCCGACGTTGTCCACGAATGACCTCCTTGCGCCCCCGCCGCCACGCATGATGGACCTTGAAGCCGCGAGACTTGTATCCGCGCGCCGCAGCCGCCGGAACCATCGATGCCCGGCATATGGCAGACTTTCAAGTGCGGTGACAGACCGCTCGTTCCATCGAATCGATTGAAGGGAATTGCTCCCTTGCCGGCAACGGCGTGCGGCCGCGAAGCGTGACCGGTGAAGATCCGACGCTCCCTTCTGGCGGCGCCGCGGCGTTGAAGCACAATCGCACCCGCCGTCATGCCCGCGCTCGTTGCGGGCATCCACGCGGTAGAACGTTCTACAACGTCAAAGGCGTGGATGGCCGGGTCAAGCCCGGGCAAGACCGTGGAAAGGTCTGCCCTGCGTTGCCGACGCCGTCAGCCACTCGGGCTAAAGCCGGACAGGCCGGCCGGCGGTATCTGTCGCATGCGTCAGCGCCGGCGCGCCTCGGCGGCGAGGTCCTTCAAGACATGCCGCAGCTCGCCCGGCGCCCCGATCGGGGCCGGGAAGTCCAGTCTCCCGGTCAGATCGCCGCAGACGAGGTCGAGGCCGCGCCGGTCGATGCCGCTCGCGCGCCAGTTTCCCTCGGGCAGGCCGAGCAGCTTCGTCGCATAGAGGGCGAGGGCATCGGCATGATCCTCGTTCATATGCGCGACGGCGCCGGCCTCGTTCTCGACGAGGTGCTCCGCGCCGGCCAGGTCATCGACGAGGTCCTGCGGCGCAAGGTCGACGATGCGGCCGAAGCCGGCGACGAGATGGGCTCCGGTGATCTCGATGCGGTAGAAGGCGAAATCCTTGAAGCCGGCATAGCCGGCCGACAGGGGATGGCGGGCGAGAAAGCGGCGCTTCAGAGCCTCGTCGTCGCTCGCGACGGCGCGGCCGGCGAGGGTGATGCGCGGATGGGCGCTCGGATCCCCTGCGCCAACCTGCGTCAGGAGCAGCGACACGCGCGCGTCGCGGGCGATGTTCTGCGTGTGCAGGGCGAGCGTCGAGATGAGAGTGACGGGCGTGCCGTCGATCGCCGTCGCGACATTGACGAGGGACACATAGGGCGCGCCGTCGGCCGCGAGCGTCCCCAGGGCACCGAAGCGGGCACGGCGCAGGAGGTGGGCGGCAGCGGAGCGCGGATCGAACGCGGCGGTTGAATCGGCGGCGGCGGACATCAATATTGTCTCCGGTAAAGGGGCGGACATGGCGTTATGCGCCCGAACGCTGTAGGATCACCCGGCAGTCATCGTCATATTTCGGCCGTCCTCGTCCCGCAGGAGGCTCGGCTTCACTGATGCCTGCGAACGAGCGAGCCAGTATGCCGACAATCGCCCTCGTCGACGACGACCGCAATATCCTGACCTCCGTTTCCATTGCACTGGAAGCCGAGGGGTACCGCATACAGACGTATACGGACGGTGCGTCGGCCCTGGACGGCCTCAAGGCCAACCCGCCGGATCTCGCCATCCTCGACATCAAGATGCCGCGCATGGACGGCATGGAGCTGCTGCGCCGCCTGCGCCAGAAGACGGACATGCCCGTGATCTTCCTCACCTCCAAGGACGAGGAGATCGACGAGTTGTTCGGACTCAAGATGGGCGCCGACGACTTCATCCGCAAACCCTTCTCGCAGCGCCTCCTCGTGGAGCGCGTTAAGGCCGTGCTGCGGCGCGTGAGCCCGCGCGAGCAGGGGACGGTTCGCGAGAGCGACGCGAAGGTGCTGGAGCGGGGCCTTCTCAAGATGGATCCGGAGCGCCATACCTGCACGTGGAAGAACGATCCCGTCACGCTGACGGTGACCGAGTTCCTCATCCTGCAGGCGCTGGCGCAGCGCCCCGGCGTCGTGAAGAGCCGCAACGCGCTGATGGACGCGGCCTATGACGACCAAGTCTATGTCGACGACCGCACCATCGACAGCCACATCAAGCGCCTGCGCAAGAAGTTCAAGGCCGTCGACAACAGCTTCGACATGATCGAGACGCTGTACGGGGTCGGCTACCGATTCAAGGAAACCTGACGGCAGATGGGCACGAGAGTCGCCGGCCACTGGCCGGCGCGATGCGGTCGCGAGGAAGAATGACCGCCGAACCATTCGACGAGACCCGGACAGCGGCCGACGGTGCCGAGGCGGGTACACGGGTGCCGGCCCGTGCCGGCCTTGCCCGCCGGGTGAGCCGCGTCGGCCAGGCGGTCGTCACGCGCCTGTCGTCGAGCCTGACGCGGCGCATCGTCGTCCTGAACCTCGCCGGGCTCGTCGCCCTCTTCCTCGGCTTCCTCTATCTCAACCAGTTCCGCGCCGGCCTCATCGACGCGCGCGTGCAGAGCCTGCTCACCCAGGGCGAGATTATCGCCGGCGCCATTGCCGCCTCGGCGACGGTCGAGACCGACACGATCACCATCGATCCCGACAAGCTGCTGCAGCTTCAGGCGGGCGAGAGCTCGGGCCTGCAGGAGGATTTCTCGCCGCTCGAGTTCTCCATCAATCCCGAGCGTGTGGCGCCGCTGCTGCGCCGGTTGGTGACGCCCACGCGCACGCGCGCGCGCATCTACGACCGGGAGGGCTACCTTCTGCTCGATTCGCGCAATCTCTATTCGCGCGGTGACATCCTCAGCTTCGACCTGCCTCCGATCTCGCAGGATGAGCCGACGTTCCTCGAAAGCGGCTGGAAGTGGCTGAAGCGCCTCTTCGGCCGATCGGGCACGCCCTTCGCCGACGACATCACGGCAACGAGCGGCAAATCCCTGCCCGAGGTGCAGAAGGCGCTGACCGGCCTGCCGGGCAGCGTCGTGCGGGTCAACACCCGCGGCGAGACGACCGTATCCGTCGCCGTGCCCATCCAGCGTTTCCGCACCGTGCGCGGGGCGCTCGTCCTCTCCACCCAGGGTGGCGATATCGACACCATCATCGCCGCCGAGCGCTGGGCGCTGCTCCGGGTCTTCGCGGTCGCGGCCGCCGTCATGCTCGTGCTGTCGGTGCTGCTCGCCGGCACCATCGCCGGCCCAATGCGCCGTCTCGCCGAGGCCGCGGAGCGGGTGCGCCGAGGCATCAAGTCGCGGCAGGAGATTCCGGACTTCACCGACCGCTCGGACGAGATCGGGCATCTCTCGGGCGCCCTGCGCGACATGACGCGGGCGCTCTACAACCGCATCGAGGCCATCGAGACATTCGCGGCGGACGTGGCACACGAGCTCAAGAACCCGCTCACCTCGCTGCGCAGCGCCGTCGAGACGCTGCCGCTCGCCCGCAACGAGGAGTCGCGCAAGCGACTGCTCGCCGTCATCCAGCACGACGTCAAACGGCTCGACCGCCTGATCAGCGACATCTCGGACGCCTCGCGGCTCGACGCCGAACTCGCCCGCGCCGAGGCCGAGCCGGTCGACCTGCGCCGGCTGCTGGAGGCCGTGGTGACGGTGGCCAACGAAGTGCGCGGCGCCGAATCGGCCCCGATCCGCCTCGTGATCAAGGACAGCCCGCAGCGCGACGCCTATCTCGTCATGGGTCACGACAGCCGGCTCGGCCAGGTCGTCAACAACCTCATCGACAACGCGCGCTCCTTCTCGCCGCCGGGCCACGAAGTACGCGTGACGATGCAGCGCATCCGCGGCGAGATCGACATCACCGTCGACGACGACGGGCCGGGCATTCCGCCCCATGCCCTGGAACGCATCTTCGAGCGCTTCTACACCGACCGGCCGGAACAGGGCTTCGGCCAGAACTCGGGCCTCGGCCTGTCCATCTCCCGTCAGATCGTCGAAGCGCACCGGGGCCGTATCTGGGGCGAAAACCGAATGGCACCCGCCGCCGGCGCGGAGCCGCAATGCCTTGGCGCCCGCTTCGTGGTACGCCTGCCGGCTGCCGTGCGTTCATGACCGCCGCTGCCGCCCCGGCCCCGCCTGCGACAATCCATGCCGGCTGCGTCCTCGTGGACGAGGCGGGCATCCTTATCCGCGGGGCGTCGGGGAGCGGCAAGTCGCGGCTGGCGCTCGCCCTCGTCGCCGGAGCGCAGGCGAGCGGGCGCTTCGCCTGCCTCGTCAGCGACGACCGCTGCCGCGTGAGCGCCTGCAACGGTCGGCTCGTCGCCCGTGCCCCGATGGCTCTTGCGGGCCTCCTCGAGGTGCGCGGCCTCGGAATCGTCACCATGGAGGCCGAGGGCGCGGCGGTCGTGCGCCTCGTGGTCGATTGCGACATCGAGCCACCGGAACGATACCCGCAATTCACAGACCGGACGGTGACCGTCGAGGGCATCACCTTGCCGCGAATGCGGGTTCTTGGTGGCGACGCAGGCGTGACGGCCGCCATAATCCTTGGCATGCTGGCGCGATTCGAGCGTCCGATGCTGCACCTTTTGTCTGAATGATGACCAAATGGTCGCAGGCACTTGCACTTGCCGCCGCAATGCACAAAATGGGCGCTTCCTTTTGGGTGGCGGGGCCACGGGTTCTTGAATGATCGGTCTTGTGCTGGTGACCCACGGCTGCCTGGCGACGGAATTTCGCGCCGCGCTGGAGCACGTGGTTGGCCCTCAGAAACAGTTCGAAACCATCACCATCGGTCCGGATGATGACATGGAGAGCCGCCGCAGGGACATTCTGGCGGCGGTAGGCCAGGTCGACACGGGCGAAGGGGTGGTCGTGCTCACCGACATGTTCGGCGGCACCCCCTCGAATCTCGCGATCTCGGTGATGAACGGGCGCAAGGTCGAGGTGGTGGCGGGCATCAACCTGCCCATGCTCATCAAGCTTGCCAGCGTGCGCGACGAGAAGCCGCTGGAAGATGCCGTGCTGCAGGCGCAGGAAGCGGGCCGCAAATATATCAACGTGGCGAGCCGGGTGCTCGCCGGCAAGTGACGGCGGTTGTCGCAGTGGACATCGACACCTTCGACAACGACGACTGCCCCCCGGCGCCGGTGCCGGACGGCGCGCTGGCGCGCGAATTGCCGATCATCAACCGCAAGGGTCTGCATGCCCGTGCCTCGGCCAAATTCGTGCAGACCGTCGAGCGTTTCGGCGCCGACGTCACGGTGACCCGCTGCGGCGAAACCGTTGGCGGGCGTTCGATCATGGGTCTCCTGACCCTTGCCGCCGCGCAGGGCACCAGCATCACCGTGACGGCCAGGGGCGAGGATGCGCAGGCCTGCCTCGACGCCATCACAACCCTGCTCGCCGAGCGCTTCGGCGAGGACGAGTAGCCGCGCCCGCTCGGCCGCCGGGGGACGTTCGCGATCCGAGCCTATTGCGGAAGGGTGCCGTTGGCCGCCAGCACGTCCCCGGCGAGATAGAGCGAGCCCGTCACGAGAATGCGCGGCGGGCGTTCCCGCTCCGTCGCCCTTAACCCCGCGAGCGCCGCCTCGACGCTGTCGCTGGCCCGCGCCTGCAGGCCGACGGAGCGGGCGATACCCGCGACCTCCTCGGCCGGGCGGGCGGCGAGCTGCGAGGGGATCGGCACGGCGATGAGTTCCTGAGCGAGGCCCACGAAAGGCTTCAGGAAGCCGTCGGCATCCTTGGTGCCGAGCATACCGACGATCATGACGAGCGGGGCGGGATGCCGCTCCTCGAGTTCCGCGAAGGCGGCGGCGAGCGCGCGGCCTCCGTCCGGATTGTGGCCGCCGTCAAGCCACAGCTCCGCCCCGTCCGGGGCAAGATCGACGAGGCTGCCCTGGCGCAGACGCTGCATGCGGGCGGGCCATTCGGCGCGGCTCATGCCGGCCTCGAAGGCCTCCGCCGGCAGGCGCCCATAACCGGCCGCCCGCAGGGTGGCGAGCGCCGTTCCCGCGTTGACGAGTTGGTGACGGCCGGCGAGCCGCGGCAGGGGCAGGTCGATGAGCCCCTGCTCGTCCTGGTAGACGAGGCGCCCGCGCTCCTCGTGCACATGAAAGTCCTGTCCGCCGACGAGGATCGAGCGGGCGCCGACGCGCTCCGCCGCCGCTTCGAGGACGGCCGTGGGCTCCGGCTCCTGCGGCGCGATGATCGCAGGTGCGCCGCGCTTGAAGATGCCGGCCTTCTCCGCGGCGATGCGCATGACGTTGTCGCCGAGATAATCGGCATGGTCGAGCGAGACCGGCGTCACGACACAGGCTTGCGGCGTCTCGACGACGTTGGTGGCATCGAGGCGTCCGCCGAGCCCGACCTCGAGCAGCAGCACGTCGGCCGGCGTCTCGGCGAAGAGCAACATGGCCGCTGCCGTCGTGATCTCGAACACCGTGATCGGAGCACCACCATTGGCGTCCTCGCAGCGCTCGAGAGCCGCGACGAGCCGGTCCTCGCCGACGAAGCGGCCGCCGCCGGGACGGCCGAGCCGGATGCGCTCGTGGAAGCGCACGAGATGCGGCGAGGTGTAGACGTGAACGACGAGCCCGGCCGCCTCCAGAACCGCTCGCATGAAGGCGATTGTCGAGCCCTTGCCGTTGGTCCCGGCCACGTGGATGACCGGCGGCAGCTGGCGCTGGGGGGCACCGAGGCGCGTCAGCAGCCGCTCGATGCGGCCGAGGGACAGATCGATCGTCTTGGGATGCAGCGCGAGAAAGCGCGCGAGCATGGCATCGGACGATTCCATGGCGGTCCCCGGCCGTCTGGGGCTGATCGTTATTCCGCGGCGGCGTCGAGCGCCTGCATATCCGCAGGAGGCGCGACGACGGCGGGCTTGTCCTGCTTCATCAGCAGGCGGCACAGCCTGGCGACGGTCGCCTTCACGTCCCGGCGGTGAACGACCATGTCGACCATGCCGTGCTCCCGGAGATATTCCGAGCGCTGGAAGCCTTCCGGCAGCTTCTCGCGGATCGTCTGCTCGATGACGCGCGGACCCGCGAAGCCGATGAGGGCGCCCGGCTCGGCAATGTGCACGTCGCCCAGCATGGCGTAGGAGGCGGTGACGCCGCCGGTCGTCGGGTTGGTCAGCACCACGATATAGGGCAGACGGGCCTCGTTGAGCTTGCGCACCGCCACCGTCGTGCGCGGCATCTGCATGAGCGAGAGGATGCCCTCCTGCATGCGCGCACCGCCCGAGGAGACGAAGAGCACGAAGGGCGTGCGGCGGGCGAGCGCGGTTTCCATGCCGGTGATGATCGCCTCGCCTGCGGCCATGCCGAGCGAGCCACCCATGAACTCGAAATCCTGTACCGCCGCGGTGATGGTCGCACCCTCGACCTCGCCCACGCCAACCTGGACGGCATCCTGCATGCCGGTCTTGGCGCGGGCGTCGCGCAGGCGGTCGACATAGCGCTTCTCGTCGCGGAACTTGAGCGGGTCGGTCGGCACCTCTGGCAGGGCGATCTCTTCCCATGCGCCGCCGTCGAAGAAGGAGGCGAGGCGCGCC
The DNA here is from genome assembly GCF_029309855.1 of Chelatococcus sp. XZ-Ab1. NCBI lineage: Bacteria > Pseudomonadati > Pseudomonadota > Alphaproteobacteria > Hyphomicrobiales > Chelatococcaceae > Chelatococcus > Chelatococcus sp. XZ-Ab1. Next base: position 282,571 of record NZ_JARKII010000003.1, on the reverse strand, counting down.
TTGGCGCCCATGCGCAGGTGATAATCGGAGCCCGGGATGACGAAGAGGTTGGCCTCGACGTCCTTGTGGAAGACCATCTGCCCCGTTTCGGGGCACTTGATCCAGAGATTTTCCGGCACTTCACGCTTGAACAGCGTCTTGATCTTGGGCCGTACGACGTCTGAAATCCAGTTCACGGGGGCAACCTCTGGTGTCCCGGCGTGGACCCGCCACGCCGAATGGGTCACGGAACCTGGCCGCAACCCCGATATACCGTCACGCGGCCTTCACATAGACCTTCGCGAGGCTTTTCGCTAGGTGCGACGGTGTTGCAAAGGTGGCGCCTCTCCCTCATCCGGGGAACGGGAGAGGGCCTCGTCCTCACGCCGCCGTTGCCTTGGCGGCCGAGCGCACGCCGGCGGCGAGCTCGCCCACCAGCGCCTCCACGGCTGCGAGCGTCCCTGCCGTCGCCCGCCCCTCGCCGTCGAGCGAGGCGCGCACGGCCTCGACGAGGGCGGAGCCGACCACGACGCCGTCGGCGCCGCGGGCGATGGCCGCCGCGTGCTCGCCGGTCTTGACGCCGAAACCGACGACGACCGGCAGGTTCGTATGGGCCTTGATGCGCGCCACCGACTGCGCCACGGCGCCGAAATCCGGCGTCGCGCTGCCGGTGATGCCGGTGATCGAAACGTAGTAGACGAAGCCCGAAGTGTTGGCGAGCACAGCCGGCAGGCGCGCGTCGTCCGTTGTCGGCGTGGCGAGACGGATGAAGGACAGCCCCGCCTTTAGCGCCGGGACGCAGAGCTCGTCGTCCTCCTCCGGCGGCAGGTCGACCACGATGAGGCCGTCGACGCCGGCTTCACGCGCATCCTTCAGAAAGCGCTCGACGCCATAGATGTAGATGGGATTGTAATAGCCCATCAGGATGACAGGCGTGTCCGCCTCGCCCGCGCGGAGGGCGCGCACCATGTCGAGGGTCTTCTTAAGCGTCTGGCCGCCCTTCAGCGCCCGCTGCGAGGAGAGCTGGATGGCCGGGCCATCCGCCATCGGATCGGTGAAGGGCATGCCGATCTCGATGAGATCGGCGCCGGCGCGGGGCAACGCCTTCAGGATTGCGAGCGAGGTGTCGGCATCCGGATCACCGGCCGTGACGAAGGTCACGAGCGCCGCGCGGCCCTCGGCGCGGCAGGCGGCAAAGCGCCGGTCGATGCGGCTCATCAGAACTGTCCTCCAAGGATGTCGGCGACCTGCGGCACGTCCTTGTCGCCGCGGCCGGAGAGATTGACGACCATGATGTGGTCCTGAGGCTTTTGCGGCGCGAGCTCGACCACCTTGGCCAGCGCATGGGCCGGCTCGAGGGCAGGGATGATGCCCTCGAGCTTGGACAGGAGCATGAAGGCCTCGAGCGCCTCCTTGTCCGTCGCGGAGATGTAGGTGACGCGGCCGGTCTCGTGCAGGAAGGCGTGCTCGGGGCCGATGCCCGGATAGTCGAGCCCGGCCGAGATGGAGTGAGCCTCGGCGATCTGGCCGTCGTCGTCCATCAGCAGATAGGTGCGGTTGCCGTGCAGCACGCCCGGCCGCCCGCCGGTGAGCGAGGCCGCGTGCTGGCCGCTCGCAAGGCCGTGGCCGGCCGCCTCGACGCCGTAGATCTCGACATCCTTGTCGTCGAGGAAGGGATAGAACAGGCCCATGGCATTGGAGCCGCCGCCGATGCAGGCGACGAGCGAATCGGGCAGCCGCCCCTCGGCCGCAAGTATCTGCTCGCGCGTTTCCTTGCCGATGACGGCCTGGAAGTCGCGCACCATGCCGGGATAGGGATGGGGGCCCGCCACCGTGCCGATGCAGTAATAAGTGGTGGCGACATTCGTCACCCAGTCGCGCAGCGCCTCATTCATGGCGTCCTTGAGGGTGCGCGAGCCGGACTGGACGGGCACCACAGTGGCCCCGAGCATCTGCATGCGGAAGACATTGGGCTTCTGCCGCTCGACGTCGACGGCGCCCATGTAGATGACGCATTCGAGGCCGAAGCGCGCGCACAGCGTCGCCGTCGCGACGCCGTGCTGGCCCGCGCCGGTCTCGGCGATGATGCGCTTCTTGCCCATGCGGCGGGCCAGCAGGATCTGGCCGAGCACGTTGTTGACCTTGTGCGAGCCCGTGTGGTTGAGCTCCTCGCGCTTGAGATAGATCTTCGCGCCCTTGCCGCCGGCACCTTCACGCAGGCGCTCCGTCAGGCGCTCCGCATAATAGAGCGGGCTCGGCCGACCGACATAATGGGCGAGATAGCCGTCCATCTCTGCCTGGAAGGCGGGATCGTCCTTGGCCGCGGCATAGGCCTTCTCGACCTCGAGGATGACGGGCATCAGCGTCTCGGCGACGAAGCGGCCGCCGAACATGCCGAAATGGCCGCGCTCATCGGGCCCCGAGCGGTAGGAGTTGAGCGGTTGCACAGTCACGCGACCTTCATCCTTCTCAAGCGGCGGAGCCTCGGCCCGCGCCTCGTCCATTCTCTGTTCGTGCGACAGCGGGAACCGGCTCGCCGCCGAGGTCTCCCGTTGCATAAGCCAAAGCGGCCGGCAGGGCCACCGTGACCGTGACGCCTTCACGCCCGCGCCGCGGCGACAAAGGCAGCGATTCTACCAGCGTCCTTCTCGCCCGGCGCGCTCTCCACCCCGGAGGACACGTCGACGCCGACGAAACCTGGAACATCCGTCAGCCGCTCGACGGCTGTGCCCACATTGTCGGGATCGAGCCCGCCCGAGAGCATGAAGGGCCGCCCCCCGGCCCCAGCCGCGAGGATATCCCAGTCGAACGCGATGCCGTTGCCGCCGGGCAGCACAGCCCCCTTCGGCGGCTTGGCATCGAACAGCAGGCGGTCGACGACCGCCGCATAGGGAGCGTGGCGAGCGAGGTCTGCCGGCTCGCTGACGCCGATCGCCTTCATCACCTGCGTGCCGGCGAGCCGCCGGATGGCGGCCGCGCGCTCGGGCGTTTCCTTGCCGTGGAGCTGGAACCAGTCGGGCTTCAGGCGATCGCGGATGGCGGCGATCGCCGCGTCGTCGGCATCGACGGTGAGCGCGACGATCTCGGCGCGGCCGCGCACGAACCCGGCGAGGGCGACAGCCTCGGCGAGCGAGACATTGCGCGGGCTCTTGGGAAAGAAGACGAAGCCGACCATGTCGGCGCCCGCCGCCAGCGCCGCAGCGACGGCCTCGGCGCTTCTCAACCCGCAGATCTTGACGATGGTGGACATGACGCCTGCAAGTGGCACGACGGCACCGGCTTGTCCATCGGGTACCCCCGGTGACGCAACAGCGAAGCCGGCTGAAATGCTTCAGCGGCTCACGCCTTCGGCAGCGCGGCCCGCACGGTGGTGCCGCGCAGTTGTTCGGCCTCGCTGCGCCATCGGTCCGCCTCGCGGCGATAGCGCTTCTCCGCCTTGCGGTGCTTGCCCTGGGCGAGCCAGGCGGCAATGCCGCCGACGAGGACGCCGAGTATCACCGCAGCGAAGATCACGACAAAGAATGGCACCGTCACGGCAAGAGCCGGCTCTGTGCGCGAGAAGGGATCAAAGGACAGCTGGACCGGCGCGCGGTTGGCCACCGCCAGGAGCACGATGACGACCGCGACTGGCGCCAGCACCAGAAACTTGACGAAGCGCTTCAACGTCACGGCTCCACTTCGCTCACGCGCTCACGCTCACAGCGGCCTTCCTGCCCGCCGCCGGGGCGGCGGCGCTGCCGTTGAGGCGCAGGCGCATCTCCTTGCCGGTCTTGAAGACGGGAATCATCTTCGATGCAACATCGACCGTCTCGCCCGTGCGCGGGTTGCGGCCAACGCGCGCATTGCGCTGCTTGACCGAAAAGGCGCCGAACCCGCGCAGCTCGACCCGATCGCCTCGCGCGAGCGCGCGAGTAATCTCCTCGAGGATCGCATTGACGATATTCTCGACATCGCGCTGGTAGAGGTGCGGATTCTGCTCGGCGATCCGCAACACGAGCTCGGACTTGATCATATCCCCCGCCTATCCCTTTGAAATTTCAATTATTTTGAAACGAAGGGTGCCAGACGGCGAGGAGACCGTCAAGCCGTCCCGCTTCTTCGCGCAGCGCAGCCGCCCGCAGCGCACCGGCCAGGTCGTCATAACCGGCGAAAGCTGCCGCGCGGCCGAGGAGCGACCAGAACGACAGGCCGAGCCGCTCGCTCTCGGCCTTCCATTCCCGGACCGGCAGATCGCTGGCGAGCTTCTTCTCCTTCTCGAGCCATGCCACCGCTTGGCGCTGGCCGCCGAGTTCGTCGACGAGACCAAGTTCCTTCGCCTGGCGACCGGTGAAGACACGCCCGTCGGATACCTGGTCGAGCGCGGGGCCGGAGAGGGAGCGACGCTGGCCGACAAGGCCCTTGAACCAGGCGAAGGAATCGCGAACGACGCTCTCGAGCGCGGCGCGCGCCTCCGGCGAAGTGGGCTCGAACCCGTTCGGCGCCGCCTTGAGCGGGCTCGACTTCACTTCCTCCACCTTCACTCCGAGGGTGTCGAGCAGGCCGGCGAGGTTGGGATACTGGATCAGGACGCCGATGGAGCCGACGAGCGAGGTATCGCGCGAGACGATGCGCTCGGCCGCAAGGGCGGTGATATAGCCGCCGGAGGCGGCGAGGCCGTCGACGAGCGCGACCGTCGGCTTCTCCGCGGCGAGCTCGCGCAGCGCCGTATAGATCGCCTCGGCGCCGGAGGTGGTGCCGCCGGGGCTGTCGACGCGCACCAGCACGGCGCGCACCGAGCGGGCGTCCTTGACTCGCCTGATGAGGTCGAGCGTGCGCTGGTCGCCACTGATGAAGCCGCCGATGCGGATGGCGGCGATCTGGTCACCCGTGACCACCGAACCCGCGCCGAACCGCGCACCGAGCGCGACCACGACGGCGATGAGGGCGAAGACGGCAAGGACGCGCCAGAACGAGAGCTTGCGCCTCAGGCGCCGGCGGTCTGCCATGATGTCGGCATCGTATGTCATTGGCGAAGCTCGGCTCTTCACCTCGGCTGGTCGGGACGCCGTGGACACTAGCCCCGGGCCCCGTCACGGGCAAGGCGGGGCGGTGACAAAAAGCAGGCAAAGCAAAACCCGCCCGGAGGCCGGGCGGGTCGCTTGCGAGGATCACCTGCAGATCGTGCTGCGGGGCAGCATGGCCGTCCCGCAACGAAGATCGCGGCTTACTTCTTCTCGTTGGCGCGCTTGAGGGCGGCGCCGAGGATGTCGCCGAGCGAGGCGCCCGAGTCGGTCGAACCGTACTGGGCGATCGCCTCCTTCTCCTCCGCGACCTCGAGGGCCTTGATGGAGAGCTGGATGCGGCGGGCCTTGCGGTCGAACTGCACGACGCGGGCATCGACCTTCTCGCCCGGGGCGAAGCGCTCGGGGCGCTGCTCGGAGCGGTCCCGCGCGAGCTCGGCGCGGCGGATGAAGGCGGTCATGTCGGTGTCGACGATCTTCACCTCGATGCCGGAATCCTTCACCTCGACCACCTCGCAGGTGACGACGGCGCCCTTCTTGACATCGCCGGCATCGGCGAAGGGGTCGCCCTCGAGCTGCTTAATGCCGAGCGAGATGCGCTCCTTCTCGACGTCGACGTCGAGAACGACGGCACGCACCACGTCGCCCTTCTTGAACTCCTCGATGACCTGCTCGCCGGGACGGTTCCAGTCGAGATCCGACAGGTGGACCATGCCGTCGACGTCGCCGTCGAGACCGATGAAGAGGCCGAATTCGGTCTTGTTCTTGACCTCGCCCTCGACGACGGAACCGATCGGGAACTTCTCGGCGAAGGCATCCCACGGGTTCTGCAGGGTCTGCTTGAGGCCGAGCGAGATGCGGCGCTTGACCGGATCGACCTCGAGAATCTGCACCTCGACCTCCTGGGAGGTCGACACGATCTTGCCGGGGTGGACGTTCTTCTTCGTCCAGCTCATCTCGGAGACGTGGATGAGGCCCTCGATGCCCGGCTCGAGCTCGACGAACGCACCGTAGTCGGTGATGTTCGTCACGCGGCCCTTGAAGCGGGCGTTGACCGGGTAGCGGCCGGCGATGCCTTCCCACGGATCGGCCAGCAGCTGCTTGATGCCGAGCGAGATGCGGTGCGTCTCGTGGTTGATCTTGATGATCTTGACCTTGACGGTCTGGCCGATCGAGACGACGTCGGTCGGGTGGTTGACGCGCCGCCACGCCATGTCGGTGACGTGCAGCAGGCCGTCGATGCCGCCGAGGTCGACGAAGGCGCCGTACTCGGTGATGTTCTTGACCACACCCTCGACGACCTGCCCCTCCTCGAGGTTGGCCACGAGCTCGGAGCGGGCCTCGGCGCGCGTCTCCTCGAGCACCGTGCGGCGCGAGACCACGATGTTGCCGCGGCGGCGGTCCATCTTGAGGATCTGGAACGGCTGCGGCACGCCCATGAGCGGCGTGACGTCGCGCACCGGACGGATGTCGACCTGCGAACGCGGCAGGAAGGCCACGGCACCGTCGAGGTCGACGGTATAGCCGCCCTTGACCTGGTTGAAGATGATGCCTGTGACCTTCTCATTGTCCTCGAAGGCCTTCTCGAGCTTGACCCAGCTCTCTTCCCGGCGCGCCTTGTCGCGCGAGATGACGGCTTCACCGAGCGCATTCTCGATGCGCTCCAGGTAAACCTCGACCTCGTCACCCACCTCGAGCGACTGGTCCCGACCCGGACCGACGAATTCCTTGAGAGCAACGCGGCCTTCGGTCTTCAGGCCGATATCAATGACGGCGACGTCCTTCTCGATGGCGACGACGCGGCCCTTGACGACGGAACCCTCGACGGGCTCGGCATGCGAGAAGGACTCTTCGAGAAGCGCCGCGAAATCTTCACGGGACGGGGCCTGGTGAGCGGATACGGACATTCGGTCTCCTAACGCCGATCAAGGCGGACAACGCCGGCGGCTGGTGTTGCATCACGCCCCCTGTCGCCGGCCGCACGGAATACGCACGTATTCCATGCGGTAGTGGCCGCCCGCCTGCACCATGCGGCCCGGCGGCCGTGCCGGCGTCTTGAACCGGCGACGGAGAGCGTCTGATCAATGTCGGGGAGCGGGGGTCTTGCGGCACGGAGCCCATCTCGCACGAAGCTAATGGCAAACTCCGCCGCACACAGGATGCAGCGCCCCACCGAACGGTGGTGTCATAACGAAAACGCGGCTTTTCCACAAGCGGAAACGGCCGAGCGACGGGGAAAAGGAACCCGTCAGCGCCGCACGAAGGTGAGATACATCGGCAGGCGCCCTTCCCGCAGCGCCTTGGCCTCGTAGCGCGTGCCGGGCCAGCCCGTCCAGGGCTGGCGCCAGTCGTCCGCCCGCTCGGCCTGCCAGGCGAAGAGGCCGCTGCGGTCGATCCGCGCCAGCGCCCAGGCGGCATAGTCGTCGATGTCGGTGGCGAAGCGTAGCTCGGCGCCCGGCCGCATGACGCGCGCAAGCGCGGCGAGGGTCTCCTCGCCGATGAAGCGCCGCTTGCGGTGGCGGCGCTTCGGCCAGGGGTCAGGATAGAGCACGAAGACGCGCCCGATAGAGGCCTCGGGCAGACGCGGCAGGACGAGGGTCGCATCATCGTCCCAGACACGCAGGTTGGCGATGGCGTGCTCCTCGACGCCGGCAAGGAGCTTCGCCACGCCATTGACGAAGGGCTCGCAGCCAATGAAGCCGATGTCCGGGTTCTCGCGGGCGCGGGCGAGAAGGTGCTCGCCGCCGCCGAAGCCGATCTCGAGCCAGACCTCACGGACCGGATGCGGGAACAGGCCCGCGGGGGCGAGCTTATCCGTGCCCGCCGGCAGGCGCAGCCGCGGCAACACCTCCGCCAGCAGGCGGGCGTGGTTGTCGCGCAGCTTGTGGCCCTTGCGGCGCCCGAAGAAGGCGCCGCCCCTGTCCTGCTCCGCGATCACGCGTCTCGTCCGGATACCTGCCTCAGCCGAGCGCGGCGCGGATGGCGCCGGCGAGATCGGTGCGCTCCCAGGAGAAGCCACCGTCCGCCTCGGGAGCGCGGCCGAAATGACCGTAGGCCGAGGTGCGGGCGTAGATCGGCCGGTTGAGGCCGAGGTGCTGGCGGATGCCGCGCGGCGACAGGTCCATCACGTCCATCAGCACGCGCTCGAGCCGCGCCTCCTCGACCTCGCCGGTGCCGTGCAGGTCGACATAGAGCGACAGGGGCCTGGAGACGCCGATGGCGTAGGAGAGCTGGATGGTGCAGCGCTGGGCGAGGCCCGCCGCCACCACGTTCTTGGCGAGGTAGCGCGCGGCATAGGCGGCCGAGCGGTCGACCTTGGTCGGGTCCTTGCCCGAGAAGGCACCGCCCCCGTGCGGCGCCGCCCCGCCGTAGGTGTCGACGATGATCTTGCGCCCGGTCAGGCCGCAGTCGCCATCCGGACCGCCAATCACGAACTTGCCCGTCGGGTTGACGTGCCAGACGGTCTTGTCGTCGACCCAGCCCGCGGGCAGCGACTTGCGCACATAGGGCTCCACGATCGCGCGGATGTCGTGCGAGGTCAGCTCCTTGCCGGCATGGCTCTCGATGTGCTGGGTCGAGACCACGATCTGGGTGACGCCGACCGGCTTGCCGTCGGCGTAGCGCACCGTCACCTGGCTCTTGGCGTCGGGACCGAGCAGGCCGGTCTCGCCGGACTTGCGCGCGGCGGTCAGCGTCTTGAGGATCTCGTGAGCGTAGTAGATCGGGGCGGGCATCAGCTCGGGCGTCTCGCGGCAGGCGTAGCCGAACATGATGCCCTGGTCGCCGGCGCCCTCGTCCTTGTTGCCGGAAGCATCGACGCCCTGCGCGATGTGCGCCGACTGGGCATGGAGGTGTACCTCGACCTTGGCCGTCTCCCAGTGGAAGCCTTCCTGCTCGTAGCCGATGTCCTTGATGGCAAGGCGGGCGAGGTGGGCGAGATAGTCGTTCGTGATGTCGGACGGGCCGCGCACCTCGCCGGCGATGACGACGCGGTTGGTGGTCGCCAGCGTCTCGCAGGCGACGCGCGCCTCCGGCATGGCGCCGAGATAGGCGTCGACAATCGTGTCCGAGATCCGGTCGCAGACCTTGTCAGGATGGCCTTCCGAAACGGATTCGCTGGTGAAGAGATAGTCCGAACGCGCCACGTTCCCGATCCTTTCGTCACACGCCAAGGCCCGTCTCCGAGCTCCAGGAAAGAGACCGTGTTACAGACCGGATTGCATCGCAGTCCGGTCGGAACGGGCTCTGGCCCAAAGGCGAGGTGTTGTGACAGCCCGGACGCACAGGGTCAAGATGGAATGACGGACGGGTTCGATAGAGCGAACGAAACGGACGGCGTCAAGCGTCCTCGCCTTCCGTATCGGCGAGAGCGACGACGAGGTCGACGATGCGCCGGCGCACCTTCGCGTCCTTGATGCGGATGAAGGCCTTGGTGAGCTGCACGCCCTCGCTCGTCGACAGGAAGTCGGACACATAGCTCGAGGATGGCGCCTCGGCGAAGCCACCGCCGATGACGCCGTCCGCCGCCGGCGCGCCGTCAAAGAAAAACTCTACCGGCACGCCGAGCACCTTGGCGATCTGCTGGAGGCGGCTCGCGCCGATGCGGTTCGTGCCCTTTTCGTACTTCTGCACCTGCTGGAAAGTCAGGCCGAGGGATTCGCCAAGCTTTTCCTGGCTCATGCCGACGAACATGCGTCGCATGCGCACGCGACTGCCGACGTGCTTGTCGATCGGATTGGGGACTTTCTTGACGCTCGCAGGCGCTGTTCTCATGGTCTTCCCGTCCGTTCGTCGCGGCCCACCCGGCCATGTCGCCGTGCGGTCATCGCGCCGGCGGCTACACTCAAGGTGAAGAACCAGAATACCACATCCCCGAGCCGGGCATAAATCGTCGGTGACAGCGCTTCAGGCAAGGGGGCATCGAGAATCCCCTCCGTCCCCAGCGGCAGCGAGGCGATGACCCGGCCGTAGCCGTCGGCGACCGCCGAGATGCCGGTGTTGGCCGCCCGCACGAGAGGAATACCTTCCTCAATGCTGCGTAGCCGGGCTTGCGCCATGTGCTGGTAGGGGCCGGGCGTCTCACCGAACCAGGCATCGTTCGTGACATTGATCAGAACGCCGGGACGCGTGCCGTCCTGCGGCACCACCGCGCCCGGAAAGATCGCCTCGTAGCAGATGAGCGCCGCCACCGGCGGCAGGCCCGGCACCGGTAGGACGGTTCGCTCGCGCCCGGCCTCGAAGCCGCCCGGCGCATGCACGAACTGGCGCAGGCCCAGACGGCGCAGCAGCCCGTCCAGCGGCAGGTATTCGCCGAAGGGGACAAGGTGAACCTTGTCGTAGATGCCGGTGATGCGGCCTTCGTCGTCGACGACCTGGACCGCATTGAAGAAGCGCAGGCTCGTCTCGCCGGGGAGCGGCTCCATCGCCCGCGCGGCGCCCGTGACGAGCACAGCCCCGGGCGGCAGAAGCGCCGCGATGGCGCCAAGGGCATCGGGGTCGCGCGCGAGAAGGAATGGAAAGGCGCTTTCGGGCCAGACGAGATGGGTGACGCCATCCATGCCCCGAGCCGCACCGGCAGGCGCGACGCCGTCACCCTGCACGGCGGGCCCGTTGTCGCTGAGCGCAAGATAGCGGTTGAGGATCGCCTCCCGGTTCTCGGGACGGAACTTGGCATCCTGCGGCAGGTTTGGCTGCATGATGCGCAACGCAACGCCCGGCACGGTCGGTGAGGGGCTTCCGGGCAGCCGCCACAATCCGTAGCCGGCCATGGCGGCGAGGACGAGCAGGCCGGCGACCGTCGGCCCCGCACGACGCCAGTGCCCGCCGTCGTCGGCGAGGGTCGCCGGTGCCGCGAGAATCGCCGCCGCAAGCACCGTCAGGCCGTAGAGCCCGACGAGGGACGCCACCTGCGCCAGGTGCAGCTGCTGGCCGAGGGCCATGCCGAGGCTGTTCCAGGGAAAGCCCGTGAGGATGTGGCCGCGCAGCCATTCGGCAACGGCAAGGCCCGTGGCGAGGGCGAGGATGCGCGCCGGGCCGGGAGACCAGATGAGCCGGGCGAGGCCGAAGCCGAGAGCATAGAAGAAGGCGAGCCCCGCGGGCAGGCCGACGACGCCGAGCGGCAACGCCCAGGCGAACTCGTCCGCCTCCACCAGGAAGGCGGCGCCGAGCCACCACAGGCCGGCGAGAAAATAGCCGAAGCCGAACCACCAGCCGGTCGCCGCGGCCGCCAGCACGGTGCGCATCGGCGTGCGCCCACCCGCCCCGTCAATGAGCCAGACGGCGAGCGGCAGGCTGACGGCGAGCACGGGCCAGAGCCCGAAAGGCGGCATGGCGAGGGCGGCGAGCCCCCCCGCGGCGAAGGCCGTCAGGCGCCGTCGCCATCCCCAGGACAGGACGACGCCGCGCGCGAAGCCGGCGAGCGTCAAGCGGCGGCTCCCGGCTTCTGGTCCTCCAGCGCATCCCGCGCCGCAGTCACGTTGTCTTCCGTCACGGGCGCAGGCGCCTCTTCCGCCCCGCCCTCGGCCCTGCGGGCCGCGCGGCGCACCAGGGCCGGCTCGGTCCTGACCTTGTGGATGCGGATCTTTTTCAGGCGGCGCGGATCGGCATCGAGAATCTCGAATTCGAGGCCTTCGGGCCCCGGCACAAGCTCGCCGCGTACCGGCACGCGGCCGGCGAGGGTGACGATGAGGCCGCCGAGCGTATCGACCTCCTCGGCGATATCAGCGTCGGCGAGTTCGACGCCGAGAGCCTCCGAGACGTCCTCGAGGCTGGCGCGCGCATCGATGATCCAGCGTTCGTCGCCGTCGGCGACGATCTGCGAGGCCTCCTCGTCGTCGTGCTCGTCCTCGATGTCGCCCACGATCATCTCAACGATGTCCTCCATCGAGACGAGGCCATCGGTGCCACCATATTCGTCGATGACGAGGGCCATATGCGTGCGCGTCGTCTGCATCTTCACGAGCAGGTCCATGGCCGGCATGGACGGCGGCACGAAGAGCACCGGGCGCAGGATGCTGGCGCGCGAGAGCGGGGCCTCGAGGTCGACGCCGAGTCGCACGGCCTGGGCCTGCACCTCCACCGGCGCATCGCCACGGCCGCGGCCGACATTCCGGCGCAGGCGCTCGCGACCCGCCGTCTCAGCTCGCGCGGCGATATAGTCGACGAAATCACGGATGTGCACCATGCCGAGCGGCTCGTCGAGATTCTCGCCGTAGACGGGAATGCGCGAATGGCCGGCCGTGCGGAAGAGGTGCAGCACGCTCGCGAGGGTCGCGGAAGCCTGCACGGCGACGATGTCGGCGCGCGGCACCATCACGTCGTTGACACGCAACTCGCGCAGCGACAGGACGTTCTTGAGCAGGGAACGCTCGATCGGCGTGAATTCTCCGCCGGGCAGGTTGGTGTCGAGCGCATCCGCGAGATCCTCGCGGATCGAGGGGCCGGCCTTCAGTCTGAGGCCCGTGAGTAGCCGCTCTATCCAGCTTTCATGCTCTCCATCCCGCCCCTGTGGAGCGGGCCTCGCTTCCTCGCTCGAACTTCGATCCTCGCTCATCGTCCTTCTTGGCTCCAGGAGCATGTACGCCAAGGGCCGCGGCCCCGTCGCAGGCGCTTCATGCACAAACAACGACTTTGGGGCGGAACGGGCCCGCCACCCTTCACTCGCCCAAGGCCGCACCGGCGTAAGGATCGGCGATGCCGAGCCCCGCCAGAATGCGGATTTCGAGACCTTCCATCTCCTCGGCCTCGCCATCGGTCTCATGATCATAACCGAGAAGATGCAGCATCCCATGCACGACGAGATGGGAAAGGTGGTCGGCCAGCGTCTTGCCCTCCTCGTCCGCCTCCCGCCGCGTCGTCTCGTAGGCGATGATGACATCGCCGATATGGGGTGCCGAGGCCAGTTGTTGAGGGGGGCAGGCGGGGAAGGACAGGACGTTCGTCGCCTTGTCCTTGCCGCGCCAGCGGGCGTTGAGCGCGCGCACGGTCTTGTCGTCCGCAAGGACGACGCTCACCTCGGCGCCCGGCGCGACCGGACGCCCGCCGGCATCGAGCGTCGCCTGCGCCGCACGTGCCACGAGCGCATCCGCGCCGGCCAACTCGTCCCAGCCCTCGCTTTCGACGGCGATGTCGATATGGGCGCCGTTCACGCTCAGATCCCCCGGCCGACCTCGTCATAAGCCTTGACGATGCGCCGCACGAGCTCGTGCCGTACGACATCCGCCTCCTTGAAGGTGATGCGGCCGATACCTTCGAAGCCGTCGAGGATACGCACCGCCTCGACGAGGCCCGACACTTGCCCGGGCGGCAGGTCGATCTGCGAAGGGTCGCCCGTGACGATCATGCGGGAGCCCTCGCCGAGGCGGGTCAGGAACATCTTCATCTGCATTGACGTGCAATTCTGCGCCTCGTCGAGCAGGATCGCAGCATTGGTGAGCGTACGCCCGCGCATGAAGGCGAGCGGCGCGATCTCGATGACGCCGGTGGACAGGCCGCGCTCGACATGGCGCGCCTCCATGAAGTCGTAGAGCGCATCGTAGACCGGCCTGAGGTACGGATCGACCTTCTCGCGCATGTCGCCGGGCAGGAAGCCAAGGCGCTCACCTGCCTCCACTGCCGGGCGCGACAGGACGAGCCGCTCGACGACGCCCTGCTCGAGGAGCGAGACGGCATGGCCGACGGCGAGCCAGGTCTTGCCGGTGCCGGCCGGCCCCTCGGCGAAGACGAGCTCGCAGCGCCGCAGCAGGCGCAGATAGGCGTCCTGCGCCGCGTTCCGCGCCCTGACGGCGCCGCGCTTGCGGGTCGCAATCTGCTCGAACGTCGAGCGCTGCTGTGCCTCATCCGCCGGCGGGAAGAGCGAGCCCTGGCGGGCGCTCTCGGCGATGGCGCCGTCGACGTCGCCGAGGGAGACGATCTCGCCGGCGCGCGCCCGCTCGTAGAGGCTCTGCAGCACGCGGCGCGCCTGCTCGGCCGCCTCGCTCGTGCCGCGGATGACGATGTGGTTGCCGTTGGCGTTGGCGAGCACGCCGAGACGTCGCTCGAGATGGGCAAGGTTCTGGTCGTACTGGCCGGCGACGACGCTGGCGAGTCGGTTGTCTTCGAAGGCGATCTTGATCTCCGGGGCATCGCGGCCGCCGCCAAAGGCCTGCGACCTGTCCTTCACCTGACGCTGCGGCAGACCATCGTCTGGCTTCAAGCTCGTTCTCCTCGCGTCCTAGGCTGCGCTCGCCCTCTCCTCGGGCGGGCCGGCGGCGAGCCGGCCGAACAGGCTGTTGGGGGCCGTCCCGACGATCTCGACCGGGACGATGTCGCCGACGGTGAGGCCCTCGGTCTCGAGCTGCACCGCCTGCAGATAGGGCGACTTGCCGGCGAGCTGGCCGGCATGGCGCCCGGGCCGCTCGATGAGGACATCGACCGTGCGCCCGACGGTCGCGGCGTTGAACGCGCGCCGGTCCTCGTCGAGAGCGGCCTGCAGGCGCGCGAGCCGCTCGGCCTTGACGGGCTCGGGCACCTGCCCCTCCATCTCCGCCGCCGGCGTGCCGGGGCGCGGGCTGTACTTGAAGGAATAGGCGCTGGCGAAGCCGATGTCGGCGACGAGGCGCATGGTGGCCTCGAAATCCGCGTCGCTCTCGCCGGGAAAGCCCACAATAAAATCGGACGACAGCGCGATGTCCGGCCGTGCCTTGCGCACGGCGTCGATGATGCGCCGGTACTCGTCGCCGGTGTGGCGGCGATTCATGGCGGCAAGGATTGCGTCGGATCCTGCCTGCACCGGCAGGTGGAGATAGGGCATCAGCGCCGGCAGGTCGCGATGGGCGGCGATCAGCGTCTCGTCCATGTCACGCGGATGGCTCGTGGTGTAGCGGAGGCGGGCCAGCCCCGGCACCTCGGCCAGGCGTTCGAGCAGCATGCCGAGCGTCCAGTCGCGCCCGTCCGGCCCCTCGCCGTGATAGGCGTTGACGTTCTGGCCGATGACGGTGATCTCGCGTACACCCGCCCCGGCGAGCCGCTCGGCCTCGGCGAGGATCTTGGCGACGGGGCGGGAGACCTCGGCGCCACGCGTGTAGGGCACGACGCAAAAGGTGCAGAACTTGTCGCAACCCTCCTGCACGGTGAGGAAGGCCGAGACGCCACGGGCGCGGATCTTCTCCCGTGCGGGGGCCGGCAGATGGTCGAACTTGTCCTCGGCCGGGAATTCCGTGTCGACGACGCCGGGGCGCGCGCTCGCCTCGGCGAGAAGCTCGGGCAGGCGATGATAGCTCTGCGGCCCGACCACGAGGTCGACGACGGGCGCGCGGCGCACAATCTCGCCACCCTCGGCCTGGGCCACGCAGCCGGCGACGACGACCTGCGTCTGGCGCCCCTCGGTCGCTCGCTCCTTCTTCATCTCGCGCAGGCGGCCGAGCTCCGAATAGACCTTTTCGGCGGCCTTTTCGCGGATGTGGCAGGTATTGAGGATGACCAGATCGGCGTCCTCCGCCGTTCGGGCCTCCACATAGCCCTTGGCTGCCAGGGCGTCCGCCATGCGCTCCGCATCGTAGACGTTCATCTGACAGCCGTAGGATTTGACGAAAACCTTCTTCACGTGTCTGCCTGTCACCCGCTTTCGACTCAAGGCTCCGGGCCGACCGGCCCGTCCCTCTGTTTAAGGCTTCTCGCCTCCGGAGAGAATAGGCAAGGCAAGATTGGCCCCGGCAGACGGCGGATGAATGACGTGACCCGCGGCCTCAGGGGCCGCTTGCCCGCGCCGCCCGCGCCGCCGCGCGCACCACGTCCTCGGCCGCTTTCGTCGCCGCCTTGCGGTCCGTGCCGCCGTTGAAGGCGATGGGCTCACCCCAGGTGATGCGCACGTCGAACGGCGCTCCGGAGACGACCGCGGCAAGATGCGGCGCCAGCTCCATGTCCCCGTGCCAGGCAATGGCGGGCCGCTCGTTGCGGCCGAGCGGCAGGCCGTGGCGGCCGACATAGGTGATGGCAAGAGGCCGTAGCACGATCTCGGACGCAGGCGCCTCGGCATCGGTCACGGCGTCGCGCGCGGCCCCCACGAGGGCGGAGCGGAAGGGCAGGATCCGCAAGCCGTCGCCCGTGGTGCCCTCCGCGAAGAGCACCATGGCATCGCCCCGGCGCAGTCTGTGCGCCACCTCGACATTGGTTGCCGCCGTCGCCTTGCGGCGCGTGCGGTCGATGAAGACCGTGCGCTGCAGCCGGGCGAGCAGGCCGACGACCGGCCAGCCGTTCACCTCGGCCTTGGCGATGAAGGAGAGCGGCGTCAGCGTCGAGATGACGGGAATATCGAGCCACGAGATGTGGTTGGCGAGGATGAGGGCCGCCTCGCGGCCGTTGGGTGGCCGGCCCGCCACCTTGATGCGGATGCCGAGAACGCGGCAGATGAAGCGGTGGTAGACGAGGGGGATGAGGCGCGCCGCCCGGCTGTCGAGCCTGACCGCGAGCGCCTGCAGCGGAATGCCGACGAGCGTCGCCGGCACGATGAGCGACAGGCGCAGAATGCCCCGCAGCGACAGCATGGCCGGTTCAGTCCGCCTCGTCCTCGAGCGGCACGGCATAGAGCTCGAGCCGATGGTGCACCAGGCGGTAGCCGAGGCGCCGCGCGATCTCGGCCTGGAGCCGCTCGATCTCTTCGGAGTGGAACTCGATGACGTCGCCGGTATTCATGTCGATGAGGTGGTCGTGGTGCTCCTTCGGCGCGCGCTCGTAGCGCGCGCGGCCGTCGCCAAACTGGTGGCGCTCGATGATGCCCTTGTCCTCGAAGAGCTTGACAGTGCGGTAGACGGTGGACAGCGAAATGCGCTCGTCCACGGCCGCGGCACGGCGGTGCAGCTCGACGACGTCGGGATGGTCGTCGGCATCGCCGAGCACCTTGGCGATCACGCGGCGCGGCCCGGTCATGCGCATCCCGCGGGCGACGCAGGCGCGTTCGATGACGTTGCCTTGCAGTCTGCGCTTCACCCCCGCCAAACGGCCCGCCTCCCTTTCCTGATCATCCCGCTCTTATAGGAAGCCGGAAGACGCGCGTCCATGCCGGCCGGACTACGGCTCACGGCAGGTCGCGCGCCATGACGAGGGCCGTCGCCGTGCTGCCGTCCCCCTTGCGATAATAGCCGTCGCGCCGGCCGACCTCCTCGAAACCGAAGCGCCGATAGAGCGCCAGTGCCGGACCATTCTCGGCCTCGACCTCGAGGAAGATGCGCCGAGCGCCGCGCCCAGCGAGCGAGCCGAGGTGATGGGCGAGGAGATGGCGGGCAAGCCCCCGGCCCCGCCGCGCCTCGGCGACGGCGATGGTCAGGATCTCCGCGTCGTCGGCGGCCACGCGCGACAGAGCAAAGCCGTCGAGGGCCCGGCTGTCCGCCGCAAGGACGCCCTCCGCCACGTTGCTGCCTGCGGCGATGAGCCGTTCGAACTCGCTCGCCTCCCAGCCGCGGGCAAAGGAGGTGGCGTGGATCGCCGCGACCGCGGCCGCGTCGGCAGGCGACAGTGGCCTGACGAAGGCTGCGGGAAAGGAGGATGAAGCACGGCCCAGCCAGCGGTCGAGAATCATGGCGCGCCGATTATCACCGATGGCTCAACGCCGGGGAATGCGCATGTGTTCCTGCGGCTTGGCATCGGGGGCGCGCAGGTAGACGGGCTTGGGCAAGGCCGTCGCCGGGTCGGCGGCCATGCCGAGCCGCGCCACCCAGGCGATGTGCGGCGCGATCTCGGCATCGGCGATCTTGGCGTCGACACCCAGATTGCGCAACTCGTGACCGAGGATCGCCGCGCCGGAGCCGGCGATGGTCATGGGGCCCGAGCCGATGACGCGGGCAGCATCGCGCACCGAGACATGACGGGCCGGGACGATAGTGCGCCCGCCGGCAGCGATGCACTGGAAGTAGAGATGGCCATGGCGCGCATCGATGGCCGCAGCGTTGAGGCGGTTGCCGCCAGCCGCGACCAGCGGCGCGAGGAAGGCCGACAAGGTGGTGACACCGACGACCGGGACGCCGGCGGCAAGGCCGATGGCCCGGGCCGCCGAGATGCCGACACGCAGGCCCGTGAAGCTGCCGGGGCCCACGGTGACCGCGACCCGATCGAGCGTTTCGAAGCCGCCCGGCACGGCCGCCATGACGCGCTCGACGAGCGGCAGCAGTGCCTCGGCATGGCCGCGCGCCAGCACCATGGTTTCTTCTGCAAGGACGGTGCTGCCGTCGAGAACGCAGGCGGAACAGGCGCCGAGCGCCGTGTCGATGCCGAGAACGCGCAAACTGAAGTCTCCCTCGCTGGCACGTCCTCTAGATCGCCGCGCGCGGCGCTGGCAACCGTTTTTAGTGGTCGGGCCCCGAGCTTGGCCTCAAGCCTTCACACGGCCTCGACCTCGCGCACGTCGGGCAGGAAGTGCTGCAGGAGATTCTGGATGCCGTGCTTGAGCGTCGCCGTCGAGGAGGGGCAGCCCGAGCAGGAGCCTTTCATCGCGAGATAGACCACGCCGTTGCGATAGCCGCGGAAGGTGATGTCGCCGCCGTCGCCTGCCACAGCAGGGCGCACGCGCGTCTCGAGCAGTTCCTTGATGGTCTCGACGGTGGCGGCATCCTCCTCGGCGAAGAACTCGTCCGCCTCGTCCGTATCGACGCCGGCATCCTCGCGCAGGAGCGGCGCGCCCGACATGAAATGCTCCATGATGGCGCCGAGGATGGCCGGCTTCAGGTGCTGCCACTCGCCGCCCGTCTTGGTCACTGTGATGAAGTCGTGGCCGAAGAAGACGGCAGCCACGCCATCGATGGCGAACAGTCGCTCGGCCAGCGGCGAGCGCGAGGCGTCCTCGCCCGAGCGCAGGTCGAGCGTACCCTCGGGCAGGACGGTGCGTCCAGGCAGGAACTTGAGGGTCGCCGGATTCGGCGTGGCTTCGGTCTGGATGAACATTCAGATCTCTCCTCACGCGACCGGGTCAAGAACCGGCGGTGACAATGCAGCGGCTGTTGGCTCATTCCTTAGAACCGTTCCAACAGACAATACACCCTTCAATGTGGCGGTTCTTTTGTCTGGCGCAAGGTTCGGCGCGGGTCGCTCAGGCGAGCGCGTCGATTTCCTCGTCGGTGAGATGGCCCGGCACGATGGCGACGGGGATGGGGAAACTCGCCGCCGCCTTGCCCGCCATCATCGAGACGAGCGGCCCGGGCCCTTCCGAGCCGGTACCCGCAGCAAGCACGAGGAGGGCAATGTCCTCGTCCTCCTCGATATGACGGACGATCTCCTCGGACTTGTTGCCGACGAGGACGACACGCTCGGGCTCGAGGCCGGCGATGTCGCGCACACGGGCGCTCGCCGCGTCGAGGAATTCGTTCGCCTCTTCCACGGCCTCGGCCTGCATGAGCTCGCCCACGCCGAGCCAGTGTTGGTATTCCCCCGGCGGAACCACGCTAAGCAGCGTTACCGATACGCCGGTGCGCGCCGCCCGGCGGGCGGCGAAATAGATGGCCCGGTCGCACTCGGGCGTGTCGTCCACCACCACCAGGAACTTGGCGCGATGGCCTGCTTCATAGGATCGCCGCCGCTTTCCGGTCATCGACCACCGCCTCGTGTCCGCCGCTTGTGCCCCGATGCTGCCAAGCGGCGCAGCGCGGATCAACTGTTACGCGCGGAACGAATGAAGCCGACGATGTCATAGACGGCATCAAGCGTCTCGCGCGCGATGACGCGCGCCCGCTCCGCCCCCTTGCCGAGCACAGCGTCGATATGGCCGGGATCGGCGACCAGGCGCTTCATCTCGGCGCCGATGGGCCCCATCTTCTCCACGGCAAGGTCGACCAGCGCGCCCTTGAAGGAGGAGAACTGGGCGCCTCCGAACTCGCGCAGCACCTGCGATTTCTCCACACCCTTGAGGGCGGCGAAGATGCCGACGAGATTCGCCGCCTCGGGCCGGCTCTGGAGCCCGGCCTCCTCGCTCGGCAGCGGTTCCGGATCGGTCTTGGCCTTGCGGATTTTCTGGGCGATGGCGTCGGCATCGTCGGTCAGGTTGATGCGCGAATAGTCGGAGGGGTCCGACTTCGACATCTTCTTGGAACCGTCGCGCAGCGACATGATACGCATTGCCGGCCCCTGGATCAGCGGCTCGGTGAGCGGGAAGAAGGCGTCGCCGTGGCCGTTCTCGGCGATGGCCGCGGCATAATCGTTGTTGAACTTCTGAGCGACGTCGCGCGTCAGCTCGAGATGCTGTTTCTGGTCCTCGCCGACAGGCACGTGCGTGGCCCGATAGGCGAGGATGTCGGCAGCCATCAGGGTCGGATAGGCATAGAGCCCGACGGAGGCATTCTCGCGGTCCTTGCCGGCCTTCTCCTTGAACTGCGTCATGCGGTTCAGCCAGCCGATGCGGGCGATGCAGTTGAAGATCCAGGCGAGTTCGGCGTGCTCGGCCACCTGGCTCTGGTTGAACACGATGTGCCGCTCGGCATCGATGCCCGCCGCGAGGAAGGCCGCCGTCACCTCGCGGATCTGCCGGCGCAGTTCCTTCGGATCCTGCGGCACGGTGATGGCGTGCATGTCCACGACGCAATAGATGCAGTCGTATCTTTCCTGCAGCGGCACGAAGCGCGAGATGGCGCCGAGATAATTGCCGAGATGGAGATTGCCCGTCGGCTGTACCCCGGAAAACACCCGTTCCTTGAAAACCGCCATTGCCTGCTCCCCTGACACGAGGCGCGGCCTTATCGCAATGCCGGGCGCTTCGCGCAAGATGCGGCGCGCTCAATGGCGCAGGAGCCGGCGCGGGTCGACCCGCAGGGCGAGGCACAGGGCGCCGTAGATCGCGAGGCCGGCGAGGCAGATGGCGGCGAGGAGGGCAAGGCTAAGGATTCCATTGCCCGTCGGCGTCAGGTTGTCGGCACCCGATGCGGCGAGGCCGGCCACCGCCGCGGCCATGACGGCACTCGCCAGCACGAGGCGCAAGATGCGGCCGGCATCGAGCACCGCCGCGGCCCGCCGTACGGCAGGGGAGAGAAGGAGCAGGGCCGCATTCACCGCAAGCCCGGCGGACATCGCGAGCGCGACGCCGGTGGCGCCGGGCAGGCCTTTCAGGGCCACGCCTGCCAGAAGGGTGGCGGCGATGCCGCCGAGCGTCGCCATGACCGGCACGCGCATGTCGCCCTCGGCAAAGGCCGCCTGCATGAAGACGCGCGCCAGTGCCGCCGCCGGCAGGCCGACGGCGAGCGCCCGCAAGGCATCGGCGGTCATGGTCGCATCATGCGCGGAGAACGCGCCACGAACGAACAGCACCACCGCCATCGGCTCGGCGAGCACGAGGAAGGCGGCGGCAGCCGGCAGGGACAGGGCGAGCGCCGCCTCGCCGGCACGGGCGGCCATGGCACGGCGCGCATCTGCACCGGCCGCCCGGGCGGCGATCTCGGGCAGGACGACCATGCCGGCCGCGAGCGACACGAAGGAGAGCGGCAGCTGGAACAGCCGCTCGGCATAGTAGAACCAGGACACGGCCGAGGGTATGGCCGAGGCGAGCTGCGTCGCCGCCACGGCCATGAGCTGCGGCGCGGCATTGGCCACGAGGGCCGGGCCGCTCAGGGCGAAGAGCCGCCGCATGTCGGGGCTCCAGCGCGGCCGGGCAAGACCCGGCCATACCCCGCGACAGGCCCCCATCACGGCGACGAGCTGCAGAAGCCCCGAGAGGCCGACGCCGAGCGCAAGCCAGGTCGCCGCCCGCGCCTCGTCGAGCGCAAGACCGGACAGGACGGCCAGCAAGACGAGGAGCACGACATTGGCCGCGAGCGCGATCGCGGCGACGGCGGCAAAGCGCCGCTCAGCCGACAGGAGCGCCGTCAGCAGCGCCGCGATGAGCGAAAAGCCGATGAAGGGGGCGGCCAGCCGCAAGTAGGACGCGGCGAGCGGCAGGCGCTCGTCCCCGCCGGCATAGCCCGCCGCCAGCGTCAGGACGACGAGCGGGGCGAAAAGCGCGACGAGTGCAACGAGCACGAGGCCGAGAAGGGCCGTCGCGACGATCGATTCGGCCGCGAAACGTCTGCCGGCCGCTGGCCCCCGCTCCGCGCCGATGCGCAGGAGGAGGGGCACGAAGGCGCCGTTCAGCCCGCCGTCGGCGAGGACGCGGCGCACGAGATTGGGCAGGCGGAAGGCAACGAGGAAGGCATCGGCCACCGGGCCGGCGCCGATGACGGCGGCGATGGCGACGTCGCGAACGAAGCCGAGGATGCGCGAGCCGGCCGCGCCGAGCCCGACGAGAAGCCCCGCGCGGGGCAGCGGGGAGGCCGTTTCGGCCGCGGGCGCGCTCACCGCCGCTGCCCGCGACAAATCGATTCGGCGCCGGACCGATCAGAGGATGAAGCGGCTGAGGTCGGCATTCTGGGCGAGTTCCCCGACCTCGCGACGCACATAATCGCCGTCGATCGTCACCGTCTCGCCGCCGCGATCGGGCGCCGTGAACGAGATGTCGTCGAGCACGCGCTCGATGACGGTCTGCAGCCTGCGGGCGCCGATGTTCTCCACGGTCCGGTTCACTTCGACCGCGATATGGGCGAGCGCGTCGATGGCGTCATCGGTAAAGGCGAGCGTCACGCCCTCCGTCGCCATCATGGCGACCGCCTGCTTGACGAGACTCGCCTCCGTCTCCGTCAGGATGCGGCGGAAGTCGGCCTCGTCGAGCGAGGACAGTTCGACGCGGATGGGCAGGCGGCCCTGCAGTTCGGGCAGGAGGTCCGACGGCTTCGCCACATGGAAGGCGCCGGAGGCGATGAAGAGGATATGATCGGTCTTCACCGCCCCGTGCTTGGTCGAGACCGTCGTGCCTTCGATGAGCGGCAGGAGGTCGCGCTGCACGCCCTCGCGCGAGACGTCCGCCCCGCCGCGGCCCTCACGGGCGCAGATCTTGTCGATCTCGTCGAGGAAGACGATGCCGTTGTTCTCGACCTCGCGGATCGCCTCCTGCACGATCTGGTCCTGGTCGATGAGCTTGTCGCTCTCCTCCGCCACGAGCGGCTCGTAGGCGTCGCGCACGCTCAAGCGCCGCGGCTTGGTGCGGGTGCCGAAGCCCTTGCCGAAGATGTCACCCAGCGAGATGGCGCCGACAGAGGCGCCAGGCATGCCGGGCAGTTCGAACATGGGCAAACCGGCGCCCTGCGTCTGCAGCTCGATCTCGACCTCCTTGTCGTCGAGCTCACCCGCCCTGAGCTTGCGACGGAAAGAATCGCGCGTCGCCTGGCTGGCGGTGGCGCCGACGAGCGCATCGAGCACCCGCTCCTCGGCGGCGAGCTGGGCCTTCGCCTCCACGTCCTTGCGCCGCGCCTCCTTGACGAGGGAGATGCCAACCTCGAGGAGGTCGCGCACGATCTGCTCGACGTCACGGCCGACATAGCCGACCTCGGTGAACTTCGTCGCCTCCACCTTGAGGAACGGCGCATTTGCGAGCCGCGCGAGCCGGCGGGAGATCTCCGTCTTGCCGCAGCCGGTCGGGCCGATCATGAGGATGTTCTTGGGCAGGACCTCCTCGCGCAGCGGCCCCTCGAGCTGCTGGCGCCGCCAGCGATTGCGCAGCGCGATGGCGACGGCGCGCTTGGCCTCCTTCTGCCCGACGATGTAGCGGTCGAGCTCGGAAACGATCTCGCGGGGGGAGAAGTTGGTCATTGCTGTCCTCGTTGCGCCGCACCGTCGCGCGCCATGAGAAGCACGCGGCCGAAGGGCGTATCTCTTTCCTCGAGCGGCCGGAAGCCGGCCTTTTCATAGGCCCGGATAGCCCGGGCGTTCGTTGGATTCGGATCCGTCACGATCCGTGGCACGCCTTTGCTCTCCAGCATCTCGCAGAAGCGGCGGATGAAGGCCGTGCCGTGGCCTAGGCCGACCATGTCGGCCTCGCCGATGAACTGGTCGATGCCGCGCGCGCCCGGCGGCTGGTCGGCATAGGGGTGCCCTGGCTCGGCATGCACCACGTAGCTCTGCAGGAAACCGATTGGCCGCCCGGCATGGGCGACGATGAAGGCCTCCATGGCCGGGTCGGCCAGATCGGACCGGATGCCCGCCACCTCGCTCTCGACCTCGCCCCACCAGGCCGCGACATGCGGCGTCGCGATCCAGCGTCCGAGGAGGCCGAGATCCGCCTCCGTCACCGGCTCAAAGGAATAGGGGGACGCGGCCATGCCTCAGGCGTTCTCCAGGGTCTCGATGACGAGGTTGCCGTTGGTGTAGACGCAGATGTCCGCGGCGATGGCGAGCGAGCGGCGCACGATCTCCTCGGCATCGTGGGTGCTGTCGGCAAGCGCTCGCGCCGCCGCGAGCGCATAATTGCCGCCGGAGCCGATGGCCATGATGGAGGTGCCGTGGATCGCCTCCGGCTCCAGCACGTCGCCGGTGCCCGACAGGAGGAGGCCGATGTTCTGGTCGGCCACCAGCATCATCGCCTCGAGGCGGCGCAGGTAGCGGTCGGTGCGCCAGTCCTTGGCGAGTTCGACGCAGGCGCGCATCAGCTGACCGGGGAACTGGTCGAGCTTGGCCTCCAGCCGCTCGAACAGCGTGAAGGCGTCCGCCGTCGCGCCGGCGAAGCCGCCGATGACCGCGCCCTTGGCGAGGCGGCGCACCTTGCGGGCGTTGCCCTTGATCACCGTCTGGCCGAGGCTCACCTGGCCGTCGCCGCCGATCACGGTGCGCCCGTCCTTGCGGACCATGAGGATGGTCGTCGCGTGAAACTGCCCGTCCGCCGCTGTCTGCATCAAGTTCACCATTCCCTCGCGCCGGTATCCGACGTGCCGGCGACCGGTCGATCATCCCGCAACATCGCCTTCATGTAGGCGTTTTTCGCCCGTCGGCCAACGCCGCCCGCAACAGAAGGGCCGGGTGACGGGCGGGCGCGACGAAGCGCAGGGTGGCGCCGGGCGGCGTCGCTTGCTAGAAGGCGCGTGCGCCGCGACAGCGGCTCTGACGGAGATGAGAACCCATGCGCACCGCCAGCGTGTCACGCCGCACGAGCGAGACGGACGTTTCGGTGAAGCTCGCCCTCGACGGCGCGGGCAAGGCCGAGATCGCGACCGGGGTCGGCTTTCTCGACCACATGCTCGATCTCCTGGCCCGCCATGCGCTCTTCGACCTCACCGTCTCCGTCACCGGCGACACGCATATCGACGACCACCACACGGTGGAGGACAGCGCCATTGCGTTGGGCCAGGCCTTCGTGCAGGCCCTCGGCGACAAGCGCGGCATCGCGCGCTATGCCGACGTCCACCTGCCCATGGACGAGACGCTGACGCGCGTCGCGCTCGACATCTCGGGCCGGCCCTTTCTCGTCTTCCGCACGGCCTTTGCCCGCGACAAGATCGGCACCTTCGACACGGAGCTGGTGCGCGAGTGGTTCCAGGCTTTCGCCATGAATGCGGGCATCACATTGCACGTCGAGACGCTCTACGGCGACAACCAGCACCATATTGCGGAGAGCTGCTTCAAGGGCCTCGCCCGCGCGCTGCGCCGCGCCGTGGCTCTCGATCCGCGCGAGGAGGGCCGCGTACCCTCGACCAAGGGATCCCTGTAGAGGACGCCATGGCGGTCTATACCCTGCACCTGCCGGCGGGCGCGCAACCGGGCGATGCCCGCGCGCTCGACGAGGCCGTCATCGTCAAGGACGGCATCGCCTGGTGGGCGCTGATCTTCCCGCTCGTCTGGTTCCTCTGGAACCGTCTGTGGCTCGGCGCGCTCGCGGCCCTCGGGGCGTCCGTGCTCGTGGCCGCCGCCGGGCGGGTCTTCAACCTGTCGCAGGGGGTGACGACGCTGCTCGGCATCCTCCTTGCCGTGCTCCTCGCGCTCGAGGCCAATGCCTTCCGGCGCCGGGCGCTGGAACGACGCGGCCTCGCCGCCGTCGACGCGGTCGTCGCCGACGATCTCGAAAGCGCCGAGGTGCGCGCCTTCGCCCGCTGGCTGTCACGGGAAGCGCCGGCGCCGGCCCCGCGCGGCCCCATCGCCGCGCCCGCCATGCCGGCCCCGGCGCGCGAGGCGCCGGTCATCGGCCTCTTCCCTGAAACGGAGCGCCGGCCATGAGCGCAGCGCCGACCATCGCCATCATCGACTACGGCTCCGGCAACCTGCATTCGGCGCACAAGGCCTTCGAGCGCGCGGCCCGCGAGGCCGGCAGCGACGCGCGCGTGAGCGTCACCAGCGACCCCGACGCGGTGCGCCGGGCCGAGCGCATCGTGCTGCCCGGCGTCGGCGCCTTCGCCGACTGCCGCCGCGGGCTCAATGCGGTGCCGGGCATGGTCGAGGCGCTCGAAGAGACGGTGCGCGGCCGCGGCCGGCCCTTCCTCGGCATCTGCGTCGGCATGCAGCTTCTCGCCACACGCGGCCTCGAATACGAGACGACGGCGGGCCTCGACTGGATCGGCGGCGATGTCGCGGCCATCGCGCCGGCCGACACCGCGCTCAAGATCCCGCACATGGGCTGGAACACGCTCGACGTGCGGCGCGCCCATCCGCTCCTCGCCGGAATCCCGACGGGGGCGGACGGCTGGCACGCCTATTTCGTGCATTCCTACGCGCTCACGCCGGCGGATGCCGACGATCTCGTCGCAGTGACCGACTACGGCGGGCCGGTGACGGCGGCCGTCGCCAGCGACAATATCGCCGGCACGCAGTTTCACCCGGAGAAGAGCCAGAAGCTCGGTCTCGCCCTCATCAAGAACTTCATCGGTTGGCGCCCGTGATCCTGTTTCCCGCTATCGATCTCAAGGAAGGCCGGTGCGTGCGCCTCGTCCAGGGCGACATGGACAAGGCCACCGTGTTCAACGACGACCCCGCCGACCAGGCGGCGCGCTTCGCGGAGCAGGGCTTCGAATGGCTGCACGTGGTCGACCTCGAGGGGGCCTTCGCCGGCCGGCCGATGAACGCCGCCGCGGTCGACGCCATCCTCGCCCGCATCGCGCTGCCGGTGCAGCTCGGCGGCGGCATCCGTGACCTGCGCACCGTTGAGGGCTGGCTCGAGAAGGGCGTCCGCCGCGTCATCATCGGCACGGCGGCGGTGCGCGATCCCGATTTCGTGCGCGAGGCGGCGCGGCGCCATCCGGGCGGCGTCGCCGTCGGGATCGATGCCCGTGACGGGCGCGTCGCCGTCGAGGGCTGGGCCCAGACCTCGGAGATGACGGCGGAGGACCTCGGCCGCCGCTTCGAGGACGCGGGCGTCACCGCCATCATCTATACCGACATCGCCCGCGACGGCATCCTCACGGGCCTCAACATCGAGGCGACGCTGCGCCTCGCCGAGGCGGTGTCGATCCCCGTGATCGCGTCGGGCGGGCTCGCCTCGATCGAGGACGTGCGCCGGCTGCTGCAGCCCGACTGCCAGAAGATCGCCGGCGCCATCAGCGGCCGGGCGCTCTACGACGGGCGCCTCGACCCGGCGGAGGCCATGGCGCTCATCCGCGCCAGCCGCAGGGCCGCCTGATGCTCAAGATCCGCGTCATCCCCTGCCTCGACGTCAAGGACGGCCGCGTCGTCAAGGGCGTGAAGTTCCTCGACCTGCGCGATGCCGGCGATCCCGTCGAATGCGCCATCGCCTATGACGCGGCCGGCGCGGACGAACTGTGCTTTCTCGACATCACCGCGAGCCACGAGGATCGCGGCATCCTGCTCGACGTCGTGCAGCGCACGGCGGAGGCCTGCTTCATGCCGCTCACCGTCGGCGGCGGCGTGCGCACGGTGGACGATATCCGGGCACTCCTGCTCGCCGGTGCCGACAAGGTGTCGATCAACACGGCGGCGGTGAAGAATCGCGATTTCGTGAAGGAAGCGGCCGAGAAGTTCGGCGACCAGTGCATCGTCGTGGCCATCGACGCCAAGGCCGTCGGGCCGGGCCGGTGGGAGATCTTCACCCACGGCGGCCGCAATGCGACAGGCATCGAGGCCATCGCCTTTGCGCGCGAGGTGGTCTCGCTCGGGGCCGGCGAGTTGCTCGTCACCTCCATGGACAAGGACGGCACGCGCTCCGGCTATGACCTTGCGCTGATGCGCGCCATTGCCGATGCCGTCTCCGTCCCCGTCATCGCCTCGGGCGGCGTCGGCACGCTCGACGACCTCGTGGCCGGCGTGCGCGAGGGCCATGCGAGCGCGGTGCTCGCGGCCTCGATCTTCCATTTCGGCCAGCACAGCGTCGGCGAGGCCAAGCGCCACATGGCTGCGGCCGGCCTGCCCATGCGCCTCGACACCTGAGCCGGAGGCCAGCCATGAGCGGCACTTTCTCGAGCGGCACTTTTTCTCTCGACGACCTCGCACGGATCGTGGCCGAGCGCGCCAAGGCGAGCCCGGATGAATCCTATACCGCCAGGCTCGTCGCGGACGGCCAAGGGCGGGCGGCCAAGAAGTTCGGCGAAGAGGCCGTCGAGGCGGTGATCGCCGCCGTCGCGGGCGACAAAAAGCAGCTCGTCGCCGAGGCGGCCGACGTGCTCTATCATCTGATGGTCGTACTTCATGCCGGCGGCGTGCCGTTGCAGGATGTCATGCAGGAGCTGGCACGCCGCACCGCACAATCGGGCCTTGCGGAGAAGGCGTCCCGGCAGAAGTAGGAACGGCCGGCCCCGCCGGACGGGAGACGCATATGGACAAGCCCGTGCCTGGCCTCGTGCCGCTGGAAGACAACATCTCGCCCTACCGCACCTTCTCGCGCGAGGAATGGGCGAAGCTGCGCGCCGACACGCCGCTGACGCTCACCGCCGAGGAGGTAGTGCGCCTGCAGTCGCTGAACGATCCGATCTCGCTCGCCGAAGTCGCCGCCATCTATCTGCCGCTGTCGCGCCTGCTCTCGCTCTATGTAGCTGCAACGCAAGGGCTTTTCCGGGCGACCCAGCGCTTCCTCCTCGCCGAGGAGGACGGCAAGGTGCCCTATATCATCGGCATCGCCGGCTCGGTGGCCGCGGGCAAGTCGACGACGGCACGCGTGCTGAAGGCACTGCTCGCCCGCTGGCCGAACACGCCGAAGGTCGACCTCGTGACGACGGACGGCTTCCTCTTGCCGAATGCCGAGCTCACGCGCCTCAACCTCATGGAGCGCAAGGGCTTTCCCGAGAGCTACGACACGCAGGCGCTGCTGCATTTTCTGGCCGACATCAAGGCCGGCAAGCGCAACGTCTCCGCCCCAGTCTATTCGCACCTCGTCTATGACGTCGTGCCCGGCGAGACGGTGACGGTCGACCGGCCGGACATCCTCATCGTCGAGGGCCTCAACGTGCTGCAGCCGGCTCGCATGCCGCGCGACGGCAAGGCCATTCCCTTCGTGTCCGACTATTTCGACTTCTCGATCTATGTCGATGCGGAGGAGGCGCTGCTGCACAGCTGGTACGTGCGGCGCTTCATGCGCCTGCGCGAGACGGCCTTCCGCGACCCGAAGTCCTATTTCCGCAAATATGCCGACGTGACCGAGGAAGAGGCGCTCGCCACCGCCGAGCGGCTCTGGTCGCGCATCAACCTCGTCAACCTGCGCGAGAACATCGTGCCGACGCGCCAGCGTTCCAGCCTCATCCTGCGCAAGGGCGAGGACCATCGCATCGAGGAAGTGGCGCTGCGACGGCTGTGAGCGCCGGGCAAATGACTGCCGGCCGACGGTGTTTCACGTGAATCATGCCGGCACGCTTCTGGTCAAAAGGCATAGATGCCCGCGTCGAATGCGGGCATCAAGGCCGGATTCGGCTGGCCTTCACTCCACCGGCAAGCCGTTGTCGATCGCCATGTCCCTGAGACTCCTCTGCGGGCGGGCGCCGAGGTGCTGGATGACCTCGGCCGCAGCGAGGGCGCCGAGGCGGGCACAGGTGCGGTGGTCGTAGTGGCGGGCGAGGCCGAACAGGAAGCCCGCGGCGAAGAGATCGCCCGCGCCGGTGGTATCGACGAGCCGGTCGATGGGGAAGGCCGGCACCGACGCCGTCTCCTCCCGCTCGACGACGAGGCAGCCCTTTTCCGAGCGGGTGACGACGCCGAGCGCGCCCTCGCGGCGGAAGGCGGCGACGGCCGTGTCGAAATCTGCCGTCTGATAGAGGCTCTTCAATTCGTGCTCGTTTGCGAAGACGATGTCGACCTTGCCATCGCGCACCAGCGCCAGGAACTCGTCCCGGTAGCGGTCGACGCAGAAAGAATCGGACAGGGTGATGGCGACGCGGCCACCGGCGCCGTGGGCAATGTCGGCCGCCTTGACGAAGGCCTCCTTGGCCGCCGGCGGATCCCAGAGATAGCCTTCCAGATAGACGATGCCGGAGGCTTCCACCGTATCGCGGTCGATATCGGCCGGGGTGAGGTTCTGGCAGGCGCCGAGATAGGTGTTCATGGTGCGCTCGCCGTCCGGCGTCACCAGGATCATGCTGCGCGCCGTCGCCGGGCCGTTGGCCGCGGGCGCCGTCGGGAAGTGGATGCCGAGCGCGCGGATGTCGTGCGTGAAGCGCCCGCCGAGCTCGTCCGTCTTCACCTTGCCGATGAAGGCGCCGTGCCCCCCGAAGGAGGCGAGCCCCGCCACCGTGTTCGCCGCGCAGCCACCCGAGATCACCACGGCCGGGCCCATGGCCTCGTACAGGGCTTGCGCCCGCGCCTCGTCGATCAGGATCATCGCGCCCTTGTGCACGCTCTGGCTGACGAGAAAGGCCTCGTCAGTATGGGCGATGATGTCGACGATGGCGTTGCCGATGCCGAGCACGTCGTAGCGATGATGGAACATGGGAGCCTTTCGGGAAGAACCGGGAACCGGCTCCGCTTTGCCCGCTCCTCCGCGGGCGGTCAAGCGGCAGGGCCGGACCTGCGCTTGCGGGCCGCATCGAGAATGGCATCGAGGGAGGCGATCTCCTCCTCGCTCAACTGGGCGATCTCGCCGGCGAGGCGGTTGGCGAAGGCGGTCGCCTGCGGCGACAGGCCGGCGGTGTCGATGACCGAGCGCGGCGCCGAGAGTTCGGCGAGCCGCTGCAATTCGTCCGCCTCGTCCCAGATCACGTTGAAATACTGGATGATGGCCTGCAGCAGCGGCCAACTCGGCCGGCCCCGCTTGCCGTGCTCGAGCGCCGAGAGATAGGCGCTGGAGACGCCGAGCGCATCGGCCATGTCCTTCAACGTCAGCCCGCGCTCGGCCCGCATCGCCCGCACACGCTCGCCGAAGGGCGTCACAGCGTGCCTCCCGCGCTCTTGCGGCGGCGCAGGCGCACGTAGAGGGCGCCGGCGCCCCCATGAGTGCGGCCGGCCTCCTCGAAGCCGAGCACGACGACGCGCAGATCGGGCAGCGACAGCCATTGCGGCACCAGGCGCCGCAGCACGCCGCGCTCGCCGCCGAAAAGATCGGCGGAATGAGCCTCGGTACCGCCCTTGCCGGTGACGACGATGACGAGCTGGCTGCCGCGCGCCTGTTCCCGCAGCAAAAAAGCCCGCAGGGCGGCGTGCGCCTCGCTCTGGCGCAGGCCGTGCAGGTCGATCTTGGCATCGACGGCGCGCGTGCCGCGGTTGAGCGCTTGGCGCAGGCGCCGCTCCAGCGGCGCAAGCGGCAGGGTTTTCGTCTTGAGGCCACGGCCCGTCGTTCCGGTGTCGGCGGTGCGCAGGGCCATCGTCGCCGTCGCCGCCTCCTCGGGCGGTGCAGGTGGCGGCTTCGGCGCCTCCGGCGGCGGCAGGGCGCGGCCGGGCAGGGGCTTCACGTCCCTCAGAACATGGCGCCACAGGGTCAACTCGGCCTCGTCCAGCTCGCGCCGGCGCCGACGGCTCATGGCTTGCGCTCCCGGCCGGCGGGCAGGCTTCCCTTCGGCAGCAGCACGACGAAGGCGGAGGGCGCGTGGCGAACGATGCCGGAAGCTTCGCCGGCCGCGGGCCCGCTGCCGAAGAAGATGTCGGCCCGGGCCGGGCCGCGGATGGCGGTGCCGGTGTCCTGGGCGATGAAGAGACGGCGCAGCGGACGCAGGGCCTCGCTGCCGGGCTCGGGCAATTCCGCCTCCACCCAGACGGGCAGGCCGTAGGGCCAGAGCGTGCGGTCGACGGCGAGGCTGCGGCCGGGAATGAGCTGCGTCATGCCGGCGCCGAGCGGCCCCTCGGCCGGATCAAGCTCGTCCGCCCGGCGGAAGAAGATGTAGGACCGGTTCTCGCGCATCAGACGCCGGCCGGCCTCGGGATTGGCCCTAAGCCAGGCGATGAGGGCCGGCGCCGTCATCTGTTCAGGCGGAATACCGGTCTCGGCGACGACGAGCTTGCCGAGCGACGCATAGGGATGACCGTTGCGGCCGGCATAGGCGACGCGCACGACGTCTTCTGCGCCCGGCCCGATGCGCACCCGCGCCGATCCCTGGACATGGACGAAGAAGGCATCGATCCAGTCGAGATAGACGAGCGGGCGCGCCTGCGCCCCGAGCGCCCCGTCCTCGATGGCGGCACGGTCATGGTAGGGAGCGAGCCCGTCCGGCGTCTGGCGTGCGGCCGCGAATCCGGCGAGATGGGCAGGGACGTCACGGTCGCCAAGAGGCACGAGATCGTCCGGCAGGGCAAGCAGCGGCGTCGTGAATCGGGCCGATGGTTTCAGCGAACCTTGTACCTCCGGCTCGAAATAGCCGGTGAGAAAACCGTCCCCGGCCTGCGGCACGACACGGTAGGGCACGAAATGGGCCTCGAAGAAGGCTCGCGCCTCGACATCACCAGCCTCAGGCGGCAGGCGCCGGGCCGCGGCGCAGGCCGGTACGAGGCCATCGGCCGGAAAGCCGGTGGCGCGCCGGGCGGCGGCGGTATCGACCATGACGGCGCAGGAGCGACGGAAGGCGGCGAGCGCCATTGCCTGAGCGTTGCTGCGCCAGCCGGTCAGGTCTGCGTAGCTGCGCTCGACAAGGCGCGCGCCAGCGAACACGTTCGGCTCGGCGGCAGCGTCGCACGCCGATGCTGCAAGTGCCGCAAGGATCGGGAGCGATCGCCGGACGATAACGCAAGCGATCCGGGAAGCCACGCGCCTCCCGGACGGAGGAAAACCATTCGCTGCCTGTCGCCCGGGGCTCATTGCCCGGATTCGGTCGCCACGAGCAGCCAGTTGGGGTCGCGTGCCCCGAGGGTGCGCGAAAAGGTCCAGACATCCACCACGTCGGCCACGGTTTCCGGATCGCCGTCGATGACCTTGCCGTCCTTGTCGCGCGTCGCCGTGATCAGCTTGGACAGGAAGCGCACCGTGATCTGGGCGGCCTTGCCACGCACCTCCACCTGCTCAACCTTGGCGTCATCGATCGAGACGAAGGTGGTCTCCACCTTCTCGCCGCGTGCCTCGCGATCGGTGATGGCCTTCTCGAAGCCCTCGAAGACGTCCCGCGACAGCAGGCCCTTGAGCGCCTTGCGGTCGCCGGCGGCGAAGCTGGTCACGATCATCTCATAGGCAAGGCGCGCGCCTTCCAGGAAACTGCGGGCGTCGAACTGCGGCTCGACGGCGGCGATGGCATCGAAGCCGCGCGCGGTGGGCGAGCCCGGCTCTGCCACACCGGCCCAGCGGTCCGGCCGCGCCTGGGCGCCGACCTCGGCCATCGCCCCCCGATCGTTGGCGGCGCCCGGAAGGCGCACGACATTGTCCTCACCCGGCTGCTTCGCCTGCTCACGGCGTGCGAAGGGATCCTGCGGCGGTCTTTCGTTGCCGGTGCGCTGACCGAGGACGGAGCGCAGCCGCCAGATGACGAACACGGCCAGGGCGAGAAAGACGATCGTCGTGATGTCGAAGGTGTCCTGCATGGCCTCTCTGTCGTCTCAAGCCCGGGGGCAGCCCCGTTGTCTGCCCGTCTGTCCAGCGTTGGCGCGGAAATGATAACCACCTTCGCATATGGGGGCGAGCGCTCGTAACATCCACCCCGCGTGCGGACAAGTCCGCGGTCGCCCGCGCGAGTTGCCTTGTTTGCCAAATGCTTCCGTGGTAGCCCGCACGGGCTCAACAAAACGGTCGTCCTGACGCAGAGTGCGAGCATTCCGGTTCTTTTCCGCCGGGGTCGTCCCTTCGGGCGGTCCACGGAGGGCCCGGCTACTGTGAACCGATCACGACCCCGAGACAATCATCATTCCTCCCGGAGGAGTTCGACATGACCGACAACCCGACCAACGGCGCAGCGAACGCCGATACGACGCCATCGCTGAACGCCCTTGCCCAGTTCATCAAGGACCTGTCCTTCGAGAACCCGAACGCCCCGCGCTCCCTCGCCCCGCAGCAGCAGAGCCCCGAGATCTCGATCCAGGTCAATGTCGGCGCCAATCAGCTCTCCGACACCGATTTCGAGGTCACGCTCGCCCTCGAGGGCAAGGCGCAGATCGGCCAGGACGTGCTCTTCGCCTTTGAGCTCTCCTACGGCGGCGTCTTCCGCGTGCGCAACATCCCAAAGGATCAGCTGCATCCGGTCGTCATGATCGAATGCCCGCGGCTGCTCTTCCCGTTCGCCCGGCAGATCGTGGCCGATGCGGTGCGCAACGGCGGCTTCCCGCCCCTGTTCATCGATCCGATCGACTTCACCGCGCTCTACCGCCAGAAGCTCGGCGAGCTGCAGGCAGCACAGCAGCAGACCGTGTCGTGACGACCGGCGGCGGCGCGCTCCTCACGCGGCGCGCCGTTCACACGATCTTGCTATTCGGCGCCGGGGCTGATGTATTCGCGCCACAGGGCGCTTTCCCCGAGTTCGGCGATGAAGGCCGTATGAGCCGACCGCTCTGCTTGCGTGATCGAGGGGGGCAGGGCGATGGGCCGCTGAAGCGCTTCATGCGGGCGCCGGGTGGCGGACCGCGTGGACACGGCTAGAGTCGTGACCGTTTCCGTCACGCCGAAGCCAAGGTCGGCCTGCTTGCCCCCGATCAGCTCGATATAGACCTCCGCCAGAATCTCCGCATCGAGCAGCGCGCCGTGCTTGGTGCGGCGTGAATTGTCGATGCCGTAGCGGGCGCACAGAGCGTCGAGGCTGTTGGAAGCGCCGGGATGCTTGCGGCGCGCCATGGACAGCGTATCGATGACGTCCTCCGGAACCACACGCGGAAGACCCACGCGACCGAATTCCATGTCAATGAAGCCGACGTCGAAGGCGGCGTTGTGGATGACGAGCTTCGCATCCGCGATGAAGGCGTGGAACTCCCTCGCGATCGATTCGAAGGTCGGCTTGTCGGCCAGGAACTCGTCCGACAGCCCATGCACCTCGAAGGCACCGCGCGAGACCGGTCGCTGCGGGTTGATGTAAACGTGGTAGTGACGTCCGGTCGGGATGTGGTTGAGAAGCTCGACGCAGCCGATCTCGACGATGCGATCCCCCTTGAGAGCGTCGACTCCGGTCGTTTCCGTATCGAGGACGATCTCCCTCAGCATGCCGTTCCTTCCTGCGATAACGCGCCGCCGGGACGCCCGGCGAGCGCCCTTACGATAGATGCTACCTGAGCCTCTGCTGCAGCGAGGCCGCGGCTGGTATCCACGAGAAAATGCGCCCGCCGGCGCTTTTCGGCGTCCGGCATCTGTTTCACGTGAATCATCGCGAAGCGCTCTTCCGTCATGCCGGGTCGGGCCATGACACGCGCCTTCTGGATATCCGGATCAGCCGTGACCACGAGTACGGCATCGCAGCGTCCGTCGCCGCCCGTCTCGAAGAGGAGGGGGATGTCGAGCACGGCGAGCGATGCCCCGGTCCGCCGGCAGGAGGCGAGAAACCGCTCCTCCTCGCGCCGCACCAGCGGATGCACGATGGCTTCCAGCCGACGCAGCGCTTCCGGCTTGCCAAGCACCGCCGCGCCGAGCTTCTGACGGTCGACACCTTCGTCGCCGGTTGTGCCCGGAAAGGCCGCCTCGATGAGACCGGCAGCCTCGCCACGATAGAGCCGGTGCACGGCAGCATCGGCATCATGCACCGGCACGCCCTGCCGGCGGAACATGGCAGCCGTCGTCGATTTGCCCATGCCGATCGATCCGGTCAGTCCGAGAACGAAGGTCACACTTTCGCCCACTCGATATCCCGTACCAGGATCGCCCGTAGGTCTTCCGTCACGCTGGGCATCCTGCCGAACCAGTGCGCAAAACCCGGCACCGCCTGATGCAGCAGCATGCCGAGACCATCAACCGTTGCAAGGCCACGAGCCCGTGCCGCCGACAGAAGGCCTGTCGTCAGCGGTATATACACGATGTCGTGCACGACGGCCGTGTCCGGCAACGGCGCAAGATCGATGACGAGCGGCGGTTGGCCGGCCATGCCGAGGGAGGTCGTGTTGACCAGGAGGTTCGTCTCGGACAGGGCTCGATCGAGCCCTTCCCAGCCACAGGACGTCACCGCGGGACCGAAGGCCGCCTCAAGGGCGAGGCTGCGCTCCCTGCTACGGTTGACGAGATGGATGGTCGAAAAGCCGCGCGCGAGAAGCCCATAGACGACGGCGCGGGCGGCACCGCCCGCGCCAAGCACGGTGGCTGTTCCGCCCCGCCTGTCCCAGCCCGGCGCCCGCTCATCGAGATTGGCGAGGAAACCGGCCACGTCCGTATTGTCGGCATGGAGCAAGCCGTTCTCGAACCAGAGCGTGTTGGCAGCGCCCATGGCCCGCGCCGTCTCGCTGGCAACTTCGGCAAGGCCGAGCACTGCTTCTTTGTGCGGCACCGTGACGTTGGCGCCGACATAGCCACGCTCCCGCAGCGAGGCGATGAAACGAGCAAGATTTTCCGGCCTCACGTCCTCGCGGGTATAGTCGCCCGGAAGGTCCAACTCCTTCAACCAGAAACCGTGCACCATCGGCGATCGCGAATGCGCGACCGGGTGGCCGATGATGCAGGCCTTGGGGACGGGACGGGCGGGATCGGTCATCGGGCAAGAACTCCCATCGTGCGCAGCCCCTCGAGAAGGGGCAGCAGCGGCAGGCCGAGAATGGTGAAATGATCGCCGTCTATGCGCTCGAAGAGATGGATGCCGAGCCCTTCGAGCTGATAGCCGCCGACGCTGCCGAGCGCACCGGACCCGGCGAGCGCCACATAAAGCCGGATGAAGGCGTCCGACAACGGCCGCATGGTGAGTCGCGCCTCGGCCAGCGTCGAAAAGACGATCTCGCCGTCGCGGGCGATGGCGCAGGCGCTGCAGAGACGATGGGTGGTGCCGGCGAGACGGACGATCTGGGAGGCGGCATCGTCCGCGTCGCGCGGCTTGGACAGACGCGAACCGTCGTCTAGAGCAAGCGTCTGATCAGCGCCAAGCACGAGGCGGCCGCGTCGCCGCCGGCTGACCTCGAGAGCCTTTTCACGGGCGAGGAGCACCGCCGTCTCCGACGCAGCGGCATCAGCCGTCAGCTTCTCGGCTTCGATCGCCCGTTCGTCGACCGATGGCGCTTCGATCTCGAGCGCGAGCCCGGCCGCGACGAGCAGATCGCGCCGGGTTGGGCTCGTCGAGGCAAGGACGAGCGGATAGGCATCGAGCCATAAACCTGTTGTGTCGCCCTGCGCTCTGCGTTGCATGTCGCTGTCCCGGCAGGCTCAGATCGCGATGAATTTCATGCGATGGGCCTTGTAGAGATCGATGATGGCGGCGGCCGTTTCCTCGATCGACCGGCGCGTCACGTCGATCATGGGCCATTGGCTGCGGGCGAAGAGACGTCGCGACTGGGCGATCTCTTCGGCGACGCTGTCGCGATCGACATAGGGCGAGGCCTCATCGGCATTGAGGCTGAGCAGGCGATTCTGGCGGATCTGGACGATGCGCTCGGGACTCGCGACGAGGCCGACGATCAGCGGCTTCTTCGCGTTCTGCAGACTTTCAGGCAGCGGAATGCCCGGCACCAAGGGAATGTTGGCGGTCTTGATGCCGCGGTTGGCGAGGTAGATCGACGTCGGCGTCTTCGACGTGCGGCTGACGCCGACGAGCACGACGTCGGCATCCTCGAGGTTGTCAGCCATCTGCCCGTCGTCATGGAGCAGCGTATAGTTCATGGCATCAATACGCTTGAAATATTCGCTGTTAAGCACGTGCTGGGCGCCGGGCCGGGACGCCTGGGCGGCGCCCAGATAGGATTGGAACAGGTTGAGGACCGGCGAGAGCACCGACAGGCACGGGCAGGCGGCCGCGGCGCAAGCCGCTTCCAGCCGCTCGGCGAACTCCGCCTCGACCATCGTGTAGAGGACGACACCGGGCGCGGAGTCGATCTCCTCGATGACCCGCTCGAGCTGGGCACGCGAGCGGATGAGCGGATAGATGTGCTCGATCGCCGAGACTCCTTCATATTGCGCAGCCGCTGCGCGTGCGACAGCGATCAGCGTCTCGCCGGTGGCGTCCGAGACCAGGTGGAGATGAAAGAAGTTGCGACCCAAGGCACGAGCTCCGGCAGGGCAGCGGGGGCGCATCAGATGCAGATGCCCGTCAACGGATCCGTCGACCGATCCTGGGGGCCGGGAGTCGAGGAATGTGGACAAGCACCCTTCGGTGCGCCAACTGCCGTTGGCACTCTGGCGCTTGTCGCTGGCGCGATCAACAGGCCTGCAGCTGTGGGAGGATCGAACGCACGTGATCCCGCCTTTGGGGACGGACGTGAGCGACGCTGATCGCCCGTGCGTTAACGGATCTGAAAGGTTAATAAACCGTTAAGCTTGCCGCCGACGCCGGCGAGTCGACCGTCCCCGTGCGACCATCGGCAGCGGACGGGAAGGCTGGGGATGGATTGTGGATCCAGGTGAGGCACGCTAATCCGCTGCCCAACAGGAAAAACAGTAAAGATTCCTTTCAATCATTCTTTCTTTCTCTCTGAAGGGTGCACAGTGGAGCCTGCGACGACGAAGCCCCTGCTTCTCAGCGTGATCGACGGCAAGACGAGCGAGCGTCCGCCGGTCTGGCTCATGCGACAGGCAGGCCGCTATCTGCCGGAATACCGGGAGGTGCGCGCCAGGGCCGGCACCTTCCTCGACCTATGCTACAATCCGGATCTTGCCACCGAAGTGACGCTGCAGCCGATTCGGCGCTTCGGCTTCGATGCGGCCATTCTCTTCAGCGACATTCTCGTCATTCCCCACGCGCTCGGGCAGGACGTCACCTTCGCCGAAGGAGAAGGTCCGCGCTTGCGGCCGGTTAACGACAAGGAAGGGCTCGAGGCGCTTGCACCATCCTTCGATGTCGACCGGCTGGCACCCGTTTTGGAAACGGTCAGGCGGGTGCGCACAGCACTGCCGTCCGAGACGGCGCTTCTCGGCTTTTGCGGAGCACCCTGGACGGTCGCGAGTTACATGATTGCCGGCAAGAGCACGCCCGACCAGGCACCGGCACGCCTCCTCGCCTATCAGGACGACGTTTTCTTCGCGGCGCTTGTCGACCGCCTCGTCGATGCCTCCGTCACCTATCTCGTGGCACAGCTCGATGCCGGCGCCGATGCCGTGCAGATCTTCGAGAGCTTCGCCGGGGCCCTGCCGCCGGCACTGTTTGACCGTTGGTCACTGGGGCCGATCAGCCGCATTGCCGAGGGCGTTCGCGCGGCACGTCCGCAGGCGCGCATCCTCGTCTTTCCCCGCGGTGCGGCACAGCGGCTCGAGATGCTGGCGCAGTCGGGCATCGCCGATGTCATCGGCCTCGACTGGTCGGTCGATCCGGACTGGGCGCAGGAGCATGTCCAGGCGCATGTCTGCGTGCAGGGCAATCTCGATCCGCTGTCCCTCGTTGCCGGCGGCAGCCAGCTCGATGCAGCTGTCGATCGAATCGTCGCAACCTTCGCGGGCCGGCCTCACATCTTCAATCTCGGGCACGGCATCCTCCCGGAGACGCCCGTTGCCCATGTCGAGCAGATGCTGCGCCGTGTCAGGGGCGTTTGAGACAGGATAAAGCCGGGAGCGGAAGAGCGGGGTTTGGACAATGGCGCTTTACGAATGGATCAAGGCATTGCACATCCTCGCAGTCATTTCGTGGATGGCAGGCATGCTCTATCTGCCGCGGCTATTCGTCTATCATACGGCTGCCACGCCCGGCTCGGAGATGTCGGAAACCTTCAAGGTCATGGAGCGCAGGCTGCTCAAGGCGATCATCAATCCGGCGATGATCGTGACCTGGATCGCCGGCCTCTATCTTGCCTATGAAGGCGGCTGGTTCAGGTCCGGCTGGTTTCACGGCAAGTTCACGCTCGTCATCCTCCTATCGGCCGTGCACGGGGTCCTGGTGCGGCGATTCAAGGACTTTGCGGTGGATCGCAACACGCGTTCCAGCCGCTACTACCGCATCCTCAACGAGACGCCGGCGGTGCTGATGATCGGCATCGTCCTTCTCGTCGTGCTGAAGCCCTTCTGATCCTTTCGATTGGAGGGGGCTTGAGCGGCGCGGGAAAAGGCGCTATTGCATGGTGCCTTCCCAACCATCAGGCTGGCGTCGCTGCAGCTTGTCTGCAACAGCTGCGCGATCCCGAGAGGTGGCCCCCGCTGTGGATGTGCCGCCCGAGCCTGAACTTCCCACCTGTCTTGTCTGCCTTTTCCGGCAATCATAACCATCAAAACAGAGAGTCCCCGATGCGGGAGATCAAACTTCAGTATCTGAAGTCGAAGTCGCCGACCGAATTGCTGGCCTTTGCCGAAGAGCTCGAGGTCGAGAACGCGAGCACGATGCGCAAGCAGGAGCTCATGTTCGCCATCCTGAAGCAGCTGGCGGTGAGCGATACGGAGATCATCGGCGAGGGTGTCGTCGAAGTGCTGCAGGATGGCTTCGGCTTCCTGCGTTCATCCGATTCCAATTACTTGCCTGGACCGGACGATATCTACGTCTCGCCGTCGCAGATT
This sequence comes from Chelatococcus sp. XZ-Ab1, assembly GCF_029309855.1. Lineage (NCBI taxonomy): Bacteria > Pseudomonadati > Pseudomonadota > Alphaproteobacteria > Hyphomicrobiales > Chelatococcaceae > Chelatococcus > Chelatococcus sp. XZ-Ab1. Next base: position 241,915 of record NZ_JARKII010000003.1, on the reverse strand, counting down.
CGCCGCTTCGGCCTGCGCACGGGCGACACTGTCGAGGGTCCCATCCGCAGCCCCAAGGAGGGCGAGCGGTATTTCGCCCTGCTGAAGGTCAATACCATCAATTTCGAGGATCCGGAGAAGATCCGGCACAAGGTTCACTTCGACAACCTGACGCCGCTCTATCCGGACGAGCGCCTGAAGCTCGAGATCGAGGATCCGACGCGCAAGGACTTCTCCTCGCGGATCATCGACATCGTCTCGCCCATCGGCAAGGGCCAGCGCGGCCTCATCGTGGCACCGCCGCGCACCGGCAAGACGGTACTTCTGCAGAATATCGCGAAGTCCATCACCACAAACCATCCCGAGTGCTATCTCATCGTTCTCCTCATCGATGAACGGCCGGAGGAAGTGACTGACATGCAGCGCTCGGTGAAGGGCGAAGTCATCTCCTCGACCTTCGACGAGCCGGCGGCCCGCCACGTGCAGGTCGCGGAAATGGTGATCGAGAAGGCCAAGCGCCTCGTCGAGCACGGGCGCGACGTCGTCATCCTGCTCGATTCGATCACCCGTCTCGGCCGCGCCTACAACACCGTCGTCCCGTCCTCGGGCAAGGTGCTGACCGGTGGTGTCGACGCCAATGCCCTGCAGCGGCCGAAGCGCTTCTTCGGCGCAGCGCGAAACATCGAGGAGGGCGGCTCCCTCACCATCATCGCCACGGCGCTGATCGATACCGGCAGCCGCATGGACGAGGTGATCTTCGAGGAGTTCAAGGGCACCGGGAATTCGGAGATCATTCTCGACCGCAAGGTCTCCGACAAGCGCGTCTTCCCGGCCATCGACATCACCCGCTCCGGCACCCGCAAGGAGGAGCTGCTGGTGCCGTCGGACGTGCTCAAGAAGATGTATGTCCTGCGCCGCATCCTCAATCCGATGGGCACCGTCGATGCCATCGAGTTCCTGCTCGACAAGTTGCGCCAGACCAAGACCAACGCTGATTTCTTCGAATCGATGAATACCTGACGCTCCAGGAACGACGTTTGTACAAGGGGCGGGTTCAGACCCGCCCCTTTTTATCTCCGCGCAGGTCCTGCAGCATTTCCGTCAACCGATTCGGATCCGTGACGGGCAGCGAGCACGTGCCGCCGGAGCAGACAAAGGCTGCGGAGCGGCCGGCAGTGGGTGAAACGCCCGCGGCCATACCGGGGTAACTTGCCGCATCACTCCCGGAGAGATCCACGACCGTTCGATTCGGATACGGAACATCCCGTGCGGCCGTGAGAAGGTCGTCAGCACCAGTTCCGACCACTGCGATGGCGGCTCCCGACAGCCGGAAGTCGAGCGCGTTGAGGGCGGTGGCGTGGGCGAGGGGTGCCCTTGCCGCATGTGCCAGAAGTTGATCGAGGAAGCGGTCGGCCTTGAGCTCATCTGCAGGTTCACCGGAGAGTGCGGCGAGCCGCAGCAGGTTTTCGGCATGCATGCCGTTGGCATTGGGCACGGCGTCGTCGTGCGTCGGTTTGGGGCGCAGAATGATGTCGTCCGCTTCGCTGTCCGACATGGCAAGGATGCCGTCATCGGTGAGGTAGTGCCGTTCGACGAGTTCGGTCCAGGCCTGCGCATCATCCCTGTAGCCGATCTTCCCGGTTGCCTCGTACAAGGCGAGAGCGGCGCGGACCATGGCCGCGTGGTCGCTGGCCATGCCCGGAAAAAGCAGGCGTCCATCCCGCCAGGAGTGGCCGAACCGTCCATCCCGCCGCATCGATTCGGCAATGAAACGGTAGGCACCTTCCGCCGGGGCCAGCCATTGCGGCCGGTGCAGGAGGAGGGCGGCGCGGGCGAGGGCGGCGATCATCAGGCCGTTCCAGTCGGCCAGGATCTTGTCGTCCCGTCCTGGCGGCGTGCGTGCGGCTCGCCGCCTGAGCAGTCTGTCTCGCAGGCCGGCGAGCTGCCTTTCCTCGTCCGCTGTCGCGGGTATGCCGCTGAGACGGTTGAGGATGACCTTGCCCTCCCAGTTGCCGCCTGCCGAGACGTCGTAGTGCCGGGAAAAGAGGGGCGTGTCCCGGCCGAGGACGGCCTCGATCTCCTCGGCGGACCATACGTAGAAGCGTCCCTCCTCCCCGTTCGAATCGGCATCGAGGCTGGCGGCGAACCCGCCGCCAGGCAGTGTCATCTCTCGCGTAAGCCAATCGACGATACCTGCGGCTGCTCCCGCAAACAACGGATCGCCGGTGTCCCGCGCCGCGAGAGCATAGAGTTCCAGCAGCTGGGCATTGTCGTAGAGCATCTTTTCGAAATGTGGCACCAGCCATCGCTCATCCACGGCGTAACGGGCGAATCCGCCACCCAGGTGATCGTGGATGCCGCCGCGCGCCATGCGCTCCAACGTCAGGATGAAAGCTCTTCGGTCCTCCTCGCGGCCGGTGCGTGCCGCATGGCGCCACACTAGCTCGAGCAGGGGCGGATTGGGGAATTTTGGCGCTCCGGGCAAGCCGCCATTTACGGGGTCGATGGCGCGGGCGAGTTTCTCCGCGAGTTGCTCCAGCGTCTCGTGGCCGAAGACCGGTCCCGTCTCGGGCTCCGCCCCAAGCGCTGCGGCGATGGCGCGGCGGTTGTGCTCGACACGCGCCGGCTCCTCGGCCACGAGACGGGCAATCTCGCGCAGAACCGTGACGAAAGCAGGCCGGCCGAAGCGGCTCTGCTTGGGGAAATAAGTGCCGCCCCAGAAGGGCTCGCCGTGGGGCGTGAGGAACATGGTCAGCGGCCAGCCTCCTTGCTCGCCGAGCGCATGCAGGGCCGACATGTAGATGAAGTCGATGTCGGGCCGTTCCTCGCGATCGACCTTGATGTTGACGAACAATTCGTTCATGACCTCGGCCGTGGCGGGGTCCTCGAAGCTCTCGTGGGCCATGACATGACACCAGTGGCAGGCGGCGTATCCGACCGAAAGAAGGATCGGCTTGTTCTCGCTGCGGGCTTGGGCGAGCGCCTCTTCACCCCAGGGCCACCAGTTTACGGGGTTTTCCCTGTGCTGCAGAAGATAGGGACTGGTCTCGTTGGCGAGGCGGTTCATGGATCGTCCTCCTTGTCCCAGCCGCCGAACAGGGGCGCCGGAGATCCTGCATCGGGAAAGCCACGCTGGCAGTATAGCCTCAAGTCAGTCGGCATACGCGCCGGCCCGCAATTCGATTCGATATCGTAACGATGCAGATCAGCCGAAACGACACGATCTTTGCCTTGGCGAGCGGTGCGGGGCGGGCGGGCATTGCCGTGGTGCGCCTTTCCGGTCCGGCGTGTCGATTCGTTCTCGAATTGATGGCCGGCCACGTGCCGAGACCGCGGCGGCTGGAGCTCTGCCGGTTGCGTCATCCTCTCTCGCGAGACCTGCTTGACGAGGCGCTGGTGGCCTTCTTTCCATCCCCGAACAGCTTCACTGGAGAAGACGTTGCCGAACTGCACGTACATGGCGGTCGGGCTGTCATCGGCGCGGTGATCGCGGGCCTGGGAGAAATATCGGGTTGCAGGCTCGCCGGTCCGGGAGAGTTCAGCCGTCGCGCGCTGCTCAACGGCAAGATGGATCTGAGTGCCATCGAGGGCCTCGGCGATCTCATCGATGCCGAAACGGAGATGCAACGCCGACAGGCGATGCGGCAGATGCGGGGCGAATTGCGCGACGCCGTGGAGCGGTGGCGGACGACCCTCATTGAGGCATCGGCCTTCGTCGAGGCGGAACTCGATTTCGCCGATGAGACCGATGTGCCGGACGGCTTGCGCGAGCGTGCCATGGCATTGCTCGTTTCGGTGGCGGATGAGCTGCGGCGGGAGATTGCGCGTGCCCGCAGTGGCGAGCGGATCCGGAGCGGCCTGACCGTGGTCATCGCGGGTCCGCCGAATGCCGGCAAGTCGACGCTCCTGAACGCGCTGGCGCAGCGCGACGTCGCCATCGTCTCGGACATACCAGGTACAACCAGAGACAGTATCGAGGTGCACTGGGACCTCGCCGGCATACCGGTCACCTTGGTCGACACCGCCGGCCTGCGTGAGAGCCGCGATCCGATCGAGCAGGAGGGCGTGCGGCGTGCCCGCGACCGGGCGCGAAACGCCGACGTCATCCTGTCGCTCCGCGCATTCGATTCGCAGACGGAACATCTTCAGGATGCTCCTGGTGCCGTGATCATTCCGATCCGGACCAAGATCGATCTGGCTACGGGCCGGGGCGTTGGCAGTGACGCGTCGCTCGATGAGCTTGAGCTTTCGGCCGCGACCGGCGAAGGTGTCGAGGCGCTCGTTGCGCGCCTTGAAACCATGGCCAAGAATGTCGTCGCGGACGGTGGTCTGGTGACCCGTGCGAGGCATCGGGAGGCCTTTGCAGGTGCGCTTGCGACGCTGGAGCGGGCGATCTCCGCCGGCCCCGGCCATCCCGGCGAGCTCTTTGCAGAAGACATTCGCCTGGCGATGCGCTATCTCGGGCGTGTCACCGGCAGGGTCGATGTCGAGGATGTTCTCGACCGTCTTTTCGCTGGCTTCTGTATCGGAAAATGAGCCTGTGTTTCACGTGAAACAGGATTGATTGGACCGAGGAATTCGTATGGACCGTTCTTTCGACGTCATCGTGATCGGAGGCGGGCATGCCGGCGTCGAGGCGGCTGCAGCCGCGGCTCGCATGGGGGCGTCAACGGCCCTTGTGACCCATCGCTTCGACACTGTCGGTGCCATGTCGTGCAATCCGGCGATCGGCGGTCTGGGCAAGGGTCATCTGGTGCGCGAAGTGGATGCTCTCGACGGTCTGATGGGACGAGTGGCGGATGCCGGAGGCATCCAGTTCCGCGTTCTCAATCGCCGCAAAGGCCCGGCCGTTCGCGGTCCGCGCACCCAGGCAGATCGCAAGCTCTATGCTCTGACCATGCAAGCCGAGATTCGTGCGACCGCAAACCTTGCCGTCGTCGAGGCAGAGGCGGACGATCTGCTGTTCGATGGCAACCGGGTCAAAGCGGTCGTTCTTGCGTCTGGCGCGATTCTGCGGACAGGTGCCGTGGTCCTGACGACAGGGACCTTCCTGCGAGGCCTCATCCATATCGGCGAGGTGAAGATCCCGGCGGGCCGCCTGGGCGAGGCGCCGTCACATGGACTGTCGAAGGCCTTGGCGCGCTTCGGCTTTCCCCTGGGACGATTGAAGACAGGAACACCGGCCCGCCTGGATGGACGCACCATCGATTGGGCGGGTCTCGACCGACAGGCGGCGGATTCCGAACCGGAGCCCTTCTCAGCCCTCACGGAGCGGATCACCAATCCCCAGATCGAATGCGGGATCACCCGCACAACGGCGAGAACCCACGCGATCATTCGGGCCAATCTGCATCGCGCACCCATGTACTCGGGCGAGATCGAAAGTCGAGGTCCGCGCTATTGCCCATCCATCGAGGACAAGGTTGTCCGCTTCGGAGACCGGGAGGGTCATCAGATCTTTCTCGAACCCGAGGGGCTCGAGGATCACACGATCTATCCCAACGGTATCTCCACGTCGCTGCCGGAAGATGTGCAGCGGGCCATGATCGCGACCATACCGGGGCTTGAGCGGGCGGAGATCCTCCGGCCCGGCTATGCCATCGAGTATGATTTCGTCGATCCGCGTGCGCTTTGTCCGACACTTGAGACGAAGGCGGTGCGGGGTCTGTTTCTCGCAGGCCAGATCAACGGTACGACCGGCTATGAGGAGGCTGCGGCACAAGGTCTGCTCGCCGGCCTCAATGCCGCGCGCCATGCCGGCGGGCAGGAAGGTGTGGTCTTTGACCGGGCCGAGAGCTACATGGGCGTTCTCGTCGACGACCTCGTTACCCGCGGGGTGACGGAGCCCTATCGCATGTTCACGTCTCGTGCCGAATATCGGCTGTCGCTGCGGGTGGACAACGCCGACGAGCGGCTGACGGAACGCGGCATTGCCATGGGCTGCGTTGGTGGACGACGCGCTGCGGCCTATCGGGCCAAGCGCGAACGACTCGAAGAGGCACGGGCCCTGCTCGATCGACTGGCGCTTACACCCAACGAGGCGGCCGCGCATGGACTCTCGGTCAATCGCGACGGGCGACGCCGCACGGCCTTCCAGCTGCTCGCCCATCCCGATGTTACCTTTGATCGGCTTGCGGCGATCTGGCCTGAAGTGGCGGCATTTGATCGCCAGATCAGGGACCGAGTAAGCACAGATGCGATCTACTCCGTCTATCTCGACCGGCAGGCGTCGGACATTGCATCGTATCGGCGCGATGAATCCGCGACCCTGCCGGACGGACTGGATTTCAACCTGCTCGCGGGGCTCTCGGGGGAGCTTCGCCAAAAGCTGATGACGGTGAGGCCACGGACGCTCGGCCAAGCTGGGCGCATCGAGGGGATGACACCGGCGGCGTTGACGATTCTCGCCGCCGAAGTCGCCCGGTCGCGCCGTGCTGTTGCGGTAGAATGATTCGGATCCGGATCGATCATGCAAAGCAGAATCGCGCTGCGCGATGATCGCGCTGCGGCCCTAGCACTGGGTTTGATTCCGGACACCGCGTTGCCGGCCTTCGACATCTATGTCGATCTTCTGTGCCGCTGGCAGGATGTAAAGAACCTCGTGGGACCGCGGACCCTCCATCATGTCTGGACGCGCCACGTCGCCGATTCCGCACAGTTGCTCCCATTGGCGCCGACGGCGCGAAAATGGATCGACATTGGCACGGGTGCCGGGTTCCCCGGTCTGGTTCTTGCGATCCTGCTGCGGGGCCGCCCCGATTGCGAGATCCATCTGGTCGAGAGCAATAGCCGCAAATGCGCGTTCCTGCGAGCTGTTTCACGTGAAACAGGAACACATGCTCAGATCCATGCCGGTCGAATCGAGGACATCCTGCCCCGTCTCGGCGAGGCGGACGTGATCACTGCGCGAGCCCTCGCGCCGCTCACGGAACTCCTCGCTCTCGGCAAAGATCTGTTGAGAACCGGCGCGATCGGTATCTTTCCCAAGGGACAAGATTTAGAGGCCGAATTGACGGTCGCCGCTAAATCTTGGAATATCGACTACCACATTGTTCCGAGCGTCACCGATCCTCAGGGACGCATCTGCATCGTCCGTCAGCTGCGGGAGCATGGTTCGGATCATGGCTGATATCAGCTCACCCCTTCATGTGCCGTCCTGCTGCAGCCTGCCGCGGGTGCTGGCCCTCGCCAACCAGAAGGGCGGCGTCGGCAAGACGACGACAGCCATCAATCTCGGCACCGCCCTGGCGGCGATCGGCGAGCGTGTCCTGATCATCGATCTCGACCCGCAGGGCAACGCCTCGACCGGTCTCGGTATCGATCGCAAGAGCCGTCGCGTCTCGACCTATGATGTCATGACGGCAACGGCAACGTTGCAAGCGGCAGCACTTCAAACAGCGGTTCCGGGTCTGGCCGTTGCTCCTAGCACGCTCGATCTGCTCGGCGTCGAGCTCGAGATCGCGGCTCATCGCGACCGAGCGCAGCGCTTGTCGGCCGCCATCAAGGCCTTGCCGCCGGACGAGGATGGCCGGCCCGCCTATAGCTATGTATTGATCGACTGCCCGCCTTCGCTGAACCTGCTGACTATCAATGCCCTGACGGCGGCAGATGCGGTGCTGGTGCCGCTGCAGTGCGAGTTCTTTGCCCTCGAGGGTTTGAGCCAACTGCTCCGAACGGTGGAGCAGGTGCGCTCCGCGCTCAATCCCCGCCTGACGATCCATGGCGTGGTGCTTACCATGTTCGATCCGCGCAACAATCTTTCCGGGCAGGTGGTTGCGGATGTGCGCCAGTTCATGGGATCGAAGGTCTACGAAACCATTATTCCCCGCAACGTCCGCGTCTCCGAGGCGCCGTCGCATGGCAAGCCGGTGCTCCTTTACGACCTCAAATGCGCGGGAGCGCAGGCTTATCTGAAGCTCGCCTCGGAGATCATTCAGCGCGAGAAAACCCTGCGCGCCGCCTAGATCGCAACGAAGCGAGCGGCGCAGGGATCGCGTGTCGTTTCGGTACCGTGTCGGTTGCGTTTCGGTCAGGGTCTGGAGGCGGCACAAGCGATGGTGGAGTTGAAAGATGGTCGATGATCCTGCCCGTTCCCGCCTTGGTCGCGGGCTTGCTGCGCTCATAGGAGAGGTCGGCGAAGATTTTGGCGACGCCGGGCGTGGTCCCCGTGGGCAGCGCGCTGTTCCCATCGAGTTCCTGCGGCCCAACCCCCGCAACCCCCGAAAGGTCTTCGACGACGAAGCGCTGGACGAGCTGGCGAGTTCGATTCGCGAGCGCGGTCTGATCCAGCCGATCGTCGTTCGGGCCGTTCCCAATCTCGTCGACGTCTTCGAGATCGTTGCGGGGGAGCGGCGCTGGCGTGGTGCGCAGCGAGCCGGCCTGCACGAGGTGCCCGTCATCGTCATCGAGGCCGACGACCGTCTGGCTCTCGAAATTGCCATCATCGAGAACGTGCAGCGCGCCGATCTCAATCCGATCGAGGAGGCGATCGGTTACGAGCAGTTGATGGCGGAGTTCCAGTATTCACAGAACGAGCTTGCTCAGGTCATTGGCAAGAGCCGCAGCCATGTCGCTAACACCTTGCGGCTTCTGCGCCTGCCCGACAGCATCAAGAGCAAGCTCAACGACGGCCTGCTCTCGGCCGGCCACGCGCGGGCACTGCTGTCGGTCACCGATCCGGAGACGATCGCCGAGCGGATCGTTGCCCAGGGTCTCAATGTCCGCGATGTCGAGCGCATTGCGCAAGAAGAAGCGCGCGGCGGAGGCGACGAACAGGGACGCGAGGCGCGGCCGCGCAAGGAGAAGGATCCAGATACACGGGCGCTCGAGCAGGCGCTGGAGGACGTTCTCGGTCTCGCCGTCAGTGTAGAGCACAAGGCGCAGGGTGGCGAGGTGCGCATCCGCTACAAGACGCTAGAGCAGCTGGACGCGCTTTGCCGCCGGTTGCGGGGCTGACCGACCCTATCGCGCAGCGCGTCGGGCCATACCGGCAAGTGCCCACAGCGTCTTGAGCGCATGCTGGGCAGCAAGTTGCGGCTGGCGCCGGGTCATGCCGATGGCCTGACCGAGTTCGACTGCGGCCCGGTTGAGGCCAGCGGTCGCCCACAGGCGCAACTGGCGCTCAATCGCCGCCTTGCGCTTGAAATGCAGGCCGCGGAAGCTGCCGATGGCAACGGCGTGTGAAGACCCGGTATCGACGGCCTGCCGCGCAGCCATGAGCGCGAGTGTATGTCGGAGGGCAAAGCCCAGCAGCACGTCGGCATCCGTGCCCTCGGCCTGCAGTCGTGTGAAGCTGCGGTCGAGCGTGGTGAAATCGCCGAGGAAGGCGGCGTCGATGGCTGCGTCGAAGGCGATGGCCGAGACGTCCCCCACGACGGCGGCCACATCCTCCATGGTGACGACGTCGCGGCCGTGGACATAGGTGAAGAGCTTGTCGAGCTCGGACCGGCTTGCCACTCGGTCGGCGCCGAGCGAGGCGAGCAGCAGTTCGCGGGCATCGGGCTCGACACGCAGGCCGACCTTGCGGCTCATGTCGTCGATCAGTGCCCCGAGGTCGCGGACGCCATCCGCATAGCAGGGCATGGCGGCTGCTGCGGCCGCCTTCTCGCAGAGCTGGCGCAGAGGGGCCGTGCGGGAAAGATCGCCCGCCTCCACGATGACCACGGCATCCTGCGGCGGCGTGTTCAGCACCGGCGTCAGGGCGGGAGCGAGATTACGGCTCCCGGCGCGCAGCCAGATGGCGCGGCGGCCTCCGAAGAGCGGCACCGTATTGGCCTCGTCGGCGAGGCGCAAAGGATCGGACGCGATCTCATCGCCGTCGAGGCGCACCAGCTGGAAAGGATCGTCCGGATCGTCGATGGTTCCGGCCACGAGCCGGCGCACGCGTTCGCCCACGAGGCCACTATCCGGACCATAGACGAGGAAGACGGCCGTCTGCGGCGACGGGTGTCTGATGGCTCTGTCGACATCGCCCGCCTTGATCGCCACCATGTCCCGTCGGCCCGCGTCTCAGCCGCGCGTCGCGAGCGTTGCGGCGATGCGCGTGCTGATCTGGTCGGCGAGCTCCTTGGCGACGCGGATCTCCGCATCGCGCGCCGCGCGTACCGAGGCGAAGCGCTGCGGATTGCGGTCATAGCTCGCCGAGGCGGTGGCCTTGCCAGTCATCACGGGTTTCTCCTCGCCGATGCGCGTGAGGACGAAATTCGCAGTCGCCTGCAGGTTCGCCGACTGCGCGTTACCGCTCACCGTGTCGACGATCGCCGTACGCACTTGGATGCCCGCCGGCGAGATCTGGAGCCGGTAGCGCGGCTCGAGGGCGCCGTTGCCGCCGGTGAGTTCGTAGACGAGCTCGTTGCGCAGGTAGTGGGCGAGGCGCTCCTGGCCGGGGATATCGGGGATCGATGCGACCTCAATGGTACGCAGGGAATCCTGCACGGATGTGCCGTCCGCCCGCTCGGCATAGAGCGGGCGAAGGCAGCCGGCAAGCCCGAGGGCCAGCGTGACAATGGCGGCAAGGCGCAGCCCGGCGCCGGCGCGGCGGGCGAGACGATCAGGCGACGACATTGACGATCCTCTGCGGGACGACGATGATTTTGCGGACGGGCCGGCCCTCGGTGGCGCGCTGGACGGCTTCGAGCGCGAGCGCCGCGGCCTCGACGGTCGCGTTGTCGGCATCGCGCGGTACCGTTACGTCGGCGCGCTTCTTGCCGTTGACCTGCACGGGCAGGGTGATGACGTCCTCGACGAGGAGAGCCTTGTCCGCCTTGGGCCAATGCGTCTCGGCGACGAGCGTCTCGAAGCCGAGCACCTTCCAGCACTCCTCCGCCAGATGCGGCATCATCGGCGCCACGAGCTGCACGAGGATCGAGGCTGCCTCGCGCAGCGCAAAACGCATGTCCGCGGCTGGCGGCTCGCCGTCGCGAATGCCGTTCAGGGCGGCCTGCAGCGCGTTCGACAATTCGTAGACCTGGGCGACACAGCGGTTGAAGCGCAGCTTGAGGACGTCGTCCTCGACGGTCGCCAGGGCCCGGTGGGCCGCCTTGCGCAGGATGAGGGAGGCCTCGTCCAGCGTCGTCTCGGCCGACCCGTCGGTCGCATCGGTGACAGCCACCACCTCGCCGATCAGGCGCCACAGGCGCTGCACGAAGCGGTGGGCGCCCTGCACGCCTTCCTCCGTCCAGATCACGTCGCGCTCGGGCGGCGAATCGGAAAGCATGAACCAGCGGGCCGTGTCGGCACCATAGGTGCCGATGATCTCGTCCGGATCGATGGTGTTCTTCTTGGACTTCGACATCTTCTCGATGCTGCCGATGCTGATCGGCTCACCGGTGCTGACGTGGAAGGCCTTGCGGGCGCCGCCGTCGCTCTCGATGCGCACCTCGGCCGGCTGTACCCAGGCACCACTCGCGTCGCGGTAGGTCTCGTGGACCACCATGCCCTGGGTGAAGAGGCCGGCGAAGGGCTCGTCGAGCCCGACGTGGCCGGTCGCCTTCATGGCCCGTGTGAAGAAGCGGGAGTAGAGGAGGTGCAGGATGGCGTGCTCGATGCCGCCGATATACTGGTCCACCGGCAGCCAGCGGTCGACGACCTCGCGGTTCGTCGGCTGGCTCGTGAGGTGCGGATCGGTGAAGCGCGCGTAGTACCAGGACGAATCGACGAAAGTGTCCATTGTGTCCGTCTCGCGACGGGCGGGCTTGGCGCAGCGCGGGCAGGCGACGTGCTTCCAGGTCGGATGCCGGTCGAGCGGGTTGCCGGGCTTGTCGAAGTCGATGTCCTCCGGCAGCACCACCGGCAGCTGGTCGTCCGGCACCGGCACCGCGCCGCAGTCGTCGCAGTGGATGATCGGGATCGGGCAGCCCCAGTAGCGTTGGCGCGAGATGCCCCAGTCGCGCAGGCGGAAGTTGATGCGCCGCTCGCCGACCGGCCGGCCGTCGCGCATCTCGGTCTCGAGCCGGCGGGCGACCTCTTCCTTCGCCGCGGCGATGGTCATGCCATCGAGGAAGCGCGAGTTTATCAGCGTTCCCTCGCCGTCATAGGCGGTGTCGGTGACGGTGAAGGCGGCCGGTTCCGCGTCCGGCGGGCAGACGACGGGGGTGACGCCGAGGCCGTAGGCATTGACGAAGTCGAGGTCGCGCTGGTCGTGTGCCGGGCAGCCGAAGATGGCGCCGGTGCCGTAGTCCATCAGGATGAAATTGGCGACATAGACCGGCAGTTTCCAGTCCGGATCGAAGGGATGGACGGCGCGGATACCGGTATCGAAGCCCTTCTTTTCGGCCTTCTCGATCAGTTCCGCGGCCGTACCGGTGCGCTTGCACTCCTCGATGAAGGTGGCGAGCTGCGGATTGATCTTTGCTGCAGCGGTGGCGAGCGGATGGTCGGGCGCTACCGCCATGAAGCGTGCGCCGAAGAGCGTGTCCGGACGGGTGGTGTAGATCTCGAGCTCGCTCTCGCCGTTCGGCGTCGTCGCCGCATCGAGCGCGAAGCGCACGAGGAGGCCCTCGGAGCGGCCGATCCAGTTCTTCTGCATCAGCCGCACCTTCTCCGGCCAGCGCTCCAGCCGGTCGAGGGAGGCGAGGAGGTCATCCGCGAAGGCGGTGATCCTGAAGAACCACTGGGTCAATTCGCGCTGCTCGACGAGCGCGCCCGAGCGCCAGCCGCGGCCGTCGATCACCTGCTCGTTGGCGAGCACGGTCTGGTCGACGGGATCCCAGTTGACCTTGGCCGTCTTGCGGTCGACGAGGCCAGCCGCGAGGAAGTCGAGGAACATCTTCTGCTGGTGCCGGTAGTAGGAGGGATCACACGTGGCGATCTCCCGGCTCCAGTCGAGCGACAGGCCCATGGACTTCAGCTGGCCGCGCATGGTGGCGATGTTGGCGTAGGTCCATTCCTTGGGATGGACCTTGTTGGCCATGGCGGCATTCTCGGCCGGCATGCCGAAGGCGTCCCAGCCCATGGGGTGGAGAACGTTGTAGCCCTTGGCGCGCATGAAGCGGGCGACGACGTCACCCATCGTGTAGTTGCGCACGTGGCCCATGTGGATGCGCCCCGACGGATAGGGGAACATCTCGAGGACATAGTACGTGTCGCGCGGGTCGTCGTTGCGCGTATGGAAGATGCCGCGCTCTTCCCAGACGGCCTGCCACTTGGGTTCGGCCTCCTTGGGGTTGTATCGTTCCACCGTCATGGTCTCGGTCAAGTCGGAATGCTCGCGAAATAGCCCGGTCGCAGTCAATGCGGCGGGCCGGTGAGGCGGCACGACAACGCGGCCTGCCGCGCCGCGGCGCGGACACCCATTGCATCGTTGCTGCCGGGCGGACTAGGACACGAATGCCGTTTGCGGTCAACGCCCGGCGCCGCTTTCGCGGTGTCGTGACGCGCCCGCGGCGGCCGAAGAGGTCACAAGGAGGGTGAGCACCGTGGACGACAGGGCGCAGCTGGCTGCCGAGCGACTGAGGGCCGTCACGGAATCGATCGCGCGCACGGCGCGCGAAGAAGGGCGCGATCCCGCCTCCGTGACGCTGATCGCGGTGTCGAAGACCTTCACGGCGGAGGCCATCGAGCCGGTGCTCGCAGCCGGCCATCGCGTCTTCGGCGAGAACCGCGTGCAGGAGGCGAAGACGAAATGGCCCGCGCTCAAGGAGCTCTATCGGGATGTCGAGTTGCACCTCATCGGACCGCTGCAGTCGAACAAGGCGCACGACGCCGTCATGCTCTTCGACGTGATCCATTCCCTCGACCGGCCCTCGCTCGCCGAGGCGCTGAAGCGGGAGATGGACAAGACGGGTCGGCGACCCCGGCTCTTCGTGCAGGTCAACACCGGCGAGGAGGCGCAGAAGTCTGGCGTCGCGCCGGGCGAGGCCGACGCCTTCATCGCGCGGTGCCGCGATGTCTGGAACCTGCCCGTGGTCGGGCTGATGTGCATCCCGCCGGCGCACGAGCCACCCTCGCCGCATTTCGCCCTGCTCGCGAAAATGGCCGCGCGCAACGGGCTCTCGGGCCTGTCGATGGGCATGAGCGCCGATTTCGAACAGGCGGTTATGTTGGGCGCGACCCACGTGCGCGTCGGCAGCGCCATTTTCGGGGCGCGTCATTAGCTCTTGCGGGAGGCCTGGGAAAGGCTCCTGGATGCCTCTCAGTCGTCCTGGCCGGGGTTTGTCCCAGCCATCCATGCCTTGCCGCCTCATGCGATCGAAGCGGCGTGGATGCCCGCGACGGGCGCGGGCATGACGGCAGGAGGCGTTGCGCTTCACCGCCCGCAGTTCGGGCCGTGTGAATCGGTCTTCACGGCTCTACCAGCGAGGATCAGGGGCGTTTTCGCTTATCCTCAGGGGCTGCCGCCGAGCCGCGCGTCCAGAACCTCCATCAGCCGCGGGTCGGTAAAGTCGGCGATGGCGAGGCTCGCGCCGGCGGCCTCGAGCGCCTCGGCGCAGAGGGTCGTCATCAGACCGACCACGAAAAGCCCGGCCGCGTGGGCGGATTGTACCCCCGAGGCCGAATCCTCGAAGGCGAGGGAGCGCGTGGCGTCGGCGCGCAGGAGGTCGAGCCCCATGCGGTAGGGCAGGGGATCGGGCTTGGGCCGCGGCAGTTCGTCGCCGATGACGATCGCTTCGAAGCGACGCCCGAGGCCGATGGCGCCGAGCATCATCTCCGCATTGGCGCGCGGCGCATTGGTGACGACGGCGCAGCCGATCGATCGCCTCTCCGCCAGCGCCAGGAAGTCGAGAAGGCCGCGCGCGGGCTGCAACTGGCTCTCGGCCATGGTGCGGAAGGCGGCTTCCTTGGCGTCGGCGAGGCGGATGTGCTCGCTCTCGGGCAGGTCCGGGAACATGTCGCGCATGATCGCGGCATTGGCGCGGCCCTGCACCTCCCGCGCATAGGCCTCCGGCGTGATGCTGCGGCCAAAGCCAGCGAGCATGGCGTTGAAGGCCTCGAAATGCAGGTGGTCGGTTTCGGTCAAGGTGCCGTCGAGGTCGAAGAGAAAGGCGGAGCGGCTCATCGTTTCTGCTTTCGGGGAGGGCATGACCGGCGTGGATCGTTGCCGATCACAAGAAGGGTCCTGGGGCCTAGGCGCGGCAGGAGCCGGTCGAGGTCGGCCCGCCGCAGGGCGACGCAGCCCGCCGTCGGCGCAAAGCCGGGCCGGGCAAGATGCATGAAGATGGCGCTGCCGCGGCCGGGGCGGATGGGGCCGCGGTTGTAGCGGATGTCGAGCACGCGGTCATAAACGTCGTCCTCGCGCCACATGCGCTCGTGGCTCGCCGGATAGGGAAGGCGCACCGGGCGGTTGTAGCGCCGATCGCCGGGCGCGTCGCACCAGCCGTCGTCCGGGCGCGTCCTGCGCGCGGGGAGGCCGGAGCGCGGGCGGGCGCCCTTGTCGGTCCGAAGATAGAGAGCGCCGAGGGCAAAGCGGCCGAGCGGGGTCGCGCCGTCGCCTTCGCGCTTCAAGCGCGCAACGCCGCCCTTGCCGAGCGCGCAAGGCAGCACGACATGTCCTGCGACAACAAGCCCGCGCGAGGCAGCGAGCGGACGTGGAAGGACCCTGACGGTGCGAAGGAAGGTTCGTTTCATCACAAGCCGGTGCATCAACCTCGCCTACTTGTTGCCCGGCGCGGATCGCTTAGTCTAGGACTTCCTCGCCCGGACGCGTCCCTGCGCCGCCGGGCTCACCGGCCAGCGCCAGCGCCGGCATCTCCTGCCCAACAATGGAAGGACCATGCCTCACGCCCGCCATCTGCTCATCGTGGACGACGAGGAAGACCTGCGCGAGACGCTGAGCGAGCAGCTCGCGCTGACCGACGAGTTCACACTCTCCACCGCCGCATCCGGCGCCGAGGCACTCGATGTGGTGAAGGAGAACAACATCGATCTCGTCATCATGGACGTCGGCCTGCCCGACATGGACGGGCGCGACGCCGTCAAGCGCATGCGCGAGGGTGGCTTCCGCAGTCCGGTGATCATGCTGACCGGCCATGCGACCGACAGCGACACGGTGCTCGGTCTCGATGCCGGCGCCAATGATTATGTCGCCAAGCCGTTCCGCTTCGCAGTGCTGCTGGCACGCATCCGCGCCCAGCTTCGCCAGTACGAGGCGAGCGAGGATGCGGTCTTCTCCATCGGGCCCTATACGTTCCGCCCGAGCGCCAAGCTCCTGGTCAGCGAGCGTGGCTCGAAGCTCAAGCTCACGGAGAAGGAGACGGCGATCCTGCGCTTCCTCTATCGTGCCGGGCAGAAGGTGGTAACGCGCGAGGTGCTGCTGGCCGAGGTCTGGGGCTACAACGCCAATGTCACGACCCACACGCTCGAGACGCATATCTACCGCCTCAGGCAGAAGATCGAGCAGGATCCGTCCAACGCGCGCATTCTCGTGACCGAGCAGGGCGGCTACAAACTGATACCGTGATGATCGGAGCGCGGACAGGCGGCCAGACATGGGACTGAATGAGGACATCGCGGCGCTCGAGGCGGTGCCGACCTTCGCCGGGGTCGAGCGCGAGGCGCTGCGGCTCATCGCCTTTGCGGCCGAATCGCGGATCCTGAGGGCCGGTGACGTCCTCTTCCGCCGCGGCGAGCCCGCTGATGGCGGTTATCTGGTGCGATCGGGCGCGATCGCGCTCGATGCGCGCGACGACGGCTCGCCAACGGATCACGTGGTCGGGCCGGGCGTGCTCATCGGCGAACTCGCACTCTTTGCCGAAACAAAGCGGCCGGCGACGGCCATCGCTCGCGAACCGTCCTCCGTGACGAAACTGCCGCGCAGCATCCTGCGGCGCGTGCTGGTCGAGTTCCCTGACGTGGCCGTCCATTTGCGCGCCATTTTCGCCGAACGGCTGAACGGCATCGCGGCTGATCTCGCTGCCGTGCGGCGCTCCCTCCTGTCCATCGAGCGCTAGTTTTCTCGCCGATCCCCGGCGCCTCCTTCTTCAATATTTCGATGCGGTGAGCCGCCTGAGGTCTGCAGGGGTGGCGGGCGCGCTTGGCGCGGCGCTTGCGCTGTTTCGCGAACGCGCTAACATGTCAGGAAGAACACAAAAGCTGTCCCTGACGATCGCCGGGACGATCCTTGGGAGATCCACGTGAGCGAGGCGCGACGTTTCGGCCTGTCCGCAGCCCTGGTTTCGCCGTTCGACGAGCGGGGCAGGCCCGATCTCGCGCGACTCGTCGGCCAGGCCCGTGCCGTCCTCGCGGAGGGCTGCGACAGCATCACGCTGTTCGGTACGACCGGCGAAGGCTTCTCCATCCCGCTGCGAGAGCGCGCCACCATGCTCGGCGCCGTGGCGGGTGCCGGCATTTCGCTCGATAAGGTCTACGCGGGCGTGTCGGCGACGACCGTGGCCGAGGCCGCCGAACAGGCGGAGCTTGCCCTGTCGGCCGGTGTGCGGGGCCTGCTGGTGGCGCCGCCCTTCTATCTCAAGGGGGTCGACGAAGAGGGACTCTTCGGCTGGTTCAGCGACTTTTTCGGACGCCTCGGCGGCGCGGCGCGCGGCATCATCCTCTACCATATTCCCGGCCAGACGGCGGTGCCCCTGTCGAGCAGCCTGGTGCGGCGCCTGCGCGATGCCTTCAGCGGCGTCATCGCCGGCATCAAGGATTCCTCTGGCGACTGGGCGACGACCGAACGCTTTCTCGCCGATCACGGCGACATCGCCATTCTCGTCGGCGACGAGCGGCTGCTGGCGCGCGCGGTGCGCCATGGCGCCGAGGGCAGTATCTGCGGCCTCGCCAACATCACCCCGGCGCTGCTGCGGCCCCTCGTCCACGAAGGCCGCGACGACCGCCGCGTCAATGCGCTCGTCGAAGCCATCGTGAGCCTGCCGGTGCTGCCGGCGGTTAAGGCCCTTGTCGCCCACCGGCGGGGCGACAAGGGTTATTGTCATGTGCGCCCGCCGCTCGTGCCGCTTGCCGCGGCGGATCGGGAGAAGCTCGTTGCCACCTTCGAGGCCATCACCGGCGAGCCGGCTGGCGCCTGAGATCATCCCGCAGCGGCCTGTCGCCGCTATGGGGCACGGATCGCCCGGCCGCCATCGGCCTGGTCAAGAACGACGGCAAAGCCGCGCCCTGATCCAATGGGAGGACAAACGATGCACGGTGTCAGCAGACGGACGTTTCTCGCGGGCAGTGCGGCGCTCGGGGCCGGCGTATTCATGCCGGCCATCGCCAAGGCCCAGGCCACGGTGATCCGCTGGGGCGAGATGCTGCCCCAGTCACACCCGCAGGTGCAGATGATCGACCGCATCGCGGCCGAGGTGAAGGAGAAATCCGGCGGACGCATCGACATCCAGAGCTTCCCCAACGGCCAGCTCGGATCGGGCAAGGACATGATGGATGCGGTCGTCTCCGGCGCCCTCGCCTTCACGACGGACGGCGCCGCGGCTCTCGGCGCGCTGCTGCCGCAGCTCTCCGTGATCGAGGCGCCCTACCTGTGGCGCGATGCCGCCCACATGACGAAGGCCGGCTCCTCGCCCATCTTCGCCAAGATGAACGAGGAGCTCGTCAGCCGGCGCGGCCTGCGCATGCTCGCCATCACCTATTACGGCAAGCGCCATCTGACGACGGGCAACAAGGAGGTGCGCTCGGCGGCCGAGATGGCCGGCTTCAAGCTGCGCGTGCCGCCGGTCGATACCTTCCGCGCCATGGCCGAGGCCTGGGGGGCGCGCGCGACGCCGATCAACTTCAACGAGCTCTACCTCGCCCTGAGCCAGGGGGCGGTCGACGGGCAGGAGAACCCGCTGCCGACGATTCACAGCGCCAAGCTCGCCGAGGTGCAGAAATATCTCGTTCTGACCGGCCACATCATCACGCCGCGGCTCGTCATCGCCAACGAGGCGGCCCTGAAGGGGCTTTCGGCCGAGGACCGCGCGATTCTCGACGCGGCCATCGCCAACGGGGCCCAGTGGCAGGATGCCGAGCTCTCGCGTCAGGAGGGCGCGCTCATCGGCACGCTGAAGACAGCGGGCATGACCATCATCGAGCCCGACGTGGAGAGCTTCCGCAAGCCTGTGCTGGAGCAACTGCCGCCGAAGTTCGAGGAGAAATGGGGCAAGGGCACCTGGGACACGCTCGCCGCGCTGTGACGTTTCGCCTGCCCTTTCCTGCTGCGGGGTCTCCGGTGGAGGCCCCGCCCCGACTTCGGATGCTGCCATGCTGCGCCTTGCCGGGCTTCTCGCGGACCGGGCGGTTGCCGCCGCCGCGGTCCTCCTTCTCCTTGCGCTTCTCGCCTGCGTCTTCCTCGGCGTGGTGTTCAGGCTGGTGAACCAGCCGCTCGCCTGGTCCGACGAGATGGCGCAATATCTGATGGTCTGGACCGCCTTCGTCGGCTGGATCCTGGCCGCGCGGCGGCGCAGCCACATCCGCATCACGGTCGTCATCGACCAGCTGCCGCCGCCCCTGCGCCGCGGCGCCGAGGTGCTGATCCAGCTCGCAGTCGCCGCGCTCGGCATGGTGCTCCTGTCGCGCAGCTTCGGGCTGATCGAGCGCAACTTCGACGTGGAGTGGGTCAGCCTGCCGCTCTCGGCCGCGCTCGTCTACGTGCCGATGCCCATTGCCGGTGTCGCCATTACGGCACAGGCGCTGATCGAGATCGCAGAAGTGCTCGCCGGGGCCCGCCGGCGGGATTTCGAGGCGGGGGCCGCGCCATGACCGCCGCGATGGCCGAGATCCTCATCGTCTGGTTCGCCGCGCTGCTGCTTGGCCTGCCGCTGTTCGCCTCCATGGGGCTCGCAGCCTTCGCCTTCGTCGTCATCAACGGCATGCCGGTCGACATTGTGCCGCAGAAGATCGCCCAGGCGGCCAATTCCTTCCCCATTCTCGCCGCGCCGCTGTTCATCCTGATGGGCAACATCATGAACTCGGCGGGCATCACCGACCGGATTTTCACGTTCGCCCGCGCCTGCGTGGGCTGGCTGCGCGGCGGCCTGTGCCACGCCAATATCCTCGCGAGCGTGATCTTCGCCGGCATGTCCGGCTCCGCCGTGGCGGATGCGGGCGGCGTGGGCTCGCTCGAGATCAAGGCGATGCGCCAGGAGGGCTACGATCCGGAGACCGCCGCGGCCATCACGGCCGCCTCGGCGACCATCGGGCCGATCATTCCGCCGTCTCTGCCGATGGTCATCTACGGTGTCAGTGCCGACGTCTCCATCGGCGGGCTGTTCCTCGCGGGGGTCATTCCAGGCCTGCTGATGGCGCTCGCGCTCTCCGCCATGGTTACGGTGGTGGCCACGCGGCGCGCCATGCCGCGCCATCCCTTCGAGGGGGTGAAGGCCCTTGCCGTCGCCTATCGGCGGGCGCACTGGGCGCTGATGACGCCAGTCATTCTCTTTGGCGGCATGATGAGCGGCATCATGACACCGACCGAGGCGGCGGCCGTCGCCTCCGTCTATGCACTCTTTCTCGGGCTCGTTGTCTACCGCGACTTCGACCTGCGACAATTGCCACGTATCATCGTCGACACGGTCGAGACGACCGGGATCGTGCTGGCGCTCGTCATGACGGCAGCGGCGCTCGCCTGGTGCCTGTCGATCTCGCGCATCCCGCAGACGCTCGGGCCGCTGATCATCGAGGCCGTGGGCGACCCACTCGTCTTCCTTTTCGTCGTCAACCTGCTGCTGCTCCTTGTCGGCTGCGTGATGGAGGCGCTGGCGGCGATGCTCATCCTCATCCCTATCCTGGTGCCGATTGCAGGGCAGTTCGGCATCGATCCCTTGCAGTTCGGTCTTATTTTCGTGCTCAACTTGATGATCGGCACGATCACGCCCCCCGTCGGTGTCGTTCTCTTCGTTACGGCACGGATTGCCAATATCCGCTTCGAGGCCATGTCGCGGGCCATCGTGCCGTGGATGCTGCCGCTCGCCGCCGTGCTGCTCGCTGCCACCTTCTGGCCGCCGCTGACGACCTGGCTGCCGGCGCTCGTGCTGACGCGGTGAGGCCTCGCCGCCTCAGCGTGGGGCCGGCCGCCAGCCGGCCGGTGCCATCTCGAAGCCGTCGAAGGTGAAGCCCGGCGCCACCGTGCAGCCGACGAGAGTGAAGGCGCCGAGGCTCGTTGCCGTCTGCCACCAGCCCGCCGGCACGACGCATTGCGGCCGCTCGCCCGCCGCAAGATCCGCGCCGAGGCGGTGGGCCTCGGTCTCGTGCCCATCGGGCGACACGGTCAGCACCAGCGGCGCGCCGCAATACCAGTGCCAGACCTCGGCGGCGTCGACGCGGTGCCAGTGGGATGTGCCGCCGGGGCCCAGCAGATAGTAGATCAGTGTCGAAGCGGCGCGCCCGCCCTCCACCGGTTGCGGGTCGCGATAGGTCTCCCGGAACCAGCCGCCCTCCGGGTGGGGCTTAAGATCGAGCAGGCGGACGATGGCCTCCGCCGTAAGCGCTTCCCGTCCGTTCGTCGGCAGCATCAGAACCGGTCCTTCCAGGCGCGGAGCGCGGCGAAGACCTCCGCAGCCGGCCGGCCGGCGAGGTTGACGGCGGCGGCGAGGGCCTGCTCGCGCGCGCGCAGGAAGGGATTGGTCGCCTTCTCCTCGCCGAGGAGGGACGGGACCGTCAATTCGCCCCGTGCCCGTCTCGCCTCGATGTCGGCGGCGCGTTTGGCGAGCGCGGCATTGTCCGGATCGGCGGCAAGCGCGAAGTGCGCGTTCGCGAGCGTATATTCGTGGCCGCAGTAGAGGCGGGTGTCGTCCGGCAGGGCGGCGAGCTTCTCGAGGGTCGCCCACATGTCCGCCGGCGTGCCCTCGAACAGGCGCCCGCAGCCGAGCGCGAACAGCGTGTCGCCGGCAAAGAGGGCCCGCTCGCGTGCGAACCAATAGGCGATATGGCCGAGGGTATGACCGGGCGTGGCGATGACCTCGCCCCGGAGAGCGCCGACCTCGACGACGTCGCCTTCCGCAACCCGCCGGTCGATGTCGGGAATGGCGGCCGCTTCCGCCGCGGGCCCAATGACAGTGGCGCCCGTCTCCCGCTTGAGGCCGGGAATGCCCTCGACGTGGTCGGGATGCTTGTGGGTGACGAGGATGTGCGTCAGACGCCATCCGGTTTCGGCGAGGGCTCGGCGCACCGCGGCCTCCTCCGGGGCGTCGATGGCGGCGCAGGCGCCGCTCGCCGCATCGCGCACGAGGACGCCGATATTGTCGCTGCGGCAGGGAAAGACATGGATGTCGGCTGGCACGATGGTTCTCCTTGGCTTCCGGCCTGCGGGGCGACCCCACGTTCCAGGCGACCTTACAGACTCTGTCCCGCGAGGCGAATCACGGCATCGGTTCTCTCGCGAGACGCGGTCATCTTGCAACCGGCGGTTCCCATCCCGATGATCAGAGGAGAAGGAGTAGCTCCCTTGGCGGTCGATGTGGTCGATCTGAGGCATTTCTACGCGAGCCCGCTCGGCGTCGTGGCCCGGCGCCTCGTGCTGCGCGCGGTCGAAGGGCTGTGGAAGGACCTTTCCGGCCAGCGGCTCCTCGGCATCGGCTATGCGACGCCCTATCTCACCGTCCTCAAGGCCGGCAGCGAGCGCACGCTCGCCTTCATGCCGGCGGCGCAGGGCGTGGTGAACTGGCCATCCGCCGGGCCGTCCGCCTCGGCTCTCGTCGAGCCGACCATGCTGCCCCTGCCGGATGCCTGCATCGACCGGGTGCTCGTCGTGCACGCCCTGGAGACGAGCGAGGCGCCGGACGAACTGATGAGCGAGGTGTGGCGTGTGCTGAGCCCGGGCGGCCGGGTTCTTCTCGTCGCGCCTAACCGCCGTGGCTTATGGGCGCGCATGGACACGACGCCCTTCGGCCAGGGCCAGCCATATAGCCGCTCGCAGCTCAACGGGCTCATGCGCCGCACGCTCTTCTCGCCGGAGAACTGGCTGGAGGCGCTCTACGTGCCGCCGTTGCAGCGCCAGCTCTTCCTGCGCTCGGCCGTGGCCTGGGAAAGGGCGGGGGCTGGCCTGTCTCTTCCCTTCGCCGGCGTGCACGTCATCGAGGCGGTCAAGCAACTGCATCGGCCCGTCGCAGTGCGGGCGATGCGGCGCGCGGCGCGGCTGCGTCCCGTGCTGGTGCCGGCCCAGGGGGCTCTGTCCCCGCGCTTCGTGGCGGGTGACGACATGTCGCCGCCGGCCGGGCGGCAGCCGGGCCCTTCCTGAAACACCCATGTTCGAGGACGCGTCGCTCCCCGCCGCCCGGGCCGGCTTCATACCGACTTCGTCTTGACTTGGCGCCAGCCAGTCGCCAAGGTCCGCCCGCGCCGACCCTGCGGGGGTCCTCCGCGGCCAGACGCCGTGGATGGGCCACCCGAAGATGGACAACCCCGGCGCCCCATATCGCATGCGAAGCTATCTGGATTTCGAAAAGCCCGTCGCCGAGCTTGAGGCCAAGGTCGAGGAACTGCGTGCCATGGCCGAAGGCGGCAGCGCTGTGGCCATCGGCGACGAGATCGCTCGCCTCGAGGCCAAGGCGGACAAGGCCCTCGCCGATCTCTACGCCAATCTGACGCCGTGGCAGAAGACGCTCGTGGCGCGCCATCCGCAGCGCCCGCATTTCATCGACTATTGCGCCGCGCTGATCGCGGATTTCACGCCGCTCGCCGGCGATCGCAAGTTCGGCGAGGACGAGGCCATCCTCGGCGGCTTCGGCCGTTTTCGCGGCGAGAGCGTCTGCGTCATCGGCCAGGAGAAGGGTGCCAGCACGGAGGCGCGCCTGCGCCACAATTTCGGCATGGCCAAGCCCGAGGGTTACCGCAAGGCGGTGCGGCTGATGGACATGGCGGACAGGTTCGGCATCCCGGTCATCAGCTTCGTCGATACGGCCGGCGCCTATCCAGGCATCGGCGCGGAGGAGCGCGGCCAGGCCGAGGCCATTGCCCGCTCGACCGAGGCCTGCCTTGCGCTCGGCGTGCCGAATGTTTCCGTCATCATCGGCGAGGGCGGCTCGGGCGGCGCCATTGCACTTGCCACGGCCAACCGCGTGCTCATGCTCGAGCACGCAATCTATTCGGTGATCTCGCCGGAGGGCGCGGCCTCGATCCTGTGGCGCGACTCCTCGCGCGCCCAGGACGCCGCGACCAGCATGAAGATCACCGCACAAGATCTCTTACGCTTTTCGGTCATCGATGGCATTATCCCGGAGCCGTCGGGGGGAGCGCATCGCGATCCGGCGGCAGCCATGAACGCTGCGGGCGATGCGATCGCAGCGGCTTTTCAGGATCTGGCCGGGCTTTCGCCCGACGAGATCCGGTCCTTGCGTGCTGACAAGTTCCTGGCCATCGGGCGCCAGCTTTAACAATCCGTTAACCGCGCCGGTGTGTGGCGGGCACCGGTAAGGTTCGAGTAACGCTAACGGGTTTAAAGCTCAATGGTGCCGGTGTGCCCAGCGCCCGGCATCAGGGAAGCGAGAGGTTGCGTTATGCTCAAGCGATTGCTGCTGGTCTCGACGATGGCTCTTGCGGTGGCAGCCTGTGAGGACGACGCCACCTACTCGCGCAGCGTGCGTGCCTCCCAGCCCGTTCCGAGCAAGACGCTCTCCCTCATGGAGCAGAAGGACATGTCGCGGTACGCGCCGGTCCTGATCCGCTCCTACAAGAAGGAATCGGAGCTTGAAGTCTGGAAGCAGACCAAATCCGGCAAATACGCGTTACTGAAGACGTTTCCCATCTGCCGCTGGTCGGGCCAGCTCGGTCCGAAGAAACGCGAGGGCGACCGGCAGGCGCCGGAAGGCTTCTATGCCATCACGCCAGCCCAGCTCAATCCGAACTCGAGCTATTATCTCTCGTTCAACATGGGCTATCCCAACGCCTACGATCGCGCCTACGGTCGCACGGGTGCCCATCTCATGGTCCACGGTGCCTGCTCATCGGCCGGCTGTTATTCGATGACCGACGAGCAGATCGCCGAGGTCTATGCCATCGTGCGCGAGGCTTTCGCCGGCGGACAGAAGGCGGTGCAGATGCAGGCGATGCCGTTCCGCATGACGGCGGAGAATCTCGCCAAGCATCGCTACGACCCGAACATGGCCTTCTGGCGCAACCTGAAGGAAGGTGCGGATCACTTCGAGGTGACGAAGCAGGAACCGCAGGTTGCCGTCTGCGGCAAGCGCTACGTCTTCAACGCCAGGCCGGCCGATGGCCAGCGCCTCGATCCCTCCGCGGCCTGCCCGCCGCTCAATGTCGACGAGGACATCGCCGTGGCCGTGGCGCAGAAGCAGCGCGCCGACGAAGCGAAGGTCGCCGATCTCGTCAACAGCGGCACCAAGGCCATCAAGCTGGTGTATGCCGATGGAGGCCAGCACGAATCCTTCCGCCGCCGGACGGCAGCCGTTGCCGAAAGCAACGTTGGCGTCTTCGCCCAGTCCAGCCGGCCGGAGTTCGAAGTCAGCCGGCCTGATGCGCTGGAAAGCGGGCCGCAGGTCGTGGAGCTCGACAGCAGCGGCCGGGAACGGCCGGTCGAGACCTCCAAGCCAGTCCAGATCGCGACATCGCTCCCTGCTGGGCCCGTAGCAGCGCCGGCTTCGGCCGCCCCTGCTGCGATGCCGGTCGTCACGGCCCCTGCGCCACAGGCGCAACCTGTCGTCGCCTCGGCGTCGAGCGGGCGGCCGCTCGTCGATCGCATCCTTTCCTTCGGTGGTCTTTTCGGCTCCAAGGACGAGCCGCAGGCCGAGACCGCGGCGATGCCGGCACCGGCCGAGGCGCCGCTGCCGCCGCGCCGTCGCGGCGCCGATGCCTCTTCGGGGGCCGCCAACAAGAAGGATCGGCAGGCTGTGCTGCCGCCCGTAATGCATGGCGCCCAGGCGGCCCTGCCCTCGCGTCTGTCGGCCCATTGGGAACAGACCAACTGACTTTTCCGCCCGATCCGAATCGGGAGAGAAGCGGCCGTCTCCGACGGCCGCTTTCGTTTTGCGGCGTTACAGCGGCCAAACGACGAGGATGACAGGGATCGACACGCTCACCATCAGGATCTCGAGCGGAAGGCCGAGACGCCAGTAATCGCCGAAGGAATAGCCGCCGGGACCCATGATAAGCGTGTTGTTCTTGTGGCCGATGGGTGTGAGGAAGGCGAGCGAGGCGGCGACGACCGTCGCCATCAGGAAGGCGTCGGGATTGACCGACAACGTCCGTGCCGTCTCGATGGCCACAGGGCCCGCGATGACCATGGTCGCGACATTGTTCAGCATGTCCGACAGGATGACGGTGACGAGCATCAGGCCGACGAGGGCGACCACGGGCGAGTGGCCCTGGGTCACAGCGACGATCAGGTTGGCGACGAGAGCCGTGCCGCCGACGCTCTCGAAGGCGGCGCTGAGCGGCAGGAGGGCGGCGAGCATAACGACGACCGGCCAGTCTACCTGGTCGTAGACCTCGCGCGGCGTCACGAGGCCCGTGGCGGCATAGCCGACGACGGCGATGGCGATGGCGGTGGTGAAGGAGATGAAGCTGGTGCTTGCCGCGATGATCGCCCCGATGAACAGGCCGAGCGCGACCACGACGCGCCAAGTACGCGCCGCCTGAACGCTCGTTTCGCTGAGCGGCATGGTGCCGAGCCAGTTGACGACATGGGCGAGCGCGGCCTGAGGCCCGGTCAGCAGCAGCATGTCGCCCGGCTCGATGATGCGCGAGCTGATCCGTTCGCGGAAGGTGCGTCCCTGCCGGGAGATGCCGAGCAGAGTCACGCCGAAGCGCGAGCGCAGGCGGAAGGCCTCGGCCGATCGCCAGGCAATGCGGGAATCGGCCCGCACCACGGTCTCGACCAGGGCCGGTTCGCCGGCGCGGGCGGCATCCTCCGCCTCCGGCGCATCGACCGAGATATCGTCCTTGGCCTGCTCGAGCGCGAGGGCCTTGATGAAGGCGGCGACCGCGTCGGCCGAGCCTTCGACCTCGAAGAGATCGCCTTCGCGGATGGTGGCGAAGCGGGCACGCCCGGGTAGGCGCCGCCCGTCGCGGATCAGGCCCAGGATGACGACGTCGGCCGCCTCGCTCTCCTCGTCGAGCTGGGCTACAAGGCGCCCGATGGCCGGCGATTGGGGCGAGACCGCAAGCTCGACGACGAAGTCGTCGATGCGGGCCGGCTCTGGCACCTGCCGACCTGCCTTAGCACGGGGAATGAGGCGCCAGCCGCCGAAGGCGATGAAGAGAATGCCGGTAATGGCACAGACGAGCCCGACGGGAGCGAAGTCGAACATCCTGTAGGGCGCCCCCAGCGCATCCTGACGGAAGGTGGATGCGACGATGTTCGGCGGGGTACCGATGAGCGTGACGAGGCCGCCGAGGATCGTGGCGAAGGCGAGCGGCATCAACGTCAGCCGCGGCGAGCGGCCGGCCTTGCGGGCGGTATTGATATCGATCGGCATCAACAGCGCCAGCGCCGCGACATTGTTGATGAAGGCCGACAGGGCGGCGCCCACACCGCCGATGACAGCGATATGAACAGCGATGGGGCGACCGGGCCGGACGATCCGCCGGGCGATGATGGAGAGGGCGCCGCTGTTCTCGAGCGCACGCGAGGCGATGAGCACGAGCGCGACGACGATCACGGCCGGATGGGCGAAGCCGCTGAAGGCATCCTTTTCCGGCACGACGCCGACGATCACTCCGATGAGAAGACCCGCCATGGCGACGAGGTCGTGTCGGATGCGCCCCCAGAGCAGCAGGGCAAGAACGCTGCCCATAAGGGCGAAGAGGATCATCTGCGGTTGCGTCATGCAGCCTCACGGATGCGGCAAGACTGGCGGGCGCCAGTCTCAGTCGGATGGCGGATCCGGTTGGTGATGGTGGCCGGCCGGAGGGGCCGCGCGCAAGATCAGCCCGGCAGGCTCACCTCATCCTTGGGGAAAACGTGCTCGAGGACCACGACCGCGACGATGAGGATCGGCACCGCCAGGAACGCACCGATGGGCCCCCAGATCCATGTCCAGAAGGCTACGGCAAGAAAGATGATGAACGGGTTCAGCGTGAGGCGGCGGCCGACGATGCTCGGCGTGATGAACTGGCCCTCGAGTGTTGTCAGCGCGAGGAAGACGACCGGTGGCAGAACCGCCATGCCGAGCGTCTCGAAGGATACGAGGCCGACGGCGAAGATCGTTAGCGTCGTGAGGACCGCGCCGATATAGGGGACGAAGTTCAGCATGAAGGCGAGCAGACCCCACAACGCGGGGCTGGGCAGGCCGATGAGCCACATGGCGATGCCGGTTGCGATGCCAAGTCCAGCGTTGATCATCGTGACGGTGCCGAGATAGCGGCCGAGGGCCCGCTCGATATCCGAGACGATCTGCAGCGCCATAAGGCGTGCCTCGCGCGTCATGAAGCCAACGACGAGCCGCCGCTTCATCTGAGCCCGCCCGGCGAGGAAGAAGACGAGGGTGCCGGCGAAGAGAAGGAACTGCGCCACGGCTGGTGTTGCTGCGGCGAGCACCGTCTCGAGAAGCGAAGTCTCGCTCACCTGAACGTCGATCACGCCGCCCCGGCCGACATCGGACAGGCCGCGTTCGATGCGCCGCAGGAAGCCCATGGGTTCGCGCAGGGCCTGAAAGCGCTCCTCGAGGATTCCGCCGAGTTCCGGCGCGCGCTCGACCCACATGTTGACCTGATCGGAGAAGGTGAGCGCCAGAAGATAAAGGGCCGCGACGAAGATCGACACGAGACCGATGGAGCCGAGGAAGGGTGGAACGCCCCGGCGCGCCATGTGCTCCACCAGGGGGCCGACGATGCTGCCGACGATGATCGCGGCGCAGACGGGTGCTGTGACCGCCCGTGTCGCCATCAGTACCGCGCCGAAGGTCATCACGAAGATGCCGATCACCGCAAGGCGCGCGATCGTCTTCCAAAACAGTTCCTCGTCGACGGGCGTCGTCCCGGCCGGATCGGTGACAGGCGCATCCCGACGGTGGGACAATGCAGGCCAGCGCAGCCGACGCCTGTAGTTTCGCAGATCCATGGCGACCGCCCGTTTCCGCCCGCACGCCACCGCGCGATGGCTGTGCGAAGCAACGTGCCGCCGGCCATATTGTTCCGCGCATCCGCTGCCGCCTCGGCGGGCGGGTCAGGCGAAGGCTCCGTGGCAGTGCTTATACTTCTTGCCTGATCCGCAGGGGCAGGGGTCGTTGCGCCCGACCTTGCCCCAGGTCGCGGGATCGTTCGGATCGCGCGCTGCCTGTGCGCCCGTTTCGTTCGCGATCGGGGCCAGTGCGAGCGCCAGCTCGTCCTCGCCGGTGAGCGGGTCGAGGTGGTGCGCCTGCATGGGCGGTAGCTGCGCCTCGGCCGGGGGTTGGAACATCACTTCGACGCGCATGAGCTGGGCCGTCACGTGCTCGCGCAGATGGTCGATGAGGCCGTCAAAGAGCTGGAATGCCTCGGCCTTGTATTCGTTGAGCGGATCGCGCTGGGCGAGGCCACGCCAGCCGATGACCTGCCGGAGGTGATCGAGGGTGACGAGATGCTCGCGCCAGAGATGGTCGAGGGTCTGCAGCAACACCTGCTTCTCGACATAGGTCATGACCTCGGGCGTATTCTTCTCGAGTCGGGCCGCATAGGCCTCGTTCGCGGCTTTCAGCAGGCGCTCGCGCATCTCCTCGTCGGCGATGCCCTCCTCCTTCGCCCAGTCGGCGACGGGAATATCGAGGTTGAGGATCCGACCGACGCTTTCCTCCAATCCGGCGACGTCCCACTGCTCGGGATAGGCACCCTCGGGGATATGCTTGGCGACGATGTCGTCTATGACCGTCTGGCGCATGTCGTCGATGGTTTCACGCACCGACGCGGCTGCCATAAACTCCCGACGTTGCTCGAAGACGACCTTGCGCTGGTCGTTCATGACGTTGTCGTACTTCAGGATATTCTTGCGAATGTCGTAGTTGCGCGCTTCGACCTTGCCCTGCGCCTTCTCGATGGCCTTGTTGATCCACGGATGGATGATGGCCTCGTCCTCCTTCAGCCCGAGTCTCTGAAGCATGCCGTCCATGCGGTCGGAGCCGAAGATGCGCATCAGGTCGTCCTGAAGCGACAGGTAGAACTTGGAGCGGCCGGGATCGCCCTGGCGACCGGAGCGGCCGCGCAGCTGGTTGTCGATGCGCCGGCTCTCGTGGCGCTCGGTGCCGAGCACGTAGAGGCCACCGGCCTCGAGCGCGCGCTGCTTGAACTGGGCAACCTCAATGCGGATCGCCTCTTCCTTCGCCCGGCGCTCCTCGCCCTCGGGCATTTCACCGAGCTCGTGGGCGATGCGCATGTCGGCATTGCCGCCGAGCTGGATGTCCGTGCCGCGGCCGGCCATGTTGGTGGCGATGGTGATGGCGCCCGGCACGCCGGCCTGGGCGACGATGAAGGCCTCCTGCTCGTGGAAGCGCGCGTTGAGCACGGCGAAATGCTTGGACGGCTTGCCCGAGCGGGCCGCCTCGAACAACGGTTTCAGGGCATCCTCCCGGCCGAAGTCGATCTGCTTGAAGCCGCTGCGGGAGAGCGCTCCCGCGAGCTGCTCCGACTTCTCGATGGAGGTCGTGCCGACGAGGATCGGCTGGCCCTTCGCGGAGGCAGCCTCGATCTCGCGGATGATCGCCTTGTACTTCTCCTCGGCGGTCCGATAGACCTCGTCGTCCTCGTCGAGGCGCTGCACGGGCAGGTTGGTCGGAATCTCGACCACCTCGAGCCGATAGATGTCGGCGAACTCGTCGGCCTCGGTCGCCGCAGTACCGGTCATGCCGGCGAGCTTGTCGTAGAGGCGGAAATAGTTCTGGAAGGTGATGGACGCGAGCGTCTGGTTCTCCGGCTGAATCTGCACGCGCTCCTTGGCCTCGAGCGCCTGGTGCAGGCCTTCCGAATAGCGCCGCCCCGGCATCATGCGGCCGGTGAACTCGTCGATGATGACCACCTCGCCGTTGCGGACGATGTAGTCCTTGTCGCGTTGGAAGAGCGTGTGGGCGCGCAGCGCTTGGTTGACGTGGTGGACGATGGTCGCGTTGTTCGCCTCGTACAGTGAGCCCTCCTTGAGGATGCCCGCCTCCTCGAGGAGCTGCTCGATGTGCTCGTTGCCCTTCTCCGTGAGGGAGACGGCGCGCTGCTTCTCGTCGACCTCGTAGTCTTCTTTGACGAGCTTCGGGATCACCGCGTCGATGGCATTGTACAGCTCGGAGCGGTCGTCGAGCGGTCCCGAGATGATGAGTGGCGTTCGCGCCTCGTCGATGAGGATCGAGTCGACCTCGTCGACGATGGCGAAGTTGTGCCCGCGCTGCACCATCTGCGCGAAATCATACTTCATGTTGTCGCGCAGGTAGTCGAAACCGTATTCGTTGTTCGTGCCGTACGTGATGTCGCAGGCGTAGGCGGCCTTGCGCTCACCGTCATCGAGCCCGTGGACGATGATGCCGACGGTGAGGCCCAGGAAGCGATAGACGCGGCCCATCCATTCGGCGTCGCGGCGGGCGAGATAGTCGTTGACGGTGACGACGTGCACGCCCTTGCCGGAAAGCGCGTTGAGATAGGTCGGCAGGGTGGCGACGAGCGTCTTGCCCTCACCGGTACGCATCTCGGCGATGCCGCTCTCGTGCAGCACCATGCCGCCGAGGAGCTGGACGTCGAAGTGGCGCTGGCCGAGCACGCGCTTGGCCGCCTCGCGCACGGTGGCGAAGGCGGGCACCAGAAGGTCGTCGAGGCTGCGCCCGGCCGCGAACTGGCGCCTGAACTCCTCGGTGCGGGCGCGCAGCGCCTCGTCGCTCAGCGCCGCAAGCTCGGGCTCGAGCGCGTTGATGGCCGCAACCTTCGGCTTGTACGCCTTGAGACGGCGATCGTTGGCCGAGCCGAAGATTTTTTTTGCGAGAGCGCCGAACATCGATGGCCTTTCCGGACGGTACAGATCTTGCGGTACTATCTTGCGCGCGGGTCATGCGCCCGAGGAGCCGCCGAGCGGGCGGAACTCCTATCGTCGCGCGACAATTACCCGGCGCGGGCGCGCCGGTCCAGCACAAGCTCTGAAGGTTGCGCGTCGCTGGTCCGCCGGGATGCCGTCGGGCGGGCGAGACCCTCGCGCCACATGGGATCGAGCCACCGCAATGTCAACGCTTTCAACAGCGGAAGGGGCGCGTCCCGGACGATTTGTCCCTTGCAAACCGCCGACGCTTCGGCCACTCATGCCGACCATGATGCCGGCTGGCCCAGCGCGAGCGGCCCGTCGGCCCATGTCCCATGCTGCTCGCGCCGGACCGATCCATGAAACGATTTCGCCCGCATGCCCTCGTCCTGCTGACCGGTGCCGCTTTCCTCGCAGGTGCGGCGGCCACGGCCCAGACGTCGGCGCCGGCGCAGCCGGCACCCGCGCAGAGCCAGGCAGCGGATGAGGCGAAGGTGCTCGCCCGTGTCGACGGCGAGCCCATCACCGCCCTCGATCTCGAGATCGCGGCGCAGGATCTCGGCGACCGGCTGCCGGCCATGGCCGACGCCCAGCGGCAGGACTATCTCATCGGCTATGTTATCGACCTCAGGCTCGGCGCCAAGGCCGCAAGGGCCGCGAAGGTCGATGCCGCGCCCGACTTCGAGCGTCGCTTGGCCTATTACCGCGACAAGGTGCTGCTCGACGAATACCTGCAGAGGCAGGTCGAGCAGGCCGTCACGCCGGAGGCCGCCAAGGCGCTCTACGACGAGACGATGAAGAACCTGAAGCCGGAGGACGAGGTGCGTGCCCGGCATATCCTCGTCGAGAACGAGGAAGATGCCAAGAAGGTCGTCGCACGCATCGAGGCGGGCGAGGACTTCGCCAAGGTCGCCGGCGAGATGTCGAAGGATCCCGGCTCGGCCAAGGAGGGCGGCGATCTCGGCTATTTCACGAAGGACCGGATGGTGAAGGAATTCGCCGAGGCCGCCTTCGCGCTCGCGCCCGGCAAGGTCTCGGCACCGGTCAAGTCGCAGTTCGGCTGGCACGTCATCAAGGTCGAGGACAAGCGCGAGAAGCCGCTGCCGACCTTCGACGAGGTCAAGGAGCAGGTCGAGGCCTATCTCGCCCGCAAGGCGCAGCAGGACCTCATCCTCGCCCTGCGCAAGGACGCCAAGATCGAGCGCCTCGACAAGGCCGACGGTGCAAAGCCCGGCGAGAAACCGGCCGAGGGCGCGACGCCCGCCGAGCCGAAGAAGAACTGAGCAGGAACCGAGGCACCTTCCTCGCGGGCCGGCCCGTCCGGGCCCGGCGCGCGAGGTTCCGCCGCCCGAGAGGGCACCGCACAAGGGCATCCCGAGGCATCCGATGTCCACTACCGTCTCCCCGCTTGCTCCGAAATCCGTGCCTGACATGCCCGCCGTCGAGGGCGTGCGCTTCGCGACCGCCGCGGCCGGCATCCGCTACAAGAACCGCACCGATGTGCTGATGGCGGTGTTCGACGAGGGTACGACGGCGGCGGGCGTCTTCACCCGCTCCAAATGCCCGTCGGCCGCGGTCGACTGGTGCCGGGAGCACCTGGCTGCCGGTACGGCGCGGGCCCTCGTAGTCAATTCCGGCAATGCCAATGCCTTCACCGGCATGAAAGGGCGCGACGCGGTGGCTCTGACGGCGAAGATCGCCGCCGCTGCCGCCGGTTGCCGTCCGGAGGAGGTGTTTCTCGCCTCCACCGGTGTCATCGGCGAACCGCTCGATGCGACGAAGTTCGAGGGCGTGCTGGCCGACTGCGTGAAACGTGCCGCGGGCGGGCCGTGGATCGAGGCGGCCCGCGCCATCATGACCACGGACACCTTTCCGAAGGTGGCGACGCGCACGGTCAATCTCGGTGGCGTGCCGGTGACCATCAACGGCATCGCCAAGGGGGCGGGCATGATCGCGCCGGATATGGCGACCATGCTGTCCTTCGTCGTCACCGATGCACCGATCGCCGCGCCCGTCCTGCAGCGCCTCCTGGCGCGCGGTGTCGAAGGCACCTTCAACGCGGTGACGGTGGACGGTGACACCTCGACCTCC
Organism: Chelatococcus sp. XZ-Ab1; assembly: GCF_029309855.1. Taxonomy (NCBI): domain Bacteria; kingdom Pseudomonadati; phylum Pseudomonadota; class Alphaproteobacteria; order Hyphomicrobiales; family Chelatococcaceae; genus Chelatococcus; species Chelatococcus sp. XZ-Ab1. Next base: position 208,059 of record NZ_JARKII010000003.1, on the reverse strand, counting down.
GACACCTTGATGCTGTTCGCCACCGGCGCGGCGGCGAAGCGCGGCGCGCCCCGCATCGACGAGGCAGGTGATCGCAGGCTCGCCGCCTTCCGCAAGGCGCTCGGCGAGCTCCTGCTCGATCTCGCCCAGCAGGTGGCGCGGGACGGCGAGGGCGCGCGCAAGTTCGTCGCCGTCACCGTCGAGGGGGCGGTCAGCGCCGCCTCGGCCCGGCGCATCGCCTTCTCAATCGCCAATTCGCCGCTGGTGAAGACGGCGGTGGCCGGCGAGGACGCCAACTGGGGCCGTATCGTCATGGCCGTGGGCAAGGCCGGCGAGCCGGCCGAGCGCGATAGGCTCGCCATCTTCTTCGGCAACATCCGCGTGGCGCATGAAGGGGCGCGCGATCCCGCCTATGACGAGGCCGCCACCTCCGCCTACATGCAGGGCGAGGAGATCGCCATCCGGGTCGATCTCGGCCTCGGCCGCGGCAAGGCGACGGTGTGGACCTGCGACCTGACGAAGGACTATGTCGCCATCAACGGCGACTACCGCTCGTGAGGCGCGGGGCATGAAGCTCGTCCTCGTCGCCGCCTGCGCCATCATCGACGTCGACGGGCGCGTGCTCATCGCCCAGCGGCCCGAGGGCAAGCAACTCGCCGGCCTGTGGGAGTTCCCCGGAGGCAAGGTGGAGCCCGGCGAGCGGCCGGAGGAGACGCTGATCCGCGAGCTTCACGAGGAACTCGGCATCACCGTCGCGGAGCCGTGCCTCGCCCCGCTCACATTCGCGAGCCACGCCTACGAGAGCTTTCATCTCCTGATGCCGCTCTACGTCTGCCGGCGCTGGGAGGGCACGCCCATGTCGCGCGAGGGGCAGGCGCTCAAATGGGTGATGCCGAACCGCTTGCGCGACTATCCCATGCCGCCGGCCGACGAGCCGCTGATCCCGCATCTGATTGCGCTAATGTGAGCGCGCTTAGATTTGCCGGCTATAGTTTTCGGCGATGTGTCTCAAAAGCTACAAGCGGATTTTGGATTATCCAATCTATCCACAATCTGCACATTTTGCTTTTTGCGAGCGAATGCGTTGAGGGCTCTGCGCAAAAATGCGCTTCTAATCCAACACCCTAGCCGCGTTCTTATGAACGAAAGCGCTCAATCGAAGTGCAACCAGCCTACCAAGGTATTGCGATGAGAACTTTCCCAGAACGGGAAAGTCGAGCGGAACCTTGACAGGTTTCCGAGTCGATCTGATTATTATCAGAGCGATTCCATATCGCGAAAAGGGAAGGCTCGCTCCGCTGCAACGGAGCGAGCCTTGAATGAAGCGGCCCTGTTGGGGCAACTTGATGTGATCACGTACGCACACTGCGTGTGTTCGCGTTCGCTGTCAACCCCCTATGGGCCTCATATAAGGACAGGCTATATGACGGCACGTAGGCCCAGTTATAAGTTAACGTTTGAAGACGCAGTTCAAATCCATCTGCGAATTCAGGCAGGTGAATTGCAAAGTCGAATCGCCGCTGATTACGACGTCAATGGCGGTCGGATTTCTGAAGTAAATACCGGCAAGTTGCATCCTGGAAGTGCCGATGTTGCGCGACAGCGCTACGGCAGTCACCGTGCAGCCTGAACATTAGAGGATGGGCGGCTATTGCCGCCCATCCGCGTCTAAATGTTAGTCGCTGTTTAATGGCTGGCTAATTTCTGCAGCGCCATCCTGATCTTGTCCGAGATTTCCACAGGCCTCTGGCTGTCTCGTTCCACATAGACATGGACGAAGTGGCCGCGCGCCACGGCCTCGTCCGCGCCGGCGCGGAACACGGCGACGTCGTAAGTGACGGACGAGCGGCCGAGGCGGGAGACGGCGAGTCCGACCTCGAGCGTGTCAGGATAGGCGGTGCTCGCGAAATAGGTGAGGCCGGTTTCCGCGACGAGGAAGACGTGCGGGCTCGTGGCGATGTCGATGAGGCCGTTCTCGATGAGGAAGCGGTTCACCGCCGTGTCGAGATAGCCGTAGTAGACCACGTTGTTGACGTGGCCGTAGGCGTCGTTGTCGTGCCAGCGCGTCTCGATGGGGTGGAAGTGGCGATAGGCCGCGCGGCCGGGCCGCGTCCGCCGGGCCTTGGCCGGCGCGGGCGGATAATGGTTCACCAGGCGGCCTCGTAGATGGAGAGGGCGTCGGCCTCGCTGAGGGGACGCGGGTTGTTGACGAGCAGGCGGGTCTGCTTCATCGCGTCATGCGCCAGCCGGGCGAGATCCTCCCGCGGGATGCCGACGTCGCGCAGGCGTTGGGCGAGGCCGACCTCCTCGCACAGGTGCGTGAGTGCCTCGACGAAGGCCTCGGCCCGCCGTGCCACGGGCACCTCGGCGAGCCAGGGAAAGGCGCATGGGGCGATCTCGGCATAGGCGCGGCCGCAGGTCTCGGCGTTGAAGCGCAGCACGTGCGGCAGCACCAGCGCATTCGAGAGGCCGTGCGGCACATGGTAATGGCCGCCGACCGGATAGGCGAGGGCGTGCACGGCTGCGACCGGCGAATTGGCAAAGGCCTGGCCGGCGAACATGGCGCCGAGCAGCATGTTGGCGCGCGCCTCCACATGCGTGCCCTCGCGCACGGCCGAGCGGATGTCGCCGCCGAGGAGCCTCAGCGCCTCCTTGGCGAGCAGGCGCGAGACGGGATTGTTGTTGGCGCTCGCCGAGGTATAGGCCTCGATGGCGTGCACCATGGCATCGATCCCCGTCGCCGCCGTCACGTGATGCGGCAGCGCATAGGTGAGCTCCGGGTCGAGCAGGGCGATGTCCGGCAGGAGGACGGGCGAGACGACGCCCTTCTTCTCCGCTTCGCCGGTGGTGACGATGGAGATCGGCGTCACCTCGGAGCCAGTGCCCGCCGTCGTCGGTACCAGCATCAGCGGCAGGCGCGGCCCCCTGACCTGGCCGACGCCGTAGATCGAGGAGAGCTCCTCCTCGCCGCGGGCGAGCAGCGCCACGAGTTTGGCGACGTCCATGGACGAGCCGCCGCCGAAGCCGATGACCCCTTGCACCCCTTCGCGCCGCGCCTGTTCGGCCGCAGCGAGCACCACCTTCTCGGGCGGGTCGGCCATCACACCGTCGAAGATGGTCACGGCGATGCCCGCCGCCGCCAGGGACGCGAGCGCACCTTCGTGCAGCTTCGCGTCGACGATGCCTCGGTCGGTGACGAGAATGACGCGCGCGCCGAGCTGGTCGCGGGCGATGTCGCCGATCTGGGCAATGCTGCCGGCCCCGAAGACGACCGTTTTCGCCGTGCTGAAGGTGAAGGGGTGCATCGCCTCCTCCCGTCCCGGGCGGGAACTCGTTCCGAAGCCGGTTTCCTGGGAATGAGACGTGAGCCGCCGGCCGTTGGCAAGACCCTTGCTGCTAGACATATGCGCCGCTTCACGGGGAGCTCAGTCGTCCTTGCCTTCTCCGGGCGGCTCCAGCCCCTTGAGCGCGTCGGCGAGGCGCATCTTCGCCGAGCCGGGCCGCAGCGGCTTCTGCTGGCTCTCGTGAGGCGCCCAGCCCGATAGCCAGACGATGTCGAAGGTCGCCGGGATGCGCCCGTCAGCCATGGCGAAACGCTCGGCATAGATGGCAGCGGCGCGCATCAGGGTCGCCCGCCGCAGGGGCGTGCGACGCCGCTCGGCCAGCGTATTGGTGAGGCCCATGGCCCGGAGGTCGCGCATCAGCGCGAAAGCGTTGTCGTAGCGCACGGTGAGCGTGTCGACATCCGTCACCGGCAGGGCAAGGCCGGCACGCTGCAGGAGCGCGCCGACATCGCGCAAATCGGCGAAGGGGGCGACGCGCGGACTGACGCCGCCCTCGATCTCCGCCTCGGCCGTCGCGAAGGCGGCGCGCAGCTCGCTCAGCGTGCCGCCGCCGAACAGGCAGCCGATGAACAGCCCGTCGTCGACGAGGCAGCGGCGGATCTGTGCGAGCGTGCCGGGCAGGTCGTTGACGCCGTGCAGCGCAAGCAGCGAGACGACGAGGTCGAAGCTCTTCGGCGCGAAGGGGACGAGTTCCTCGTCCGCCACCACCGCGGCCGCGCCGGAGAGGGCGGGGCGGGAAAGATACAAAACCGGGGCGGCGCGCAGGACGTGCTCGACCTGGCCGCTTGCCGCGAGCGTCGCGACGGCGCCGCAGTGCGGGGAGCCGAGGTCGAGGGCGCGCGAAAAGCTGCGCTTGACGGCCGCGAGCCGTTCGGCAAGCTCGTCGCAGACCTGCGCCAGCAGGAAATCGGCATAGCCGAGGCGCTCGGCGCGCGTCAGGCGCAGCCGCTGCTGCCGGCGGTCGAAGATCTGGGGGGGCTTTGTCATGGCGCGTGATCCGTTGCGGCCTTATGGGCCGTTGTGCCGGCAAGGTCAAAGCTTTCCGCCGGCCGTTCGTCCATGAGCCAGATCGCTGGCTCGCCCCTCGCGGTCCGCCTGCGGCGCTCCGTCCGGCGGGTCGGGACGATGCTGGCGGACCTCCTCTATCCGCCGCGCTGTGTCGCCTGCGGGGCGGCGACGGCCGAGGCGCACGCGCTCTGTTCCCGCTGCTGGGGCGGCCTCGCCTTCATCGAGCGGCCGTTCTGCGAGCGGCTCGGCACGCCCTTCGCCGTGGACATTGGCGGCTCGCTCCTGTCGCCGGCGGCTATTGCCGACCCGCCCGTCTTCGGCCGGGCGCGGGCGGTCGCCCGGTTCGACGGCGCGGCGCGCGAGATGGTGCACCGGCTGAAATACGGCGACCGGATGGACCTCGCCGAAGCCATGGGCCGCATGATGGTGCGGGCGGGTGGCGAGATCCTGGCCGAGGCAGAGGTTCTTCTGCCCGTGCCGCTGCACCGCACGCGGCTCTTCTCGCGACGGTTCAACCAGGCGGCGGCGCTCGCCCGCGTGGTCTCCCACCACGCCGGCGTGCCGTGGGAGGCCGAGGCGCTGCGCCGCGTCAAGCGTACGCGGCCGCAGGCGGGCCTCACGCGGCCGCAGCGGGCGGGCAACCTGCAGGGCGCCTTCGCGGTGCCGCCGGAGCGGCGCGTGGCGGTCGAAGGCCGGTCGGTGGTCCTCGTCGACGACGTGCTGACCACGGGGGCCACGGCCAATGCGGCGAGCCGCGCGCTGCTGCGTGCCGGAGCGCGGCGGGTCGACGTGCTCGCCTTCGCGCGAGTTGTCGTCGGCGGGGAATGACCCCTATATGACAGGAAAGGCGCCGCGGGCCGGCGCGCGTGAAGGTAAGGCAGGAGTATGGCTCCCATCGTCATCTATACCAAGTCCTGGTGCCCCTATTGCAGCGCCGCCAAAGATCTGCTGCAGCGCAAGGGGGTGCCGTTCGAGGAGATCGAGATCACCGGCCGCAGCGAGCTGCGCGAGGAGATGATCGAGCGGGCGGACGGGCGCACCACCGTGCCGCAGATCTTCATCGGCGAGCAGCATATCGGCGGCTGCGACGACCTCTATGCGCTCGACGCCCGCGGCGGGCTCGACCCGCTACTCGTGGCGTGAAGCGCGCGGTCCGGACGCCGGAGTGAGCGTGAAATGATCCGCTACGACCTCGTCTGCGACAAGGACCATGCCTTCGACAGCTGGTTCCCCGACAGCGCGGCCTACGAGAAGCTTCTCGCCGGCGGGTTTGTCGCCTGCCCGCACTGCGGCTCCACGAAGGTGGCGAAGGCGATCATGGCGCCCGCTGTGAAGCGCACCGACAAGGGCCGGACGGCGCCTTCGCCGCCCCCGGCGGCCGGCCCGCCCGGCCCGGCGCCCGTTGCGCTCCTGTCGGAAAAGGAGCAGCAGATGCGGGCCTTCCTGCGCGCGGTGCGCCGTCACGTCGTGGAGAACGCCGAGAACGTCGGCGAACGCTTCCCCGACGAGGCCCGGCGCATCCATGCGGGCGAGACGGAGGAGCGCGCCATCTACGGCGATGCCTCGCTCGAGGAAGTGCGTTCCCTTCACGAGGAGGGTATCGAGGTGCTGCCGCTGCCGCGCCTGCCCGAAGAAGGCAACTGATCCGCCCCCGTGAACGGCTTTGACGCCGGTAGCGGCCGGCGTCAATCTGATCGGCACGAACAATGGAGCTTCCGGCCATGGCCGATCCCGCCTGGCGCGCCGTGCGCGGTCGCGTCCTCACTTTCCTTGCGCCGCCGCTCGGGGCGGCGGACGGGGCGAGCTATCGCTATCTCGCCGATGGCCTGGTGCTGGCGCGGGACGGCCGCATTGCAGCCGTCGGCGAGGCGGGCCCGCTTCTCGCGACGCTGCCGGCCGATACGCCGGTCGATCATTACCCGGACGGGCTCGTCCTGCCCGGGTTCATCGATCCGCACATCCATTTCCCGCAGACGCAGGTCATCGCCTCCTACGGTGCGCAACTGCTCGAATGGCTTCAGAAATACACTTTCGTCGAGGAGCAGCGTTTCGCCGATGCCGCGCATGCGGCCGAGCAGGCGGCGTTCTTCTTCGACGAACTCGCCCGCAACGGCACGACGACGGCGCTCGCCTTCTGCTCGGTGCATCCCGTTTCAGCGGACGCCTATTTCACCGAGGCCGAGCGGCGCGGCATGGGCATGCTCGGCGGCAAGGTGATGATGGATCGCAATGCGCCGCCGGCGCTCACGGATACGGCGCAAAGCGGATATGACGAGACGAAGGTGCTGATCGAGCGCTGGCATGGGCGCGGCCGCCAGCGCGTCGCCATCACGCCGCGCTTCGCTATCACCTCGACGCCGGAGCAGCTCGCGGCCGCCGGGACGCTGAAGCGGGAGCACCCCGATCTTCTCGTGCAGACGCATCTGTCGGAGAACCGCGCCGAGATCGAGACGGTGCGCCGGCTCTTTCCCGAGGCCGCCGGCTATCTCGACGTCTACGATCGTTTCGGTCTCACCGGTGAGCGCAGCCTCTTCGGCCACTGCATCCATCTCACCGAGGCCGAGCGGCGGCGCATGGCCGAGACCGGCTCGGTCGCCGTCTTCTGCCCGACATCCAACCTCTTCATCGGCAGCGGCCTCTTCGACATGGGACAGGCGCGCGAGGCGCCGGCCATGCGGGTCGCGGTGGCGACCGATGTCGGTGGCGGCACGAGCTTCTCCATGCTGCGCACCCTCGCCGAGGGCTACAAGGTACAGCAGCTCCTCGGCCGCAACTGGAGCGCGCTGGAAGCCTTCCACCTCGCGACCGCCGGCAATGCGGCGGCACTCGGCCTCGCCGGCGAGATCGGCACGCTGGAGCCAGGGGCCTTCGCCGATCTGGTGGTGCTCGATGCACACGCGACGCCGGTGATGGCGAACCGCATGGCCCGCATCGACGGCAACCTCGAGCAGGAGCTGTTCGTGCTCATGACGCTTGGCGACGATCGGGCCGTCCGCGCCACCTATGCAGCCGGCCGGCTCATCCACGCCGCGTCCTGATCAGGCCTTGCGGCTGGAGAGCCTCGCGATGGCCTCGGCTGTCTCGGCGGCCAGCCGGGCCATGAGCTCCGCCGCGCCCTGGCGGCGGGCGAGGCGCACGCCCTGGCCCGCCCAGAGCGAGAGGTATTCGGAGCGCCCCGCCTTGGCGGCGGCGGTGCGCATCGGCCGTGTCAGGGCGTTCTGCAGCGGGAAGGGGAGGATCGCACCCTTGGCGTCGATCGTCTCCATGAACCGGTTGGCGATGCCGCGGGCCGGCCGGCCAGAGAAGGCGCGGGTCACCCTTGTGGCATCCTCCTTCGCCGAGAGAATGGCCTCGCGATAGGCCTCGGGGATCCCGGCCTCGGCGCAGGTCAGGAAGGCGGTTCCCATCTGCACGGCGCTGGCCCCGAGCGCCAGGGCCGCCGCGATGCCGCGCCCGTCCATGATGCCGCCGGAGGCGACGACAGGGATCGACACTACGTCGGCCACCTGCGGTACGAGCGCCATGGTGCCGATCATGGCGCGCTCGAAAGGCGCGGCGAAGGTGCCGCGATGGCCGCCGGCCTCGCTGCCCTGGGCGACGACGATATCGGCGCCGGCGGCCTCAACGGCCAGAGCCTCCTCGACAGTCGTCGCCGTCGCCGCAAAGAGCATGCCCTTCGCCTTGACGGCCGCCACAACATCCGCGCCGGGCAGGCCAAAGGTGACGCTGAAGAGACCCGCGCCGCTTTCCAGCACCGCCTCCACCTGCTCGGCAAAGGTCTTGCCGGGAGCGTTCGGCATCGCGGGGGCGGGCAGCGCCAGTTCCTCACAGAAGGGAGCGACGGCGGCAACCGCTGCTTCCGCCTCGGCTGGGGTCTGCGGCGCAGGCAGGGGCGCGAACAGGTTGATGCCGAAGGGACGCGTCGTCGCCGCACGCACGGCGGCGGCCGCATCGAGGATTTGCTGCGGCGACAGATAGGCGGCGCCGATCGTGCCGAGGCCGCCGGCCTCGCTTACTGCCGCGACGAGGGCGGGCGTGTCGCCGCCGCCCGCCATCGGGGCCTGGATGACAGGGTGCGTGAGGTGGAGGCGCTGCATGATATCGGTCCGTTCACTCGGGAATGGACGAACGATAGCGCCATGCCATCCATCAGGAAAAATGGTTTTCGACGATCCCTGCCATCTATGAAAGAGATGGCCCGTGGTTGTCCTTACTTGCGCTCGAAGCCAGCTAGCTCGTCCGTCGAGCCCGGGGAGGGGTCGAGTGTCGCCCACCCCTTCTCGCTGCCGGTGGGCGGCAGCTTTGCGCGCTCGCGCCTGTCTCGCAGGATATGCGCCTTGGCGACCATGAAGGCTGTCACCGGTGCCGTCAGGAAGAGGAAGAGCGTGATGAGCAGTTCGTGAATGGACAGGGTGCCGCGCACCACCGCCGCATAGGCCATCGAGGCGATGAGGATGGAGCCGACGCCGAGAGTCGTCGCCTTGGTGGGGCCGTGCAGGCGGCGCATCATGTCCGGCAGCTTGGCGAGCGCGAAGGAACCGACGAGCAGGAAGAAGGCGCCGACGACGATGAGGGCGGCGATGAGGAATTCAGCGACGATGGGCATCGGTCCGTCCCTTGCCGGGGGTCATTCGATCACGTTGCCGCGCAGCAGGTACTTGCAGAACGACACCGTCGTGAGAAAGCCGACCATGGCGAAGAGCAGCGCTGCCTCGAAATAGGTCGGCGCCTCGAACAGCATGGCGATGACGACGATGAGCGCGATGGCGTTGATCACCATGGTGTCGAGGGCGAGGATGCGGTCGAGCACGTCGGGCCCTGCGACGATGCGGTAGACGTTGAGCACCACCGAAAGCCCGATGGCGACGAGCGCGATCTGGCAGGCGAGCGTGATCATTCGAAGATCCTCTTCAGCCGGGCCTCGTAGCGGGCCTTGATCTGGGCCACGGTGCCGGCCGGGTCGTCGACATCGAGGCAGTGGACGAGCAGCGCCCGCCCGTCGGCGGACAGGTCGGTACTGACCGTGCCCGGCGTCATGGTGATGGTGCCGGCGAGCGTTGTGATCGCCTCTGGTGCCGTGAGCTCGAGCGGAACGGTTATGAAGGTGGAGCGCAGGGCGTCGCCCCGGTGGAAGAGGACGAGCCGGGCGACCTGCACATTGGAGACGATGATATCCCACAGCACGACCAGCACGTATTCGACGATCACGAGCGGCGCGCCGATCTTCGGTCGCTCCGGCCAGTAGACGCTGGTGATCTGGGGAATGCCGATGCCGAGAATCAGCCCGAGCACCACGTGGCCGGCCGAGAAGTCATTGGCGAGCAGCAGCCAGACGAGCGTGATGAACAAGGTCAGGATGGGATGGGGGACGAGGATCTTGCGCATGGCTCAAAGTCCCGTCGCGCGGGCGGTCTTGATGGTGCCGAGAACCGCCTCGACATAGGCGCGCGTGTCGAGCGCCTGCTGCGCCGTCTCCGTGACGGCACGGGAGACGGGCGCGGCGAAGACCGACAGCAGGATCATGCCGGCGACGAGGGCGCCGGCGGCCATCGTCGGCAGCGCCCGGCGCTTCGGCTCATCCTCTTGCTCCTGCGGCGGCTGGGCGGCGCTCTTCCAAAAGAGCACGCTGCCGGCCCGGGCGAAGCCGACGAGCATGATGAAGCTACTACCGAGCACGATGGTCCAGATCAGGCCAGCATGGGCGGTCTCGCGCGTCGCGTCGAGGATGAGCAGCTTGCCGAGAAAGCCCGACAAGGGCGGCAAGCCGACCATGGCTATGGCCGCGAGGAAGAACAGCCCGCCATAGACGGAGTCGCGCGGGAAGGGGGGAGCGGCATTCAGCCGGTCGCGCGCCCGACCGCGCCGGACGGCGATGAGATCAACAAGGAGGAAGAGCGCCGCGCCGGCGAGGGTGCTGTGCAGGAGGTAGTAGAGGGCGGCGGCGACGCCGACCTGGTCGAAGAGGCCGACGGCGATCAACAGCGTGCCCATCGAGGCGACGACGGCAAAGCAGACGAGGTCGAGAAGCGTGCGGCTGGCGAGGACGCCGATGGCGCCGATGGCCAGGGTGACGATGGCGGCGGGAATAACCCAAGGTGCCGCGACGAGAGCCAACGGCCCGGCATCGGTACCGAAGACGAGGCCGTACATGCGCAGGACGGAATAGGCGCCGACCTTGGTCATGATGGCGAAGAGCGCGGCGACCGGCGCCGAGGCGGCGGCATAGGTCGTCGGCAGCCACCAGTGCAGCGGCACCAGTGCCGCCTTGATGGCGAAGACCATGAACAGCAGGAGCGCGCCAGTGCGAAGAAGCGCGATGTCTCCCGCGGCAACTTGGCCGGCCTTCACGGCCAGATCCGCCATGTTGAGCGTGCCGGTGACCGAATAAATGATGCCGACGGCGAAGAGGAAGAGCGTCGAGCCGATGAGGTTGATGGTGACGTACTGGAAGCCGGCCTTGAGCCGGCGCGGCCCGCCGCCGTGCAGCATGAGGCCGTAGGAGGCGATCAGCATCACTTCGAAGAAGACGAAGAGGTTGAAGAAGTCGCCGGTCAGGAAGGCGCCGTTGATGCCGAGCAGCTGAAACTGGAAGAGGGCGTGAAAATAGCGGCCGCGGCGATCCCAGCCGTGAATGGCGTAGACGACGACGATGAAGGCGAGACAGGCCGTCAGCAGGAGCATCATGGCCGACAGCCTGTCGAGCACTTGCACGATGCCGAAGGGTGCCGGCCAATTGCCGAGCAGATAGGCACGCGATTCGCCATCGCCGGCCAGCTGGTAGAGGCCGAAGGTGAGGAGGACGAGCATCAGCGTCGCGGCGATCGAGACAATGCGCTGGTGGAAGATGTCGTTGCGCGCGAACAGGATGAGATAGGCGGCGGTCAACGCCGGCAGCAGGGTGGGGGCGACGATCCAGTGGCTCATCGGGACGCCTCCCCGCCACGGGATTCGATATTCGCGCCTTCGTTCATCTCTCGCATGGCGACGTTGTCCGATCCCGTCTCGAGGAAGCTGCGCAAGGCCAGGACGACAATGAGCGCCGTCATACCGAAGGAGATGACGATGGCGGTCAGCACCAGCGCCTGCGGCAACGGATCCGTATAGGTGGTGGCGAGGGGGTGGATGATCGGCGGCTTGTCCACCACGAGCCGGCCCATCGCGAAGAGAAAGAGGTTCACCGCATAGGAGAGGAGAGCGAGCCCGATGATGACCGGGAAGGTGCGCGCCCTGAGAGTCATGTAGACGCCCGCCGCCGTGAGCGTGCCGATGGCGCTGGCGAGGAGAAATTCCATGCTCATTCGCCCGCTCCTTCCGTGGCGGCCGGCACCGGCAGAGGCATCTCCTCCGGCTTCAGCTTGATGTCCATGGGCCCCTCCGGCACCGGCTCGCGCTCGGCCCGCTGCTCGACGCGGGAGATCTGCGCGAGCGACAGCATCACGGCGCCGACCACGGTGAGGAAGACGCCGGTGTCGAAGCCCATGGCGGAGGCAAGCTCGAACTCGCCGACGACGGGCAGGTGCACATAGCCGAAGGTGCTCGTGAGGAAAGGCGCGCCGAAGAGCCACGCGCCGATGCCGGTAAGGCCGGCGACGATGATGCCGGCGCCGATCATGGCCTGGGCGTCCACCCGGGCGCGGTCGGCCGCGAAGGTGTAGCCGCTGGCGATGTACTGCATGATATAGGCGATGGCGACGATCAGGCCGGCGATGAAGCCGCCGCCGGGCTGGTTGTGACCGCGCAGGAATATGTAAGCGGCGACGGTGAGGGCGAGCGGCAGCAGCACGCGCGTGGCGACGACGAGGATGAGCGGGTGCGCGTCCTTGCCTTCTTCGCCCTGCCGCATGGCATCCAGGCGGCGGGCCGCTGCTCCGCGCAGCGCGTTGTCGAGCAGGGCGAAGATCGTCAGGGCGGCGATGCCGAGCACGATGATCTCACCGAAAGTGTCGAAGCCGCGGAAGTCGACCAGTGTCACGTTCACCACGTTCGTGCCGCCGCCACCGGGCTTCGACTGGGCGATGTGAAAATCGGAGATGGTGGTGAAGTCCCGCGTCATCACGGCATAGGCGATGCCGGCGATGCCAAGTCCGGCGACGAGGGCGATTGCCCCGTCGCGCAGGTGCACGCCGAGGCCCTTCTCGAGCACCGTTTTCTTCGGCAGGAGGTTGAGCGCGAGCAGCAGCAGGATCGTGGTCACCACCTCGACGGAGATCTGCGTCAGGGCGAGATCGGGTGCCGAGAACTGCAGGAAGGCAAGCGAAACGATGAGGCCGATGACGCTGGTGAGGACGAGCGTCAGCAGTCGGTCCGCATGGCGCAGGACGATGGCGAGCGCCGCCCCGAGAAGGACGGCCCAGGCGATGACGGCCGGCAGGTTGACCGCCATGGGCACTCGCTCGCCGGCGCCGTGCGGCGCATCGAAGAAGGCGACGAGGCCAACGGTGACGACAGCGACGATGGTGGCGCCCGCATAGGCTTGCAGCGACCCGGCGTGCGAGGCGTCGATGAAGCGGCGCGAGGCGAGGACGAGCGCGCCGATCGTCCTGTCGAACAGGCGCTTGGCTTCCGGCCGCGGCAGCGAGAGGCGCAGGCTGTTGGCGGCGTCGAAAGCCGCGAAGAGTGCCGCGCCGCCGGCGATCGCGACGAGGCTCATGAAGAGCGCGGGCGTCAGGCCGTGCCAGAGGGCAAGGTGGAACTCCGGCAGCGGCCCGCCGACGATCGCCGTCGCCGTGCGGATGACGACGGGCTCGGCGATGGCCGGCAGAAGGCCGATGGCGACGACCGGGACGACGAGCACGGCGACCGGCAGCCACATGCCGAAGGGCGGATCGTGCGGGTGGTGCGGATAGTCGTCCCGGACGGGGCCGAGGAAGGTGCGGATGGCGAAGCGGGCCGAATAGGCGACCGAAAGGAGCGCGCCGAGCGTGGCCAGCGCGGGGACGAGCCAGGCCGTGCCGGCGTAGGCGGTGTGCGACGCCTCCTCCAGCATCATCTCCTTTGACAGGAAGCCGTTGAGGAGCGGGATGCCCGCCATGGACGCGGCGGCGACGAGGGCGAGCGTAGCGGTGATCGGCATCAGCGTCATGAGACCGCCGAGGCGACGGATGTCGCGTGTGTGCGCCTCGTGGTCGACAATGCCGGCGCTCATGAAAAGCGGCGCCTTGAAGGTGGCATGGTTGAGGATGTGGAAGGCGCAGGCGATGGCTGCCATGGGTGTGCCGAAGCCGAGCAGCATCACCATGAGGCCGAGGTGGCTGACGGTGGAGAAAGCAAGCAGGGCCTTGAGATCGTCCTTGAAGATGGCGATCCAGGCTCCGACGATCATGGTGACGAGGCCCGCCGACGTGACTGTGAGGAACCACATGTCGGTGCCGGCGAGCGCCGGCCACAGGCGCGCCAGCAGGAAGACGCCCGCCTTCACCATGGTGGCCGAGTGCAGGTAGGCGGAGACCGGCGTCGGCGCCGCCATGGCGTGGGGCAGCCAGAAATGGAAGGGAAACTGTGCCGACTTCGTGAAGGCGCCGAGGAGGATCAGCACCAACGCCGGGCCGTAGAGCGGAGATGCCTTGATGATCTCGCCGCGCGCGAGGATCTCCGTGAGCTCGTAGCTGCCGGCGATCTGGCCGAGGATGAGCATGCCGGCGATGAGGCATAGCCCGCCGCCGCCGGTCACCGCCAGCGCCATGCGGGCGCCCTGGCGCGCTTCGGGCAAGTGCCGCCAGTAGCCGATGAGCAGGAACGACGAGAGCGAGGTGAGCTCCCAGAACACAAGCATCATCAGGATGTTGTTCGACAAGGCGATGCCGACCATGGCGCCCTGGAACAGCAGGAGATAGGTATAGAACACGCCCATCGGATCCCGGCGGTCGAGATAGAAGCGGGCGTAGAGGATGATGAGCAGGCCGATGCCGAGGATGAGCGCGGCGAAGAACAGGCCGAGGCCGTCGACGAAGAAGGAGAAGCGCAGACCGACCGGCGCCAGCCACTCGACGCTCCAGGCCGGTACCTCGCCCCGGTAGACGGCGGGCACCTCGGTCAGGAGCAGCACGAGCGCGGCGAGCGTGAACGCCCCCGCGAGACTGGCGCATGCATTACGGCCGGATCGAATGGAGAAGACGGGGAAGACGGCTCCGAGAAACGGTAGCAGGGTGATGAGCGCCAGTTTCATGCGAGTGCGTCGTTCCCACCTTCGATTGACCGCATCCGGCCACCCCTCCCGGCGTGCCAGCGCGCCGGACAGGGCCGTTCACAAGGTCGTGAGTCCCTCTCGGGCCGGCATGCGGGAGGACTCCCGCTGCCGGGACGGGAGCCGGCGACGTCGTTGCCGACGGGCGCCCTTCTCATCCGGCCCGGTCGTCATCCAGCCGGAAGCCCGCGAAGGGCAGCGGAAAGATGCCGACGGGGGGATGTGCCATCCCCGTTGCGCGCGGGTCAAGACTTTCAGGCGCTGCGCCGGTCGTTTTGTGCAGCGCAGCAAAGACTTCAGGGCAGCCGCCGTTCCTCGAAGAAATCGGCAATGCCGGCGTTCGTCGCACTGTCGGCGGCCTCGATCGCTTCCTTGACGCGGTTACGGTAGCTCATCATGGCGTTGAGGAGCTGGGCCGCATCGTGGGACAGGCCGAAGCGCAGCCAGCTCTCGATGGTGCTCTCCGGCAAGCCTGTGCGGTCGCAGAACTCACGCATGGAGGAGAAGCCGAGTCCGGCCACGGTCGCACGGAACGCGTCCGGGCTCATGCGCTGCTTGAGCGCATGGGTATGAACGCGTTCCATGACATGGCCGAGGTCGTCGAGGGCCGTTTTCAGCGATCGCTTGGCAAGGTCGGGCAGGCGCGGTGCCATTGTCGTGCCTCCGTCGCAGCCGCTCCCATGGAGCGGACATCATGCGCCATGGCGGCGGCGGCGCAAGCTCCCGCCTCCCCATCCTTCCTGCCCAAAGCCGCCGCTCCTGCGTGATATGTCAGCCTCTTGGCCGGGTTCGCCAGTCGCTGGTGAGTCGAATTTGCCCCCGGCGCGCATACCATCAGGTTGGTGTCGGCCGCAACCGCATGCCGTCGGCCCCAGCGCCCGTTCGGCGGCAAGGAATCGCTGCAGGGAGAGGCTTTCTCCGCGTGCCCAACACCCTCTTTCCTTTCATGCATTGCGTCTTTTTCTTTAATCACGGTGGAATTTTCAGATGCAGCAGATTGTTTCCAGGCTGACACATGGCGTTCGCCAACAGACGGGCAGAAACGGATTTGCCTCGGATCTGGACAGTCTCATCTTGGCCTGTGCGACAAAAATCAACGCCGCATGCCTCTATCTGGCGCATGCCTTCCGGGTTCTCTTCTTTCGAGCCGGACAATACGGGGCGCAATGGGCCTACCTCCTTATCCGGCGGAAACTCGTGGGTGCCCTCGGCTACGGCGCTTTCCTGTCCGTCAATCTCCTGCACCGTGTGCCGGTCGTCGGACACGGCATCGCGATCACGCTCAGCGGGCTCATCCTCGAGAAATATGGCCGCTGGCTCTGCAGCGTCCACTTCCATCGGGCGCCCGATCGGGCCGGACGGCTTTCCGGAATGCAGGACCTGCTGCGCGGCAATGTGACCGTGGTGCCGATCCAGTTCTTCGATCCGGCGTATTACCAGCAGCATTTCCCCGGCCGATCCCTCATCACGATGGAGGCTCTGCTGCATTTCCTGCTCGTCGGCCGCTGGCGGCGTATGAGCCCGACGCCGTGGTTCTCTTATCCCGTCTACCTCAGGAAGAACCCGGATATCGCGGGCTGGGGAGGCGAGCCTTTCCGACATTTCGTCACCTTCGGGCTCCGGGAGGGCCGCAGCGCCAGCGACATGTTCAATCCGGCCGGCTATCTCGCTGCCAATCCGGACGTGGCGGCTGGCGGCATGCCGGCGCTGGAGCATTTCGTATGCTATGGCCAGGTGGAGCGGCGGCGCGGCGTGCCCCTGCCGCCGGGGCCCGAAGAGCCCCGTTTTGCCGGCAGCGACCACGATGCCGACCACTACCTGCGCAAGATCCTGGCTCTGCCACGCCCCGGCGCGATGCAGCACCTCTTCGGCTGGACCGCACGCGCGGCCGTCGATGTCATCATCCCCGTTTATCGCGGCAAGTGCGAGACCATCACCTGTCTCTACCGCGTGCTCTCGGCCGCCAACGGGACGGCCTCCTGCGTCGTCGTTGTCGACGATTGCTCACCGGAAGAGGATCTGTCGGACATCCTCAAGCTCCTCGCCAAGAAGGGCTACATCCGGCTGATCAGGAACCCTGTGAACGAAGGCTTCGTCAGGTCCGTCAACAAGGCGATGCAGCTTCACCCGGCCCGTGACGTCATCCTGCTGAACTCCGACACGGAAGTGTTCGGCGACTGGATCGACCGCTTGCGGAAGGCCGCGCAGGCGGATGCGCGCTTCGGCACCGTGACGCCCCTGACGAACAACGGGACGGTCTGCTCTTATCCCTTCTTCAACGAAGACAACGACCGGCCGCTCGAGGTTCCCTACGCGGAGATCGACCGCATCGCCGCCTCAGTGAATGCGGGAGAGCCTATCGAGCTGCCGACCGCCATCGGCTTCTGCATGTACATCAAGCGGGAGCTCATCGACAGGATAGGCTATTTCGATGCGGAGGCATTCGGGACAGGTTACGGCGAGGAGAACGACTTTTCGCTGCGCGCGATCGATGCTGGTTGGAAGAACGTCGCCGCCCCGAATGTCTTCGTCCGGCACCTCGGTGCGACGTCGTTCCGCGAAGAGCGGCGGGAGCGGATCGAGCACGCCATGCGGGTCATCGACGAGCGGCATCCGCACTATCAGACCGAGGTGCAGGCCTTCCTCAAGGCGGATCCACTGCGAAACGCGCGCGAGCAGATCGACCGGGAGCGCTTGCGACGTGCGTGCCGCGCCCAGAACGTGCTGCTCGTCAGCCATATTCGCGGAGGCGGTACGGAGCAGCACGTGCGCGAGGAGATGCGCCGCCTGGAGGCGGCAGGATATGGCGTCTTCCGTGCCGTGGCCGATCCGAGGTTCCATGACCGTTTCGATATCGTCGGCGCGCATGTCGCGAAGATGCCGATGCTTTCGGCGCTCCACACCGGGCTCGACCTGCAGCTGCTGCAACACCTGGCGGACGATCTGGCGATCACGGAGGTCCACGTCCACCACATCATGGATTTCGGCGCTCGTCCGGCCTCGAGCGTGACAAATCTCCTCAGACACCTGCAGCGGCCGTGGCGCGTCGTCGTGCACGACTATTTCGGCATCTGCCCGCGTGTGAACCTCATCGACACCAAGGGCATCTACTGCGGGGAGCCGGGTGACTCTGCCTGCCAAACCTGTTTGCAGGCCAGTCCGACCGAGTTCGGCGTGCCCGACATCCGGGCGTGGCGGGCCGATTACCATGAACTGCTCGCCGGAGCGCAGGCCGTGGTCGTACCCGATGAGGACGTGGCCAGGCGACTGCGCGGCTACTTTCCCGATATCGGCTTCCAGATCCGGCCGCACGACGATGTCATGCCGATGCCGCTGCTCAAGCGACCGCGTCCCGGTTCCCGCATCCTGCGCGTCGGCGTTCTCGGCGCCATCTCCGCCATCAAGGGTTTCGAGAAACTCATCGACTGCGCGACTGACGCCCGGCTGCGCGGTCTGCCCGTCGAGTTCGTCGTCATCGGCTATACCGAGAACGACGACAGGGCGGCGCAGGCCGGGATCACGATAACCGGACCCTACGACAATGCGACCGTTCTCGAAACCATCGATGCCCTCGATATCGACGTCATCTTCCTGCCTTCCGTCTGGCCGGAAACCTATTCCTACACCCTCTCGCTGGCATTGCGCGCGGCGCGGCCGATCATCGTGTTCGACGTCGGCGCCGCGGCGCGACGGATCCGCGGATTACACGGCCACAAGCTGGTTCCGCTGCATTACAACGGCTGGAGGATCAACAATACGATCCTCGAGCTTCTGCCCTAGAGTGATCGTGACCGGCTCGGACCGGCTCGGACCGGATCTGACCTCGAACGCGGGGCTTGGCAGGGGGGCCGAGAGAGCCGCAGCGGCGCGAAACCTGCGGGACGAGACGGTTGGGCGTCCGGCCGCGACCTGCTATCCTGTCGACGTCACAGGGTCGAGACGAGGTGTGCTGTGGATGGCACGAAGCTGAGCGGCGGAGTACGGACCTCGGATGAGGTCGCGCTGACGAGCGGGCAGCGGCTGCTCCTGCTTGCCGTCTCGGCCGTTTTCGGCGTCGCGCTCATGGCGGCGGGGCTCTTCTTCTGGAGCCAGTCGTCCCAGGCCGTTTTCGCCGACTGGTTGCTCACGGCGATCGCCGGTTGCTTCTGACGGGATGAATGATCGCTTCGGCGGAAGCCGTGCGGCGCCGCGCCGCTTCGGATGTGCGCGCTAGCCCGTGTTCCGTCTTGTTCCAGCGGAACGGGCTGCAGATGAGTTCGATCGCACCCAGCCAGGCGGCGAAGGAAATCAGCACGAAATAGAGCGGCATGAGCGCGACATAGGGCGCGAGCCGCTGCAGCTTCCGGCGACGCAGGCCGATGCAGGCGGGTACGAGCATGGCAAGGCCGCCCGCCGCGAAGAGTGTGAGGCCGATGGCGGCGACGGCGCGGCGAACCGGCTCGTCGGCGGCGAGCAGGCTGCCGTCGGCGAGCATGCGCACCGATGCGATGAGGAAGATGGGGAAGAACAGCGCCGTCAACACGGTCCCGGCCACCGTTGCGAAGGCGCCCAGAGTGCCGGCGGGGCCCAGCTGCCGCAGCGCGGTTCGCGGTTCGCGCGTATGCGTGACGCAGACCTGGAGCCATCCCTTCATCCATCGCGCACGCTGGGCGAGCCAGGCGCGCAGCCGGGCCGGCGCCTCCTCCCGCGTCGTTGACGGCAGGTCCTCGACCGCGTAGCCGAGCCGCGCCAGCCTGAGGCCGAGGTCGGCATCCTCGGTGACATTCCAGGCATCCCAGGCATGGACCCTGCGCAACACCGCCGTCCGGAAATGATTGGACGTGCCGCCGAGCGGCACAGGGAAACCGAAGGTGGCAAGGCCCGGATTGATGACATCGAACAGCACCGCATATTCGATGGCGAACAGGCGCGTCAGCAGGCTGTCGTCGACATTGTCGATGGCGAGGTGCGCTTGCAGGCAGGCGACATGCGCGGGCGCGGCGGCCAGATGCGCGGCCGCTAGGCGCAACTGCTGCGGCTCAGGCACGTCCTCGGCATCGTAGACGACCGTATATTCGCCGCGTGCCAGTTGCAGCGCCAAGTTGAGCGCGCGGGGCTTGGTGCGCGGCAGGCCCGGTGGCGCGACGACAACCTCGAACCAGGGCGGCAGCGTCTGACGGCGCAGCGCCACGGCGGTCGTCGCGTCGTCGCTCTCGACGACGAGCTTGATATCGAGCTTGGCCGGCGGATAATCGAGATCCTCAAGGGCGGCGAGGAGCTGCGGCAGGACGCGCTCTTCCCTGTGCAGGGGCACGATGACGGTATAGGTCGGCAGCGCGTGATCCTCCGGGCTGCGCCGCGGCGGGTGCCGGGGCGGCTCCAGGCAGCAGGCGAGGCGCACCGTCACCATGGCGATGAAGACGAGGCCGCACAGCGAGGCGAACAGGCCGAAGGCTGCCGCCGGCGCCCGGACGAGGAAGAAGCTCATGACGCCCACGGCGAGCGCGAGCAGGCCGATTTGCGGGCCGCTCATCTGACCGCGGTAGGAGAGCGCGGCGGCCGCATCGGCAAGACCATTGGCGGCAAGATGGGCGATGTGTCGGGGAAAGGCACGCATCGCCAGCCTCGTCAGCAGACGCGGCGTCGTGAGCGCCACGCCGGCATCGTGCCAGCGGGCGTGCTGCTCCATGAACCGGCCGAGATGACGCACGCCCGGCGCGATGGCGAAGCGCAGGCCCTGCTCGTCAGGGTGCAGCGGCACAACCCCGGCGGTCAGACATTCGGGGAAACGTGCGCCGGTGCCAATGCGCATGTTGCGGCGCAGGAACGGCATGCCAACGGCCTCGGCGACGGCGGCATAGAGCCTCTCCTCGTCGATGGCGCCGCACGCGAGAAGTGCTTCGAAGGGTGAGACCCGCCATAGGTATGCACGTCGGCGGGCCTCGGCGAGAGCCTGTCCCGACACGCCGTGCTGCAGCAGAAAACCGATTTCGTCCGTGTCTGCCCCGCAATCAAAACTTGTATAGTTCAAATAGACATCTTCGCTTTGTTGATCTAAATGCCATTGATTTCCCCCGACGGCTTCGGAGGAGAGAATTTCACTCTTCATCTATTATGCCCCGTAACCCGCAGACAGATTATCCACAGGCGGAATTTTGTAAATTTGTTTGTTTCGAAGAGCCGGGCTCGGTGCTCGGTAGCGCCGCGACCCCCTTGCCGGCACGGGCGCCCTTGGCGCACAACTGCAGATATCAGCCGGCAGGTTCTCAAGGAGGCGGAGTGTTCAAGGCATCGCTGCTTCGATTGCTCGTCCTCGTGTTCCTCGGCGGACCTGTCCTTGCGGCCGAGGCGGACGGTCCCATCGTGCCCAATTTCTGGGACACGCGGACGCGCATCGAGAAGCCGGACCTGTCCTGGGTCCGGGTCGTGCGGGTGATGACGGACGATGAGTTTCCGCCGCTGCATTTCGCGGGTCCCGACGGTGTGCCTACTGGCTTCGCGGTCGAGCTTGCGCGCGCCGCCTGTGAGGTGCTGTCGGTTGCCTGCACCATCCAGGCGCGCCGATTCGACACGCTGCTGCCGGCGCTTGAAGCCGGCCACGGCGACGTGGTGGCTGCCGGCATTGCCATCACCGCATCTCTGAGGGAGGGCTTTGCCGTCACGGCCCCCTTCCACCGCATGCCGGCGCGCTTCGTCGTGCGCCGTGAGAAGGCGCCGGACAGACTTACGCCCGAGGTGCTCGCCGGCCGCTCCATCGCGGTGATTGCCGGCAGCGCGCACGAAGCCTTCCTGAAAGCCTATTTCCCCGAGACCGAGGCGAAGCCCTATGCGAATCTGATCGCGGCGCGTGAGGCGTTGAGGGCGGGCGAAGTCGATTACCTGTTCGGCGACGGCATGAGCCTTGCCCTGTGGCTCAACGGGCGTGTGGCCGACGATTGCTGCCGCTTCGTCGGCGGCCCCTATCTCGAGAGCCGCTATTTCGGCGAGGGTGTGGGCTTCGTGCTGCGTAAGGACGACAAGGTGCTGAGGCGCGCATTCGACTACGCGCTGCAGCGCCTTTGGGACAACGGCACCTATGCCGAGCTCTACCTGCGCCATTTCCCGGTCGGCTTCTATTGACCTTTCCGGAATTTGGCGGGAAATGCCGCGTTGACGCGCGGGGGTGCCCTACCTAGTGTCCGCCCGCCCTGGCCTCGGCCCAGATCGGCGGCCGGCCCCTCATTCTTGAAGAGACCTGTATCATGACGCATCCGCTCCATCTCGATCCCGCGCTCGTCGAGGCCGCCCGCGCCTCGGCCGCCTGGCCGTTCGAGGAAGCGCGCAAACTCGTTGCGCGCCTGGAGCGGTCGGGCAAGAAAGAGGCGCTGTTCGAGACGGGATACGGCCCCTCGGGCCTGCCGCACATCGGCACCTTCGGCGAGGTGGCGCGCACCTCCATGGTGCGTCACGCCTTCCGCGTGCTGACGGAAGACCGCATCCCGACGCGGCTCGTCGCCTTCTCGGACGACATGGACGGGCTGCGCAAGGTGCCGGACAACGTGCCGAACCGCGAGATGCTCGCCGCGCATATCGGCAAGCCGCTGACGCGGGTGCCCGATCCCTTCGGCACGCACGAGAGTTTCGGCCACCACAACAACGCGCGCCTGCGCGCCTTCCTCGACGCCTTCGGCTTCGACTACACCTTCATGTCGGCGACCGAGTGCTACACCTCGGGCCGCTTCGACGCCACGCTGCGCCTCGTCGTCGAGCGCTATGACGAGGTGATGGCGATCATGCTGCCGAGCCTGAGGGCAGAGCGGGCGCAGAGCTATTCGCCCTTCCTGCCCGTCCATCCGAAGACCGGCATCGTGATGCAGGTACCGATCGAGGAGGTGAGGAAGGAAAGCGCCACCATCGTCTGGCGCGATCCCGCGACGGGCGAGCGCTTCGAGACACCGGTCACTGGCGGCCATGCCAAGCTGCAATGGAAGCCGGACTGGGCCATGCGCTGGGTGGCGCTCGGAGTCGACTACGAGATGGCGGGCAAGGACCTCATCGATTCCGTGCGTCTGTCGGGCCAGATTGCCCGCGCGCTCGGTGCGCCGCCGCCCGAGGGTTTCAACTACGAGCTTTTCCTCGACGAGAACGGTCAGAAGATCTCGAAGTCGAAGGGCAACGGCCTGACCATCGAGGAGTGGCTGCGCTACGGCACGCCCGAAAGCCTCGCCCTCTTCATGTACAACAAGCCGCGCGAGGCCAAGCGCCTGTTCTTCGACGTCATCCCGCGCCACGTCGACGATTATCTCGGCTTCCTCAACGCATACGGCCGGCAGGAGTGGAAGCACCGGCTCGGCAATCCGGCCTGGCACATCCATGCCGGCGAGCCGCCGGCGCCCGAGACGATCGAGGCGGCCGGCGCCAACGGGACGTCGACGCAACTTACCTTCGGCATGCTGCTCAACCTTGCCGGCGTCGCCAATACCGAGGATCCGGCGGTGCTGTGGGGCTTCATCCGGCGCTATGCGCCTGGCGCGTCGCCTGAGACGCATCCGCGCCTCGACAAGCTCGTCGGCCATGCCGTCAACTACTTCCGGGACTTCGTGCGCCCGGCCAAGACGTTCCGGGCGGCGAGCGAGGCGGAGCGGGAGGCGCTCGCCGATCTCGACAACGAGCTTGCGGCGTTCGAAGGATCGAGCGACGCCGATGCCCTTCAGGCGGTCGTCTACGAGGTCGGTCGCCGGCACTTCCCCGATCTCAGCGGCAAGACGAAGAGTCCGGACGGGCGTCCGGGCGTCTCGCAGCAGTGGTTCTCGAGCGTCTACCAGGTGCTGCTCGGCGAGGAACGCGGGCCGCGCTTCGGTTCCTTCATCGCCCTCTATGGCGTCGCGGAGACCCGGGCGCTGATCGAGAAGGCACTGTCCGGCGCGCTCCTGGCTGAGCACGAGGCTTTCCTCGCGGCGCGTTGAGCCGGCCCAAGGTGCGGCGCGCCGTTTTCGGGACGGCCCCGGGGGGCGCAACGTGCCGTGCCATGGCGCGACCGCGCCTGCCGGGCTATGGTCCCGGCGTTCGATGAGGTGGGACGATGACGGCAGCGCGCGACGAAGACACGCATTTCGGCTTCTCGAACGTGAGGCTCACGGACAAGCAGCGCCTCGTCGACGATGTCTTTCACAAGGTCGCCAGCCGTTACGACCTGATGAACGACCTCATGTCGGGCGGCCTGCACCGGGCGTGGAAGGATGCCCTCGTCTCCACACTGCGACCGCCGCGGCACCGGCCCTTTCACCATCTCGACGTCGCCGGCGGCACCGGTGACATCGCCTTCCGCGTGAGCGACGCCGGCGGGCCGGATACCAAGGTCACGGTGCTCGACATCAACGGCGAGATGCTCGCTGTCGGGCGCGCCCGGGCGGCGGCGCGCCATGCGCACGACATCGAGTTCGTGCAGGGCAATGCCGAGAGCCTGCCCTTTCCGGACCGCAGCTTCGATGCCTATACGATCGCCTTCGGCATCCGCAACGTGCCGCGCATCGAACTTGCCCTGAAGGAGGCGCACCGCGTGCTGAAGCGCGGCGGCCGCTTCCTGTGCCTCGAGTTCAGCCGGGTCGACGTGCCGGTGCTCGATGCGATCTACGACGCCTATTCCTTCAATGTCATCCCGGCGATGGGCCGCATGGTGACGGGTGACGGCGAGCCGTATCGCTATCTCGTCGAATCGATCCGCAAGTTCCCCAAGGCCCGCGCCTTTGCCGGCATGATCGAGGAAGCAGGCTTCGTGCGTGTCACCGCCCGGCCGATGACGGGCGGCATCGTTGCCCTGCATTCCGGCTGGAAGATCTGAGGCGCTCGTGATCTCAGCGCTCGTCCACTGCTTCAGGCTCGCCCGCGTCGGCTTCGTGCTGGCGCGCGAAGGGGCGCTCTCCCTGACCGACGTCGCCCCGCTGCCGCCGGCGATGCGCCTCATGATCTCGCTCGGTCGCATCGTCGAGCGGCGCGGCGCGCGCGAGAGCGGATCGCGCCTTGCGGCGGCGATGACGCGGCTCGGGCCCTCCTACGTCAAGTTCGGCCAGTTCCTGGCGACGCGGCCCGACGTCGTCGGCGTGCGCGCGGCGGCCGATCTCGAGAGCCTGCAGGACCGGCTGTCGCCCTTTCCGCGCGAGGAGGCGGTGCGCACCATCGAGGAATCCTTCGATGTGCCGATCGAAAGGCTCTTCAGCGACTTCGGCCCGGCGCTCGCCGCAGCCTCCATCGCCCAGGTGCACAGGGCACGCATCGGCGAGGGTGAGGGAGCGCTGACGGTCGCGGTCAAGGTGCTGCGGCCGGGGGTGCGCGAGCGCTTCGCGCGCGATCTCGCCTCCATGCGCTTTGCCGCCGCCATGGCGGAGCGCCTGTTCCCGTCCATGCGGCGCCTCAGGCCCATCGAGGTGGTGGAGACGCTGGCGCGCTCCGTCGCCATGGAGATGGACCTGAGGCTCGAGGCAGCGGCGCTCTCGGAGCTCGGCGAGAACACCCGCGACGACGTCGACTTCCGCGTACCTCAGGTGAAGTGGGACCTGACCGCTCGCGACGTCATGACGAGCGAGTGGGTGGACGGCACGCCGCTGTCAGACATGGCGGCGCTGGTCGCCGCCGGCCACGACCGCGTGGTGCTGGCGCGCACGGTCATCCAGTCCTTCCTGCGCCAGGCGCTGCGCGACGGCTTCTTCCATGCCGACATGCACCCCGGCAATCTCTTCGTCGATCCCGAGGGGCGGCTCGTCGCGGTCGACTGCGGCATCATGGGCCGGCTCGGCCACAAGGAACGGCGCTTTCTCGCCGAGATCCTCCTCGGCTTCATCACGCGCAACTACCGCCGGGTGGCGGAGGTGCATTTCGAGGCGGGCTACGTGCCGCGCCACCACAGCATCGCGGATTTCGCCCAGGCCATCCGCGCCATCGGCGAGCCGATCCACGACCGGCGCGCCGACGAAATCTCGATGGCGAAGCTCCTGACGCTGCTCTTCGAGATCACGGCGCTGTTCGACATGAACACGCGCACCGAGCTCGTGATGCTGCAGAAGACCATGGTGGTGGTCGAGGGCGTGGCGCGCTCCCTCGACCCGCGCCTCGACATGTGGTCGACGGCCGACCCGGTCGTGCGCCAGTGGATCGAGCGCAACCTCGGCCCCGTCGGCCGGCTGGAGGAGGCCGGGCGCGGCGCTTTGTCGATCGCGGGCTTCGCCGGGCACCTGCCGTCGATTCTCAACCGCGGCGAGCGCATCGTCGAGCAGCTCGAGATCGCCGGCGAGCGCGGCTTCCTGCTCGCGCCGGAAAGCGTTGCCGACATCGGCCGCGCCGAGGCCCGCCGCGCCCGTTGGGGCAATCTGGCGCTATGGGCTATCGCCGCCATCCTGGCCGCCATGTGGCTCGGCGGCTGAAAATCCGCCGCTCTGCACGTTAAGGTTGATTCTTCATTTCCGCTTCGAAGGCATCCTTGGAGCGCTGAACTGTTTGCGCGCTGTGCACGACGCGCTAGTTTGCGCGTCGCGCCGCGCCGGCCTCGCTCGCCGAAAGCGCCCGGCGCCGGATCGATCCTCGACGGGAGCGGCGCGTGACCAAGCGTATCCTTCTCATCATCGGTGGCGGAATCGCGGCCTACAAGTCGCTCGATCTCATCCGCCGCTTGAAGGAGCGCGGCCATGAGGTGCGTGTGATCCTGACGAAGGGCGGCGCCGAATTCATCACGCCGCTCTCCGTCGCCAGCCTGTCGCGCGAGCGCGCATTTACCGACCTCTTCTCGCTGACGGATGAGGCGGACATCGGCCACATCGAACTGTCGCGCTCGGCGGACCTCCTCGTCGTCGCGCCGGCGACGGCCGACCTGCTCGCGAAGATGGCCGGCGGCCATGCCGATGATCTCGCCTCGACGGCGCTTCTTGCCACCGACAAGCCGGTCCTCGTCGCCCCGGCGATGAACCCGCGCATGTGGCAGCACCCCGCGACGCGCCGCAACATGGCGCTCCTCCAGGCCGACGGCGTTACCGTCGTCGGACCGAACGAGGGGGCCATGGCCGAGCGCGGCGAGTTCGGCCCCGGACGCATGGCCGAGCCGATGGAGATTCTCGCCGCCGTCGAGCGGCTTCTCGGCGGTGCGGACCTGCCGCTCGCCGGCCGCCACGTTCTCGTCACGTCGGGCCCGACGCACGAGCCGATCGATCCCGTGCGCTACATCGCCAACCGCTCCTCCGGGCGCCAGGGGCACGCCATCGCGGCCGCCGCGGCCGCCGCCGGGGCGCGGGTGACGCTCGTGTCCGGGCCGGTCGCCATCGCCCCACCCGCGGGGGTGACGACGGTGGCCGTCGAGACCGCCCGCGAGATGCTGGCGGCGGTCGAGGCGGCGCTACCGGCCGATGCCGCAGTCTTCGCCGCGGCGGTGGCGGACTGGCGCACGGCGGGCGAAGCCGCTCAGAAGATGAAGAAGAACGGCAAGGGGGCGCCCAGGCTCACCCTCGTCGAGAACCCCGACATCCTCGCCACCATCGCGCATCGTGCCGAGCAGCGGCCCGGCCTCGTCGTCGGCTTCGCGGCCGAGACGGAGAAGGTGGTGGAGCATGCCCGCCAGAAGCGTCTGCGCAAGGGCTGCGACTGGATCGTCGCCAATGACGTCGGCCCCGGCACGGGGGTGATGGGCGGCACGCGCAACACGGTGCATCTCGTCACCGGCGAGGGCGTCGAGGACTGGCCGACCATGGACAAGGACGAGGTGGCGCGCCGGCTCGTGGCCCGCATCGCCGCCGCCATGCCGAAGGGATCCGCATGACACCGACGCCGCCTGCCGAACCGCACGTGGAGGTCGTGCGCCTGCCGCATGCGGGTGACCTGCCGCTGCCGCGCTACGAGAGCGCGCATGCCGCCGGGCTCGATCTGATGGCGGCCGTGCCCGCCGATGGGCCGGTGACGCTGCCGCCCGGCGGCCGCGCGCTCGTGCCCACCGGTTTCGCGATGGCGCTGCCTCCCGGCTATGAGGCGCAGGTGCGGCCACGCTCCGGTCTCGCCCTGAAGCACGGCGTGACCGTTCTCAACGCGCCGGGGACTGTGGATGCGGATTACCGCGGCGAGATCGGTGTTATTCTGATCAACACGGGTGCAGCGGATTTTACGGTGAGCCGCGGTATGCGCATTGCACAGCTGGTCGTCGCGCCCGTGCGGCAGGTCCGGTTGGCGGAAGTCGACCGGCTGGGCGCGACGGAACGCGGCGCCGGCGGTTTCGGGTCGACCGGCATGTGACCCGCGAGAAGCAGACGAAGAGGAACGACGACAATGATCCTGCTCTCCCGGCGCAGCCTTCTCGCCATTGCCGCTGTCGTCGACGTGGCCATCCACGCACGGCCGAGCCCGGTGGCGGCGAAACTGCTCGCGGCCCGTCACAACCTGCCGCCGCGTCATCTTGAGACGGTGCTGCAGCAACTCGTGCGGGCCGGCATCCTCAAGGGAGTTCGGGGACCGCGCGGCGGCTATGAACTCGCGCGTGAGCGCCGCCGCATCACGGCCGGCGAGATCGTGCGGGCGGCGATGGCGACCTCAACGGAGGAATCGCTGCCGCCCGTGCCGGAATCCGCCCTCGTCGACCTCGTCGTCGGGCCGGTAGTGCGCGATGCCGGGGAGGCCTTTCTCAGGATCCTCGATGAATCGACGGTCGAAGACCTGTGCCGACGCGCCGAGGAGGCCGCGGTCTTCGGGCTCGTGCCGTCGTCGGTCGATTTTACGATATAGAATGTGATTATAGGAATATTATCGACAGTCTTTGTGTAAATATGCTATCGGGGCTGAGGTTCAATCACCTGGCCTGCCTTTCATTTCTGTGGCAGGCCGGCAGCAGGGTGGAGACGAGATCATGGCCGAACCAGCCACCAAGCCCGCAACGGACAAGCAACATGTGCCCGGGCGCGGGCGGATCTACAATTCGATCACCGAGACGATCGGCGACACGCCCCTGGTGCGGCTCGACCGGCTGGCGAAGGACAAGGGCGTCAAGGCCAACCTCCTCGCCAAGCTCGAGTTCTTCAATCCCATCGCCAGCGTGAAGGACCGCATCGGCGTCAGCATGATCGACGACCTCGAGGAGCGCGGCCTGATCAGGCCGGGTGCGACGCTCATCGAGCCGACCTCGGGCAACACCGGCATCGCGCTCGCCTTCGTCGCCGCCGCGCGTGGCTATCGCCTCATCCTCGTCATGCCGGAGACGATGTCGATCGAGCGGCGCAAAATGCTCGCCTTGCTCGGCGCCGAACTCGTCCTCACCCCCGGCCCGCAGGGCATGCGCGGCGCCGTCAACCGCGCCGAGGAACTGAAGAACGAGATCCCCGGCTCCATCATCCCCCAGCAGTTTGCCAACCCGGCCAATCCGGCCATTCACCGTCGCACCACTGCGGAGGAGATCTGGAACGACACCAACGGCGCGGTGGACATCTTCGTCTCGGGCGTCGGCACCGGCGGCACCATCACCGGCGTCGGCCAGGTACTGAAGCCGCGCAAGCCCTCGCTGCGCGTCGTCGCGGTCGAACCCGAGGATTCGCCCGTTCTTTCCGGCGGCCAGCCCGGCCCGCACAAGATCCAGGGCATCGGCGCCGGCTTCGTGCCGCAGGTGCTCGACCGCTCGGTCATCGACGAGGTGGTGACGGTGGGCAACCAGACGGCCTTCGACACCGCGCGCCTGGTCGCCCGCCTCGAGGGCATCCCGGTCGGCATCTCCTCCGGCGCGGCGGTGGCTGCGGCCCTCGAGATCGCCGCCCGTCCGGACAGCGCCGGCAAGACCATCGTCATCATCATCCCCTCCTTCGCCGAGCGCTATCTCTCGACGGCGCTGTTCGAGGGTCTGTGATCTTCATCCCTCTTTCCGCGAGTGGGGAGAGGGAACGTCGACGCTCCTTCAGGAGGCTTTTGCTCAACTGGTTTGCGAAGCGCAGGGGCGGCCATGTGGCCGCCCTTTTGCTTGTCCGGCTTCGGCGGGCCCCGCCGCGTGCGGGGGCGCACGCCGGCCCGTTCCGGTTCGGC
The DNA here is from genome assembly GCF_029309855.1 of Chelatococcus sp. XZ-Ab1. Classification (NCBI taxonomy): domain Bacteria; kingdom Pseudomonadati; phylum Pseudomonadota; class Alphaproteobacteria; order Hyphomicrobiales; family Chelatococcaceae; genus Chelatococcus; species Chelatococcus sp. XZ-Ab1. The sequence continues at coordinate 178,554 of NZ_JARKII010000003.1, read as the reverse complement.
GCATTTTGTCCCTGCCTGACGCGCCGATGCGGCGCCGGGCACCGGGGAGCCGAACCATGTACCGCCGCCTCGCACTTCTCTCGATGTTCGTGTTCTTCGCCGCGGCCTATGCGACGCAGGACCGGCTGCCGCGCTCGGCGGTGAGCTTGCTGCGCCGGGCTGGCGAGCATGTTGCGATCGTCTCAGAAACGGACGTGAGCATCGGTCCGGACATGTGAGCGTCGCCCAAGCGGGACATGAAAAAGGGCGCCTTCGGCGCCCTTTCATTTGGCCCGGCGTCAGCCCGCCGCCGCTTCCTTGGCGCGCTCGGCGCGCTTGCGGTCGTTGGGGTCGAGCAGGGTCTTGCGCAGGCGGATGGACTTCGGCGTCACCTCGACGAGCTCGTCGTCCTGGATCCAGGCGAGCGCCCGCTCCAGCGTCATGCGAATGGGCGGCGTCAGGCGCACCGCCTCGTCCTTCGACGTCGTGCGGATGTTGGTGAGCTTCTTGCCCTTAAGCACGTTGACCTCAAGGTCGTTGTCGCGCGTGTGCTCGCCGACGATCATGCCCTGGTACACCTTCCAGCCGGGCTCGATCATCATCGGGCCGCGGTCCTCGAGGTTCCACAGCGCATAGGCCACGGCCTCGCCGGCGTCGTTGGAGATGAGCACGCCGTTGCGCCGGCCGGCGATCTCGCCCTTGTAGGGGGCGTAGGCGTGGAACAGCCGGTTCATGATCGCGGTGCCCCGCGTGTCGGTCATCAGCTCCGACTGATAGCCGATGAGGCCGCGCGTCGGGGCGTGGAAGACAAGGCGCAGCCGGTTGCCGCCGGAGGGGCGCATCTCGATCATGTCCGCCTTGCGCTCAGACATCTTCTGCACGACGACGCCCGAGTGCTCCTCGTCGACGTCGATGACGACCTCCTCGATCGGCTCCAGCGTCTCGCCCGTGGCCTCGTCCTTCTTGAAGACGACGCGCGGGCGCGACACTGCGAGCTCAAAGCCCTCGCGGCGCATGGTCTCGATGAGGATGGCGAGCTGCAGTTCGCCGCGGCCGGAGACGAAGAAGGAATCCTTGTCGGACGATTCCTCGATCTTCAGCGTGACGTTGCCCTCGGCCTCCTTGAACAGGCGGTCGCGGATCATTCGGCTCGTCACTTTGTCGCCCTCGGTGCCGGCGAGCGGCGAATCGTTGACGAGGAAGGACATGGTGACCGTCGGCGGATCGATCGGCTGGGCCGGCAGCGGCGTGTCGACCTCGGGGGCGCAGAAGGTGTCCGCCACCGTGCCCTTTTCGAGGCCGGCGATGGAAACGATGTCGCCCGCCTCCCCCAGCTCGATCGGCTGGCGCTCGATGCCACGGAAGGCGAGGATCTTCGATACGCGGCCCTGCTCGATGACCTTGCCGTCACGGTCGATGACCTTGATGGCCTGGTTCGGCTTGACCTGCCCCGCCGAGATGCGGCCGGTGATGATGCGGCCAAGGAAGGGGTTCGCCTCGAGGATGGTGCCGAGCATGCGGAAGGCGCCGTCCTCGACGGTCGGCGGCGGCACGTGGTCGAGTACGAGGTCGAAGAGCGGCCCAAGCCCGGCCTCCTTCGGGCCCTCGGGCGAGGCCGCCATCCAGCCGTCGCGGCCCGAGCCGTAGAGGATGGGGAAGTCGAGCTGCTCGTCGGTGGCGTCGAGGGCGGCGAAGAGGTCGAAGACCTCGTTGATCACTTCCTGCGCCCGCGCATCCGGCCGGTCGACCTTGTTGATGGCGACGATGGGGCGCAGACCGATCTTGAGCGCCTTGCCGACGACGAACTTGGTCTGCGGCATCGGGCCCTCGGCGGCGTCGACGAGCACGATGGCGCCGTCCACCATGTTGAGGATGCGCTCCACCTCGCCGCCGAAGTCGGCGTGGCCGGGCGTGTCGACGATGTTGATGCGCGTGCCCTTCCAGACGACCGAGGTCGCCTTGGCAAGAATCGTGATGCCGCGCTCCTTCTCGAGGTCGTTCGAATCCATCACGCGCTCGGCCACGCGCTGGTTCTCGCGGAAGGCGCCGGACTGGGCGAGCAGCTTGTCCACGAGGGTCGTCTTGCCGTGGTCGACGTGGGCGATGATGGCGATATTGCGCAGCTGCATGAAAACTCCTGCCGCGGCGGATGGGGCCCGGCTCATGACACGAAATGGCAAAGCGGATGGGACAGCGCGCGCTGCCTACGCGCCCTGGCACGCGGTTCCTATAATCCGATGTGCGTCAAACGGCAACGGAAAGTCTGTTGCGGCGCAGCAGCCCCTTGACCTTCGCCATTGGTTTGATAAGGTGTACTTATATTAAGGCGAGCGATGAAATCCGGTCCAGCCACCTTCGGTTTCCTCTTGACGGATGCAGCGCGCCTCCTGCGCGCGCGCTTTGACCGCGCCATGGAGGAGGCGGGGCTCGGCCTCACGCCGGGCGAGGCGCGCGCCCTCGTCTTCGTCAGCCATTTCGCTCCGATTCGCCAGAGCCACCTCGCCGAGCGCATGAGCGTGGAACCGATGACGCTCGTCGGCTTCATCGACCGGCTGGAGGCACGCGGGCTCGTTGAACGTATGCCGGACCCGGAGGATCGGCGCGCCAAGACGGTGCAGCTCACGCCGGCGGCCCTGCCGCTCGTCGAGGAGATCAAGATCGTGCTGACGCGGGCCCGCGAGGACGCGACGCGCGACTTCTCGCAGGAGGAGATCGAAACCATGCGCCGGCTGCTCGACCGCATGCGCAGCAATCTCTGCAGCCGCAGCGGCGGGGAGGGAGCATGAAGCCGTCCGCCGCCACGCCGATGATGAGCGAGATGCGCACCGCCGTCATCGGCGCCTTCATCGTGGCGCTCGGGCCGGTGAGCCTGGCGCTCTACACCCCAGCTATGCCGGCGCTGGTCGGAGCCTTCAACACGACGCCGGCGGCGATCAACCTGACGCTGACGGTTTATTTCTTCGGCTTCGCCTTCGCCCAGCTCGTCTGCGGTCCGCTTTCGGACGCCTTTGGACGGCGGCCTGTGGCCATCGGCTTCTTCTCCATCTACCTGGCCGGCAGTCTCGTCGCCGCCTGGTCGCCGAGCATCGGCTGGCTGCTCGCCGGCCGGGCGCTGCAGGGCGTCGGCGTGGCGGCCGGCGTCGCCATCTCGCGCGCCATCGTGCGCGACCAGTTCACGGGCCAGACTTCGGCCCGCATCATGAACCTGATCGGCCTGATGCTGGCCGTCGGCCCGGCCGTCTCGCCGACGCTCGGCGGCATGACGGCGAGCGCCTTCGGCTGGCACGCCCTGTTCGTCATCATGGTCGTCTACGGCCTCGCCGTGGTCCTCACGCTCGCCCTCGCGACGCGCGAGACGAACCTTGCGCCCGACAGGGCGCTGGCGCGTCCGGCCCGCATGCTGACGAGCTACGGCGTTCTCCTGTACGATCGGCGCTTCCTGCGTGCGGGCCTCGTGCTCGGCCTCACCACCGGCGGGCTCTACACCCTCGCCTCCATGCTGCCCTTCGTCATGATCGACCGGGTGGGCCTGACGCCGACGGGTTTCGGCCTGTCGATGCTTTGCCAGACCGGAGCCTATACCATCGGCACGGTGATCGCCGGGCGGCTGCTGCGCCGCTTCGAGGCGAGCCGCCTCATCTCGGCCGGTCTCGTCTTCTCGCTCTCGGCCGCCCTCTGGTTCGCGGTGGGCCTGAGGCTGCTGCCGCCGGGCTTTGCCACCGTCATGGTGCCGGTTGCGCTGTGGGCTTTCGGCATCGCCCTCGTCATGCCTGGCGTCACGACCAATGCGCTCGCCGGTTTTCCGCATATCGCCGGCGCCGCGGCAGCCATGACGGGATTCATGCAGATCGGCGGTGGGCTCGTCGGCTCGGCGGTCGGCGCGGCCTTCTTCAGCGATCCCTTCGTCGCCATGACGACGGTCTTGCCGCTGATGGGTGTCCTGGCGGTTGCCGCCCATACCGGCCTCGCGCCGCGCCCGCTGCGCGCAGCCCCTCCCGCAGCCGAGGATCTGATGGCGGCTGCCGACCCCGCAGGCATCGTCGGCACGGGCGCGGAGGAGGCCATGCTGCTGGAGGAGGCGCGCCCGCGCGAACCCCGGACGGCGCGGGAGGACGCCCGCACCTGATCGGTCAGGCGCGCGGGTTGCGGTGGCCGAAGCGCCATTCCGGCTGCACGGAGCGCACCAGCATCATCTCGCCGATGTTCTCCGCCGTGAGGAGGCCGACGAGACGATCGTTTCCGTCGAGCACGCCGAGGGCCGGGGCCTTGGCCTCGTTGAGCTTGCGAAAGGCGGCCTCGAGCGGCTGGCGGTAGTGGATCGTCGGCACCTCGGCATTCATGACCTCGATGACCGGCGATGCGGCGCCGTGGTTCCTGAGCGCCATGACAAGGGCGTCGCGCGTCAGGATGCCGCGCAGGTGCCCGCCGCCGTCGACGACCGGGAATTCCTTCTGGGACGTGCGGATCATGGTCTCGACGGCATCGTCGAGCGAGCTCTGCGGGCCGAGCACCTCGAACTGCGTGATCATCGCCTCGCCGACCGGCAGGCCGCGGGTGACGTCGCGGAAGGCGACGTGCTCGGCCTCCGAGGAGGCGGCGAGATAGACGAAGATGGCGATGAAGATGAGGAGCGGGTTGAGGAAGAGGCCGGCGAAGCCGAGGAGGAAGGCGAAGCCCTGGCCGATGGTGGCGGCAAGCTGCGTCGCCCGCGAGAAGCCGACCCGCATGGCGAGGATCGCCCGCAGCACCCGGCCGCCGTCCATGGGAAAGGCCGGAATCATGTTGAAGAGGACGAGGATGATGTTGGCCCCGGCGAGGCGCGCGAGCAAGCTGACGCGTGGATCCTCGAGGCGCGCCATGTCCGTCAGATCGACCGTCGCGCCGAGGATGATGACGAGCACGAGGGCGATGACGACATTGACCGCGGGCCCCGCGACGGCGACGACCAGTTCCTCGCCCGGCTTTTCCGGGATGCGCTCGAGGCTCGCGACGCCGCCGATCGGGAAGAGCGTGATGTGCGGCGTGCGCACGCCGTAGCGCCGGGCGGCGAGCACGTGGCCGAACTCGTGGAGCAGCACGCACAGGAAGAGGAGCGCGATGAAGAGGACGCTGTCAGCGGCGGCGGCGGGTCCGCCGAGGCGGTATTGCGCGAAGCCGATCCACGCCAGGAAGAGCAGGAAGGTGACGTGGATGCGCACCGCGGTGCCGGCGATGGTGCCGACGTGAATGGACCAGGGCATGGGGGTTGAGCCTCCGCTTCATGCTTTGTCACAGCAAAGCATGAAGCGGACCGTTTACGCCATGGGGCCAAGGGGTTCGTCGTGCGTCTAGGCGTTCAAAGCCGGGCGCGCCACCAGGCGATCTGGGCGCGCACGTTGTCGGGGGCCGTGCCGCCGAAGCTCATGCGCGAGCGCACGGAGTTCTCGACGCCGAGGACGCCGTAGACCGCGTCCGTGATGCGCGGCTCCACCGCCTGCATCACGTCGAGCGACAGGTCTTCCAGGCCGCAGCCGCGCTGCTCGGCTTCGGCGACGAGGCGCCCGGTGACATGGTGGGCGTCGCGGAACGGCATTTCGAGCGCGCGCACCAGCCAGTCGGCGAGATCGGTCGCCGTGGCGAAGCCGGCGCCGGCGGCGGCCGCCATCCGCTCGGACACGGGCTTCAGGTCCGAGATCATGCCGGAGACGGCGGCGAGCACGAGCTCGTAGGTGTCGGCGGCGTCGAAGAGGCGCTCCTTGTCCTCCTGCATGTCCTTGGAATAGGTGAGCGGTAGGCCCTTCATCACCGTGAGCAGCGCCACCAGCGAGCCGATGATGCGGCCCGGCTTGGCGCGCACCAGCTCGGCCGCGTCCGGATTCTTCTTCTGCGGCATGATGCTGGAGCCGGTCGTCCACTGGTCCGACAGGCGCACGAAGCCGAACTGCGGCGTCATCCAGATCACGATCTCCTCCGCGAGGCGCGAGAGGTGCATGGCCGAGATCGAGGCGATCGACAGATATTCGAGGATGAAATCGCGGTCGGAGACGGAATCGAGCGAGTTGCGCGTCGGCCCGTCGAAGCCGAGCGCTTCGGCCGTTGCGTGCCGGTCGATGGGGAAGGAGGTGCCGGCGAGGGCGGCGGCGCCGAGCGGGCATTCGTTGAGGCGCTTGCGCGAGTCGCGGATGCGCGAGCGGTCGCGCCCCAGCATCTCGACATAGGCCATGAGGTGGTGGCCGAAGGTGACGGGCTGGGCGCTTTGCAGGTGGGTGAAGCCGGGCATCACCGTCTCCGCATGGGCGGCCGCCTGGGTGAGCAGCGTGTCCATCAGGTTGGTGATCTGGGCGTCGGCCCGGTCATGCGCCTCGCGCACCCACAGGCGCACATCCGTCGCCACCTGGTCGTTGCGGCTGCGGGCCGTGTGCAGGCGCCCGGCGGCCGGGCCGATGAGGTCGCGCAGGCGGCCCTCGACGTTCATGTGGATGTCTTCGAGCGCCGTCGAGAAGGTGAAGTGGCCGCCCTCGATCTCCTCGAGGATGCGCTTCAGCCCGTCGTGGATGGCGTCGCGGTCCTCTTCCGAGATGATGCCCTGCTTCGCCAGCATGTCCGCATGGGCGACGGAGCCACGGATGTCCTGGGCGGCGAGGCGCCTGTCGAAGCCGATGGAGACGTTGATGGCCTCCATGAGTGCGCTCGGCGAGGAGGCGAAGCGCCCGCCCCACATCGCATTGGCGTTCCCGTCCTGCCCGTTTGCCGGCTTGCCGCTCATGTCGCCTCGCTCGCTTCTTCTGGCGCCCCTTCGCCATCGGCGCGTCATAGGCCAGCAGCGGGCGGGGGGCAAGGCGTGGGGAGGGGGCGCAAGAGAAAAGGCGCGGCGGGTTCGCGCCGGCCGCGCCTCAGGCAGGGGAGAAAGCTGAACCGGGCTCAGCGCTCGGCGAAGGCCTTCTCGATGACGAAATGGCCCGGCTCGCCGTGGTTGCCTTCGGTGAAGCCGCGCTCCTCGAGGATGATCTTGAGGTCGCGGATCATCTGCGGGCTGCCGCAGAGCATCAGGCGGTCGTTCTCGGCGTCGATCGGCGGCAGGCCGATGTCGCCGAAGAGCTTGCGGGTCGTGATGAGGTCGGTGATGCGGCCGCGGTTGCGGAAGGGCTCGCGCGTCACGGTCGGATAGTAGATCAGCTTCGAGCGGATCTCCTCGCCGAGGAACTCGTCTTCCGGCAGGTCGCGCGTGATCATCTCGCCATAGGCGAGTTCGGACACCTGGCGGCAGCCGTGCAGCAGGACGACCTTCTCGAAGCGCTCGTAGGTCTCGGGGTCGCGGATGAGGCTGAGGAACGGCGCAAGGCCCGTGCCGGTGCCCAGCAGGTAGAGGTTGCGGCCGTGCATCAGGTTGTCGAGCACGAGGGTGCCGGTGGCCTTGCGGCCGACGATGATGGGATCACCTTCCTTCAGGTGCTGCAGGCGGGAGGTCAGCGGCCCGTCCGGCACCTTGATGGAGAAGAACTCCAGCTTCTCGTCGTAGTTGGGGCTCACGACGCTGTAGGCCCGCAGGAGGGGTTTTCCCTCCACCTCGATGCCGATCATCGTGAACTGGCCGTTCTTGAAGCGGAAGCCGGGGTCGCGCGTCGTCGTGAAGGAGAACAGCCTGTCCGTCCAGTGATGCACGCTCAGGACGCGCTCTTGGTTGAAGTTGCTCATGGCTTCTCGTCCATGCTCCCGGATCTGCGTCGCGGCCGGTGCCGCGGGGTTGAGTGCCGCGCCTTCACATAGCGGGGCGCCGCGCGGGGGAAAAGGGGTAACCAGCTTCTATTTGCACGATCTCGTACGGAATTGCAAGTATTTACATTTTTCCGTACTAAATAGAAATTTCTCCTTGCCGGGGACGTCTTTCCACGCGTCCGCATCGTCCGGGACCGGTCCCTTATCGGTGATGTTGGGCCAGATCGCGGTATATTTCGCATTGACGGGCAGCCAGCGGTCGGCGCGCGGGTCAGTGTCGGAGACGATCGCGTCGGCCGGACATTCCGGCTCGCACACGCCGCAGTCGATGCATTCGTCCGGATGGATGACGAGCATCGTCTCCCCCTCGTAGAAGCAGTCGACCGGGCACACCTCCACGCAATCCTGGTACTTGCAACGGATGCAGCCATCGGTCACGACATAGGTCATGCGAACCTCCGGAAGGGCTCTTGCTCGCCTCTAGATTGTTTGTATACTAACAAATTAGCGCACCTGATCCGGCTTGTCAATCGGGTCGCGACGCGGGCGGCGAGAGGCTGGTCGAAGCAACGGGAGAGAGGGAACCTATGGCGCACGACGCGGTACAGCAGGGCGGGAAGGGCAAGCTCGTCATTCGCAACATCGGCCTGATCCTGAGCGGCGATCTCGAGCGGCCGATCCTCGACGGCGACACGGTGGTCGCGATCGACGGCCGGATCGCCGCCGTCGGCCGCGAGAAGGACGTCGACACCGACGGCGCGAGCGAAGTCATCGATGCCAACGGCACGGTGCTGACGCCCGGCCTCATCGACAGCCACGTCCATCCCGTGGCCGGCGACTGGACGCCGCGCCAGCAGCAGCTCAACTGGATCGACAGCAACCTGCACGGCGGCGTCACCACCATGATCTCGGCCGGCGAGGTGCACACGCCGGGCCGGCCGCGCGACGTCGTCGGCCTCAAGGCCATGGCGATCTACGCCCAGCGCACCTTCTCCGCCTTCCGCCCGAGCGGCGTGAAGATCCACGCCGGCGCGCCCTGCATCGAGCCGGACATGACGGAACAGGACTTCAAGGACCTGGCCGACGCGGGCGTCAAGCTGCTCGGCGAGGTCGGCCTCGGCGGCGTCAAGGACGGGCCGACGGCGCGCAAGATGGTGGCCTGGGCGCGCAAGTACGGCATCCAGTCGACCATCCACACCGGCGGGCCGTCCATCCCCGGCTCCGGCCTCATCGACAAGGACGTGGTGCTGGAGGCGGACACGGATGTCGTCGGTCACATCAACGGCGGCCACACGGCCCTGCCGGACGACCAGATCCGCTGCATCTGCGAGGGCTGCAAGCGCGGCCTCGAGCTGGTGCACAACGGCAACGAGCGGGCCGCGCTCTACACCCTGCGCATCGCGCGCGAGATGGGCGACCTCAACCGCGTCATCCTCGGCACGGATGCGCCGGCGGGCTCCGGCGTGCAGCCGCTCGGCATCCTGCGCATGGTCTCGCTGCTCTCCTCGCTCGGCGACGTGCCGGCAGAGGTGGCCTTCTGCTTCGCCACCGGCAACACGGCGCGCATGCGCCAGCTCGACTGCGGCCTGGTCGAGGTCGGCCGCGCGGCCGATTTCGTGCTGATGGACAAGGCCCAGCACTCGGCGGGCAAGGACCTGCTCGAGTCCGTGCGCCTCGGCGACCTGCCGGGCATCGGCATGACCATCATCGACGGCATCGTGCGCACGCAGCGCAGCCGCAACACCCCGCCGGCGACGCGCATGCCGGAGATCGTGGCCCGATAGGGCGCACGCGTTTCCGGCCGCGGGGCCGGAAGCGCGTCAGAGCATCTTCTGCAGCAGGGCGATCAGCGTCGCGCGTTCCGCGGCGCTCAGTTCCTTCAGCGTTTCCTCGGAGATGGCGGCCGCCCGGGGCAGGCAGCGTGCGACGGTCGCCTCGCCCTCCGGCGTCAGGGCCACGAGCAGGCGCCGGCCATCGTCGGGGTCGGGGCTCGTCCCGGTCAGGCCGCGCTTCGTCAGCCGGTCGACGACGCCCTTGATGGTGGCGGCGTCCATGGCCGTCTGCCGGCCGAGAAGGTTCTGCGACAGCGGGCCGGCCTGGTGGAGCTTGGCGAGCGCCGCCCATTGGGTCGGCGTCAGGTCCTCGCCCATCATGGTCATGAAGATGGTCGTGTGGCGCTGGCTCACCTGGCGCAGGATGAAGCCGATCTGCTCGTCGAGAACATAGGCTGGCATCGAAACGGCTGAGGTCATCGATACTCCGGTCCGGGCGGCGATCTCTCGCCGCCTATCACACTGCAAGATAAGCGTCACGAATGTCGGGGCTCTCCTCGAGCTCGCGAATCGTGCCGCCGAAGCGGATGCGCCCGCTTTCGATGATATAGGCCCTGTCCGAGATCAGCCGCGCGAAATGCAGGTTCTGCTCCGACAGGACGATGCTGAGGCCCTCGTTCTTCATGGCGAGGATGGCGTTCGCCATCTCTTCGACGATCTTGGGGGCGAGCCCCTCCGACGGCTCGTCGAGGAGGACGAGGGAAGGGTTGCCCATCAGCGTGCGGGCGATGGTCAGCATCTGCTGCTCGCCGCCGCTCATGCGTCCGCCAAGGCGCCCCCGCATCTCGCCGAGATTGGGAAAGAGCGCATAGAGCTTCTCCGGCGTCCAGCGGGGGGCGCCCGTCCGCTCCGGCTGCTCGCCGACCATGAGGTTCTCCTCGACCGTCAGCTCGGTGAAGATGCGCCGGTCCTCGGGCACGTAGCCGAGGCCGCGGCGCACGATCTCGTGCGTCGGGCGCGCCGTGATGTCCTCGCCCTCGAAGAGGATGCGCCCCTCGCGCCGGGCGACGAGCCCGACGATGGAGCGGAAGGTGGTGGACTTTCCGGCACCGTTGCGGCCGAGCAGAGCCACCACCTCTCCGGCGCCGACATTGATGTCGACGTCGAAGAGGATATGGGCGGGCCCGTAGAAGCTGTTGAGCTGGCGGACTTCGAGTTTCATGCCGCGGCCTCTCCGCCGTAGACGCTGCCTTCGCCGAGATACACGGCCTTGACGTCCGGGTTGTTGCGCACCTCCGCCGGCGTGCCGCCCGCAATGAGGCTGCCGCGGTTCAGCACCATGATCCGGTCGGCATGCTCGAAGACCACGTCCATGTCGTGCTCGGTGAAGAGCACGCCGATCGACTGCTCGCGCGCGATCGTCGCGGTAAGGCGCATCAGCGCGACCCGCTCCCTCGGTGCCATGCCGGCCGTTGGCTCGTCCATCAGGAGGAGCTTCGGCTCATTCACGAGGGCGATGGCGAGTTCGAGGCGCTTCAGGTCGCCGTACGCGAGCTCGCCGCACGGTCGCTCCGCGAGGTCGCGCATGCCGACGAGTCCGAGCAGCCGGTCGGCCTCGGCGCGGTGGCGCGCGCCAGCAAAGCCGAACAGGCGACCGAGCTCGCGGTGGTGCGAGAGCAGCGCGACCTGCACGTTCTCGCGCACGGTCATCGAGGGATAGGTGGCGGTGATCTGGAAGGTGCGGCCGACGCCGAGGCGCCAGATCTCGCGCGGACGCAGGCCCGTCGTGTCGCGGCCAAGGATCTTCACCGAGCCCGTATCGCGGCCGATCTGGCCGTTGAGCATGTTGAAGCACGTGCTCTTGCCGGCGCCGTTGGGGCCGATGAGGGCGAGGATCTCGCCGGCGGCGAGGGTGAAGGAAACGCCTCTGACCGCATGCACGCCGCCATAGGACTTCGACAGCTTCTCGACTTCGAGGATGGGCGCGCTCATCTTGCGGCCTCCATCTTGGGGGCGGCGATCGGGGCGGCGCCGCTGCCGGAGGTCGCAGCGGGCGCCTTGGCGGGTGCCTTGGCGGGTGTGGTCCGCGCCGCGGCGCCGCCGTCGTCGGCCTTGGCGCGGCGGCGGGCCAGGAGGTCCTCCGCGAAGCCGACGATGCCCTTGGGGAAGGCGACGACGAGCAGCACGATGATGGCGCCGAGCACGAGCTTCGACAGGTCCGTCTGGCTGACGAGCCAGATGGCGAGCGCCTTGTAGACGATGGCGCCGACGACGGCCCCCGACACCGTCTCGATGCCGCCGAGCAGCACCATGACGAGGCCGTCGACCGACATCGGGATGGCGAGGTTGTCCGGGAAGACGCTGCCCTTCAGGAAGGCGAAGAGCGCCCCAGCGATGCCCGCGAACGTTCCGGCGATGACGAAGGCGGCCCACTGCACGCGCGAGCGGTCGATGCCGATCGCCTCCGAGCGCAGGGCGGAATCGCGCGTTGCCCTGAGCGCGTAGCCGAAGGGCGAGAAGACGAGTACGCGCAGCGCCACGATGCCGGCGACGGAGACGGCGAGGGCGAGCCAGTAGAAGGCGGCGGGGCTAGCGGCCCAGCTCGCCGGCCACACGCCGAGGATGCCGTTGTCGCCGCCGGTGACCTCGACCCACTGGAAGGCGATGGACCAGGCGATCTGCGCGAAGGCGAGCGTCAGCATGGCAAAATAGACACCCGACAGGCGCACGCAGAACCAGCCGAAGAGGATGGCGCCGGCCACCCCGAGCAGCGGCCCGAGCAGGAGCGAGCCGATCATCGGCATGCCGAACATGGTGGTGGCGAAGGCCGCGCCATAGGCGCCGAGGCCGAAATAGGCCGCATGGCCGAAGGAGGCGAGGCCGCCGACCGTCATCAGGAAGTGCAGGCTCGCCGCGAAGAGGGCGAAGACGGCGATCTCGGCCAGCACCGTCAGCGCGTAGTCGCCGGTGACGAAGGGCGCAAAACCCGCGGCGACGACGACGGCGAGCATGACGAGGCGCTGGTTCTGGCTCATCGGCTGCCACGGGCGGATGCTGAGCCCGGCCGGCTGGCGCGCCGGCCCTTCGGGGCGCCCGAGCAGGCCCCATGGCCGCACGATGAGCACGCAGGCCATGACGAGGAAGACGAGGACGATCGAGATCTTGGGGAAGATCAGGATGCCGAAGGCGTTGAGTTCCGAGACGAGCACGGCGGCGATGAAGGCGCCGAGCACGCTGCCGAGGCCGCCGATGACGACGACGACGAAGACCTCGACGATGATCGAAAGGTCCATGAGATGGGTGACGGCGTTGCGCGGGATCTGCAGCGCGCCGCCGAGGCCGGCGAGGAAGATCCCGAGCGCGAAGACCGAGGTGAACAGCCAGGTCTGGTTGACACCGAGGGCCGCCACCATGTCGCGGTCCTGTGTCGCCGCGCGCACGAGCACGCCCCAGCGCGTGCGGTGGAAGAGGATCCACAGGCCGCCGAGAACGAGCGGGCCGAGCACGATGAGGAAGAGGTCGTAGGTGGGCACCGCGAGACCGAGGATATCGACGGCGCCGCGCAGGCCCGGCGCCCGCGGGCCGACGAGGTCTTCCGGCCCCCAGATCATGACGACGAGGTCCTGCACCATCAGCGTCACGCCGAAGGTGGCGAGCAGCTGGAACAGCTCCGGCGCGCGATAGATGCGGCGCAGCAGCACGATCTCCAGCAGTGCGCCGACGGCCGCGACGACGAGGGCCGCGGCGACGATGCCGCCCCAGAAGCCGAAGAAGCCCTCGAAGCGCTCCGTGAGCGTATAGGCCACATAGGCGCCGAGCATGTAGAAGGCGCCGTGGGCGAAGTTCACGATGCGCGTGACGCCGAAGATGATCGACAGGCCGGACGCGACGAGGAACAGGGAGGCCGCGCTGGCGAGGCCTGTCAGGAACTGGACGACGATGAATTCCACGGACGCGACCCTCTGGTTCTGGTCAGCCCCGGCGTCATGCGCCAGGTTCGGGCGGTAGCTTGCACGAACGTGAGCGACAGTGCCCCGGTCCCTCGCCGCCCTGTGTGGGAGGGCGGGAAAGGGTGCGCTGCAAGGGCTGCTGCCCGGGGCGCAGCGTCGGTCGTACCGCCCTCCGCCCCTGCCCCCGAGCGCGAGGGGAACAGCCGCTCTCGTTACGGCAGCGGCGCTCCCCGAGGCCTCAGCCGCAACTTCATCCCTGCGGCCGGAGCCGCTTCACGTCCTCTTCGGACGGCAGGTAGTTCGCGCCGTCGCGATAGACGGAATCGACCATCACGCCCTTGCCGTCGCGCACATCGGTCTTGCCGACATAGGCGCCGAGCGTCGACTGGTGGTCGGTCGCCCGGAAGACGATCTTGCCGAAGGGCGTGTCGACCTCGACGCCCTTGGCGGCGGCGACGAGCTTGTCGGTCTCCGTCGAGCCGGCCTTGGCGAGGACGGCCGCGACCGCCTTCATCGTGCCGTAGCCGACGATGGAGCCAAGGCGTGGATAATCGTTGAACTTCGCCTGGTAGGCCTTGAGGAAGGCGTCGTGTTCCGGCGTCTTGATGTCGTACCAGGGGTAACCGGTGACGATCCAGCCCTTGGGAGTCTCGTCCTTGAGCGGGTCGAGATATTCCGGTTCGCCGGTGAGGAAGCTGACGACCGAACGGTCCTTGAAGAGACCGCGGGTGTTACCCTCGCGCACGAATTTCACCAGGTCGGCGCCGAAAGTGACGTTGAGGATGGCTTCGGGTTTCGACGCGAGCAGCGCCTGCGCCACCGCGCCGGCGTCGATCTTGCCTTGCGGCGGCCACTGCTCGTCCACCCATTCGATGTCCGGGCGGGCCTTCGAGAGAAGCTCCTTGAACACGGCGACGGCCGACTGGCCGTATTCGTAGTTCGGCGCCACCGTCGCCCAGCGCTTGGCCGGCAGCTTGGCCGCCTCTTCGGCCAGCATCGCCGCCTGCATGTAGTTGGAGGGACGCAGGCGGAAGGTGTAGTCGTTGCCCTTGGACCAGGTGATGGCGTCCGTCAGCGGCTCGGCCGCCATGAAGAACACCTGCTTCTGCTTGGCGAAATCGGCCACGGCCAGGCCGATGTGCGAGAAGAAGGTGCCGGTGATGAGCGCCACGCCCTCGCGCGAGACGAGCTCGTTGGCAGCCGTCACGGCCTCGGCCGGCTTGCCGGCGTCGTCCTTGGAAATGACGACGAGCTTCTTGCCGTCGACGCCGCCCTTGGCATTGATCTCCTCGATGGCGAGCTGCCAGCCCTTGCGGTAGGGCTCGGTGAAGGCCGGCAGGGCCGAATAGCTGTTGATCTCGCCGATCTTGATCTCGCCCTGGGCTCGGGCGACGCCGGTGGCCGCGACAATGGCCAGGGCTGCAAAGGCTACCGATTTTCGCAATCTCGTCCGCATGTGCTCTCTCCCGTTGTCGTCCGCGCCCGTCCCCTCTGGTCTGGACCGTCAGCGCAAGCCGTCCTCACCCTTGATCTCTTGTTTCGTCAGCCCGCCGACGCGCGGCAGCGGTCGGCCGGAATCGGTGACGGCGACCGCCACCAGGATTTCGCCGGCCCGCGGCGCGTCATTGAGGCTCACCTCCATGCCGTCGAAGTGGCTGCGCACATAGGCGGCATCCTTGTGGCCGAGCGGGATGTCGAGCACCGCGCCCGGCCCGCCTCGCTTCTTCGACGAAGGAATGAGGGCCGCACCCTTGCCCAGCACCTTGCGCACGGGCGTGCCCATGCGCGGGTGCAGGATGGCGGCGGCGTGCTCCAGTTCCCCGTTCTCGCCGACGAGAGCGGCCTTACCGTAGCTCTCGGCCGCAGTCCCCTCGATGCCCAGCGCCGCGACGGCCTTCTCCGCCAGGAGACCGCCGAGCTCCTCGCCGATGTCCATGAGCTCGCCGAGGTCCTCGACATAGCGCCCGGCAAAGGGGTTCTCGATCACGGCGACAGCCGCGGCCTTGCGGGTCGGCGGGCTCACCAGCCGGCCCATCTCGGTGTGGATTTCCTCGACGAATGTCGCGATCTTGCGGATCTTCGCCTTCATCTCAGGCCGTCCTCTCCCTTGATCTCGCTCGCCTTCAGCCCGCCGACACGGGCGTGGATGCGCGGCCCCGTCGTCATGACGAGGATGACCGCCATCTCGTCGGCGCGCGGGGAATCGGGGATGCCCACCTCCATGGCGTCGAAATGGCTGCGCACGTAGGAAGCGTTGATGTGCGTGACCGGCACGTCGAGGCGCGCGCCCGGCCCGCCGACCTTCTTGGTCGAGGGCACGATGGCCTTGGCATCGCCCAGGGCCTCGCGCATGGCATAGCCGCCGGGCACGTGCCACAGCGCGCCGTGCTCCAATTCGCCCGCGGCGCCGACGATGGCGCCCTTGCCGTAGCCCTCGATCGCCGCGACGTCGCCGCCGAGGGCGGCGATGAGGTCCCGCGCCATGGCGAGGCCGAGGGGCTTCAGGTCGTCCATGAAGCCGGCGATGTCCTCGACATGGCGGCCGGCGAAGGGATTGGCGATCACGGCGACGATGGCGCCGCGCTTGAGGGGCCTTGCGGCCGGCTGGCCGCCCTCGTGGAAGATCTCCTCCACCGTGATCAGGCGCTTGCGGACATCGACGTCAGGCATGGATCGGACCCGTCTCCCGGAAAGTGTCAGCCAGCCGCGGCGCGGGCGCCGCGACGGTGGGTGCGGCCGGCAGCGAGCCTACCGTTCGCGTGTGACCTTGCAAATGCAATGCCGCGGCAACGATCAGTCCGCGGTGGAGAAGCGCCTGCGCGAAGCCGCAGCCGGCGTCGAGCGCCGCCGCGATGTCGATGGCGTCGAGGCAGCGCACGGCGCGCGTCACCGGGCGCTCGCCGAGGTCGCTCTCCGGCGCGAGGGCCGAGGCGGGCACGCGCATGACGGCGGGATGGCCCGGCAGGTCGACGGCGTTGGCGATCATGGTTGCGGCCGCATCCGCCGCCGCCGCGTCGCGGGCGAGCACGGTGACCGCGTCGGCGATGCCCAGCGAGAAGCTGCGCCCGTGCCGGCCGCTCGTCGCGATGCCTCGTACGCCATGCGCGGCGGTGAGGCTGAGGGTGCCGAAGAGGCCCGGCTCGTCCGGCCTGTCGACCATGCCGATGGAGAAGGTGCTGCTCGCGCTAAGATGGAGCGCGATGTCGCCGCCGTTGTTGACATAGGCCTTGTCGAGCCGTGCCACGGTGAGCATGGCGGCGAGGACCTCGTCCGCATCGGCGCCGGCAACGGCCGCCATGGGCGTGATGAAGCCAGCCCCCGCATAGGGCATGACGGCGCCCTGCATGCGCCGCGCGACGGTGCCGGCGAGCGGCGGATCGCCGGGGCGCGCCTGCCGCCGCAGGGCCGGCAGTTCGGCGCACAGCTCGTCGAGCAGGGTCGCGAAGCGGCGCGCGGCCGCCTCGTAGGCGCGCGCCACCTCGCTCGCTTCGCCGAAGGCCTCGATGACGAGGTCGATCGGGCCGTGCTGCAGGTGCAGCCGGCGCCCGTCGGGCAGCATGCGGGCGGTGGCGGCGTCCCTCATCCGTGCGACCTTTTCGCCTTCTGCGGCGATAGCGGCCACGGATTGTCCAGGCGGTGCGGGACCTGCCGGCGCGCCTCGCCCGGCTCGAGCGACGAGACCGGCCGGACCTCGCCCATATGGCCGCCGAGCGCCTCGTAGTCGCTCAGCCGCATGGTGAACTCGATGGGCGCGACGAGGGCCGGTGTCGGCACGTAGCCGAAGGCGTTCTCCGGCACGCGCGTCACGTCCACCATGAAGGTGATGCCGCCGCCAGGCCAGACATAGACCGGAGCGCCGCCGCAGGTGACATAGGTGAGCGCGTCCTTGACGGAGAGGGTGAGGCGAACTGGGTTCTCGGTGACGCCGGCGCGCAGCGAGCCGCCGGCCCCGCCCATGAAGAGCACGGTGCACAGGGCGGGCTCGCAGTTCTCCTTGATGCGCTCGACCGACTGGCTGAGCGCCTCGGGCAGCGCGCGCTCGACCGGCGTGAGCGCCTCGTCGAGCTCGTAATAGGCATGGTGCTCGCCGGTGGTGGAGACCATGAGGAGCCGGAGGCCCGGTCGCGCCACCTTGGGATCGAAGGGGCCGAGGATCGACAGGGGATCGGAGATGTTGGTGCCGCCCCAGCCCGTGCCCGGCTCCGCCACCTGGAAGTAGCGGCCCGGGGTCGAGCGCCGGCCCTTCATCTTGATGCCGGTCTCGGGGATGTCGAGCAGCTTGCCGGCCTGGTGCTCGGAGAGAACGCCGGTGATGTGATCGTCGACTACCACCACCTCGTCGACCTTGCCGTGCCACTGCTTGGCGAACATGCCGATGGTGGCCGAGCCGCAGCCGACGCGCATGCGCTCCTCAGCGACGCCGTTGACGATCGGCGGCTTGCCGGCCTGAACGACGACGGTGGCGCCGTCGTCGATGGTCATTTCCACCGCCTTGCCGTTGCACAGGTCGAGCAGCGCGTCGCAGGTGACGCGGCCCTCCTTCTTCGAGCTGCCGGTCAGGTGATGCACGCCGCCGAGCGACAGCATCTGCGAGCCGTATTCGCCGGTGGTGACGTGGCCGACGGCCTCACCCTCGACGCGCACGGTCGCCTGCTCCGGGCCGAGGTGGCGGTCGGTGTCGATCTTCACCTTGACGCCGCAATAGCTGAAGATGCCTTCGGTGACGACCGTCACCATGTCCACTCCGTCCACCTCGGACGAGACGATGAAGGGCGCGGGCTTGTAGTCGGGATAGGTGGTGCCGGCGCCGATGGCGGTAACGAAGGTCTCCTCCCCCTGGACGATGGTGCCGTCCCATTCGCCCCTGTTGAAGGGCACCACGTTGCCGCCCTGGGCGAGCGTACGCTCCAGCACGACGTGCGGGTCGACGCGGACCAACTCGCCCTCGTGGTTGGCGTAGCGGTCGCAGGCACCGGTCATGCCCGGCTTGATGTAGCACATCACGGGGCAGGCATCACAGCGGATCTTGTCGTCCCTGGCCGCGCCCGGGGCGGCCGCCTGGTCGTTCTGCATGTCAGCCTCGTACGCTTCTGGCGGCGAGAATCGCGGCGCGCACCCGGTCGGGCGTTGCCGGCACGCGGCGGATGCGCACACCGGCGGCGTCGTGAATGGCGTTGAGGATGGCCGGGGCGGTCGGGATCAGCGCCTGTTCGCCGATGCCCTTGGCGCCGAAGGGACCGATGGGCGAGGCATCCTCGATGAGAATGGACTCGACCGGCGGCATGTCCCCGGCCGAGGGGACGAGATAGTCGTGCAGGTTCTCCCCCTTGCCAGGGAAGAACTCCTCCATGAGGGCGAGGCCGAGGCCCTGCGCGGCGCCGCCCTCGATCTGTCCCTCGACGAGGGTCGGGTTGATGGCGCGGCCGACGTCGTGCGCCGCGGTGATCTTGAGGGCCTTCACCGTGCCGAGCGCGGTGTCAACCTCGACCTCCACCATATGGGCGCCGAAGCCGTAGACGGCGTAGGGGACGCCCTGGCCGTCGGCATCGAGCGGGCTCGTCGGCGGGTCGAAGGTGGCTTCGCCGGTCAGCAGGTAGCCGTGCTCGTCGGCCGGCAGATCGGCCAGGGCGATGGCGCGCTCGTGGCCGCCGTCGCGCACGGTGACCGTATCGTCGGCGAAAGTGACCGTCGCGCCCTCGCCGGCATTGGCGAGGCGCAGGATGGCGGCGCGCAGCGCGCGGCCCGCGAGTTCGGCGGCCTTGCCGGTCACGAAGGTCTGGCGCGAGGCGGAGGTCTTGCCGCAGTCGGGCGTCAGATCCGTGTCGGCCGAGACGAGGTCGAAGCGGGCAATCGGCGCGCCGAGCGCGTCGGCGCAGATCTGGGTGATGACGGTGTTGGAGCCCTGGCCGATGTCGACCGCGCCCTGATGCAGCCCGATGCGCCCGTCGCGCTTGAGGCCGACGCGGATGGTGGAGGGGTTGGGCAACGAGGTGTTGCCGCAGCCGTACCACATGCCGGCGACGCCGACGCCGCGGCGCAGCCGGCCGTCGTCCTTGCGCTCGCTCGTCGCATTGAAGGCGGCCGCCTCGGCCCGCGCGCGCTGCCAGTGCGGCACGAGGGCTTCGAAACAGGCGCGGATGCCGACGCCTTCGCCGAGCACCTGGCCGGTCACGGTCGGCTGGTCGGCGCGCAGCGCGTTGCGCAGGCGAAATTCCAGCCGGTCCATGCCGATCCTGTCGGCGAGCTCGTCGTAGAGTTGCTCCTGCGCGATGCTCGCCTGCGGCACGCCGAAGCCGCGGAACGCGCCGGCGGGCACCAGGTGCGTGTGCACGGCGCGCGTCAACGCCCGGTAATGCGGCACGTAATAGGGACCGGAGGCGTGCACCGGCACGCGGTTTGCCACCGTCGGGCCCCAGGAGGAATAAGCGCCGGTGTTGAAGTCGCCGTGGAAATCGAGTCCGACGAGCCTGCCGTCCTTCATCGCGCCGGCCCGTGCCCGTATACGCGCCGGGTGGCGCTTCGTGGTCGTCATGATCGACTCGGGGCGCGTGTAGGTCATGCGCACCGGCCGGTCGAGGTGCCACGCGGCGACGGCGACGAAGGGCTGCACCGAGAGGTCGAGCTTGGAGCCGAAGCCGCCGCCGACGGCGGTCGGTATGATGCGCACGGCCTCGGGCGTGATGCCGAGCACCTTGGCGACGTCGTCGCGGTCCATGTAGGGCGCCTGGGTGCAGGCCTGCACCTCGATGCGCTCGCCGACGCGGCGGGCAAAGCCGGCCTCCGGCTCGATATAGGCGTGCTCGACGAAGCCGGTTTCGAATTCGCCGTCGACAACCACGTCGGCCTTCTCGAGCGCGGCCTCGACATCGCCCCTGACGACGCGGCCGCCGACGAGGATGTTGCCCGCGCGGCCCGTGTGCACGAGCGGCGCGTCTTCCGCGAGCGCCGCATCGATCGTCGTATTGGCCGGCAGCTCCTGCCAGGTGACGGGGAAGTCGGACAGGTCGAGCGCGGCCATGGCCGCGGCCTCGCCGACGATGGCCGCCACAGCCTCGCCGCGGAAGCGCGCCTCCGTCTCGGCGAAGACCGGCTGGTCGGCGAAGGGCGGGATGACGCCGTAGCAGTTCTCGCCCGGCACGTCCTTCGCCGTGAAGACGCGCACGATGCCGGGATGGCGGGCGAGGAAGGCGTCGATGTCGCCGAAGGTGAAAGCGGCGCGGTGGTAGGGGCTGCGCACGGCCCGGAGGACGAGCGCATCGGCCGGCGCCTCGTCGGCGCCGAAGATGTCGGTGCCGCGCACCTTTTTCAGCCCGTCGAGACGGCGGATGCGGGCGCCGACGGCCTCGCCGCCCTCCGGCAGCACTTCGGCCCGCGCCTCGGCCGCCACGTCGAGGATGGCGGCGACGATCTTGCGATAGCCGGTGCAGCGGCAGAGCACGCCACCGATGGCGTCGAGCACCTCGACCTCGCCCGGCCGTTCGTTGCGGGCGAGCAGCGCGACGGCGGCGACCAGCATGCCCGGCGTGCAGATGCCGCACTGGGCGGCGCCGTGGCGTAGAAAGGCTTCCTCGAGGCGCCCGGCGACGGGGTGGTCGGTCGGCAGGCCTTCGACAGTAGTGACGCTGCAGCCCTCGACCTGCCCGGCGGCGACGAGACAGGAGCAGACGGCCTCGCCGTCGACGAGCACGGAGCAGGCGCCGCAGTCGCCGGCGTCGCAGCCGACCTTGGTGCCCGTGAGGCCGAGGTCGTCGCGCAGCACCCTGGAGAGGCGCGCGGCGGGCGAGGCGGTGACCTCGACCGTCCGGCCGTTCACGGTGAGGGCGAGGCCGGCGTGGCTCTCGGTTGCGGCAACCCGGTCGAGCATGTCAGGCGGCCTCCTTGGCCGCATCGCGCACGCAGGCTTCGAGCGCGCGGGCGACGAGCGTCTCGGCCGCATCCGCGCGGTAGGCACCGGTGGCGCGCACGTCGTCAATGGGGGAAAGGGGGGCAAGATGCGCGGCCGCGAAGGCCGTGCCGATACCGGCCGCGGCCGGCTTGCCGATGAGCGCCGCTTCCAGCGCCGGCAGGCGCTGGGCCACGGCCGAGCAGGAACCCACCGCGACGCGCGCCGCGTCGATGCGGCCCGTCTCGTCGGTGCGCAGCATGGCCGCGACCATGACGATGGAGATGACGAGATAGCGCCGCGCGCCGAGCTTGAGGAAGACGGAGCGGGCATCCGTCATGGCATGGGGCACGAGCACCGCCGTGACGATCTCGTCCTCGCGCCGCTCCGTGCGGCGATAGCCCGAGATGAAGGCGGCGAGCGGCAGGCGACGGATGCCGGCGCGGGAGGCGAGCTCGACCTCGGCATCGAGCGCGATCAGCGGCGGCACGCCGTCGGCGGCGGGCGAGGCGTTGCAGAGATTGCCGGCGATCGTGCCGCGGTTCTGGATCTGGATGGAGCCGACCTCGCGTGCAGCGGCCTTCAGGGCGTCGAAGCCGCGCGGCAGGTCTGCCCTCGCGACCTCGGTCCAGGTGGTTGCGGCGCCGATGCGCACATGGTCCGGCCCCATGCCGATGCCGCGCAGCTCCGGCAGCGCCGAGATGTCGAGGAAGGGGCGCGCCTGCGGCCGGTCGCCGAGGGCCGGAAAGACATCCGTGCCGCCGGCCAGGACTTGCGCGCCCGTTGTCGCGAGCGCGCCGAGCGCTTCGTCGAGGGTCCGCGGACGGAGGTACATCGATGCCTCCCGAAACTGATGTTCACCCTCTGACGGCATCAGCAATGCCGATCAGTTTTTTGTTGGTATACAAATAATCTGCAACTGGATGAGCGGCACTGTCAAGCGGCAGCCGTCCCGCTTTTTCGGGCAAGGGCGAGGCGTGTCGCATGGCAACTGCCCAAAAGCGCGGCAGGCGCGGCCTGGGGCCCCCTGCACGTCGCTGTGCCTGATGAAGAAAGGATGCCCGATCGCGGCGCCAAGGTCTATGCGGAGGGCTATTTCGGCCCCGCTTCGCCCGACGCTTGCTCCACGCCGAGCCATCGCTGGATGCCCTGGGCAGCGGCCACCCCGGTCGCGAAGGTGGCCTGCAGCAGGTAGCCGCCGGTCGGCGCCGCCCAGTCCAGCATCTCGCCGGCGGCGAAGACGCCGGGCAGGGCCTGCAGCATGAGGTTGTCGTCGAGTGCCTCGCGGCGGATGCCGCCGGCGCTGGAGATGGCGCGGGCGATCGGCCGCGGCGCGGTGAGGGTGAGCGGCAGGGCCTTCGCCGCCTTCGCCAGCGCCGCAGGCTCGGCCGGCAACTCGCCCAGGACCTCCCTGAGGAGATTGACGGCAACGGGCATCAGGCCGCCCGCCTTGCGCAGGAAGGAGGCGGTGGATTGCTTGCCGCGCGGCCGCGCGAGGCGGGCGGCAAGATGCGACGGGCTGAGATCGGGCCTGAGGTCGAGCGTCACCGTCTGCGGGCCGTGCGCGGCGATGGCCTCCCGCAACCGCCCCGACAGGGCATAGATGGCGCCGCCCTCCAGCCCCTCGCGCGTGATGACCGCCTCGCCCATGACGCTCATGCCGTCGAAGCCGATGGCGATGCGCTTCAGCGGCGTGCCGGCGAAGCGCTCGGCGAAATGGTGCGACCACACATGCTCGAAGCCGCAGTTGGCCGGCGCGAGCGGGGTGAGCGCGACGCCGCGTGCGGCAAGAATCTCCGTCCACGTCCCGTCGGAGCCGAGGCGCGGCCAGCTCGCGCCGCCGAGCGCCAGCAATGTGGCGTCGGGCGCGAGGTGAAGCGCATCGCCGTCCTCCCTCTCGAGGAGGAGGCGTCCGTCCCCGTCCCAGCCCTGCCAGCGGTGGCGCGTCGCCAGGGCCACGCCGAGCCCGTCGAGGCGGCGCAGCCAGGCGCGCAGGAGCGGCGAGGCCTTGAAGCTCTCCGGGAAGACGCGCCCGCTCGAGCCGACGAAGGTCTTTTCGCCGAGCCCCTCGCACCAGGCGCGCAGCGCGGCCGGCGGAAAGGCCTCGATCATCGGGGTGAGCCACGGCTCGGCGGCGCCGTAGCGGGCGAGGAAGGCCTCACGCCCTTCCCCGTGCGTCAGGTTGAGGCCGCCGCGCCCGGCCATGAGGAGCTTGCGCGCCGGCGAGGGCATGCGTTCGTAGACGGTGACGGCAAGGCCGGCCCGCACCAGCTCTTCCGCCGCCATGAGCCCGGCCGGGCCGGCTCCGATGACGGCCACCGTTTTCCTGTTGTCCGTCATGAGGCCCTACCGGCTGATGCGTGTGGACAGGATGATCGAGGACATGGTGCGCTCCACGCCCTCCAGCGCCCCGATGTGGTCGATGAGCTGGTCGAGTTCGGCGATCGAGGGCGCCGCGACGACGGCGATCATGTCGTAGCTGCCGCTGATGGAGTGGAGGGTGCGCACCTCCACGATGCCGGCGAGCGCCTCCTCGACCTTGCGGGCGAACTTGGGCAGCGCCGTGATGAGCACATGCGCGCGCACGAGGCCGCGCTCGTAATCGTCCGCCAGGCGCACCGTGTAGCCCGCAACGATGCCGCGCCGCTCCAGCCGCTCGATGCGGCTCTGCACCGTGGTGCGCGACAGCCTGAGGCGCCGCGCGAGATCGGCCGTCGGCGTGCGGGCATTCTCGCGCAGGAGGGCGATGAGCTGGCGGTCGGTGTCGTCCATCGTCGTTTCGCAGGAATGAATCGTCGTTTTCACTAAGCGATCTTCGCGTTTCGGCGAAGCGGAATCTTCAATTCGACGGCCAAGGTGCGATTCCTGACGGCAATTGCCAAACGGGGAACCACAGCCATGCGTGACCGCAAAGCCATTCTCGTCGTCGGGGCCGGCAAGATCGGCGCCACCATCGCCGACCTGCTGACGGGCTCCGGCGATTATGACGTGACGGTCGTCGACCGCGATCAGGCCCAACTCGACGCGCTCGACGCTGCCCTGCCCGTTGCCAGGGTCCGGCTCGACATCGCCGAGGACGGAGCGCTCGACCGGCTGCTCCCGGGGAAATTCGCCGTACTCAGCGCCGCGCCCTATCACCTGACGACGCGCATTGCCCAGGCATCGGCCAAGGCCGGCGTGCACTATCTCGACCTCACGGAGGACGTCGCCAGCACGCGGTGCGTCAGAGAACTCGCGGCGAGTGCGAAGAGTGCGTTCATTCCCCAGTGCGGGCTGGCGCCGGGCTTTATCTCCATCGTCGCCCACGACCTCGCCCGGCGCTTCGACACGCTCGACAGCGTGCGCATGCGCGTCGGTGCCCTGCCGCAATATCCGTCCAACGCCCTCAACTACAACCTCACCTGGAGCACGGACGGCGTCATCAACGAATATTGCGAGCCGTGCGAGGCCATCGTCGAGGGCGAACGGGTCGAAGTGCCGGCGCTGGAGGAGCGCGAGGAATTCTCGCTCGACGGCGTCACCTACGAGGCCTTCAACACCTCGGGCGGGCTCGGCACCCTGTGCGAGACGCTGAAGGGCCGGGTGCGCACGCTCAACTACCGCACCATCCGCTATCCCGGCCACTGCGCCATCATGAAGGCGCTCTTGAACGACCTCGGCCTGCGCCACCGTCGCGAGCTGTTCAAGGACATCCTGGAAAGCGCGCTGCCGACGACCCTGCAGGACGTCGTCGTCATCTTCGTCACCGTGAGCGGGCGCCGGGGCGGCCGCCTGGTGCAGGAGACCTACGCCAACAAGATCTACAGCGCGCGCGTCAACGGCATCACCCGCAGCGCCATCCAGATCACCACGGCCTCGGGCATCTGTGCGGTGCTCGACATGCTGGCGACGGGCGAACTGCCGCGGCGGGGCTTTGTGCGCCAGGAGGACATCGCGCTCGATGCCTTCCTCGCCAACCGTTTCGGCCGAGCCTACGGACAGTCGGCGCCGCAGCCCCACAGCGCTGCGGCGTGAGCATCCTTCGAACCGTGCGTCATTCCCTCTCCCCGCAGCCGGGGAAAGGGTTCTGACGGCTGCGGCCAGCCCGGCTACCGTTGTTTCTCACCTTGCCGCCTCAGATGCCGCGGGTCGCGCCGCCGTCGATGCGGATCTTGGCGCCCGTGACGTAGGAGGCTCTCTCGCTCGCGAGAAAGGCGACCACATCGGCGAATTCCTGCGGCGTGCCGTAGCGGCCGGCCGGGATCGTCGCCTTGGAGGCTTCCGCCACCTCCTCTGGCGTCTTGCCCTGGCGCTGCGCATTGGCCGCGTCGAGCTCTTCCACCCGCTCGGTTTCGATGCGCCCGGGCAGCACCACGTTCACCGTCACGCCCTGACCCGCCACCTCGCTCGCCAGCGTCTTCGACCAGCCCACCACCGCCGAGCGGATGCCGTTCGACAGGGCAAGGCGGGGAATCGGCTGCTCGACGCCCGAGGAGGCGATGGTGATGATGCGGCCCCACTTCTTCGCCAGCATGCCGGGCAGGAGGCGCTGGGTGAGGTGGAAGAGGTTGGCCGCCATCGCCTCGAACTGCACCAGCCAGTCGGCACGCTTGGCCTCGCGCGCATCGGCCGGCGGCGGCCCGCCGGAATTGTTGACGAGGATGTCGACGCCGCCCTCCGCGATCAGCCGCTCGACGAGCGCCTCGACGCTGGCGAGGTCGGCGAGGTCGAGCCGCGCGGCGGTGACGCGCCCGCCGACCTCGGCCGGCAGGGCGCCGGCCCAGGCCCTGATCTTCTCGTCACTGCGCGCGGCCGCGACGACGCTTGCGCCCTCTTCCGCCAGCGTGCGGGCGATCGCCGCCCCGAGGCCGCGGCTCGCGCCCAGAACCAGCGCCCGCTTGCCCTTCAGTCCAAGATCCATCGCTATATCTCCTCGTGGCCGGTGCGGCCGCATGTCGGCGCCGTTGTGCCAGTCGGGTGCGGCGCATGGCAAGCCCGGGCTGGCGGCCCGTGCGAGAAGCGCCTTTCGCGGCGCGCCGGCCACCGCTAGATACGCGCCCAAGGACGGCGCTCGGGCAGGGGAGATTCGGCCGGCGATGAGCGAAGCGGATGATTTTGTCGACGCGATCGTCGTCGGCGCGGGGGTGGTCGGGCTGGCCGTCGCGCGGGCGCTCGCGCTATCCGGCCGCGCGGTCGTGGTGCTGGAGCGCGAGGGCGCCATCGGCACCGGCACGTCCTCGCGCAACAGTGAGGTCATCCACGCCGGGCTTTATTATCCACCCGGAAGCCTGAAGGCGCGCTTTTGTGTCGAAGGCCGGCGCGCGCTCTATGCCTATTGCGCCGCGCGCGGCGTGCCGCACCGCCGTTGCGGCAAGCTGCTGGTGGCGGCGAGCGAGGACGAGATCGCCGCCGTCGCGACGATCGCCGAGCGCGGCCGCGTCAACGGCGCCGAGGACCTCGTCATGATCTCCGGCGCCGAGGCGCGGCGCATGGAGCCGGAGCTGACCGCGGTCGCTGCCCTGTGGTCGCCGCAGACCGGCATCATCGACAGCCACGCCTACATGCTGGCGCTACAGGGCGACGCCGAGAACGCTGGCGCCGTTGTTGCCTTCAACACGCCTTTCGTCGCGGCCGAGCCCGCTGCCCAAGGGTTTCTCGTCAGGACGGGCGGCGTTGAGCCCATGCGCCTTGCCTGTCGCGAACTCGTCAATGCTGCCGGCCTTTCCGCATCGGACGTGGCGGATTGCATCGCAGGGTTGTCATCGAATGCGGTGCCGCGCACGCACTTCTGCAAGGGCAGCTATTTCATCCTCGCCGGTCGGGCGCCCTTCTCGCGGCTCATCTATCCGGCGCCCAGCGCCCACGGCCTTGGCGTGCACCTGACCCTCGACCTCGGCGGGCAGGCCCGCTTCGGGCCAGATACCGAATGGGTTGACGCCGTCCGATACGAGGTCGACGGCGGGCGCCGGGCGGCCTTCGTCGCGGCCATCCGCCGCTACTGGCCCGGCCTCGACGAGGAGGCCCTGTCGCCCGGCTACAGCGGGATCCGCCCCAAGATCGTGGGCGAGGGAGAGCCGGCCGCCGATTTCCGCATCGACGGGCCCCAAACCCATGGAATGGCCGGCCTCGTCAATCTCCTCGGCATCGAGAGCCCCGGCCTCACCGCCTCGCTCGCAATCGCCGAGGAGGTTCTGGCGCGCCTCGAGGGAGGACGGCCACCCGCCTAACGCGGCGCCGGCATGCGCGTGCCGTTCTTGCGTGCGACGCAAGGCAAAGCCTAGTTTCGGCACGGGAGAACAGTGAATGAGACGGGCCGACGGAGCCGGAGCATGACGGACATCGCCACACGTGTCTACAATCACAAGTGGAAGATCGACCCGATCATCCGTTCCCTGCTCGACACGGACTTCTACAAGCTGCTGATGGCGCAGACCATCTTCCGGCGCCATCGCGACACCCGCGTCACCTTCTCGATCCTCAATCGGTCGAAGGACATCCGTCTCGCCGAGCTCGTCGAGGAAAGCGCCCTGCGCGAGCAGCTCGACCATGCCCGCAGCCTGAAGCTCACCCGCGGGGAATCGACCTGGCTGCGCGGCAACATGTTCTACGGCAAGCGCCAGATGTTCGCGCCCGAGTTCATCGAATGGCTGGAGGGCTTCCAGCTGCCGGCCTACGACCTGCGGGTGCGCGACGGCCAGTACGAGCTCGAGTTCGACGGACCGTGGCTGGAGACGACCTTCTGGGAAATCCCAGCGCTCGCCATCCTCAACGAGCTGCGTTCGCGCGCCGTACTCGCCGCCATGGGCAAGTTCGAACTGCAGGTGCTCTATGCCCGGGCCATGACTCGGGTATGGGAGAAAGTGCAGCGCCTCAAGGTCCTTCCCGGTCTGCAGATCGCCGATTTCGGCACGCGCCGCCGGCATGGCTTCCTGTGGCAGGACTGGTGCGTGCAAGCGATGATCGAGGGGCTGGGCAATGCCTTTACCGGCACATCGAACTGCCTCATCGCCATGCGCCGGGAGGTCGAGGCCGTCGGCACGAACGCGCACGAACTGCCGATGGTCTATGCGGCGCTCGCCGACAGCGATGCGGAGCTCGCCGCCGCTCCTTACCAGGTGCTGCGCGACTGGCAGGAGGACTACGAGGGCAACCTGCTCATCATCCTGCCCGACACCTATGGCACCACGCATTTCCTGGCCGCCGCGCCGAACTGGGTGTCGAGCTGGACGGGCATCCGCATCGATTCCAAGGATCCGATCGAGGGCGGCGAGGAGGCGATCCGCTGGTGGCGCGAGCGCGGCGAGGACCCGCGCAAGAAGCTCGCCATCTTCTCGGATGCGCTCGACGTCACCGCCATCGAGCGCATCCATTATCACTTCGCCGGGCGCATGCGCTTCGGCTTCGGCTGGGGCACGCTGCTGACCAACGACTTCCGCGGCTTCGCGCCGGACGGGGCGCTCGATCCCATATCGATCGTCTGCAAGGTGGTTTCGGCCAACGGCCGCCCGGCCGTGAAGCTCTCGGACAATCCCGCCAAGGCCATGGGCCCGGCGGCCGAGGTCGAGCGCTACAAGCGCGTCTTCGAGCTCGAGGAGCGCACCGAGCGGCCGGTGCTCGTGTAGGGGCCGGCCTCAGGCCGCCTTCTTCTGGTAGTCCTTCACGTCCGAGAAGCGGATGGTGGGCCAGCGCTCCTCGTCGTAGCGCAGCGAGAAGGGGCTCGAGGCCATGAACACCGGCGCCCCGTCGAGGTCGGCGGCCATGGCGGAATTGTTCGCCGTGGCGAACTTGTCGAGCTCGGCCTTATCGTCCGCGCTCACCCAGCGGCAGACGGAGAAACGCGTCGTCTCGTAGGCGGCGTCGAGGCCGTATTCCGTCTTCAGCCGCTCGATCAGCACGTCGAGCTGCAGCGCGCCGACGACGCCGACGATGGCGCCCGAGCCGTCGTTGGGGATGAAGAGCTGCACGACGCCCTCCTCGGCGAGCTGCTCGAGCGCCTCGCGCAGCTTCTTTGCTTTCATCGCATCCTTGATGGAGATGCGGCGCAGGATCTCGGGGGCGAAGCTCGGCACGCCGCGGAAGACGATGTCCTCGCCCTCGGTGAGTGTGTCGCCGATGCGCAGCGTGCCGTGGTTGGGGATGCCAACCACGTCGCCGGCATAGGCCTCGTCCGCCACCGTGCGATCCTGCGCGAAGAAGAACTGCGGCGCATTGAGGCTGATAGCCTTGCCGGTGCGCACGAGCTTGGCCTTCATGCCGCGGGTCAACCGCCCGGAGCACACGCGCATGAAGGCGATGCGGTCGCGGTGATTGGGGTCCATGTTCGCCTGGATCTTGAAGACGAAGCCGGTCATCTTCGGCTCGTCGGCCTCGACCGTGCGCTTGTCCGCCTCCTGCCCGCGCGGGGAGGGGGCATAGGCCGCCATGGCATCGATGAGCTCGCGGATGCCGAAGTTGCGCAAGGCGCTGCCGAAGAAGACGGGCGTCAGGTGCCCCTCGCGGAAGGCGGCGAGGTCGAAGGGCTTCAGCGCGGCCTCGGCGAGCATCGCCTCCTCCTGCCAGGCCCCGGCCTCGTGCGCCGGCAACAGTGCTGCCACAGCCGAATCCTCGGCGCCGCTGACCGTCATGGTCTCATCGTCGGCGATACGCCGCACCGTCTTCGTGCCGAAGGTGTAGGTGCCGGCGAAGCTCTTGCCGGCGCCGATCGGCCAGTTGATGGGGGCGGTGTCGAGCGCCAGCGTCTTCTCGATTTCGTCGAGCAGGTCGAAGGGGTCGCGACTCTCGCGGTCGAGCTTGTTGACGAAAGTGACGATGGGGATGTCGCGCAGGCGGCACACCTCGAAGAGCTTGCGCGTGCGCGCCTCGATGCCCTTGGCCGCGTCGATGACCATGACGGCGGCATCGACGGCGGTGAGCGTGCGGTAGGTGTCCTCCGAGAAGTCCTCGTGACCCGGCGTGTCGAGCAGGTTGAACACGCAGCCGCCGTACTCGAAGGTCATCACCGAGGTGACGACCGAGATGCCGCGTTCGCGCTCGATGCCCATCCAGTCCGAGCGCGTCTGCACGCGGTTGCGCTTGGCCTTGACCTCGCCGGCGAGCTGGATGGCGCCGCCGAAGAGCAGCAGCTTCTCGGTGAGCGTCGTCTTGCCCGCATCCGGGTGGGAGATGATGGCGAAGGTGCGCCGCCGCGCGATGGGGTCGGCGGGCCCGCCGTTGACGAGGGGGCTATGCATGGGACATCGAAAAATTTTGCGGCGGCGGATGGCAGGGAGGACAGGCCTCGCCGGCTCCGGCAGCCTGGAACCACGGTTGGCGCGTTCTTCCCAGCCATTGGCGGCCGTGTCAATGGCGGGCATTGACGGAGTGTCCGGCGCGCCGGATGCTGGGGACGCGAACAGGGGCGGGTCATGGCGGGTATCAAGGTCGACGAAACGGACGTCCTCCTCGTCGTAGACATGCAGAACGACTTCTGCCCCGGCGGGGCGCTGGCCGTCGATGGCGGCAACGCCATCGTGCCGGTGGTCAATGCGCTGGCGCGGCGCTTCGCCCACGTCATCCTGACGCAGGACTGGCACAAGCCGGGCCACCTGTCCTTCGCCTCGGCCCATCCCGGCCGCAGGCCCTTTGAGACCGTCGAGATGTCCTACGGACCGCAGGTGCTGTGGCCGGACCATTGCGTCGAAGACACGCCGGGCGCCGAATTCCACCCGGACCTCGACGTGCCTCATGCCGAACTCATCCTGCGCAAGGGCTTCGACCCGGCGATCGATTCCTACTCGGCCTTCTACGAGAACGACCGCATGACGCCGACGGGGCTCGGCGGCTATCTCAAGGAGCGGGGCCTGAGGCGCGTCTTCCTCGCCGGCCTCGCGCTCGACTTCTGCGTGCGCTACTCGGCCGAGGACGCGCACGGCCACGGCTTCGCGGTCACCGTCGTCGAGGACGCCTGCCGCGCTATCGATCTCGACGGGTCGCTGGCCGCGACCGAGGCGGCGTTCGCGGCGCTCGGCATCGCCCAGGTGGACGTGGCTGATATCCGCTGAGCCGAATGGCCTCCCCGTCATGCCCACGCTTGTCCGGGCGCGGCCCTTTTGACCTGCTTCTGCCTGTCAGCCGAAAACCGCCGTCTCGCCCTGCGGGGCATGGTGGCGCCCTGCTGGAAGCGTCCGCAGCCGCGGTTCAATGCGCCTCTTCCCAATTGCTCGCGGCTCTCGCCTCGACCTCGAGCGGCACGGCGAGCGCCACGGCGGGCTTGGGCGCCTCGCGCATCACATGGGTGATGACCGGCAGCGTCCTGTCGACCTCGCTCTCCGGCACCTCGAAAACGAGTTCGTCGTGAACCTGCAGCAGCATGCGCGCATTGAGGCCCGCCTTCTCGAGCGCCTCGTCCATGCGCACCATGGCGCGACGGATGATGTCGGCGGCAGTGCCCTGGATCGGGGCATTGATCGCCTGGCGCTCGACGAAGGCGCGCTCGGAGGGGTTGGACGACCTGATCTGCGGATAATGGCAGATGCGGCCGAACAGCGTCGTTACATAGCCGTTCTCGCGGCAGAAGCGCTTGGTCTCGTCCATGTAGTCGCGGATGCCGGGGAAGCGCTCGAAATATTTCCTGATATAGGCCGAGGCCTCCTCGCGCGGGATGCCGAGCTGGTTAGCGAGACCGAAGGCCGAGATGCCGTAAATGATGCCGAAGTTGATGGCCTTGGCGCGCCGGCGCACCAGGGGGTCCATGCCCTTCACCGGCACGCCGAACATCTCCGAGGCGGTCATGGCGTGAATGTCGATGCCGTCGGCGAAGGCCTGCCGCAGCTGCGGGATGTCGGCGATATGTGCAAGGACGCGCAGCTCGATCTGGCTGTAGTCGGCCGATACGAGCTTCGTGCCCGGCGACGCGACGAAGGCGGTGCGGATCTTGCGCCCTTCTTCCGTGCGCACCGGGATGTTCTGGATGTTCGGCTCCGATGATGACAACCGCCCGGTCGTGGTCGCGGCGAGCGAGAAGCACGTGTGCACGCGGTGCGTCTCGGGATTGACGTAGCCGGGCAGCGCATCGGTGTAGGTGGACTTCAGCTTGGCGAGCTGGCGCCATTCGAGGATCTTCGACGGCAGCGGATGGCCCTCGGCGGCGAGGTCCTCCAGCACCCCGGCGCCGGTCGCCCACTGGCCGGTCTTCGTCTTCCTGGCGCCGGGCAGGCCCATTCTGCCGAAGAGGATGTCGCCCAATTGCTTGGGGCTGCCGATGGTGAAGCGCTCGCCGGCCAGGGCATAGATCTCCTCCTCGAGCCCGGCGAGCTTTTGGGCGAACTCGCCGGACAGACGCGAGAGGATGGCGCGATCGATGGCAATGCCGCGGCTCTCCATGCGTGCCAGCGTCGCCACCATCGGCCGCTCCAGGGTCTCGTAGACGCTCGTGCGGCTCTCCGCGACGAGGCGCGGCTTCAGAGCGAGCCACAGGCGCAAGGTGACGTCCGCATCCTCGGCGGCATAGGCGGTCGCCTTGTCGATCGCCACCTTGTCGAAGGTAACCTGCGTCTTGCCGGAACCGGCGACCTGCGAGAAGGCGATGGGCGTGTGGCCGAGATGCTTCTCCGACAGGGCATCCATGCCGTGCAAGCCGCGGCCGGCATCGAGCACGTAGGAAATCAGCATGGTGTCGTCGTAGGGCGCCAGCGTGATGCCGTGGCGGGCGAAGATCAGCCAGTCGTATTTCAGGTTCTGGCCGATCTTGAGGACGGAAGGGTCCTCGAGCAGCGGTTTCAGCCGCGCTACCGCCTCGCGCAACGGAAGCTGGCCGGCGGCGAGGCCGTTGCCGAAGAGGTCGTCGCCGTCTCTGTGCTGCAGCGGTACGTAGCAGGCCTTGCCGGGATCGGTCGCGAGCGAGAAGCCGACGAGTTCGGCCCGCATGGCGTCGACCGAGTTCGTCTCCGTATCGACGGCGACATGGCCGCGCTCGCGCGCCTCGGCGATCCATTCGTCAAGGCGCGCGAGGCTCGTTACCGTCTCGTAGGCATTGCGGTCGACCGGGACGGCGGCCTCGGCCGCGCGGCTCGCGACGAGAGCGGCCGGGACGAGGAGTTCGTCGCCTGGCCGGGCCGATGCGGCCGACGGGGTGGCAGGCGCGGTTGCCGCGGCCGTCTCGCCGGGGCTCCAGCCAAGGCCGGCGCCTGGGGCGGCGAGGCGCGCGTCTGGCTCAACGGCGGCGATGTCGATTTCGTAGAGCTCGGCAACGCGCTTGGTGATGGTTGTGAACTCCATCGCCTTCAGGAAGGCGACGAGGTTCCGCGGATCCGGCGGCACGAGCGCGAGGTCGGCGAGCGGGGTTTCCACGGCCACGTCGTCGACGAGCGAGACGAGCCGACGGGAGATGAGGATCTGCTCGACGATGTCCGGGTTCGTCAGCGTCTCGCGCCGCTTGGGCTGCTTGATCTCGCCTGCGCGCGCGATGAGCGTGTCGAGATCGCCGTATTCTGCGATGAGCTGGGCGGCCGTCTTGATGCCTATGCCGGGAGCGCCGGGCACGTTGTCGGTCGAATCGCCGGCGAGCGCCTGCACGTCGACCACCTTGTGCGGCTCGACGCCGAAATATTCCAGCACCTCGTCGCGGCCGATACGCCGCTCGGGCCGGAAGCTGCCCTTCGACTGGGTGCCGGAGGCCGGGTCGTACATGGCGACACCGGGCCGGATGAGTTGCATGAGGTCCTTGTCTGCGGAGATGATGAGCACGTCGGCGCCGGCCTCCGTCGCCTCGCGCGCATAGGTGGCGATGAGATCGTCCGCCTCGTAGCGGTCCTGCTCCACCGGCTTGAGGCCGAAAGCGCGGACCGCCTCGCGCATCAGCGGGAACTGCGGGATGAGATCTTCCGGCGGTTCCTGCCGGTTTGCCTTGTAGGGCGGATAGATTTCCTTGCGGAAGGACTGCTCCGACTTGTCGAAGATGATGGCGAGATGGGTCGGGACGATGCCGACCGCGCCCTCGCGGATGAACTGGAACAACTTGGTGCAGAACAGGCGCACGGCACCGGTGGGCAGGCCGTCCGAGCGGTAGTTGTATTTCCGGTCCTGGTTCATGGACTGGAAATAGGCGCGGAAGACGAAGGATGAGCCGTCGACGAGAAAGACGTGATCCCCCGGCTTCAGCGCACGGGCGGCGTGGACGGCAACGGCGGGGGCGGCTTGCTCGGACATGGCTCTCGGACGGATGCTTTTCGGGAATCGCCGGTAAGGTCGGGGCGGGACTATGCCACGCCTTGTCCGCGTTCGCGATCCGTTTCGCTCGCCGTCCCGGAAAGCCGCCTTTAGCCGGCCGTCGCGAGGCGTGCCGGCGCGGCGATGTGGCAGGCCCGCGGCCGCACGAAAAGCGCGTCGAGCATCGTGCCGCGGATCAGCCGCTCGAAGATGAGGGGCGCAACGACCCCCGCCGCCGTGACGACGGCGGCGCCCCAGCCGACGCCGATGACCTCGACGAGGCCGGTCTTGACGAGGATGAGGCGCATCACCGCCATGGGCAGGAAGAAGGCGAGATAGACGACGATGGAGCGCTCGCCGCAATAGGTCAGCGGGCCGGCGAGGCCGCGCGCGACGAGCAGCGCGGCGATGGCCGTGATGGCGATGGCGCCGGCGAGACCGAGGACCAGGCTCACCCCCGGCAGGGCCGCGACCGTCGCGTGGCCGCTCACCCCGCTCGGCGCGAAGGCGGCGAAACCGTTGACGAGCGCCCAGAGGGCGAGCCCGAGGAGCGCGAGCGCCGCGTTGCGGCCCGCCCAGGCGGCAATGGCGAAGACACGCGGGGCGAGGACATAGCCGGCGGCGAAATAGACGAAATAGGCGGCGAAGGCGTCGATCACGAGCCAGCCGCTCTCGACGTGGGCGATCTGCAGGGCGGCGGCGCCGGCGAGGATCACGGCCGGCGGCAGGCGGCGCAGCAGCTTCACCGCCACCGAATAGACGGCGAGCATGTAGATGAACCACAGGGTGCCGAAGGGCTCGATGAAGCCGAGCGCGAAGAGGCGGACAAGCTCGGCCGGATCGCCGCCGGCGAGGCCCCAGCCCTTCATGGCGAACTGGATGACATACCAGACAAGGTAGAAATAGAGGAAATGCACGATGCGCCGGTCGGCGAAGGTGCGCCAGTCGCGCGCCACGGCCCGGCCGAGGAAGAGGCCGGAGACGAGGAAGAAGTCGGGCATGCGGAAGGGCTTGGCGAAGGCGACGACCTCATGCATCCAGCCCTCGCGACCTACCGCCTCGCCGAGGCCGAGCGTCGCATGCATCATGACGACGAGGATGATGCAGATGCCCTTGGCGGTATCGACCCAGGCGATGCGCTCGCCGGTCGGCAATGGCGACGTCATGCTGGCTGCTCCCGTTATGGCACGCCCTGTCCCGCAATGCGACGCCGGCCCGGTCGGTGTCCGGCGTACGCTCTTCCGGCCTTTGCCCAGCAAGCGGCGTGCCGGATGGCGGAGAGGACCTCAGATGATGCCGCGCGCGCCTTCGGGATCGAAGGCGGCGTGGAGGCGCGAGGCGGCGGCGCGGGCAAAGCGCAGCGTCACCTCCTTGCGGCGGGCGCCGGGCAGCGGATGGAGGGGCGCCTCACGCAGTACGGCGGCGCCGTACTGGTCGGCGACGATGAGCCCTGTCGCCTCCGGCAGCACCTCCTGCGGGAAGTCGTCGGTGACGGCGAAGAAGAGGCGGTCGCAATAGGCCCGGTAGTCCTGCCACTTGCCGTCGGTGCGGAAGTCGGCGAGGCACGACTTGACCTCGACGACGGTGATGCGCCCGTCGGGGGCGAGCGCCACGACGTCGGCCCGCCGGCCGGAGGCAAGGGTGAGCTCCGTTACCGTCACCTGCCCGAGACCGGCGAAGAGCCGGCGCACGCCCCGCTGGACGGCGAGTGCGACGGGCGACTGGCGCCCGTCCTCCGGCAAAACCAGCACGCTCCCCGCCCGAGAGGCCATGTCACCCATCGATATCATCCGCCCGTCACTTCGCCGTTCTTCGCCGGCGCTCCTGCCTTCGCACAGCTTTGGTCTCACATCATGGCGGGCATGGGCATCAAGGAGGCGATCACGAGCGACAGGATGAAGCTCATGACGAGCGCGATGATCACGACGATGGCGGTGAACAGGCCGGCCTTGCTCTCGGCCACCCCCATGAGCCGCGGCGCCCCGACATAGAGCAGATAGATGCCGTAGAGCCCGAGGATGGCGAGGAAGCCGAGCACCGGCACGAGGAGGAAGACGCCCGTCAGCCAGGCCGGCGTGTAGGAATAGGCCGCCAGCTTGAAGGCGGGAAGCATGCCCTTGCGGCCGCCGAAGCTGGGCGCCAGCGCATCAATGACAAGTGCCACGAGATAGACGATGAGGAGCCCGAGCCCGAACTGCAGGGCCGCCATCACGAGGCCGCTGAAGAAGGGCATGCGCATGTGCCCCTCGCCCATGCTGAAGCCCAGCACCGACATGCCGATGAAGCCGCAGACGGCCGGGATGAGCGCAAGCGGGACGACGTAATTCCGGTAGACGTCGCCGACCGTGCCCCCCTCGGCCGCGATCATGGGCCACTCGGTTCGTGGCGTGACGATGATGTTCCTTGCCCTGTCGACCAGCCCCATGTGACATTCTCCCTGCCGGAGGCCGCAGCTCCCGCCGCGGCGAAACGACGCAACATATGCCGGAAACGCCCGGGCGGAAACCGGCTGCGGTCGCGCCCGCTCAGGCGACGCGCGCATCCTCCGCCATCATGGCGGCCGCCTTGTCGGCGATCATCATCGTGGGCGAATTGGTGTTGCCGGAGGTGATGGTCGGCATCACCGAGGCATCGGCGACGCGCAGGCCGGCGATGCCGCGTACCCGAAGGCGCGCGTCGACGACGGCGAGGGGATCGTCGTCACGGCCCATGCGGGCCGTACCGACGGGATGGAAGATGGTGGTACCGAGATCGCCCGCCGCCCCGGCGAGATCGTCGTCGCTCGTCAGATGCGGCCCCGGTTTGAATTCCTCGGGCGAGAAGCGCGCGAGCGGCGGCGCGGCGGCCAGCCGACGCGCGAGGCGAATGGCGTCGACCGCGACCCGCCGGTCCTCCTCCGTGGCGAGGTAGTTCGGGGCGATCGCCGGCGGCACACGCGCCTCCGGGCTCTTCGCATGAACCGAGCCGCGGCTCGTCGGGCGCAGGTTGCAGACGCTCGCAGTAAAGGCGGGGAAGGGATGCAGCCGGTCGCCGAACTTGTCGAGCGACAGCGGCTGAATGTGGAACTGAAGATTCGGCGTCTCGTACTCCGGCGAGGAGCGGGTGAAGATGCCGAGCTGCGACGGGGCCATGGTCAGCGGCCCGCGTCGGAAGAGGGCAAATTCGAGCGCCATGGCAGCGCGTCTGACGAGCCTTGCGTAATCCTCGTTGAGGGTGCGCACGCCGGAGACCTTGAAGATGGGGCGGAGCTGCAGATGGTCCTGCAGGTTCTCGCCGACGCCCGGCAGGTCGCGCACGGGATCGATGCCGAGCCCGGCGAGCCGGGCGGCATCGCCGATGCCGCTCACTTCGAGCAGCTGCGGCGTGCCGATGGCGCCGGCGGCGAGCACCACCTCGCCGCGGGCCCGCATGGTGAAGCGCTCGCCGCCGCGCGAGAAGACGACGCCCGTGGCGCGGCCGTCCTCGACGAGGATGCGCTCCACGTGCACTCCCGTCTCCAGACGAAGGTTCCGACGGCCGAGGACCGGCTTCAGGAAGCCGCGCGCCGCGCTCCAGCGCCGGCCGTTCTTCTGGTTAACCTGGAAGTATGAGGAGCCGAAATTGTCGCCGGTGTTGAAATCGTCAACCTTGGGGATGCCGAGGCTCTCGGCGGCGTCCTGCACGGCGTCGAGCAGGTCCCAGCGCATGCGCGGATAGTCGACGCACCATTCCCCGCCGCTGCGGTGCAGCGCATTGGGCGGGGCGACGTGGTTCTCCATCGACAGGAAATGCGGCAGGACGTCGTCCCAGCCCCAGCCTGGAAGGCCCATCTGCCGCCAGCGCTCGTAGTCTGCCGCCTGGCCGCGCATGTAGATCATGGCGTTGATGGCGGAGCAGCCGCCAATGACCTTGCCGCGCGGATAGGCGAGCGCGCGGCCGTTGAGGCCGGCCACGGCCTCCGTGCGAAACATCCAGTCGGCGCGCGGATTGCCGATGGCGAAGAGATAGCCGACGGGGATGTGGAACCATATCCAGTCGTCGCGGCCGCCGGCCTCCAGAAGGAGGACGGACCGCTTCGGGTCCGCCGACAGGCGGTTGGCGAGCACGCAGCCGGCCGAGCCGGCGCCGACGACGATGTAGTCGAAGGTTTCCCCCTCCCCGGTCGCAGGTGCCACGCCGTCCTCCCCGAGCCTTGCTGTTATCTGGTGTGCAGAAGGACACGGGGCGGCGGCTCATGGCAAGCCACGCTGCGGTGATGCTTTGGCCAGACCGCAGTCGGCTCGCCGCACCGCGCCCGGCCATCGTCCTGCAAAAGCGGTTCAAACTTTTGCGAAACGTCAGTAGGGTCGGGGCCACGGGTTGCCGCACCGCGGCCCGCCACTGGCCGCCGGAGAACCATGGAACGCGATCCCCTACGACTTGCTTGGCGCAGCAATCGCGGCCTTAATCTGGTGATCGCTCTTGTCGGCCTCATGCTGGCGGCCGCCGTCCTCCTCTTCCTCGTCGTGCTGGCGACCCTGATCGATGACGTCATAATCGGCGGGGGTTTCACCGATATCGATGCGCAGGCGCCTTTCCTGCGCCTCGCCTTCGGGCTGCCCGCGGTCTTCGGCGGCGGTGAGGTCGTCGTGTCCGAGGGCATTCTCCTTGGCCGCGATGCCTATATGGCGGCGGCCATCGCGACGCTCATTGCCCTCGTCCTCCTGCAGGTGGGGCTCAGGGCGCTGGTCTCCCTTCTTGCTGCGACGGCAGCGAGCCGCGCCACGAACGGGCTGAGGAAGGATATCTTCGGCCGCATCGTCACGGCCCGGCCCTCGGCGCGGGACGAGGCGGAGGCGGCCGCGCGGCAGATCGGCGAGGGTGTCGGCCGGCTCGCGTCGGTGCTCGGGGAAGCGCTCGCCGTGCCGCTCAGCGTCGGTCCGGAAATCCTCGTCATTCTCGCCTTCGGCTTCGCGCAGCATCTGTTCATCGGGCTCCTGTTCCTCGGCGGGGCCATCGCTGCCGCCGTCCTGATGCGGCCTCTCGACGAGGCAAGGGCCGCGCTGGGCTTCGTTGCGCGCGAGGGCGATCGCGAATCGGGGCGCATGGCCCAGGAGGCGGCGCGGCGGCTGCCAGCCATCCGCATTCATGGCACGGGCAAGGCGGAGCTCTCGGGCTTCGGCGCCATGCTGGCGCACCTGTCTGCCCGGCAGGCCGCGCAGGCGCGGCGCCACATTGTCCTGCAGGCGCTCGTTGCCGTCGTCCGCTACGGCCTTCCCGCGCTCTTCATCGTGATCGCAGGCAATCTCGCGGCCCAAGGGATGCTGTCCGCCGGTGCCTTTGTCGCCGCGCTCTTCGCCGCCTTCCTGATGCTACGGCCTGTGGATGTGCTCACGCGCTGGATCGCCGGGCAGCGCGAGGGCCGGGCCGCCCTCGAGGAACTGGCCCGCGCCGTCGGCAGCCTCAATGCGCGTGGCGAGCGGCGCCGGCGGGCGGCGCGCCTGCCGCAACCCTCGCCGCAGCGCATCGAGGTCAAGGGTCTCGCGGCCTTCGATCCCCATTCCGGACACAGGCTCGAGGACGTCGACCTGGCATTCGACCTGCCGGCACACGTCGCTCTCGTCGGGCCGCCAGGGTCCGGCGCGGATGTGCTCGCCGCGATCCTCGGCGGCGCGCTCGATCCCACGGAGGGGCGCGTCCTCTTCGACGGTGTCGACGTCGGCGAGATGTCCGACGGCTACAGGGCGGCCGTCATCGCCTTCGCCGGGGCCGATCCCGTGATGCTCGACGGCAGCCTCAGGGACAACCTGACCTACGGCGTGCCGCCGGAGCTGACGCGGGACAAGGATGCGTGCGATGCCCGGCTCATCGCCGCGCTCAAGCTCGTCGGGGTCGATGCGGAGGTCTACAGCCTGGGGCTCAATGGGGCCGTCGGCGCCCATGCGGCGGGCCGCCTCGCTCCCTTCATCGCCGACGCTCGGCGGGCGGTGAGGGAGGAACTCGCTTCCGACGGAACCGAAGATCTCGTCGATCCGTTTGCGGCCGAGCGCTACAACCGCCACGGCACCGTGGCCGAGAACATCCTTTTCGGCGTGCCCGTGGGCGACACGTTCGAGGAGCGGCGTCTCGCCCGCAACCCCTTCCTCAGGGCTGTGCTGGAGGCGGAGGAATTGACGCGGCCGCTGACGGAGATGGGGCTCGCCATCGCCACGCAGATGGTGGAGATGTTCGCCGGCATTCCCGACGACAACGCTCTCATCGAGCGCTTCTCCTTCTTCAGCGCCGAGGAGCGCGGCCGCTACGAGGGCCTGATCGCACGCCGCGCCCAGCGCCGGCGCAGCGAACAGGCCGAGGACCGCGATCTCTTGATCGCGCTTGCCCTGCGCTATGTGGAGACGCGGCACCGCCTCGGCCTGCTCGACGAGACGCTGGAGGCGCGCATCGTTGCGGCCCGGCGCACCTTCGCGCGCCTGCTGCCGCCGGGCCTTGCGCCGGCCATCGAGTTCTGGGAAGCGGAGCGGTTGTGCAGCGCTGCCTCGCTCAGCGACAACCTGCTCTTCGGCCGCGTGGCCTACGACATCGCCGGGGCGGAGGAGCGGGTGCATGCCGCCGTGCGCCGCGTCCTCGCCTCGCTCGATCTCGACGCCGAGGTGCTGCGGCTCGGGCTCTCCGCCCGCGTCGGCCCGCGCAAGGGGCTCGTCTCGCCGGTGCCGGACCGGCTGGTCGATCTTATCCGCTGCCTGGCGCGCGAGCCGCAGGTGCTCGTGGTCAGCCACATTTTCGACGGCATGACGCGGAGCGATGCCGAGGCACTCGTCGGCCGTCTGCGCCAGGGGTTCGAGAGCCGCAGCCTCGTCGCCGTGCTGCCGCCGGGCCTGTCCGAAGACTGCCTTGGCAGGACCGTCCATTTCTCGCGCTCCGGGCTGGCGCAGCCACGGACGGCGGCGGAAATGGCGGAGCAATCATGACTCTCCCGAATCGTGACTTGCATGTGCGCTAGCGCACGTCGTTTGCGGTTTTTCTAAGGTAGAGATGATAGATGGCTATGGACAAGAAACCGACGGAGAGTGATCTCAGCGTCCGCTTCTGGGGCGTCCGGGGCTCGCATCCCGTGTCGGGGCCGGACGTATGCACGTTCGGCGGTCATACGGCCTGCGTCGAGGTACGTTGTGGTGAGCGGCTGTTTGTCATCGACGCCGGCACGGGCATCACCCGCCTCGGACAGACGCTCGGCGCCGATGCTCCGGCGCACATCGACCTGCTTCTGAGCCACCTTCATCTCGACCATGTCATCGGTCTGCCCTTCTTCCGGCCGGCTTTGATGAAGGGCACGACGCTGCGGCTGCACTGCGGCAATCTCGGCGGCGAGAGTGCCGAGGCGGCGCTCAACCGGCTGTTTGCGCCGCCGCTCTTCCCAGTGACGCTCGCCCAGTTGCCGGCGACGATTGAGCACGTCGGCTTCCATGCCGGTGAGACGCTGACCTTCGACGATGGGCTCAGGGTCCGCACGTGCCCGCTGCAGCATCCCTCCGGCGCCACCGCCTATCGCTTCGACCACGGCGGGCGGGCCGTCTGCTACGTCAGCGACATCGAGCACGACGAGCTCGGCCCCTGGCCGCACGAGGAACTGCTCGCTTTCGTGCGCAACGCCGACCTCGTCATCTACGACGCCATGTATACGGAAGCGGAATATTGCCGCTGCCGCGGCTGGGGCCACTCGACCTGCGATGCGGGCGTCGCGCTCTGCCGGGCGGCCGGCGTCGGCCGGCTCGCGGCCTTCCACGTGCATCCCTGGCACACGGATGCCGATCTCGCCGACATGGAGCGGCGCCTCGCCGCCATGCTGCCCGGTTCGTTCGTCGCGCGCGAGGGGCAGGAGGTTCACCTCGCCGCCGCGCGCGTAGCCGCCTGATCGCGACCGCACGACAGCCTCGCCGCTTGCGGCTGTGGCACCATCGGCTATTGTCGCGCCGCCCGCCGGAGAGCGGGATCGGTTCGTCATCCGGAGCGCGACGTGACGGCGCTGTTCGCCACCACCTGCCTCGGCGCCGCCCTGCTGGCAGGGCTCGCCATCATCCTGCTGCGCCCGCTGCTGCAGCGTTATGCGCTGGCGCGGCCCAACGCGCGCTCGAGCCATCGCATCCCGACGCCGCAGGGCGGGGGCATCGCCGTGCTCGGTGCCGCGCTCGCGGCCGGTGCGGTGGCCTTCGCGATCGGCCTGCCGCCGCTTGGTGCCGGTGGCGGTGCCGCGCTCCTCGCCGTCGCAATAGCAGCCATCGTGCTCGCGGGGCTTGGCGCCTTCGACGACATGCGCCCGCTGCCCGTGCTGCCGCGCCTCGGCGCGCAGTTCGCCGCTGTCGGTCTCGTGGTCGTCGCAGCGACGAACGTCGCACGCATCGGGCCGGACTGGCTACCCCTCGGCTGCGAGCAGGCCCTGCTGGTGCTCGCTGGCGTCTGGTTCGTCAATCTCGTCAATTTCATGGACGGGCTCGACCTGATGACGGTGGCGGAATTCGCGCCGCTGTGCGCCGCGCTCACCACCTTCGCCCTGTCCGGCCTACTGCCACCGGCGGAGGGCGTGCTCGCGGCGGCCCTGCTTGGCGGTCTCCTCGGCTTTGCGCCCTTCAACCGGCCGGTGGCCCGGCTCTTCCTCGGCGATGTCGGCTCGCTGCCCATCGGGCTCATCGCCGGCTACCTGCTGCTCGTGC
The DNA here is from genome assembly GCF_029309855.1 of Chelatococcus sp. XZ-Ab1. Classification (NCBI taxonomy): domain Bacteria; kingdom Pseudomonadati; phylum Pseudomonadota; class Alphaproteobacteria; order Hyphomicrobiales; family Chelatococcaceae; genus Chelatococcus; species Chelatococcus sp. XZ-Ab1. Next base: position 135,446 of record NZ_JARKII010000003.1, on the reverse strand, counting down.
TCGCCGCCCATGGCGGGCTCGCCGCCGCCGTCCTCCTGCCGCTCTACTATCTGGCCGACGCCACGCTGACGCTCTTCAGGCGGCTCGCGCGCGGCGAGCGCGTATGGCAGGCGCACCGCAGCCATTTCTACCAGCGCGCCACCGATAACGGCTATTCGGTGCCGGCCGTCGTTGGCCAGGTGCTGGTCCTCAATCTCTTCCTTGCCGTGCTGGCGGCGATTTCGCTGGGCGTCACCTCTCCGGCGCTTCAGGTGGCCATCGTCGCGCTCGGGGCGGCGGGCGTCGGTTTTGTGCTGCTGCGCTTCTCGCGTCCGCGCGCTGGCATCGCCGCGGCATGATGACGGGCGCGCGCGGCACGGTTCTCCTCACCGGAGCCTCCGGCTTCGTCGGCCGGCACGTGGCTGCCGGCTTGCGCGAAGCCGGCTATGCCGTCCGCGCTGCCGTGCGCGATGCGGGCCGCGTGCCGCCCGGCAGTGAGCCTTTCGTCATCGGCGATCTTGCCGGGCCGGTCGATTGGGCGTCGGGGCTCGGCGGCGTCGACGCCATCGTGCACGGGGCCGGCATCGCCCATGTGGGGCCCGGTGTCGCGGAGGCGCGCTATCAGGCAGTCAATACCGATGCGACGCTCGCGCTGGCCGATGCCGCGGCCGGCCGCGTGCGCCGTTTCGTCTTCCTGTCCTCCGTCCGCGCTCAGAGCGGAGCGAGCGCGACGGCGACTGTCAGGGACGACGATTCGCCCGCCCCGGTCGATCCTTACGGCCGCTCCAAGCTCGCGGCCGAGCGCGGCCTTGCCAAGCGCGGCATCGACCATGTGTCGCTACGGCCCGTGCTGGTCTACGGCCGGGGTGTTGCGGGCAACATGGGGGCCCTCGTCAGGCTGGCGCGCCTGCCGTTGCCGTTGCCCTTCGGCGGGCTCGGCGCCCGGCGCTCGCTTCTTGCGGTAGAGAACCTTGCCGATGCTATCGTCCATGTGCTGGCGCAGCCCGGCCCGCTGTCAGGGGCCATGCTGGTGGCCGATGCGGCACCCGTCTCGCTGGCGGAGATTATCGCGGCGCTAAGGGCCGGGATGGGACGGCGCCCGGGGGTCATCGACATTGACGAGCGGTGGATCGCCAAGCTGTTGCGGCTTGCCGGCCGCCAAGCAGTGCTCGAGCGTCTAGCCGGCTCGCTCGTCGTCGAGCCGGGCCGCCTCACGGCGCTCGGCTGGCGACCGCTTCTGACGACACCGGAAGGCCTGCGGCGGCTGGGGGCTGCCGGCGGCTGAACTCGGGGATGGCCTCCGCCATCACCGCCTCGGCGCTGGCGCGGTCGTAGGTGCGCGCCGCCTTCTCGAGCCGTGCCAGCCAGCCCGCGATGCGCGCCTTGTCGGCGAAGACCGGCTCGGCCGCCATGACACCGTCGATGCCCGTCTCCGTCATCGGCTCCTCGCGGGCGAAGAGGATCTCATGCAGGCGCTCGCCGGGGCGCACGCCGGTGATGGCAATGTCGATATCGACGCCGGGCTCGAAGCCGGCGAGTCGGATCATGCGCTGGGCGAGGTCGTAGATGCGGACAGGCTGGCCCATCTTGAGGACGTAGACGGCGGCGCGCCGGCCGGCGCCGGTGGCCATGCGGCCCTCAGCATCGGCATGGGAGGCGGCGGTAAGGACCAGGTCGGCGGCCTCGCGCACCGTCATGAAATAACGGACCATGTCCGGATGGGTGACGGTGACGGGGCCACCGCGGGCGATCTGGGCCTTGAACTTCGGTACCACCGAGCCGACGGAGCCGAGGACGTTGCCGAAGCGCACGGCGATGAGGCGCGTGCCGCTGCCCCCATTCGCTGCCGTCTCGGCATCGAGCGCCTGGGCATACATCTCGGCGAGGCGCTTCGTCGTGCCGAGCATGGATACCGGCTCGATGGCCTTGTCGGTCGAGATCATGACGAGCGCGCGCACGCCGGTAGCGACTGCCGCATCGGCGACGTTGACGGAACCGAAGACGTTGGTCTTGATGCCCTCGCTCCAGTCCTGCTCCAGATAGGGTACGTGCTTCAAGGCCGCGGCGTGGAAGACGACGTCGGGTGCGAACTGCCGGAAGAGATGCTCGATGCGTTCGCGGTCGCGCACGTCGGCGATGCCGCCCTCGATCCGCGTCGGCGCGTCGAGCACGGCGAGCTGCTCGGTCACCGCATGCAGCGCCGGCTCCGAACTCTCGAGCACGTAAAGCGCATCGGCGCCGAAGGCGGCGACACGGGCGCAGATCTCGCTGCCGATGGAGCCGCCGCCGCCCGTGACGAGTACGCGCTTGCCGCGGATGAAGCGGGCGAGGCGCGCCTTGTCGATCTCGACCGTCGGGCGCAGCAGCAGGTCCTCGATGTCGACGGGGGCAAGGGTGAGGTCGCGCAGGCCTTCCTCATCAAGGCCCTGCAGCCGCGACAGCGGCAGGCCGAGGCGCCGCGCGCGGGCGAGCAGGGCGTCGGCTTCGGGGGCGTTGATGGCGCTCGGCGTCATCACGAGACGGCGCACGTTGATCCCGCGCTCGGCGAGATCGGCGATGACCTGCTCAAGTTCGACGAAGGTGCCGAGCACCGGCACGCCGCGAATCGCCTGGTCGAGATCAGACTCGCGCGGCGACAGGATGCCCTTGGCCGCGATCTTCGAGAAAGCACCGCTCTCGATGGCCCGCAGCGCGACCTCCACCTCGGCGCTGCGCCCGAGGACAAGGGAGGCGGTGGCGTCCTGCCGCTCGATGCTGTGGCGCGACTGGGCGTATTTCAGATAGCGCCAGGCAAGCCGAGGCCCGCCGAGCAGGAACATCTGCAGCACCCAGTAGAGCGCGATGGTGATCTTGCCGAAGAAGAAGTAGCCGTAGAAGCGCGACGAGGCGAGGACATAGTCGCCGACGAGCAGTGCCAGCGCCAGGATCGTGACCGCCTTGAAGATGTTCGACAGGTCGGGCAGCGAGGCGAAGCGCCAGCGCGAGCGGTAGAGGCCGAAGTACCAGTAGGTGACGGCGGCGAGCGGCACGAAGACGACAAGGACGTGCGGCAGCAGCGCCAGGCGCTCGCCGAGCTGCGGGCCCTCGAAGCGCACGATAAAGGCCAGGACCACGGCAAGGATGGTCGCGCCGAGGTCGTGGGCAATGATCAGCGTCTTCTTCGCCAGGAGTTGTGCCAAGAATCTGGAGCCGTTCTGAATGGATGTGTGCGCGGTATCAGCCTGACGGGGCGGTTTGTCAACGCGCCGAACCGACGGGAGCTGCGGGCGGTTCAGGTTGCGCGGGTCGCCTCGCGGGCCCGGCGCGGGGTCTCCTGCCGCCCCGCACCGAGGGCCGCCAGGATGAAGTCGATCTGCTCGTCGAGGGTCGGCTGCGGGATGTCACGGCACATCACGAGCACGCTCGGATGGCAGAAGCGTGTCATCGCCGCGCGCACGCAGGGGCCGGCCACCTCCGGATCCACATCCGAGAATTCGCCTTCGGCGATGCCCTCGCGCACCACATTGGCGATGATCGTGTCGATGTCGCGGATGTGGTCGTGGATGACGCTCCAGCTCTCGGCGATGGCGACGGCCACCATCTCCTGGATCTTGGCATCGGCATCGGCGAATTCCGCCATCATGATGTGCATCTCAGTCAGGAGGCGGCGCATGCGCTCGCGCGCCGTGCCCGGCTCGCTGGCGACGGCTTCGAGCCGGATTCGCTTGCGGCCGGTCATGCGCTCGGCCACCGCCTCGTTGATGTCCTTCTTGGAGGCGAAGAAACGGTAGACGTTGGCTGGGCTCATGGAGAGGGTCTTGGCGATGTCGGCAACGGTCGTCTTCTGGAAGCCGATGTCGCGGAAGAGCTGTTCGGCGGCGGCGATGATACGCGCGCGGGTGTCCGGGCTTGGGCTGCCGTCCTTCATGGCAGATGATCGACTTCTCTCGAACCGAATGCTCCGTCCCGCCTTTCGGGACCGGGGTATGTCGATTAGAGGTATGACGTTGTGCGTCAGTCGTCAAACAGGGGATGCGGGCGCAAGCGGGCGCCAGGGCAGGACGAGCAGCCCGTCCGGCCGCTCCTCGCGCAGAGAGGCGACCCCGAAGACCTCCGCCAGCAGGGCCGGGGTCAGCACCGCGTGCGGCGTGCCGGCGGCGACGAGATGTCCCTCGGCGAGGATGACAACCCGGTCGGCATGGCGCGCGGCAAGGGCGAGGTCGTGCATCACGACGGCGACGGCGCGGCCCTTCCGGGCCTCGGCGGCGAGCACGCCCATCACCGCGAGCTGGTGACGCGGATCGAGCGCGGCGACCGGCTCGTCGCAGATGAGCACCGGCGCCTCGACGGCGAGCGCGCGGGCGAGCAGGACGCGCGCCCGCTCGCCGCCCGACAAGGTGGTGACGGCCCGTCCGGCGAAGGCCTCGCTGTCGGTGGCGCGCATGGCGCGGGCGACAGCCGGATCAATCCGGCCCGTTCCCGGCCCGCCGCCGTGCGGCACGCGCCCGAGGGCGACGACGTCGGCGGCCGGCAGCGGCCAGGCGACGGTGCCACCCTGCGGCAGATAGGCAATGGCGCGGGCCCGCTCGCGGGTTGAGAGCGCCGGCAGCGGCCGTTCGCCGAGGAGCACCGTGCCTACCTCCGGCCGCACGAGCCCGGCCATTACCCGCACCAATGTCGTCTTGCCGGCGCCGTTCGGGCCGATGATGGCAGTCAGGCTGCCGGGCGAAAGTGTCAGGTCGACGCCGGCGAGCACCTGCCGGCCGCCGAGGCGCGCGGCGACGGCGCGGGCGGCGAGAGTGGGACCCGTCATGCCGGCGCTCCCGTCAGCTCGGCCCGGCGGCGCACGATGATGTAGAGGAAGAAGGGGACGCCGACGATGGCGGTGAGCACGCCGAGCTTGACCTCGGTGGCGGAGGGGATGACACGCACGGCGCAATCGGCCGCAGTCAGCAGCACCGCCCCGGCGAGCGCTGCCGGCACGAGCGTGCGGCCCGGGTCATGACCGACGAGCGGGCGCACGATGTGCGGGGCGACGAGGCCGATGAAGCCGATGGTGCCGGCGACCGCGACGCTCGCGCCGACGCCGACGGCCACCCCGGTGACGACCGCAAGGCGCAGCAGGCGCACGTCGATGCCGAGGCTGCGGGCGGCTTCCTCGCCGAGCGCCAGCGTGCGCAGCGCCCCACCCTGGGAGAGGAGGAGCGCGGCCCCGAGAAGCGCGAAGGGCGCCACGAGCGCGACGTGGCGCATGGTCCGGTCCTCCAGCGAGCCCATGAGCCAGAAGACGATCTCGGTGACGGCGAAGGCGTTGGGCGACAGGCTGATGGCGAGCGAGGTGGCCGCCCCGGCGAGGCTAGAGATGGCAAGCCCCGCAAGGACGAGGACGACGAGGCTCGCACCCTCACCGGCGATGAGGATGACGACGAGCACCGACAGGAAGGAGGCGGCGATGGCGGCGAGCGGCAGGGCGGGCGAATAGACCTCCGCATAGCCGAAATAGATGACGACGACGGCCCCGAGCGCCGCCGCCTGCGGCGCACCGAAGACGGAGGGTGCGGCGAGCGGGTTGCGCAGCAGACCTTGCAAGGCGGCGCCCGCAAGGCCGAGCGTCGCGCCGATGATGACGGCGAGCAGGGTGCGCGGCAGGCGGATGTCGCGCACGACGACGCCCGCACCACCGCTGTCGCCGAGGAGGCCCTCGATCACCGTGGCTGGCGTGAGCCGCGCCGGGCCGAGCATCAGCGACAGGACGCACAGGACGAGGAGGATGACGACGAGCGCCGGCACCAGCCAGCGCCCGGAGCGGCGGGCCGCCTCCTCCTCGATCTCCCTGCCCCCTGCGCCGTCCATCGCCTCACCAGCTGGCCTTGAGGCCGGCGTAGAGCGAGCGCCCCGCCGTGCCGTAGTTCTTCACCTCCTCATAGCGCGCATCGGTGAGGTTTTCACCGCGCAGGAAGAGCGACACGCCCTCCGACACCTCATAGGAGGCGAAGAGGTCGAGCCGGGCATAGGGGGCGAGCCTGTCCTTCTCGTGCGCCGCGGAATAGCGCGCGTCGACGAGAACGAGCGTCGGCGCGATGACGAGGCCCGGCGCGGGCGTCAAGGTGAGGCCGATGCGCGCGGCGTTCTCCGGTCTGCGGGCGAGCCTGAGGTCGGTGGTGCGGTCGATGGCGACAAGGTTCGTATAGGCGATGTCGAGCCCAAGCCTCCCGGGAATGAGCTCGGCCTTCGCCGCCAGTTCGAAGCCGCTGGTCTCGGCCCGCGCCACATTGACGTAGCAACCAAAGGGCTGGTCCGGCCGGCAGGACGGATCGCTCTGGAAATTGATGAGATCGCGCAAGCGGTTGAGGAACAGCGTGCCGGAAAGGGTGAGCCGCCCGTCGAACAGCTTCTGGTCGATGCCGGCGTCGATGCCGAAGGAGCGCTCCGGGCTGAGCGCCGCATTGCCGTAGAGCGGATCGAGGCGCTGGTAGAGCGTCGGAGCCTTGGCGCCCGTCCCGGCGCTTGCGCGCAGCACGGTGCCGCTCTCCGCGATGTCGTAGGCGAGGGTGGCGCGCCAGGTGGCGAAGCGGTCCGCCCCCTCGATGTCGTCAATGCGCCCGCCGAGCGACAGGTTCAAGTGCTCGGCGAGGGCGATCTGGTGCAGGGCGAAGAGCGAGCGGGTGGTCTGGGCGGCATCGTCGAGCGTCGTGCGTAGGCCGGGCACCGGCAGCACCGGCTGGCTCGTGCTCGTCAACGTCTCGCGTTCCACCTGGCCGCCGAAGGTAAGGAGGCCGAAGGCATCAAGCGAGAGATCGCCCTGATAGGAGGCGCCGACGCGCCCGCCGACATAGCCATCCTTCGACCAGTCCGTCACCGGCGCTGCCGTGCTGCCGTAATAGCTGATGGAGCGATAGTCGCGCTCGGTGCGGTTGGCATAGACGAGAAAGGTGTTCTTCAGCCGCCGGTCGAAGGCGTGGACGGTCGCCCTGGCATGGACCTGCCCGAGGCGCTGGACGCTCGACGACGGGGTGTCGGGAAAGGCTCCGAAGGCCGCGTCGTATTGCGTGGCATTGACATAGGCCGAGCCGCCGACGTCGAAGGCGACGTCTTCGCTCGGCGAGAAGCCGAAGCGCGCGGAGAGGCCGAAGCGGCGCGCGCCGTCGTTCTCCAGCGGCCATGGGTGCCGGGCGCGGAGGCGGCCGATGCGGTGGCCCCAGCGCGAGAAGCCGGCGGTGTCGTAGCCGTTGAGCGAGATGGCATAGTTGAAGCGCGGATCGCCGCCGGACACGGCGGCCTGCACCCCCCTGCTGCCGTAACTGCCGCCCTCGGCGGCGATGGCTGCGCGCGGCTCGCCGCGGCCCTTGCGGGTGATGATGTTGACGACGCCGCCCATCGCGTCCGAGCCGTAGAGGGCCGATTGGGGGCCGCGCAGCACCTCGATGCGCTCGATGCCGGTCGGCACCAGCAACGAGAAGTCGAACTGGCCGTTGCCGGTGGACGGATCATTGACGCGCACGCCGTCGATCAGCACCAGGGTCTGGCCCGGCTCGCCGCCGCGCAGGCGCACAGAGGCGGTGGCGCCCGTGCCGCCACTCTCGGTGAGGTCGAGGCCGGGCACGCGGCGCAGGGCCTCGTTGAGCGTGCGAGCGCCCGCGCGGGCGATCTCCTCGCCGGTAATGACGGTAACGGCGCTGCCGCTGCGGGCAATGGCCTGCGGGCCGCGCGTCGCCGTGACGACGATCTCGCGCAGGGCTATCTCGTTGCTGGCGGCATCGGTGGCGGCAAGGATGAGGGAAGACAAAAGGAAGATACCGCCGGAGAGCGTCCGGCGGCCGGCGGAACCGGCCATGAAAACCTCCATTCCGCCCCTCCGGCGGATGTCAGGGTTGCCTCGCGCGCTGGCCGGTCTCCTGGCTTGCGGGTCCCTGCGGCGATTCGGCCTTCCCGGTGCCCGATGGCCCCAGTGGCTTCGTCGAATCGCCGCTCGCCGCTCACAGTTGCGGGGGCAGCCACGGTCTTGCACCGCGTTCCCGTTTCACCCCGCTGCGGCGGGGCACCAACGCAGGGCCTCTTTACGCAGACCGCGGCTCGGCCGCAAGCACGCGGAGCGGATACACCGCCCGTGCATTTGCGCCGGCGCAAGGAGCGCCGTAAGGCTGCGGCCGAGATTGCGCCCGTAAGGGCAGGCAAGGACATGAGGATATGAGGACGGCTGTCGCGTTCGCGATCGTGCTTGCAACAGGGCTCGGCCTTGGGCCGGCTTCCGGCAGCAGCGAGCCGGAGCGCCTCTCTCCTCCCTCCCCCCACGCAGTGGTGGGGAGGGCCGGGGTGGGGGGCGGTTCCGCCGGCGGGCGTTCGACGATTGCAGGTGGTGTGTCCGTCGGCCCGGAAGGCTTCCGGCCTGCACCCGCCGGCCCCCCACCCCTGACCCCTTCCCGCCGCGAGCGGGGGGAGGGGGATATGGTGCGCCTCGCCGCGGCCGGCCGATCGGAAACCGTGCCGTCCGTTGTCCGCTACACCGAAACGCCTCCGGCGCGGGTCGTCTCGCTCAACCTGTGCGCCGACCAACTCCTGCTGGCACTCGCCGACCGCGGCCAGATCGCCTCGCTCAGCCCCCTGTCGCGCGATGAGGATTATTCCTTCCTCGCGGGGCTGGTTGATGACCTTCCGGTCAACGGCGGCACGGGGGAGGAGATCCTTGTCGGCGAGGCGGACCTCGTGCTCAGTGGCCGGTACGGGACGCGCGTCAAGCGCGAGCTTTTGGAGCGCCACGGCGTGGAGCTGATGGTGCTCGACCCCTGGCGCGACATCGCCGGGGGGCGCGAGCAGCTCAGGGCCGTTGCGGCCCGGCTCGGCCATCCGGAGCGCGGCGCGGCGCTTGCCGCCGAGATCGAGGCGGCGCTCGCGCGTACCAGGGGCATCGCACGGCGCCCGGCCACCGCGCTCGTTCTCTACCGGCGCGGCTATGTGCCGGGGGAACGCTCGCTCGTCGGCGAACTCCTCGGCCACATGGGCCTTCAGCCGATGCAGGCCCGCCTCGGCCTGACGCAGGGCGGCCTCGTGCGCCTCGAGCAACTCGTCATGGACCCGCCGGACTTCGTGGTGATGGACGAGGCCGATGCCCGCGCCATCGACAACGGCACGGCCTTTCTCGTCCACCCGGCGCTTGCCCGCGTGCTGCCGCCCGAGCGGCGCCTCTTCCTGTCCGACAGGCTCACCATCTGCGGCGGGCCGTCGACGCCGGCCGCCATCGAGGCGCTTGCGGCCGAGGTGCGTGCCAAGGTGAACGGGGAGCGTTAGCGGATCGACTCGCCGCCTCGCTCCTGCGCGATGGCGAGGAGTGCGGCGACGTCCATGTGCCGGCCGACATGGGCGGCGAGCCTGTCGAGGGCTTCCTCGATGCTGCGCTCGTAGGCGAGGCTGGCGCGGAAGGTGCCGCCGCTCGCCTGGGCGAGGAAGACCCGGCGGAAGTCGTCGGCGGCGAACATGCCGTGCAGATAGGTGCCGATGACGAGCCCGTCCGGCGACATGGCCCCTTCGCGTTCGCCGGCGACGCGAAAGGGCGCGCGCACGCAATCGGGCCCTTCGCTGCGGCCGAGGTGGATCTCGTAAGCGGTGACCGCATAGCCCGTCCCTGCATGGACGGCCTCGACCGGCCGCACCGTCTTATCGCCCGTCAGGACCGTGTCGATGTCGAGAAGGCCGAGCCCCGGCACGACACCGGCCGTGCCCTCGATGCCCTCGGGATCGGCGATGGTGCGGCCGAGCATCTGGTAGCCGCCGCACAGGCCCACGACGCGCCGGCCGCGGCGCACATGGGCGAGGATGTCGATGTCCCAGCCCTCGTCCCTGAGATGGGCGAGGTCGGCGATGGTCGCCTTCGAGCCCGGCAGGACGATGAGGTCGGCATCGGACGGGATCGGCCGGCCGGGCGGCACGAGGACGAGGGAGACGCCCTCCTCCAGCCTGAGCGGGTCGAGATCGTCGAAATTGGCGATGCGCGGCAGGACGGGGGCGGCGACGAGGAACGTGTCGCCAGGCTTGCGGCCGGTGCCGGTGAGGTCGAGCGCATCTTCCGCGGGCAGCCGGCTCGCCTCCGGAAGCCAGGGCAGCAGGCCGAGCGGCTGCCAGCCGGTGCGTTCGGCGATCGCCGTCATGCCCGCGGCGAAGAGGGCGGGGTCGCCGCGGAACTTGTTGACGAGGAAGCCGCGCACCATGGCCCGGTCGGCCTCGTCGAGCACGGCATGGGTGCCGACGAGGCTGGCGATGACGCCGCCGCGGTCGATGTCGCCGACGAGCACCACCGGCACGTCGGCCTCGGTGGCGAAGCCCATGTTGGCGATGTCGCCGGCGCGCAGGTTGATCTCGGCCGGGCTGCCCGCGCCCTCGACGATGACGAGGTCGGCCCCCTCGCAGACCTTGGCGAAGCTGCCGAGCACGAAGGGCATCAGCGCCTTGCGCCGGCCGGTGAAGTCGCGTGCATCGAGATGGCCGTGGCGCCGGCCCTGCACGATGAGCTGGGAGCCGCGGTCGCTCTCGGGCTTCAGCAGCACCGGGTTCATGTGCACGGTAGGCTCGGCGCGGGCGGCCCGCGCCTGCAGCGCCTGGGCGCGGCCGATCTCGCCGCCGGCCACTGCAGCGGCGTTGTTCGACATGTTCTGCGCCTTGAAGGGGCGCACGGTGAGCCCGCGGCGGGCAAAGAGGCGGCACAGGCCCGCGACGATCAGCGACTTGCCGACGTTGGAGCCGGTGCCCTGGAGCATCACCGCGGGCGTTACCATCAGAATTCGATACCTTCCTGTGCCTTCACCCCAGCGGCGAAGTGATGCTTGACGAGCCCCGCTTCCGTGACGAGATCGGCGGCGGCGACCATCTCCGGCTTGGCGTTGCGACCGGTGACGACCACGTGCAGATCCGACCGCCGCGCCGTGAGCGTCGCCACCACCGCGTCGAGCGGCAGGTAATCATAGCGCAGGGCGATGTTGAGTTCGTCGAGAATGACCAGGCGGACGTCGTCCCGCGCCATCAACTCCTTCGCCTTGTCCCACGCGCGCGAGGCGGCGGCGATGTCGCGGGCCTTGTCCTGCGTCTCCCAGGTGAAGCCCTCGCCCATGCTGTGCCATTCGACGAGGTCGGAAAAGCGCTCCATGGCGCGGCGCTCGCCCGTCTCCCAGCTGCCCTTGATGAACTGGACGACGCCCACCTTCCAGCCGTGGCCGAGCGCCCGCAGCATGAGGCCGAAGGCGGCGGTGGACTTGCCCTTGCCGGGGCCGGTGTTGACGATGAGGAGGCCCTTCTCGCGTGTCTTTGCCGCCACCTCCGCATCCTGCACCGCCTTGCGCTTCACCATCTTCTCGCGATGGCGGGCGGCTTCCTCGGGGGAGATGGCGGTCATCGGTCGCGTCCCTTCACGGTGAGCGGTAGGCCGGCGACCACGAGGGTGACCTGGTCGACGACGGCGGCAAGGCGTTGGTTGAGGAGGCCGGCATGGTCGCGGAAGCGGCGGGCGAGCGCATTGTCCGGCACGATGCCGAAGCCGACCTCGTTGGCGACGAGGACGAGCGGCCGCCTTCGGCGGGCTACCGCCTCCGTTAGTTGCCGGCAAGCGGTCTCGACATCCTCGTCCGAGAGCATGATGTTGGTGAGCCAGAGGGTCAGGCAGTCGACGAGGACGGGCGCGCCCTCCGGCGCCGCGGCGATGGCCGCGACGAGGGCGCGAGGCGCCTCCACAGTCCGCCATTGGGGTTCCCTGTCATGACGGTGGCGGGCAATGCGCTCCAACATCTCGGCGTCGCGCGCCTCGGCAGTGGCTATATAGATCCACGGTCCCGGCATCGCCCTGACCAGCGCCTCGGCATGGCGGCTCTTGCCCGAGCGGGCGCCGCCGAGGACGAGATGGGCGATGGGGAGGTCCGTGTCCTGCATGGTTCCGGCATGCCACGGCGGCCCGGCGGCGGCAACAGGCAATCGCGGCAAGAAAAAAGGGCCCCGGCGGGCCCTTCTTCCAGCGTCGATGCGCCGCGACTCAGACGGCGGTCGAGATCCACTTGGACAGTTCGCTCTTCGGCAGGGCACCGACCTTCTGGCCGGCGAGCTTGCCGTCCTTGAACATCATGAGGGTCGGGATCGAGCGGATGCCGAACTGGGCGGCTGTGTTCGGGTTCTCGTCGACGTTGAGCTTGACGACCTTGACCTTGCCGGCCATCTCGGTGGCGATTTCCTCGAGCGCGGGCGCGATCATGCGGCAGGGTCCGCACCATTCGGCCCAGAAATCGACGACGACGGGCTCTGCGGACTTCAGGACATCGGCCTCGAAGCTCGCATCTGTCACCTTCGCAGTCGCCATGATGAGTTCCTTTCCATATGCGCGGCGCAGTCTGCGCAGCAAGTCGATTCGAACGTAGGAAGGCCCCCCGTTCCGGTCAAGGCAACTTGTGTGCGTGCCCACACGTTGACGCTAGATCTGGTGGCACCCTGGCCGTTCACAACACCGGGATCCGGCCGAGCGCGGCGGCGAGCGCCTCGCCGGGAACCTCCAGCACACGCGGCCCGGCGGTGTAGACGAGAAGGGCCCTGAGGCTGCGTCCGGGGAAGATGTCCGCAAGCAGCGCCGCATAGACGGCGAGCTGCACGACATGCGCCTCGGGCACCGCCGCGAGATCCGCCGGAGGGCGGACGCTCGTCTTGAAATCGGCGAAGACGACGGTCTCGTCGCTCACCACGAGCCGGTCGATCTGTCCCGAGACGGCGCGCCTCGTGCTGCCGACAGCGATCTCGCCGGCAACGGCGACCTCGGCGCGCGCGTCAGGGCCAAAGAGGGGCGCGAGCGCCGGCTCGTCGAGAAGGGCGAGGGCCTGGGCGACAACGCCGGCCCGCTTCGCCTCGTCGAGGCGCCCGGCCCGCGCGGCGACGAATCGCTCGGCCGCCGTCCGGCGCGCCGCGGCAGGCAGGCCGGGCAGATGCTCGACGAGCTGGTGTACGAGCGTGCCGGCAAGGCGCGCGTCGGCGGCGAAGGGCCCGTCACCCGGACGGTGCGGCCTGTCGGCGGCGGCGAGCGCGCTCGAGGGGCTGAGCGGCGGCGGCGCCTCCGGCTCCGCAGGCGCCGGCCGATCGAGCCAATCGGGCATGGCGATGCCGGCGCTATCCTCGGCGGAGGCCGGCGCGGCTGCGAGAGCGTCGAGGGGGCCGCTTCGCCAGCGCTGGACCCTCAGGCCGTCCACCTCGACCTCTTCCAGCCGACCCTCCAGGCCGCGGCGGATCATGCGAGTCCAGCACATGGCGGGCAGCTCGGGCCAGTTGCCGTCCTTGCCGCGCTTGCCGTTGCTATAGGAAGCGACGACGAACCGGTCCTTCGCGCGGGTCATGGCGACATAGAGGAGGCGGTTGTGCTCCTCGGCCTCGCGCGTGCGTACCGCTTCCCTGAGCCGTGCAATGGCCGGAGTGTCCTCGTCGCGCTTCGGCGACCACACCGGCACCGTGGCCGGGCCGGCGCGGCCGCGGTGCTGCAGGGGCAGCGCGAAGAGTTTGGGATCATGGCGGCCGTTGGGCTGTCTGCAGTCGTCGGCGAGGATGACGAAGGGCGCCTCCAGCCCCTTGGCACCGTGCACCGTCATGACGCGGACCTCGTCGCGTCCGGCGTCGAGGTCGCGCTTGATCTCGCGCTTCACCTCGCGGCCGTCGCTCTCGAAGGAGAGGAGAAAGGCTTTCAGCGACGGCGCGTGGCGGTGCTCGAAGTCGAGCGCCATGGCGAGAAAGGCGTCGATGGCGTCGCCCGCCTCCTGGCCGAGCCGTGCGACGAGCCGTTCGCGGCCGCCTTCCGGGCCGATCAGCCCGGCATAGAAGGCGAAGGGACCGCGGCGGGCGGCGGCATTGCGCCAGCGCGCGAGCGCCTCGCCCGCCCGTGCAGCCGCTGCATCGCCGGCCGCGCTGGTCCGCGCGATGGCGTCGGCGAGGCTCTCGCTCTCCTCCCGCCGTGCGGCGATGCGCATCAGATCGTCGTCATCAAGGCCGAGGAGCGGACTCTTAACGGCGGCGGCCAGCGTCAGGTCGTCGTCGGGCAGGACGGCGGCCCGCCCCGCGGCGACGAGGTCGCGCACGGCGATGTGCTGGCCGACGTCGAGACGGTCGGCGCCGGCGACCGGCACGCCGCGTCGCTTCAGGGCCCGAATGACGGCCTCGAAGAAGGCGCCGCGGCTGCGCACGAGAATGAGGATGTCGCCCGGGGCGAAGCGCTGGCCGGCATCGTCGCCGTGCCGCGTCAGCCGCTCGACGGTACGGGCGATGCGCTCGGCCACGCGGATGGCGGGCGCGCTTTCGGTGACTTCGTCGAGCGGCAGCGCCCAGGCTTCCGGCTCCTCGCTATCTGCCGGCCGCTCCGTCTCCCATATCTCGACGAGGCCCGGGGCATCGGGGCGCGCGCTCTCATGCGCGGTGCCGACCGCGACATCAGCGAAGCTGAGGCCGCGATAATGGGCCTCGACCGAGAAGACGGCATCGACGGCGCTCAGCACCGCCGGCGCGGAGCGGAAGGAGACGGTGAGCTCCACCGGCTCGAACAGGAGGTCAGCCTGCTTTGCCCGTGTCTGGAAATAGCGGCCCGAGCCCTCGAATTCCTGCGGTGCAGCGCCCTGGAATCCGTAGATCGACTGCTTGGGATCGCCTACGGCAAAGAGCGTGCGTGTCTTCGCGACGGCGCCCTCACCGGCAAAGAGTTCCTCCGTCAGCCGCTTCAGGATGGCCCATTGCGTCGGACTCGTGTCCTGCGCCTCATCGACGAGGAGGTGGTCGATGCCGGCGTCGAGCTTGTAGAGCACCCAGGCCGTATCAGCGCGCTCGAGCAGGGTCAGCGTGCGCTCGACCAGATCGTCGAAATCGAGCGCGCCCCTCGCCCGCTTGACAGCCTCGATGCGAGCGAGGACAGCCTGCGCGAGGGTGAGCAGGGCCTGCGTCCGCTCAAGCGTCCTTGCGCCCTTCATCCGCTCGTCGAGGGCGGCGAGGCGATCGCGCTCGGCAAAAAGACGCTCGGCAAGATCGCGCGGGACGCCGGCCGTCGCCACGCTGCTGTTGGCCGCCGGCGTTCCCTTCTGGGTGAAGAACAGCGAGCGGTAATGCGCCAGCCGTTCCCACGGATCGTCCGCCCGCGCCGCCAGCGACAGCGCTTCGGCATTCGTCTGGTCGGTCTTCTTGCCGCCGCGCAGCACCTCGGCGATCGCCGGCCATTCGGCCGGGGCGATGCCGTCCTCGCACATGGCGCGGGCGATGGTCTGCAGTGTCTCGCCCTCCGCGAGACCAAGGGCAGTGGCAAGGCTGGCCATAGTGTCGGCGAAGGCGTCGGGCTCGCGCGCGTAGGCGAGGAGCGCCGTGCGGTGGCGCAGCGCCTCGCGGATCGTCTCGGCGATGGCTGTGTCCGAATGGTTCTCGGCGAGCAGCGTCAGGGCCTCGCGCAGGCCGGGTTCGCGGCCGAGGGCGGCCCGGGCCATGACTGTGGACAGCGCCTCGGCGAGCAGAACCGCGCTCTCGTTGTCGTCAAGCACCGTGAAGCGCGCCGGCACGTTCGCCTCGAAGGGGAACATGTGCAGCAGGCGCTCGCAGAAGGCGTGGATGGTCTCGATCTTGAGGCCGCCGGGGGTTTCGACGGCATGGGCGAAGAGCCGGCGAGCGCGCGCGAGCCGGGCCCGGTCCGGCCGGCGGCCCTCGAGCTTCTCGAGCGCGGCGGTGAGCGCCTCGTCGTCGAGCCGCACCCACTTGCCGAGCTCGGCGAAGATGCGGTTCTCCATGTTCGCCGCCGCCGCCTTGGTGAAGGTGAGGCAGAGGATGCGCGAGGGCTCCGTGCCGGAGAGCAGGAGCCGCATGACGCGGTCGGCGAGCACCTTGGTCTTGCCCGAGCCGGCATTGGCCGACACCCAGGCCGAGGCGTCCGGCCGGGCGGCGCGCTGCTGGTCGAGGATCGTCTTCGTCGGGACCTTGAGCCCGCCGGGCGCCGGGCCGCTCATGCCTCGCCTCCGAGTTCGCCAAGATCGGCCTCGTCGCCGGCGAGCGACCATTCGCGCACGCGGGCGAGATGGTCGTAGGCGCCGAAGCGGCCGGCGAATTGCGGGAAGGGTCGCGACGCGAAGCCGATCTCGCCGGTGACGTAGCGCGACAGAAGGGTCGTCAGCTTCCTCTCGTGCTCGACGACGATCTCGGCGACGGAGCGCGTCTCGTCGCGCGGCGGCTTGACCGGGCAGGGCCTCAGAGGGTCACGGGCGCCGCCGGCGTGCATGTAAAGAAGCTCACAAAGCCCGGGGGGCACTGGTGCAACGTCGCGGAAGCCGCTTGCGGCAAGGATGGCAGCCTCTAGCGTGAGCTGCGGGGAGAAGCCGGCGAAGACCTGCTTTGAGCTCGGCGGCTGCCCTGTCTTGAAATCGACGATCACCACCCGGCCGTCGCGCAGGCGCTCGATGCGGTCGGCGCGTGCCGTGATGCGGAAGGGGTTGCCGTCGGCTAGCGCCAGTGCGAGGGCGCCGGCCACCTCGGCCTGAACGACATCGATATCCGCGCGTCGCTCCGTCTCCCAGGCGATGAAAGCCCCGGCGAGGCGCAGGAAGCGGGGCCACCACAGCGCCGCGACATCCGGATAGGCGGCGATGGGGGCAAAGGCCTGCCGGCCGATGGCGACCAGTTCCTCGGCTGCTTCGGCCGGCAGCGTCACGGGATGGCGGGCGGTGAAGGCGCCGAGCGCCTCGTGCACGATGGTGCCGCGGTCGGCGGCGCCCGGCGGCACGGCGATGGGATCGAGCGGATCGAGCTTCAGCACATGGCGGGCGAAGATGGCATAGGGGTCGCGCACCAGCGTCTCGACCTCGGTGACGCTGAGGCGGCGCGGGATCAGCGCCGGGTCGGGCTTCGGCCGCGGCCGCTCGATGGGCCTGAGTGCGGGCGGGCGCGTCAGCGCCCCGGCGTAGCGGCGCAGGCGCTCGCCCCGTCGCCTCAGCTCCGCGCACAGCTCGTCGCCCGCCAGCGCCTGCATGCGCTGCAGGAAGCGCGAAGGGACGGTCGGCGCATCGCCGCGCTTCAGGGCCCGGGTCAGCACCACGTCGCGCGTGCCGAGCGCCTGCACGAAGTCGTGGGCCGTCTGGCCGATGCGCCGCTCGGGCGGGGCGAGGCCGAGGGCGGCGCGCATCGGCCGGTTGAGGAAGGCATCGGTGCGCGCCGTCGGCGGCCACACCTCCTCGTCGAGCCCGCCGAGGACGAGGCGATCGGCCTCGACGAGGCGCGCCTCGAGCAGGCCGAGGATCTTGACGCGCCGGTGGCCGGACATCGGCCGGCGCACCACCGCGTCGGCCATCAGCGTCGCGAAGAAGGCCGGATAATCGGCGAAGCGGCCGGTGAGGCCGTCGACCTTCGCGCTCGTTGCCGCGTCGAAGACCTCGGCCAGGGCCTCTCCCGCCTCTCCCGCGGCGAGGGGCAGCGGCTCGTCGGCGCCGGGGCGCGCCACTGCATCGAGCGCGGCGCGGTGGGCGCCGACGAGGGCGACGAGGTCGAGTTCCTCTCCGTCCTCGGCGCGAAAGCCGGAGAAGGCTTCGCTAAGGCGCGTAAGGAGCGTCTCGGCGAGGTCCCAATCCGTGTCGGTCAAGCGGCGCAGCGGCCGCGGCGCGCGGTGGTCGCTTGCTTCCGCCCGCCGCTCGGCGAGCACGGCGGCGATACCGGCAAGGCCCGGCGGCGGCGCGGGGCCGCGCAGCACTCCGATCTCGAGCGTGCGGGCAGCGCGCTCCATTGTCGCCCGTGGCCAGCCGAAGCGGGCGAGGGGATGGGCGACGAGGCTGGCGAGGATCGTGGGCTCGTGGTCGGCGGCAGCCGCATCGGCGACGAGGCGGGCGAGCGTGCCGTGCGGGCTGCGCCGCAGCGGCAGGCCGGCCGAATCCTCGGCGGCGATGCCCCAGCGGGCGAGCTCGGCGGCCACGCGCTCGGCGAGCGCCCGGTCCGGCGTCACCAGCGCCGCCGTCGCCTTCGGATCCTCCAGCGCCTCGCGCAGGGCAATGGCCGCGCACAGCGCCTCCTCCCGCTCGTCCGCCGCCTCGACGAGGGCGAGGCCGTCGAAGGCGGCGTGAAGATCGGCCTCCGACGGGCGGTGGGCGGGCTCGGCCCACAGGTCCGTGGTCTCCGCCGGCCGCATGGCCTCGGAGAGGAAGCGCGAGCGAGCGGCAAGGCCCGACGGGGGCGCGCCGAGGACGGCGACGTCGGCGCGCGGAATGCCGATGGTGGCGAGAAGGCGGGCGAGCATCGCCTGCGGGTGGTTATGCACCGTTAGGTCGGCGCCCGCGCCGATGAGCGCGAAGGTGTCGTCATCGAGCCCGGTGTCGAGCCCCGGCAGCACCACGGCGCCCTTGGGCAGGCGTGCGATGGCGGCGATGAGCCGGGCTGTGGCGGGGATGGAGCCCGTCGAGCCGGCGACGATCACCGGTCTTTGGGGCGCCGCCGCCGCGAGGCTGGCGGCCCGCGCGTCGATGAGGGCCGAGCGGCGCCGGGCGGGGTCGCTCGCCTGCCGCTCGGCGAGGATGGCCGGCCACATCTCGGCGGCGATCTTCACGAAGTCGAGCGTGATGCCGTAATAGCGCGAGTAGCGCTCCTCCACGAGGCCGGCGAGCGCCGCCCAGGGGATGTCCTCGGTCGCGAGCCCGTCCATGAGGGCGGCGAGATCGTCGGCGAGGGCAAGGGCGTCGGCCGGCGATGCGGGCACGAGCAGGGGCTCGTGCGCCTCGGCCGGCAGGATGGCGCCGTCGAGGGCGCGGGCCCATTGCAGCACGAGGCGGGTAAGGATGAGGCGCCGCTCAGTCGGCGCCAGCGCCGGCGGCAGATGCACGGCCGCGTCGCCGAAGGCGCGCTCCGCCTCCCCCGCGAGGGCGAGCTCCGCGGCATCGAGGTCGCCGAGCGGCTGGATGTCGGGCAGCAGCACGCTGCGCTGCGGCAGCCGCTCGGCGAGGGTCGCGGCGAGTGCGCGGGCGGCACGTCGGGTCGGCAGGTAGATGGTGGCCGAGGCGAGCGCGAGGGGATCGTCGGTGCCCGGGAAACCGGGCACGATGCGGCCGGCGAGCAGCGCATCGGCGAAGGTTGCGAGGAACGGCGCCCCCGGGGGGATGGTGAAGACCCGTGCCGGCGCCTGCCCTGCCATCGTCAGTCCGTCGTGGCGAAGCGGGCCTCGGCCGCGCGCAGTGCCTCGGGCGTGCCGACATGCAGCCACTGGCCCTCGATGCGTGCGCCGTGAAGCCGGCCCCGCTCCGCCACCTCATCGAAAATGCGGTTGAGCGAGAACGGGCCCTCCGGCGCGTCGGCGAAGAGCTGCGGCTTAACGATGGCGACGCCCGCATAGGCAAACGGCACGACCTCGCGCTCGGGACGGCGCGTCAGGCGGCCGGAGGCATCCATGGAGAAGTCGCCGCGTCCGTCGTAGCCGAGGCTCGTCGCAGTCGGGGCCATCAGCAGCAGGATGTCCATCCGCTGAGCGTCCCATTCGTCGGCCAGGAGGTCGAGGTTCGGCAGCGGGCCCTCAAGCCACAAGGTGTCGCTGTTGACGAGGAAGAACGGCTCCTCGCCGAGGAGGGGCAGCGCCTTGCGGATGCCGCCGCCGGTGTCGAGGAGCTTCTGCCGTTCGTCGGAGATGTGCACCTTCGGCCCGCCCTTGCGCCGGCGAGCGTGCTGCTCGACGAGGTCGGCGAGATAATGGACGTTGATGACGACATCCTCGACGCCAGCGGCCGCGAGCCTGTCGAGCGCCCGGTCGAGCAGGGAGCGCCCCGCCACGCGCACGAGTGGCTTCGGCGTCGTGGCGGTGATCGGGCGCATGCGCTTGCCGAGCCCGGCTGCAAGGATCATGGCACGGCGAGGCATGGTGCGGCGAGGCATGGCGGCAGGGCGGCTCATCGTGTTCGCATCGCGAAAGGTCAGGTGTCGGCGACGAGCGCCGGCAGGTGCGTCTCATACCAGAGCCGCAGCTCGGACAACACCGGATGGGCCAGGTTGCGCACCAGATAAGTCCTGAGCCGCGGCAGGTGGTTGAGATAGATGCTCTTGCCGTCGCGCTTGGCAAGGCGCGCGAAGGTGCCGAACAGCTTGGTGCCCCGCTGGGCGGCAAGGACGGCATAGGCGGCGGCGAAGCCGCCAACGTCGAAGTCCGGATCCTGCCCCTGCCGGGCCCGGGCATAGGCGCCGAGCAGCGACAGTTCGAGCTCGGCCGGCACGGTGACGCGCGCATCCTGCAGCAAGGCTGCGAGGTCGTAGGCCGGGTGGCCGAGGACAGCATCCTGAAAGTCGAGGAGGCCGAGTCGGGCGAGCCCCTGTCGCTCCGGCAGCCAGATGAGGTTCGGTGAGTGGAAGTCGCGCAGCGTCCAGGTGGAGGGGGCAGTCACGACATCCGCCAGCAGGCGCGTCCACAAGGTGTTGAACTGAGCGCGGGCGACGGCGGACAAGGCCTTGCCGCCGATGTGAGGGGCATACCAGTCGATGATGAGCTCGACCTCCGTCAACAGCGCCTCGAGGTCGTAGGGCGGGATGACGTGATCGATGCCGTCTGCCACGGGCAGGACGTCCGGCAAGGTGGTGCCGTGGAGCTTCGCAAGCAGCAGGGTCGCCTCGCGGTAGCGCTCCGGGATGGGGGAGCCGTCGGCGATGACTGGCTCACTGCCGAGGTCCTCGAGCAGCAGGAGGCCGGTGTCGAGATCGGCGGCGTAGATGTCCGGTGCGCTGAAGCCGAGGGCCCTGAGACCTTTGTCGACGGCGACGAAGGGATGGACGGTGAGGGCGAGCTTCGCCGCGATCGGATAGGGCTTGATGCCGCGGAGCACGGGGCCCGGCGGCCGGGGCGGCGAGATCATCAATACGGCGGTTGCGCCGTCCGGCCTGATGAGGCGCTCGTATTCGCGATAGGAGGCGTCGCCCTGGATGTGCCGGCGCTCGGCGTCGCCCCAGCCGGCAGCGTCGAGCAATGTGCGGATCGCGCGCAACCGGAAGAGCCGCGGCGCGAAGCGGCCGTAGCCGGTCATCACGATCCGGCGGCGCCCGGGATGCTCGTGCGGCAGGAGATGGAAGGCGATGTCCAGCCGGTCGGGTGACAGGGCCTCCTCGGCCTTCTGCGGCCATTCGACGAGGACAAGTGCGCCTTCGCAGGCCTCCTCCCAGCCGAGGTCGGTGAGCTCATCCGCGCCGCCGAGCCGGTAGAAATCGGCATGCACCACCGGCGGGCACGCGGTGTCGTAGAGCTGCATCAGGGTGAAGGTCGGGCTCGGCACCTCGAGGCCCGCATCGCCCGCGAGGGTGCGGATGAGGCTGCGGGCGAAGGTGGTCTTGCCTGCACCGAGGTCCCCCGACAAAGTGACGAGATCGCCCGCCTTCAGCTCCTCGCACAGCACCTCGGCGAGGCGCTGCGTCGCGGCCTCGTTCGGCAGGTCGAGCTGCCAGGTAGCCGTCGCCGCCTCGCCGCCGCCGCGCGTGCCGGAAGCCGCAGCCTGCCCGGCCGGGAAGGGAGAACTCACCATCGTCTCGTCCACTCGAAAGCCAACTCGTTACTCCGCTGCCGTGCGGCTCGGCACGCGGGGAAAGCGGCAGGTCACTGTGGTGCCGCGGCCGGGCGCCGAATCGAGCGCCACCGTGCCGCCGTGCAGCTCGACGAAGGAGCGCACGATGGAGAGACCGAGCCCGACGCCGCGGTGGCCGGAGCCGAGGGTGTGGCTCTCGAAGCGGTCGAAGACGCGGGCCCGAACCTCCGGCGCGATACCCCGCCCGGTATCGCTGACCGTGAAGACGACCTCCTCGCCCTCGCGGCGCGCCGTGACGGTGACGGTCTGGCCGGGATCGGAGAAGCCGATGGCGTTCGACAACAGGTTGAACAGCACCTGACGCACGCGCTTGGCATCGGCGACGAAGCGGCCGATGTCGGCCGGCACGTCGATGGCGACCCCGATGTCGCGCTCTGCCAAGCGGTCCTGCAGGCCGGTGAGCGCGGCATCGATCGTCTCGCGGATATCGATCTCCTCGCAGGCGAGGGCGATGGCGCCGTTGTCGACCGTGGCGAGATCGAGAATATCGTTGATGATGGCGAGCAAGGCCGCCGAGGACTTGGTGATATGCGAGGCGTATTCGCGCTGCTTGTCATTGAGTGGGCCGACCGTCTCGGCATCGAGCAGCTGCACGAAGCCGATGATGTTGGTCAGCGGCGAGCGCAGTTCGTAGGAGACGTGGTGGACGAAGTCCTCGCGCAGGCGCGAGGCCTGTTCGAGCGCCTGGTTCCTTTCCTTCAGCGCCCGCTCCACCTCTACACTCGCCGTCACGTCGGTGAAGGTGAGGAGGGTCGAGCCATCCGGCAATGGCGCGGTGACGCAATCGATGACCGTTCCGTCGCGCCGGTCCATGCGCGCAGCGAAGCCGGTGCGCGTGTCGTGCACGCCGGCGACGGCGCCGCGGATGACGTCCCAGGCCTCCTGCCGCGGGGCCAGTAGGCCGCACAGACGGATCACGTCGTCGATGTGCGGCAGGTCGGCCAGCACGTCTTCCGAGAGCTGCCACAGGTGGCCGAAGGCCGGGTTGCAGAGTTTGAGATGGCCGTTCGAGCCGAAGACAGCGACGCCCTCGCGCAGGGAGTTCAGGGTCTCGCCCTGGGCGCTGAGCAGGGCGTTGAAGCGCGATTCGAGATTGAAGCGCTCGCTCACGTCGTCGAACAGGTACGTGACGCCGCCCTTCGGATTGGGGTTGGCGAGGACGCGCAGGGTGCGCCCGTCCGGCAGGTACCACCAGTGCTCCTGCGGCTCGACCGAGCGGTGCGCGGCGAGAACGTCGGCCTTCCATGCGCGAAAGTCAGCCTGTTCGGGCAGCCGACGGCGAGCGCGCAATTCATCGAGCACCTCGCTGTCCGTCGGGCCGGCCTCGAGGAAGGTGGCGTCGAGCTGCCACAGTTCGCGATAGGCGGCGTTGCAGAAGGTGAGACGCTGGCCGGCATCGAAGATGGCGACGGCAGTCGGCAACTGGTCGAGCGTCCGCACATGCGCCGCCATCTGCCGCTCGAGATCGGAGCGGACGGCTTCGAGCTCGGACACGTCGATGGCGATGCCGGCGGTGCCGTCGACGCTCGGCGTCTCGGTCACGTCCAGCACCCGCCGCGCCCCGGCCACGACAGCGGTGACGCGGTCGCGATAGGTTGCGCCCGCCGCACGTTGGCGTTCCATGGCTTTGCGTGTCGGCGCATCAAGCAATTCGAGGCCGCGGCTCACCGCCTCGGCAGGATCGGCCGCCTCGACGGCCTTGGCATAGGCGCGATTGACCCAGATGAGCCTGCCTTCGGCATCCCGACGCCAAGCAGGCTCGGGCAGGCCATCGAGCACGCCGGCGAGCGCGCGCCTTTCCGCCTGAGCTTCGGCGAGGGCGTCGCGATGGCGCAGCAGGTCGAGACGGTCGCCTGTGACCTCACGCAGACGGAGCACGGCACGGCCGCCAATGGCCCGGCCCTCGGCCTCGTAATAAGCGCCGCTGGTGGCCCTCAGATTCATCTGGAAGCGCTCGCCGCGCTCCTTCAGGCGCTCCAGCGCCCGTTCCAGCGCCTGCGCCCCGGCCGCGGGCAGCCAGGAGCCGAAGGCGAGCACCCGACGGCCCGAGGCGCCTTCACCGAGGATGCCGACGTCGCCTTCTATCTGCGGCTCGGCGTCGCGCCCGTGCCAGCTCACGAGCAGCTGCGGCTCGGTGGCGACCAGCATGGCGACACGGTCGGCTCGAGCGCGTAGCTCCTCGTTCTCCCCGGCGAGCAGCGCCTCCTGTCGCGCCCAGCGGCGGCGCTCCCTGAGATGTACGAGGGCAGTGGTGGTGGCGAAGGCGATCAGGCCAAGCACGAGGGCTAGGCCGGCGAAATCCTGCGGCGCGGCGCGGCTGATGAGCGGCGCGAGCCCTTGAGCCGCGGCGGGCGCAGGGAGGCCGGCGAGGCTCATGGCGAGGCCCATGGACGAGAGCGCGGGGATCGCGCGGGAGGAATGCACCCCCCGCCGTTCGCCAGCCCTCGTTGCTCCCTGCATCGTCCGATCCTCGCTTCCGCCGCCGCGCGCACGCGCTCGCCCAGGCCGCGAATCGAGCCACTGTAGCGTTTCAACGACTTCTGCAGGAAGTGGTTAACAAAAGGCAAATCGCCCGGTGGCGGCCACCGGGCGATCCATGTGGATGCGTGTGGAGAACGCCGGTGTCAGTAGCGGTAGTGCTCGGGCTTGAACGGGCCCTGCGGCGTGACGCCGATATAGGCCGCCTGCTCGTCCGAGAGCTTCGACAGCTTCACGCCGATCTTGGCGAGGTGCAGCATCGCGACCTTCTCGTCGAGATGCTTGGGCAGCGTATAGACGGTCTTCTCGTACTTGCCCTGCTTGGTGAAGAGCTCGATCTGCGCCAGCGTCTGGTTGGTGAAGGAGGCACTCATCACGAAGGAGGGGTGGCCCGTGGCGTTGCCGAGGTTCACGAGGCGGCCCTCCGACAGGAGGATGATGCGCTTGCCGTCGGGGAACTCGATCTCGTCCACCTGCGGCTTGACGTTGTGCCACTTGAAGTTCTTGAGGCCGGCGACCTGGATCTCGTTGTCGAAGTGGCCGATGTTGCAGACGATGGCGCGATCCTTCATGGCGCGCATGTGGTCGACGGTGATGACGTCCTTGTTGCCGGTGGCCGTCACGAAGATGTCGGCGCGCGGGGCGGCGTCCTCCATCGTCGTCACCTCGTAGCCCTCCATCGCCGCCTGCAGGGCGCAGATGGGGTCGACCTCCGACACCATGACGCGGCAGCCGGCGTTGCGCAGCGAGGCGGCCGAGCCCTTGCCCACGTCGCCGAAGCCGGCGACCATGGCCACCTTGCCGGCCATCATCACGTCCGTACCGCGGCGGATGCCGTCGACGAGCGACTCGCGGCAGCCGTAGAGATTGTCGAACTTCGACTTCGTCACGGAGTCGTTGACGTTGATGGCGGGGAAGAGGAGCTTGCCCTCCTTGGCCAGCATGTAGAGGCGGTGCACGCCCGTCGTCGTCTCCTCGGACACGCCTTTGATGGAGCGGGCGACCTCGCCGAACCAGCCCTTCGGCTTCTCGACGAGCATGCGCTTGATGAGGGCGAAGAAGATCTCCTCCTCCTCGGAGCCGGGCTTGTCGAGGAAGGCGGTGTCGCCCGCCTCGGCGCGCACGCCGGCATGGACAAACATGGTGGCGTCGCCGCCATCATCGAGGATCATGTTGGGCACGCCGCCGCCGTGCCAGTCGAACAGCCTGGCGGTGTAGTCCCAGTAGTCCTTCAGCGTCTCGCCCTTGACGGCGAAGACGGGGATGCCGGCGGCGGCGATGGCCGCGGCGGCATGGTCCTGCGTCGAATAGATGTTGCACGACACCCAGCGGATGTCGGCGCCGAGCGCCTTCAGCGTCTCGATCAGCACGGCGGTCTGGATGGTCATGTGCAGGGAGCCGGCGATGCGGGCGCCCTTGAGCGGCTGGCTCGGGCCGAACTCCTCGCGCACGGCCATGAGGCCGGGCATCTCGCTTTCGGCGATGGCGATCTCCTTGCGGCCCCACTCGGCCAGCGAAATGTCCTTGACGATATAGTCCTGGGTCATGGCGGGACGATCCGTGATTTCAGTACGGCGTTAGGTTCGGCGCGACCTATAGCAGCCGCGCCGCCTGCAGGCAATAAAGACATAAAGAAGTCTTTATATGTTCGTCGCCCGCACGGCGGCCCGGCGCGTGCCCCACTTGACGAGGAAGGCCGCGGTGATGGTGCCGATCAGCGCCGCCGCCATGAAGGCGAAGGCAAGATGCGCCTGCCCTCCATCGAGGAAAAGGCCGATCGCGACCGGGGCCAGCATCGCCCCGAGGTCGAGGCCGGAATAGACGAAGCCGAAGATCTTGCCGGTCGAGCCGGCCGGCGTCGCCGAGCGCACCAGCATGTCGCGCGAGGGAATGGTGATGCCGGTGAGGAAGCCCGCCACGGCCACCGTCGCGAAGGCGGTGGCGAGCGCCAGCGGGATATAGCCGAGCGCGAGCGTGAGCACGCCGGCGCCGACGAGGCCGCCGCCGACGATGCGCTCGTGGTTGCTCGTCCGGTCGGCGAGGAAGCCGCCGATGAGCGAGCCGGTGGCGCTGGCGACGAGATAGACTGTCGTCGCGGTGGTGGCGAGGGCGAAGGTGATCGCCTGCACGTGCGGCATCAGGCTCGGCAGGAAGCTCTGCATGCCGGTCTGCGCGATCGACAGCAAAGTGAAATAGACGAAGCACAGCACGACCGGCGCGGCGAAGAGCAGTTGCGCCGTACTGGGGGAGCCCTGTGGCGGCCTTGCCGAGTCGGCGGCATGAGGCTCATGGGGCGCGACGCGCAGGAACAGGTGCTGCGTGGCGACATAGAGCGCGAAGACGATGCCGGCCGCGCCGGTGACGATGAGCGCCATGCGCCAGTCGAGGAGGTCGTTGAGGAGAAGCAGCGTCACCGGCGCCGCCGCCCAGCCAAGCGTGCCGGAGACCGTGTGGATGCTGTAGGCGCGGGCAAGGCGCGAGGGTGTCACGCGCGCCGTCATCACCGAGAAGTCGGCCGGATGGAAGACGCAGTTGCCGAGGCCGGCGACGATCGCGACGACGATCAGCATCCAGTAGGCTGGTGCGAGGCCGGCGAGGATCGTCGCGAGGCCGAAGAGCGCGATGCCCGCGGGCAAGATTCGCTGCGGGCCGTAGCGGTCGACGAGAAAGCCGGCGGCCACCTGGCCAATGCCGGAGACGGCATAGAACACCGCCATCGCAACGCCGAGCTGCGTATAGCTGACCCCGAGCCCGTCACGGATGAAGGGGAATAGTGGCGGCAGCACCAGCTGGAAGAAGTGGCTCGCAAAATGGGCCGCGCCGACGAGGCCGATGATGCGGACGTCGCGCTGCGGCAGGGCGCTCGCCTGCTGCGTCATGTTTCCTCCGCTTCCGTTGCGGCGCACCGTATCGGAAAGCCGTTTTTTTGTGCATCCAGCCAATAGGACGAACGGCCGCGGATGGCCAGTCCGCCCGCGCAGGGCTGCACTGCCCGGCGCGCGCGGCGGGTGGCCGGTCATGCTGGCGTAATGTTGCGCCGCCAATGCGGGAGCGGCGGATCAAGGGGCTGATCATGCGTGTACTCGTCATCGAAGACGATCCCGAACTCGGGGCGTGGCTGCGCGCCACGCTGACGCAGGCGCTCGGGCCGTGCGACCTCGTGACCTCGCTCGAGGACGCGCGGGCGGCGATCGCCGTCGCCGCCTTCGATCTCGTCGTCATCGACCGGCAACTGCCGGATGGTGAGGGGATGAGCCTCCTGGCGGAACTGCGGGTGCTCCGCCCCCAGCCGGGCACCATCCTCCTCACCGCCCTCGACGACCCCGAGGAGATCGCGAACGCCCTCGACGGCGGTGCCGACGACTATGTCGGCAAGCCCTTCGAGCCGGCGGAGCTCATTGCCCGCATGCGAGCCGTCCTGCGGCGCCTCTCGGCGGCGCGCGACACCGTCATCCGCGTCGGCAACCTGCGCTTCGACAGCGTGCAGCGTTCGGTGCACCGCGACGATACGCCGATCGTACTGCCGCGGCGCGAACTTGCGCTGCTCGAACTGCTCGCGCGCCGGGCGGGCCGCGTCGTCCTGCGCGAGGCGCTGGAGGGCGCCGTCTATTGCTTCGACGACGATATCCAGTCGAACGCGCTCGACTCGCACGTCTCGCGGCTGCGCCGCCGGCTGCGTGAGGCCGATTGCGAGGTCGTCATCCGATCGGTGCGGGGTGTCGGCTACATGCTGAGCGCGTCGTGAGGTTGCCCCGCTCCATCACCTTCCGCGCGAGCGTGGCCGTGGCATGCCTCACGGCCGTACTCCTCGTGGGCGTCACTGTCCTGCTCATCTCGGTGCTCGTCACCATCGGCGATCCCGACAAGTCGCCCGAAGGCTCAAAATATGCCGCGCGTATCCTGCGCGACGCCGTTGACCGGGACGCGGACGGCCGCCTCATCCTGAAAGCGAGCAAGGCGCTCGCCGCGCTGGAAGCGGACCGGCCGTTCTTCTGGTACGTTGTGCGCGCGGGCGACGAGGCCGTCTCCGGCGGACCGGCGCAGCCACCGGCCGGAGCCTGGCTGCAGGGCTGGGCCGGGCGGATCGACCATGCGCAGTTCGAGTATGTCGTCGGCGAGAGGCGCCTGCTCGGCTATGCCGCGAGCGAGGAGACACGCGCCGGCCCGGTGATGATCGAGCTCGGCGGCGTCACCTTCTCGCTGGTCGAGGAACTGCTGTTCGGCTTTGGCCACAATACGCCGCTGATCGTCGCCTATGGCGTTTTCCTCCTGCTCGTCATGATCGCCGCCGTCTGGGCCATCCCGCGGCTGATCGCCCGGCCGGTCCACGCCATGGCCGGCGCGGCCGAAGCCATCGACGGGCTGCCGGCCGGCCGACGGCTGCCGGCGGCGCAGGCCCCGGCGGAGCTCAGGCCGCTCGCCGGCGCCTTTAACCGAGCGCTCGAGCGGATCGACGCCGCCGCGCAGGCGCAGCGGACCTTTCTGTCGAACGCCGCTCACGAGTTGCGCACGCCGCTGACGAGGATGCGGATGCGCCTCGAGCGCGTGCGGGACGTCGGCCTGCGGGCCGAGCTGATCGCGGACGTGCAGCGCCTGTCGGGCATCGTGGCGACATTGCTGCATCTGGCGCGCCTGTCCGGCCAGCCCCTGGCGCGGGCGCGCGTGGACCTCGTGGCGCTGGCGCGCATGGTCGTGGCGGAGCAGGCGCCGGCGGCGCTCGCCGCGGACACGGAGCTGGCGCTCGAGGCGCCGCGGCCGGTTATCGTCACCGGCAGCGAGATGGCGCTGAGACTGGCCCTGACCAACCTTGTCGAAAATGCCGTTCGTCACGGCGGCGGGCTGGTCACCGTCAGCGTGGCCCATGGTGAGATTGCTGTCACGGACCGCGGAGCGGGTGTGCCCGAGGCCCTCAGGGCGGAAGTGATGAAACCCTTCGCGCGCGCCGGGGCGGGCGCCGGCGCCGGGCTTGGCCTCGCCATCGTCGCGCAGGTCATGGCGTTGCATGGGGGCACCGTCACCATCGGCGAGGCCGAGGAGGGCGGCGCACGGGTCTCGCTGCTTTTTCCGAAGGAAGCATCCGTTCCGTAATGGAGCGGCAATGCCCGGCGGCGAGAGAAGCATTCGTCAGTGCCGTCCCGACGGTCTGATGCGCGCCGCAGCCGGCGCGGCGCGCAGGGCCCCCATCCCTGCCGCCGCCCGCAACGCAATGGCCGGCTGCGGCGCGTCCTGCACGGGACGGCGCAGCGGCAGGCCATGGCCGCCGCATTCCTCCCACTTGGAGCAACTTTTCATGCATCTGCGTATATTCGCCGTCCCGGCCCTCGTCCTCGCCGGCACCGCCGGGGCTCTCGCCGCGGACCCCGCCCCGCGCCTCTACGACACGACGTCGTCCTATGCTGCGCCGCCCACCTTCACATGGAGCGGCGCCTACATCGGCGTCAATGGTGGCTACCGGCGGGCGAGCTTCGGCCGCGGCGCCAGGTCCGAGGGTGGCTTCACCGGCGGCGCGCATGCCGGTTATCTCACGCAGCTCGGCTTGTTCGCGCTCGGCGGCGAGCTCGAGGCCGCCTATCTCGGCGGCAAGAGCGGCTCGGGCCCGGCGCTCGGCGGCGCACGCATCGACCAGAGCTGGATGCTCGCGGCCAAGCTCCGTGCGGGTGTTGCCGTCGGCCGGCTCCTCGTCTTCACCACCGCCGGCTATGCCCGGTCCAACATCGACGTCAAGGACGGCCATACGCGCGATGGCTGGCGTGGCGGCTATCTCCTCGGCGGCGGCGTCGAATATGCGATGACCGATCGCCTGGCCCTGCGGGCGGAATACGACTTCGTGCGCTATGGCGGCCAGAAGATTGTGCTCGGCGACGGCGCCCGGGTGAAGGGGGACCTGACCAACCATCTCGTCCGGGCGGGCGTCAGCTACCGGTTCTGACGCCGCTCAGCAGGTGACGGCCTCGCAGGCGCGCAGGTTGGCGATGACGGCGCGCTTGTCGGCGAGGGGAACGAAGCCGTGGAAGGCCTCCGTCATCACCGTATAGGAGGGGGTGGCGTTGAAGCCGAGGTCGGAGCCGAGCGTCACGGCCTGGCCCAGGGCGTTCGTCACCGCCTCCGAATCGGCCCGCTTCAGGAGCTCGTGCTTGTCGAGCGGGAAGGTGGCGGCGATGTCGAAGGTGCGCTGCGCATCGATGCGGCCCTTGAGGCCGAAGATGCGCTGGTGCAGCTCGAAATAATCCGCCGCCGGCCGCATCTCGGCAAAGGCGAGGGCGATGCGCGCCGCCTCGACCGATTGCTCGCTCAGGATCGGATAGTTGACGAGAACATAGGCGAGGTCCTGCTCGCTCTTGAGAAGGGCGGCCGCGTCCCGGCACGACTGCCGGCACCAAGGGCAGTTGTAGTCGAAGAACTCGACGATCGTGATGTCGGGCTGGGCGCTGCCCACCGCGATGCGGATGGGCAGGAGCGCGATCTCGTTGACGAGCTCGCTGGGCACGCGGTTGTGCGGTGCCGTGATGGCGGCGGCGAGCGCCTGTGCCGAGCCGCCGGCGACGAGTGCGCCGGCGAGGCCCTGGATGATCGTGCGGCGTGAAGGCTGGACCATGGGCCTGTGGGTGCACCGGCTCGCGGGCCGCGTCAATCGCTGCGGTCTCACGAGACGGTGAACGCCCGTCCGTTCAGGCCGTTGCCGGATCGGCGAGCCGCTCGCTCGCGGCTTCCGCCTTCTCCTGGGCCTTGAGCACGTCCGGCCGCGGCATCGAGATGATATTATAGCCGGAATCGACGTAGTGGATCTCGCCCGTCACCCCGCTCGACAGGTCGGACAGGAGGTAGAGGGCGGAGCCGCCGACCTCCTCGATGGTCACTGTGCGACGCAGGGGCGCATGGGCCTTCTGGTAGTTGAACATGAGGCGCGCGTCGGCGACGCCGGCGCCGGCCAGCGTGCGCACGGGTCCCGCCGAGATGGCATTGACGCGGATGCCCTCGGCGCCGAAATCGGCGGCGAGATAGCGCACGCTCGCCTCGAGCGCGGCCTTGGCGACGCCCATGACATTGTAGTTCGGCATCACCCGCGTCGAGCCGCCATAGGTCAGCGTGAGCAGGGAGCCGCCGTTCGGCATCAGCGCCGCGGCGCGCTTGGCGATCTCCGTGAAGGAGAAGCAGGAGATGACCATGGTGCGCGAGAAATTGGCGCGGGTCGTGTCGGCGTAGCGGCCCTTGAGTTCGTTCTTGTCCGAGAAGCCGATGGCGTGGACGACGAAATCGAGGCTGCCCCAGGCGTCTTTCAATTCGTCGCAGACCGCGTCGACGGTGGCGATATCCTCCACGTCGCAGGGCATGATAAGCGTCGAATCGAGCGATTCGGCCAGCGGCGCCACGCGCTTCTTCAGCGCTTCGCCCTGGTAGGTGAAGGCGAGCTCGGCGCCGTGCTGGCGAAGTGTCTTGGCAATGCCCCAGGCAATCGAGTGATCGTTCGCGACGCCCATGATGAGGCCGCGCTTTCCGTGCATGAGCCCTGTCAAGGAGGCACTCCCGGTATGGCCCGCCGCTTACGCGTCGAGCTGCTTCATGACGATGGTTGCGTTTGTGCCGCCAAAGCCGAAGGAATTGGACAGCACGCAGCCGAGCTTGGCGTTGTCGATGCGCTCGCGCACGATGGGCATGTCGGCGAAGATGGGATCGAGCTCCTCGATATTGGCGCTCTCGCAGATGAAGCCGTTGTTCATCATGAGCAGCGAATAGATCGCCTCCTGCACGCCGGTGGCGCCGAGCGAGTGGCCGGTCAGCGACTTGGTCGCCGAGATCGGCGGGCACTTACCGCCGAAGACCTCGCGGATGGCCTCGATCTCCTTCTCGTCGCCCACTGGCGTCGAGGTGGCGTGCGGGTTGATGTAGTCGACCGGCACCTTCACGCTCTCGAGGGCCATGCGCATGCAGCGCACGGCGCCCTCACCGGAGGGGGCGACCATGTCATAGCCGTCGGAGGTGGCGCCGTAGCCGACGATCTCGCCGTAGATCTTGGCGCCGCGCGCCTTGGCGTGCTCCAGTTCTTCGAGGACGAGCACGCCCGCGCCGCCGGCGATAACGAAGCCGTCGCGGTTCCTGTCATAGGCGCGCGACGCCGTGCGCGGCTGCTCGTTGTATTTGGTGGACATGGCGCCCATGGCGTCGAAGAGCATGGACAACGTCCAGTCCAGTTCTTCGCAGCCGCCGGCGAAGATCACGTCCTGCTTGCCGTACTGGATCGTCTCGTAGGCATTGCCGATGCAATGATTGGACGTCGCGCAGGCCGAGGAGATCGAATAGTTGACGCCCTTGATCTTGAACCAGGTGGCGAGCGTCGCGGAAGCGGTGGAGGACATGGCCTTCGGCACGGCGAAGGGGCCGATGCGCTTCGGCCCCTTGGTGCGGGCGATGTCGGCGGCCTCGACAAGCGTGCGGGTGGAGGGACCACCCGAGCCCATGATGATGCCGGTGCGCTCGTGGCTGACCTCGCCGGCCTCGAGCCCGGCGTCCTGGATTGCCTGCTCCATGGCGACGTGGTTCCACGCTGCCCCGGTGCCGAGGAAGCGCATGGCGCGCCGGTCGACAACCTCCTCAGGGTTCAGCGCCGGCGCGCCATGGACCTGGCAGCGGAAACCGAGCTTGGCATAGTCGTCGGCGAAGACGATGCCCGACCGCGCTTCGCGCAGGGAGGCGAGTACCTCCTGCGTGTTGTTGCCGATGGACGAGACGATGCCCATCCCGGTGACGACGACGCGCCTCATGGCAGCCGTATCCTTTCCTCAGATCAACCAAACGGGCTCAGTGCCCTATGTGGGGGGCCCGAACGGGGCTGTCTACCTGCCGTGCAATCAGGCCGCGCTGCCGGCCTCGGCCTGGAACAGGCCGACCCTGAGGTCCCTGGCCTCGTAAATGCGCTTGCCGTCGGCCTCCACCCAGCCGTCGGCGATGCCGAGCACGAGCTTGGACCGGAAGACGCGCTTCAGATCGACGCCGTAGACCACCTGCTTGACGGTCGGCAGCACCTGGTCGACGAACTTGACCTCGCCGACGCCGAGCGCCCGCCCGCGTCCCGGGGAGCCGAGCCATCCGAGGAAGAAGCCGACCATCTGCCACAGGGCGTCGAGGCCGAGGCAGCCCGGCATGACCGGATCGCCCTTGAAATGGCAGCCGAAGAACCAGAGGTCCGAGCGCACGTCGAGCTCGGCACGCACCAAGCCCTTGCCGTTGGCGCCACCCTCCTCGGCGATCGCGGTGATCCGGTCGAACATGAGCATGGGGGGCAGCGGCAGTTGGGCATTGCCGGCGCCGAACAACTCGCCGCGGCCGCAGGCGAGAAGTTCCTCGTAGCTGAAGTTCGACTGCCGCTCCATAATCCTCGGACGATCCCTTCATTCGATTGTCACGAACCAGGCGCTATGAGCCCGATGCACCGGGCTCTCCTAACATAGTGACCGCGAGGCCGAAAGCGGGGAACGGCGCTTTTGCGCCCACCGAGCGGAGGCGACGCCCTGGGCATCACCTCCCGCGGGTTGCGATCGCGCGAGCCAATCCATATGATAATGCGAACAGATAGCAATTTCCGGGCCATTGGCAGACATGAGCGAGCAAGTGCATTCCCGCCGGGAGACGGACGTTCCCGCACGCCTGCAGGAGGGCTCTCGAGCCCCGTCGCAGGCGCCTGCGACCGTCCACGGTGAGCGTCGGGGGTGCCCGTTCCACGAACTGCGCGAGAAGCTGCGCCGGGTCGGGTTAAGGCCCACCCGCCAGCGCGTCTCGCTCGGCTGGCTCCTCTTCGCCAAGGGGGATCGGCACGTCTCGGCTGAGATGCTCTACGAGGAGGCGACGCGGGCGCGCGTGCCAGTCTCCCTCGCCACCGTCTACAACACGCTGCACCAGTTCACGCAGGCTGGCCTCCTGCGCGAGCTCGCGGTGGACGGTTCCAAGACCTATTTCGACACCAACCTCTCGGACCACCATCACTTCTTCGTCGAGGGCGAGGACAAGATGATGGACATTCCCGGCCCCGCCATCACGGTGGGAGACCTGCCGACGCCGCCGGAGGGCATGGAGATCGCCCGCGTCGATGTCGTGGTCCGTCTGCGGCGCAAGGACTGAGCGCCGCGCGCTCGCGCCCATGATGCACGCATTCGAAGAGATCATCGCCCGCGCCGACGCTTTCGCCCTCTTCTTCGACATCGACGGGACGCTCGTCGACATGGCGGCCCGACCGGACGACGTCGTCGTGTCGGACGCGCTGTGCCGAGACCTCGTCCGGGCGCGGCTGCGCTACGACGGGGCGCTGGCGCTTTTGAGCGGGCGCTCGCTCGCCTGGATCGACACGCGCTTCGGCGATGCCGTCGCCGCCGTCGGCGCGCTGCACGGGCTGGAGCGGCGCAGCGCGGGCGGCGTGTGCCAGCGCTTTCCCGCGCCTCCCACCCTCGCCGCCGCGCGACAGGCCATCTGCACCGCCTTCGCCGCAGTGCCGGGCATCATCATCGAAGACAAGGGCCTGTCGATCGCCGTGCACTACCGCGCGGCGCCCGAGGCCTTCGAGGCCGTCAGGTCCCTTGCGGAAGATCTCGCGCGCGAGAGCGGCGGCACCCTCGCCGCACTGCCCGGCAAGTGCGTGGTGGAACTGCGCACCACCGGGGCGCACAAGGGCTCGGCGCTCGACGCCTTCATGTTGGAGGAGCCCTTCCTCGGCCGGCGGCCCGTCTTCTTCGGCGACGATCGGACGGACGAGGATGCTTTCGCCGCGGCACGGGCCCTCAACGGCATTGCCGTCGCGGTAGGCCGGGAACCCGAAGCGGTCGGAGCAGATTTGTATCTGGATGATCCGCCCGCTGTGCGCGCCTTCCTGGCAGATGCGGCCGCGGGCGGGAGGCAGGGGGGCAGGGCATGAGCGATCTCGATCTCGGCGTCGTCGGCAACAGCGCCATCGCTGCGCTGATCGACCGGCGAGGACGGATCGTGTGGTCCTGCTTCCCGCGGCTCGACGGCGACCCCGTCTTCCATAGCCTGCTCGGCGCCTCCGCGCAGGGCGACGAAGGCGTCTTCGAAATCGACCTCCAGGGCTTCACGCGCAGCGAGCGGCGCTATTGGCCCAACACCGCCATCCTCGAAACCGTCCTCGAAGCCGAGGACGGCTCCAAGGTGCGCATCGTCGACCTCGTTCCGCGCTTCAAGATGTACGGCCGGCTCTTCCGCCCGGCGATGCTCATGCGTTCGGTCGAGCCCCTCGTCGGCTCCCCCATGATCAGGGTGCGTATCAGGCCATCCCATGACTACGGCCGCGAGCGCGCCGAGACGACACGCGGCTCCAACACCATCCGCTACCACCTCGGCGAGCAGGTGCTGCGCCTGACGACCGATGGCTCGCCGGGCCTCATCCGGGACGAGGTGCCGTTCATCCTCGAGCGGCCTTTGACGCTGATCCTCGGTCCCGACGAAACCCTGCCCGAGGCGCCGGCCACGCTGTTCGGCAAGTTCTGCGAGAACACGGAGGACTACTGGCGCGAGTGGGTGCGCTATCTCGCCATTCCCTTCGAGTGGCAGGACGTCGTCATCCGCGCCGCCATCACGCTCAAGCTCTGCGCCTACGAGGAGACGGGCGGCATCGTCGCGGCCCTGACGACCTCGGTGCCGGAATACGGCGCCAGCGGACGCACGTGGGACTACCGCTACTGCTGGCTGCGCGATTCCTTCTTCACTGTGCGGGCCCTCAACCGGCTCGGAGCGACCCGTACCATGGAGGACTACATCAGCTACGTCTCCAACGTGGTTGCGCGCAACGGTGACCGGGAGCTGCAGCCGCTGTTCGGCCTGCAGTTCGAGGCGCAACTGCACGAGGAGATCGTGCCGGCGCTGCCGGGCTATCGCGGCTTCGGCCCAGTCCGGCGGGGCAACGACGCCTTCCGCCAGCGCCAGAACGATGGCTACGGCTCTGTTGTCCTCGCCATTTCCCAGTGCTTCTTCGACGAGCGGCTGATCCGCAAGGGCGACGTGGCGCTGTTCGAGCGGCTCGAGGGTCTCGGCGAGCACGCCGCCCGGCTGTGGGCGGAGCCCGATGCGGGCCTGTGGGAATACCGCACGCTCGCCAACGTCCACACCCACTCCTCCGCCATGTGCTGGGCAGCCTGCGACAGGCTGGCGCGTATCGCCGGGCGGCTCGGCCTGCCCGACCGGGCGGTCTACTGGCGCGAGCAGGCCGACGTCATCCGCGAAGGCATCTTCGCCCGTGGCTGGAACGCGGAGCTTGGCACTTTCGTGAGCCGCTTTGGCGGCGACGACGTCGACGCCAGCCTCCTGCTGCTCGCCGACATCGGCCTCGTCGACGCGGAGGATCCCCGCTTCATCTCGACGGTCGACTTCATCGGACAGCGGCTACGGCATGGAGCGCACCTCTTCCGCTATGCCGGAGAGGACGACTTCGGCGAGCCGGAGACGGCCTTCACCATCTGCACGCTCTGGTACATCGAGGCGCTCGCCAAGGTTGGCCGGCGCGAGGAGGCGCGCGTCCTGTTCGAGGACGTGCTCGGGCGGCGCAACAGTCTCGGCCTCCTGTCGGAAGGCATCCACGTCGAAAGCGGCGAGCTGTGGGGCAATTTCCCGCAGACTTATTCGATGGTGGGCCTCATCCACGCGGCCCTCTCGCTGTCAGCATCCTGGGAGGACGCGTTTTGAGCAGGCTCATCGTCGTTTCAAACCGTGTCGCGGTGCCCTCGCGCAAGGGCGGGGCCACCGCCGGCGGACTCGCCGTCGCCCTCAACGATGTCCTTGCCCAGCGGGGCGGCCTGTGGTTCGGGTGGAGCGGGCGCATCGGCGAGCGCCAGAAGACCGCGACCCTCGTTGCGCATGGGAACGTGACCTATGCCGTCTGCGACCTGTCGCAGGAGGACCACCAGGAATATTACAATGGCTTCGCCAACCGGGCCCTGTGGCCCCTGTTGCACTACCGGCTCGACCTGACCGAGTTCGCCCGCAAGGACCTTGCCGGCTACCGCAGTGTCAATAGCTATTTCGCGGATCTGCTGGTCGAGCATGTCGCGCCGGACGATCTCATCTGGATCCACGATTACCATCTCATTCCGCTCGCGGAGGCGCTGCGGGAGCGCGGCGTCAACAACCGCATCGGCTATTTCCAGCACATCCCCTGGCCTTCGCTCGACATCTTCCTTGCCTTGCCGAACCATGCGGAGATCGGTCGCGCCTTGACCGCCTGCGACCTCGTCGGCTTCCAGACGCGCAAGGATGCCGACAATTTCGGCTCCTACCTCGTCGAGGAGGCCGGCGCCTTCGCGAGCGGCAAGCGCCTGTTCGCCGTCGGTGGGCGGGCGCTGCGCACGGGGGTCTATCCCGTCGGGATCGACCGCCTCGGCTTTGCCCGCACGGCGGCGCGCGCGGCGCGCTCGCGTTTCATCCAGGAGGTGGGTGAGAGCCTCGGCGGCCGCACGATGATGATCGGCGTCGACCGGCTCGACTATTCCAAGGGCCTGACGCAGCGCCTCGACGCCTTCGAGCGTATGCTGCAGACGGCGCCTGACTGGCGCACCCACGTCACCTTCCTGCAGATCACCCCCAAGAGCCGGGCCGACATTCCCGAATATGCGGCCATGCAGCGTGCGTTGGGCGAGGCGGCCGGGCGCATCAACGGCCAGTACGGCGAGGTGAGCTGGACGCCGATCCGCTATATCAACCGCTCCTACAACCGCAGCGAGCTCGCCGGGCTCTACCGGCTCGCCCGCGTCGGCGTGGTCACCCCCCTGCGCGACGGCATGAACCTCGTCGCCAAGGAATATGTCGCTTCGCAGGATCCGGACGATCCGGGCGTGCTCGTCATCTCGCGCTTTGCCGGCGCCGCTTCGGTCCTCGACGGGGCGCTCATCGTCAATCCCTACGACATCGACGGCACGGCGGCGGCCTATGTGAAGGCGCTGATGATGCCTCTCGACGAGCGTCGTGCGCGCTGGCGGCGCATGTGGCAGGGGCTCGCCAATACGGATATCGGCGGCTGGGCCGATCGCTTCCTGTCCGACCTCGAGGATGTCGACCGCGACCTGCCCTACCGCGGCTTCCCGCACGGCAACGGCACCGTGACCGCCTGATGGGGCGGGCCTGGATCACTCGATGCGCTCGTTGGGATAGACGCCCCAGAGCTTGTCCTGCGCCACGAAGCCGCGGCGGTTGGAGACGGCGACTTCGCACCAGGTGCCGGTGCAGCGGCGCACGTCCACGACGACGCCCGCTTCGAGACGCGCCACCACCGCGGCTTCCTCGGAGGCGCGCTCGCGCATCGTGAAGATCTGGCCCTTGCTCCAGGGGGAGACGAGCGCCGTACGCCGGCCGGACAGCAGGCTGTGCAGCACCCAGCCGTCGCTGCCCTCCGAATCCCGGATACGCCGCCACGTCTCGAACTCGGCGATGATCTCCACCGGCAGGCCGGCGCGTGTAAAGACCCAGGTGACGCGGTGATCCTTCGACGGCCCCTCGCGCAGATTGACGCGATCCGACTTCAGGCTGACGTAGCGCGGCAGCGGTAGCCCGCTCACCGTGCCGCGCGCCACTGGCGCGTCTGCGGCCTGCGCCGCGACCCTCCCACACGGAGCGACGGCGACGACGAAAAGGGCGAGGACGAGGCGGGCAAGGTGGGGCATCGCTGTACTTTGCGGGGGGCTCGGCGGATGGGAACGTCGGCCGAAGGCGTCGGGGACGGCCGGAGCGACCTTAGACTTCTCTACCGGTTGTCTTTCAGACTTCCTTTGCTACAGAGGCGACGTGTAGAAGTGGAATGAAGGGCCGGCTGCAGGGGGCTGAGCGCAACCCGTGTTCAACTCAATGTCTTGCCGATTGTGCTTAACGTGGGGTGAACACGTCGCCCCGGATGCGAGGCCTCCCTCATGAAAAAGAAGCCGCTCGTCGTCGTCACACGTCGCCTGCCGGACATCATCGAGACGCGCATGCGCGAATTGTTCGACGCGCGCCTCAATGTCGACGACACACCCATGACGGCGCAGCAACTCGTCGAGGCGGTGCGCACCGCGGATGTGCTGGTGCCGACCATCACCGACAGGATCGACGCGGCCCTGCTTGCCCAGGCGGGGGAGAGCCTCAAGCTCATCGCCAATTTTGGCAACGGCTTCGACCATATCGACGTTGAGACGGCCCTGTCGCGGGGTATCACCGTGACCAATACGCCCGGGGTGCTGACGCAGGACACCGCCGACATGACGATGGCACTGCTGCTCGCGGTCGCCCGGCGCCTGCCCGAGGGCGCTCGCATGATGACGGACGGCGACTGGCCGGGCTGGTCGCCCACCTGGATGCTGGGCCGGCGCATCACCGGCAAGCGCCTCGGCATCGTCGGCATGGGGCGCATCGGCCAGGCGCTGGCACGCCGCGCCAAGGCCTTCGGCCTGTCGATCCACTATCACAACCGCCGACGGGTCAGCGCCGCCGTGGAGGAGGAACTCGAGGCGACCTACTGGGATTCGCTCGACCAGATGCTGGCGCGCATGGACATCGTCTCCATCCACTGCCCGCACACGCCCGCGACCTACCACCTGCTGTCGGCCCGGCGACTCAAACTGATGAAGCGCGAGGCCGTGCTCGTCAACACGGCGCGCGGCGAGATCGTCGACGAGGTGGCGCTGGCCCGCATGCTCGAGGCGGGGGACCTCGCCGGGGCGGGACTCGACGTCTTCGAGCACGAGCCGTCGGTGAACCCGCGCCTGCTGAAGCTCGCGCGGCAGAACCGGGTGGTGCTGCTGCCGCACATGGGCTCGGCCACCATCGAGGGGCGCGTCGACATGGGCGAGAAGGTTATCGTCAACATCAAGACCTTCCTCGACGGCCATCGCCCGCCGGACAGAGTGCTGCCGTCCATGCTCTGAGGCCGCGAGCGGTCGCCGCGCGGGGAGGAGAGGGCCATGGTCTCGAGCATTCTTGCCGGCATCGGCCGCGGGCTCGTCGGCTTCCTGACGCGGCCCATAAAGGGCTATGCGCCGGCCTTCCCGCCGGATCTCGATGCCCTGTCGCGAGTCATCCAGCCGGGCGACGTGCTCCTTGTCGAGGGCAACACGCGCATCGCTGTTGCCATCAAGTACCTGACACAGTCCACATGGTCGCACGCCGCGCTGTGCGTCGGCGACAGGCTCGGCGTCCGCGAGGCGGACGGCGAGCCGCATGTGCTCGTGGAGGCTACCGCTGAGGCCGGCGTGACGACAGCCCCGCTCACCAAGTACCGTGACATGCACGTGCGCCTGTGCCGGCCGGTCGCGCTGACGCCGGCAGACCGGGAGGCGGTCATCCGCTTCATGGTCGAGCGCATCGGATACGGCTACGACGTGCGCAACATCGTCGACCTCGCACGCTACCTCCTGCCAACGCCGCCGGTGCCGGTGCGCCTGCGCCGCCGTATGCTGGCGCTCGGTTCTGGCGAGCCGACGCGCACGATCTGCTCGACGCTGATCGCCCAGGCTTTCCAGAGCGTGCGCTATCCGATCCTGCCGCGCGTCAAGCACTGGGACGATGACCGGCGGGTCAAGTCGGCCTACGGGCGGGCAGAGGTGCTCCACATCCGCCATCACTCGCTCTACACGCCGCGGGACTTCGACATCTCGCCCTATTTTGCCATTGTGAAGCCGACCATCGAGACCGGCTTCGACTACAAGCGCTTCCTGTGGGGCGAGGACCGGCCGGTCGAACTGCACCCGCCGGCAGGCACGCCTCAGGCCTGACGGGGCTGGGCCCGGCGGGCTGTGCGCTCCGCGAAGGCGCGTGCCACCAGATAGTGCAGGACGATGCCGATGCCCACGAGGGCCGCTTCGTCGAGGAATGCTGGCGGGCGCACGTGCTGGATGATCTGGCCGAGCGCGCTCAGGAGCGAGCCGGCAGCAAAGACCGGCAGGCTATGGCGGCCGATGAGGCAGAGCGGAGCGTGGACCGGCGTGCGCGCGAGGAGCTTCGACAGGCCGAGATGGCTGATGACATAGGCAAGCGCGAGGAAATGCAGCAGCCGCGCAAGACCGAGGTTGGTCTTGCTGATGTCGAGCGTTTCGCGCAACCCGTCCCACAGGCCGGGCACGAGATGGAAGCCGTTGGTCACCACGAAGAACGAGGCGGCAAGAATGACCAGGCAGACGGCGAACAGCAGATTGTCGCGCGTCACCATCACGTCGCGCAGGTGAAGGCCGATGAACAGGCCGATGCAGAACAGGAACTGCCAGGCGAAGGGGTTGAAGAACCACTCGCCCTCGACCGGCCACGTCGGCAGGTTGAGGCCAGCCGTGCGGGCGCCGACATAGACGAGCGCCGACACGATCAGCATCAGGAAGCTGTTGATGCGAGCGAGCGCCAGGATCGCGGGGGTCGCGAGCAGGAGCACGATGTAGAGCGGCAGGATGTTGAAATAGCCGAGCTGGTGGCTGAGCCCGACGATGGCGAGCAGCGCCCGGACGGGATCCGTCACCACGATGTCGCGTCCGTGCTCTGCCAGAAGCCCTTCGTCGTCGAATACGATGGCGGCGGTGACGAAGAGGGCGACGGCGATGAGCGACAGCGCCACCTGGACGCCGTAGATGGTGAGCGCGCGGCGCCCCAGGGCGCGGGTCGGCGTACCCGGTTCGCCGCTGAGAAAGCGTCGGCCATAGGCGAGCGCCACAGAAACGCCGGACAGGAAGACGAATGCTTCGGCTGCATCGGAAAGTCCGATGTTCTTGTGGGTCATGTATTCAAACACGTTGCCAGGAACGTGGTTGATAAAGATCGAAACAAGCACGATTCCGCGCCAGAAATCGATCGAATTTATTCTCTGATTCGAAGTGGACTTAGCCATCGTCAGCCCGATTCGTCTGTCCGCCGAAATTCTTGCGCTGCCTGTGGTCGAAATGAGGCACCAGCCTCGAAACGCGGGGAAAAGATCGATTGTTCCCTTCACGAAAGGGCGAGGCGTGTGTGCAGGCCGCTTGCGGCCCAGCCGCAAAAGCCGGTTTCACCCGGCTTCGATCATGCTCTAAAGTCCGCGACCGATCGCGGCGCAGGCCGCATGGGGATGAGGAACGCCATGACCAGGGAATACGAGGCAGGACGATCGACAGTGGCGCGCCGCGGCGTCATCGGGGCGCTGGCGGCGGGCGCGGTGGGGCTCGCCGCCCCGCATGTGGCGCGGGCCCAGGGCGCCGTTTCCTGGCGCATGGCGACCTCCTGGCCGAAGAACACGCCCGGCGTCGGCGTCAATGCCCAGCGCCTGGCCGACATGATCACGGCCATGTCCGGCGGGCGGCTCAAGGTGCAGCTCTTCGCCGCAGGCGAACTGGTGCCGCCCTTCGAGGTCTTCGACGCGGTCTCCTCCGGCGCCGTCGAATGCGGCCATGCCACACCCTATTACTGGCAGGGCAAGAGCCCGGCCTTCCATTTCTTCACCGGCGTGCCCTTCGGGCTGTCGGCCAACGAGCACGCGGGCTGGATCGCCTTCGGCGGCGGCCAGGCCCTGTGGGAGAAGGCCTACGAGCCCTTCGGCGTGCTGCCCTTCTACACGGGCTCCTCCGGCGCCCAGGCTGGCGGCTGGTTCCGCAAGGAGATCAACAGCCTCGACGACCTCAAGGGCCTCAAGATGCGCATCGCCGGGCTCGGGGCGGAGGTGCTGCGCCGGCTCGGCGTCAACACGCTGCTGACGCCGCCGGGCGAGATCTTCCAGGCCATGCAGGCCGGCACCATCGATGCCGCGGAGTGGGTCGGCCCGTGGAACGACCTCGCCTTCGGCCTCTACCGGGTGGCCAAGTACTACTACCTGCCGGCCTTCCACGAGTTCGGCCCGGCGCTCGAGATGCTGGTCAACAGACAAGCCTACGAGGCGCTGCCCGACGACCTGCGGGAGATCGTGCGCCGCGCGGCGCAGGCCATCTCTTACGAGACGCTTGCCGATTTCACCTTCCACAATATCGAGAGCTATCAGCCGCTTCTTGAGAAGGGGGTGGAAGTGCGTGCCTTCAACGACGATATCGTCAAGGCGCTCGGCCGCCAGTCCGAGGCGGTCCTGTCGGATCTCTCCAAGACCTCGCCGCTCGCGGGCGAGGTCTATGCCTCATTCACCGCCTTCCGTGCCAAGGCGATGACCTACGGCAAGGTGATGGACGGGGCCATCTATTCCATGCGCGAGACGGGGCTGGGGGCATAAGCCCCCGATCCTTTCCTGGGAGAGCCATGTATCCCGATGCCATCCTGAAGGCGTGGCGGCAGATCGTCTCGCCGCCGTTCCGCCGCATCCTGTGGCGCGCGCTGGCCCTGACGCTGGCGCTGATCGTGCTCGTCTGGCTGGCGCTGACGCGCGGCGTCGCGATGCTGATGGACCGCTATGCGCTGCTGGTGGACTATCCACTGATCGACAGTTTCGCGCTCATCTTCGCCGGCATCGGCATCTTCATCGCGCTCGCCTTCCTCGTCCCGCCGATCTCCGCGCTCGTCGCCGGCTATTTCCTCGACGACGCGGCGGAGATGGTGGAAGGGGCCCACTATCCGGCAGATCCGCCGGGCCGGCCACTCTCCTTCGGCCGGTCCATCCTCTACGGGCTGCGCTTTGCCGGCCTGTCGCTGATGGTCAATGCCATCGCGCTGGTGCTGCTCTTCGTGCCGGGCGTCAATCTCATCGCCTTCTTCGGAGCGAACGCCTATCTGCTGGGCCGGGAATATTTCGAGCTCGCCGCCGGACGTTTTCAGCCGATGCCCGAGGCTGCGGCCATGCGCCACCGCAACCGCGGCACGGTGCTGCTCGCCGGCCTCGTCATCGCCGGTTTCGTCGCCATTCCCGTCATCAACCTGATGACGCCGCTCTTCGGCGTGGCCTACATGGTGCACGTGCACAAGAAGCTGGCCGCCCGCGAGGCGCGGGCGATGGCGACTGCCACGGTGCGGGGCGGCTGATCAGGCGAGGTGCGTCTGCTCGAACTGGCCGCGTTCGCGGAAGCGCCAGAGATAGGTCGGCACGATGGCCTCGACGGCTTCCGGCTGGATGCCGAGGCCCTCGAGCGTGCGACCTTCGGCGATGGCGACATCGGAC
This sequence comes from Chelatococcus sp. XZ-Ab1, assembly GCF_029309855.1. Lineage (NCBI taxonomy): Bacteria > Pseudomonadati > Pseudomonadota > Alphaproteobacteria > Hyphomicrobiales > Chelatococcaceae > Chelatococcus > Chelatococcus sp. XZ-Ab1. The sequence continues at coordinate 91,406 of NZ_JARKII010000003.1, read as the reverse complement.
ACCACGTTGTCGGTCCTCAGCAGCGTCACCTGGTCGCGGGTCAACACAAATTCGTCGGGCATGAGGCCGAAGGTGAGCTTGTCGAGCGTCTCGAGCACCGCCGCCTGGGCCCGGCCGAGTCCGAAGGACAGCGGCAGCACCAGCCGGCTTCGGCCCGTGACCTTGAGGATGTAGTCGAGGATCTCGCGCAGGCTCCGCACCTGCGGACCGCCGAGCTCGTAGACGCGCCCGTCGGCCACTGTGCCGTCGACGGCGCGGGCGATGGCCTCGGCGACGTCACCGGCGAAGACCGGCTGGAAACGCGTGTCGGCGCCGACGAGCGGGATGACGGGCAGCATGCGGGCAAGCGCCGCGAAGCGGTTGAAGAAGGCGTCCTCCGGGCCGAAGACGACGGAGGGACGGAAGACGATCGCCTCGGGGACCGTGGTGAAGACCGCCTCCTCGCCTGCCGCCTTCGTGCGGGCGTAGAGCGAGGCGGACTTGGGGTCCGCCCCCAGCGCGGAAACGTGCACGAGCGAAGCGCCGGCACCGGCCGTCGCCTGGGCGACGGCGCGCGCGCCGAAGGCCTGCACGGCGTCGAAGCGCTGGCGCCCGGTCTCTTGCATGATGCCGACGAGGTTGATAACGGCATCGGCCCCCTGCACGGCGGCCTCGACCGAGTTCTTGAAGCGCAGGTTGGCCTGGACGGCGTGGATCTGGCCGACGCGACCGAGGGGCTGCAGGTGCCCGGCAAGATCGGGCCGGCGCACGGCGACGCGGATGCGATAGCCGCGGCGGGCGAGGGCCCGCACCACGTGGCGGCCGAGGAAGCCCGAGCCGCCGAAGACCGTGACGAGCTTGGAGAGGGGATCGAGCGCTTGCGCCGCCATGGTTGTCTCCACGAGTGCTGATCCGACGTTGCCGGCCGCCGGAAGGGTCGCGGCTTCCTTAGAGCATTTTTGAGGGAAGTGGAATCCGCCGCGACGAAAGGCGGCGGGGCTGAGGCCGGACGCCTCAACTGTCCATCTTCAGCGCGGCGATGAAGGCTTCCTGCGGGATCTCCACCTTGCCGAACTGGCGCATGCGCTTCTTGCCCTCCTTCTGCTTCTCGAGGAGCTTGCGCTTGCGCGAGACGTCGCCGCCATAGCACTTCGCCGTCACGTCCTTGCGCAGGGCGCGGATGGTCTCACGGGCGATGATCTTGGCGCCGATCGCGGCCTGGATCGGGATCTGGAAGAGGTGCTGTGGGATGAGGTCCTTCAGCTTCTCGCACATGGCGCGGCCGCGCATCTCGGCGCGGGTGCGGTGCACGAGCATGGAGAGCGCATCGACCGGCTCGCCGTTGACGAGGATCGACATCTTGACGAGGTCGCCGGGGCGATAGTCGGTGATCTGGTAGTCGAAGGAGGCATAGCCCTTCGAGATCGACTTCAGCCGGTCGTAGAAGTCGAACACCACCTCGTTGAGCGGCAGGTCGTAGACGACCATGGCGCGCTTGCCGACGTAGTTGAGGTCCACCTGCTCGCCCCGCCGGTCCTGGCACAGCTTGAGGATGGCGCCGAGATAGTCGTCCGGCGTCATGATGGTGGCGCGGATCCACGGCTCGGCGATCTCGGCGACCTTCATCACCTCCGGCATGTCGGCCGGATTGTGCAATTCGCGCTCGCTGCCGTCGCTCATCTTGAGGCGGTAGACCACCGAGGGGGCGGTGGAGATGAGGTCGAGGTTGAACTCGCGCTCCAGCCGCTCCTGGATGATCTCGAGGTGGAGAAGACCGAGGAAGCCGCAGCGGAAGCCGAAGCCGAGCGCCGCCGAGGTCTCCATCTCGTAGGAGAAGCTGGCGTCGTTCAGTCTGAGCTTGCCCATGGCCGCGCGCAGGTCCTCGAAATCTGCGGCATCGACCGGGAAGAGGCCGCAGAAGACGACGGGCTGCACGGGCTTGAACCCGGGCAGTGGCTCGGCGCAGGGCTTCTTGTCGTCGGTGATGGTGTCGCCGACGGCGGTGTCCGCCACCTCCTTGATCGAGGCGGTGAGGAAGCCGACCTCGCCGGGGCCGAGCGAGTCCACATTGGTCATCTTGGGCCGGAAGACGCCGACGCGGTCCACCGGATAGGTCGCGCCGGTGCGCATCATGCGGATGGTCGTGCCCTTCCTCAGCGTCCCGTCGATGATGCGCACGAGGACGACGACGCCGAGATAGGCATCGTACCAGCTGTCGACGAGCATCGCCTTCAGTGGCGCCTCCGCGTCGCCCCTGGGCGGCGGCAGGCGGGTGACGATGGCCTCCAGCACGTCCTCGATGCCGAGGCCGGTCTTGGCCGAGATCGGCACGGCGTCGGAGGCGTCGAGGCCGATTACCTCCTCGATCTGCTCCTTGACGCGGTCGGGCTCGGCGGCCGGCAGATCGATCTTGTTGAGGACGGGCACGATCTCGTGGTTAGCGTCGAGCGCCTGGTAGACGTTGGCGAGCGTCTGCGCCTCGACGCCCTGGGAGGCGTCGACGACCAGCAGCGAGCCCTCGCAGGCCGCGAGCGAGCGCGAGACCTCGTAGGCGAAGTCGACGTGCCCGGGCGTGTCCATCAGGTTGAGGACGTAGGTCTTGCCGTCCTTGGCCGGATATTCGAGGCGCACGGTCTGCGCCTTGATGGTGATGCCGCGCTCGCGCTCGATATCCATGGAATCGAGCACCTGCTCCTGCATCTCGCGGTCGGACAGCGCGCCCGTCTTCTGGATGAGCCTGTCGGCGAGCGTCGACTTGCCATGGTCGATATGCGCGACGATGGAGAAGTTGCGGATGGTCTCGATGGGCTTCGTTGTCATGTCGGAACGTCGTTTCGCTCGCCCGCCTGTCCCCGCGGCTGTGATGGCCTTCCTGCGCAGGCGGGGGCGGGAGCGCGGCCGTGATCGTCAAGCCGCGGGAATAGCAGCGTGCGGGCCATCCGCCAAGAGGTGCGCCGCTAAGGGGCCGGCAAAGTCCCTCGCGCGGGGCGGCGCTTCAGAAGGCGAGTGGTGCGTTGTCGACCACCTCCTTGAGGACGAAGAAGGTCCGCGTCTGGCGCACACCGGGCAGGGCGATGAGCTTTTCCCCGTGCAGGCGGTTGAAATCGACCATGTCGCGCACGCGGATCTTCAGGAAATAGTCGAAGTCGCCGGCGACGACGTGACAGTCGAGCACCACCGGCATGGCGCGCACCGCCTCCTCGAAGGCGGCGAAGCTCTCGGGCGTCGAACGGTCCAGCACCACGCCGACGAAGACGAGTGTGCCGCGTTCGACCCGCCCGGGCGCCACGAGCGCCCGCACGCCCGACACATAGCCCTCGGCGAGGAGGCGCTGGATGCGCCGGTGGCAGGTCGCCGTGCTGGTGTTGACGCGCTTGGCGATCTCGGCATTGCCCATGCGCCCGTCGGCCTGCAGCAGCCTGAGGATGCGCAGGTCGGTGCGGTCGAGTTCGTGTGTGACGGATTCTTTCATTGAATGGCCTGTTAATGAAGCATTCGGGAGACACTGGGCGGATCAACCGAAACAGCAAATCACAAATGACGCTTACTTCGGAAGGACCTTTCATAGCTACTGTTGCTAGGCTTTCCCAATCCATTTCCAAGGGGAAGACCGCGCCATGCTCGAAAAATTCGACCGCTATCCGCTTACCTTCGGCCCGACGCCGATCGAGAAGCTGGAGCGTCTCAGCAAACACCTCGGCGGCAAGGTGGAGCTCTATGCCAAGCGCGAGGACTGCAACTCGGGCCTCGCCTTCGGCGGCAACAAGCTGCGCAAGCTCGAATATATCGTGCCGGACGCGATCAGGAGCGGTGCCGACACGCTCGTCTCCATCGGCGGCGTGCAGTCCAACCACACGCGCATGGTGGCGGCGACGGCAGCCAAGATCGGCATGAAGTGTCGCCTCGTGCAGGAGAGCTGGGTGCCGCACGACGATGCGGTCTACGACCGGGTCGGCAATATCCTTCTCTCGCGCGTCATGGGGGCGGAGGTCGAACTCGTCGATGAGGGCTTCGACATCGGCATCCGCGAGAGCTGGGAGCGGGCGCTCGAAGACGTCCGCGCCCGGGGCGGCAAGCCCTATCCCATCCCGGCCGGCGCCTCCGTGCACAAATACGGCGGCCTCGGCTATGTGGGCTTCGCCGAGGAGGTGAGGGCGCAGGAGGCGGCGCTCGGCTTCTCCTTCGACTTCATCGTGGTGTGCACCGTCACCGGCTCCACCCACGCCGGCATGGTGGTGGGCTTCGCCAAGGACGAGCGCCAGCGCCGTGTCATCGGCATCGACGGCTCGGGCACGCCGGAAAAGACGCGCGCCCAGGTGCTCGATATCGCCCAGAAGACCTCAGCCCTCGTCGGCGGCAAGGACATCACCGAGGAAGACATCGTGCTGAAGGAGGACTACGCCTATCCGGCCTATGGCGTGCCCTCGAAAGAGACGCTCGCCGCCATTCGCCTCTCGGCGCGCCTCGAGGGCATGATGACCGACCCGGTCTACGAGGGAAAATCCATGCAGGGCATGATCGACCTCGTCGCGCGCGGCTTCTTTCCGGCCGGGTCGAAGGTGCTCTACGCGCATCTCGGCGGCGTGCCGGCGATCAACGGCTACAGTTACACCTTCCGCAACGGCTGACCGCACCATGGCGGCCTCCTCTTCATCGGGCGGCCGGCGACCGCCGCCGCCTGGCCGGAGGAGGTCGTCGCCATGCGTTTCGCGACGCTGCCGGCGGCAGAGCTCATCGCCCTCGACGAGGTGTCCGGAGCCGAGGCGACGATGATGCTGTTCCCGTGAGGGGGGCGCCTACCGCCCCTCCAGCAGCCGCGACACCACGCGCGCCGTATAGTCCACCATCGGCACGATGCGGGCATAGTTGAGCCGCGTCGGGCCGATGACGCCGACGACGCCGACGATGTGCTGGGTGCCGTCGCGGAAGGGGGCGGCGATCATCGACGAGCCGGACATGGAGAACAGCTTGTTCTCCGAGCCGATGTAGATGCGCACGCCCTCGCCCTCCTCGGCGCGGGAGAGGAGGTCGATCACGTCCTTCTGGGTCTCGAGGTCGGCGAAGAGCAGGCGGATGCGCTCGAGGTCCTCGGCGGCCCGGAGGTCTTCGAGCAGGTTCGCCTGGCCGCGCACGATGAGCTGACGCTCCTCGGCCGGGCCGACGCTCATGGCGACGCCGGCCTCGACGAGCCGTGCCGTCAGTGCGTCGAGCTCGCGGGCGATCTCCTCGCGCCGGCGGGCGATCTCCTCGCGCACCTCGCTCAGGGTGCGGCCGCGGATGCAGGCGTTGAGGAAGTTCGTCGCCTCGGTCAGCGCCGAGGCGGGCAGGCCCTGCGGCAGGTCGAGCAGGCGGTTCTCCACCGAGCCGTCCTCGGCCACGAGCACGACGAGGGCGCGGCCGGGGTCGAGCCGCACGAACTCGATGTGCTTGAGGCGCAGGTTCTGCTTGGTGGTGACGACGACGCCGGCCCCGCGCGACAGGCCGGACAAGAGCGTCGTCGCCTGGGCGAGCACGCCGTCGAGCGAGGCGCTGCCGGTGCCGGCGCGCACCTGGCTCTCGATATTGGCCCGGTCGGCCGCCGTGAGGTCGCCGATCTCGAGCAGTGCATCGACGAAGAAGCGCAGGCCGAGCTCCGTCGGCAGGCGCCCGGCGCTGGTGTGGGGCGCGTAGATGAGGCCGGTCTGCTCGAGATCGGCCATCACGTTGCGGATCGAGGCGGGCGAGAGCTGCAGCGGCAGCATGCGCGAGAGATTGCGCGAGCCCACCGGCTCGCCCGTGGCGAGATAGCTCTCGACGATCTGGCGGAAGATTTCGCGCGAGCGCTCGTTGAGCTCGACGAGCGGGCGCGACCCTTCCGCCACCGTACCGGCGGTGGTGCCGGCAGCCGCGCCGGAATGCGCGCTCGCGCCCGGCGACGCGCCGCCGGGAGGCAAGGCACCGCGTGGCGTCACGTTCATGGCCGTCATGCTCCTGTCGTCCTTGGGATTATGGGCCCGATCGGCCGCTTTTCAAGCAACGGCCAGCGCCTCGCAGTGGATCCCTGCGGCCGCGCGCCCGCACCCCCCGCCCCGCTGCGGCCGATTGTCCACCGCGCCGGCGGGCGCCCGCGCAAAAGCGCCGTTGACAAGCCCGGGGCGCATGCTTAGACAGACGCCTGCCCTGACATGGGCCCAGGTGGCGGAATTGGTAGACGCGCTGGTTTCAGGTACCAGTGGTGAAAGCCGTGGAGGTTCGAGTCCTCTCCTGGGCACCATCGCTCCCCTACGTTGCGCCCTCGCGTCAGCGCGGACCCCGGTGAAGGGCTCACGGAGTTCGTTTGATGGCTCGGCCAAGGTAAAGGGCATCCAACGCCAGTGCGGTTTTTTGGCGTATGGCCGCTGCGAGCTGTCCGGCGCCTCTCCCCTACGATTTGTCAGCCGTCACCTGTTCTGATCCTCCTGAATTCACGTTGAATGGATAAAAACTCCAGGAACTCGGTATACAGTATATCTAAAGTCACTAAGCATTCTTTCAAACTCTTATTTGAAGTGAACCGCCTCATATAGCTAAGAAGTCCTGCGAGACGCTAGCAAAAATCCACAGCAATACAAATATATTACAAGTATCATCAGAATCGAGATAGCAATAATCCACCCTCCAAAGTCCCAAATTGCTTCCATTGAGTTTGTGAATACTGGTGAAAAACAGGCCGTTGCTGGCTTATTGCCGCATCTTACGCTTCAATCACAATCTTGACTTTCTCAGGATCGACTCCAAGCGATTGTGCCAAACGCCGCTTCGCCTCCGCGATGGTCAAGGGCGCCTCCTGGTGCGGCATGGGCGCTTGAACTACGAGTTCGGCTGCCGCTCCGTCGTCCGCGCCATCCAGCTTCGCGGTAAGAAGAGGTTGCTTGCCGAGAGCGATGCCGCCACCGATCGATGACGGTGTCTCTGGGTCTTCGGGAAGGAACATTGAAACCCAAACGCCGCGCCCGATGGGGATGCTGTGCCCCGCATCCAGTCTTGCACGGTAAGCACGATCGAAACGCTCTCGCATTTCGTCGCCGTCCACCATGTAGACCAGGCCACGCTTCGGGTTGTCCTTGTCATCGACGGTGACAGCCGCGACGTAGTCGACGTCGTCCAGCGTGACCCATCCGCTGTCGTCCTCGTTCCGCGGAAAGGCAATCCACGTGTCCTGCGTCGTGCGAATGGAAACGGTGTGCCGTTCGGCTCCCCTCACGATTCTGCGAACGCTGGACTTGCCGATTCCTTGGATACGCTCGATGCGCCAGCCCGCTTGCTCAAGCGCGCGCTGGCCCAACTCAAAAAGCTTACGACGGCTTGCAATCTTTCCCGGCTTTCCGAAAACATTTGTCATTCCGCAGTCCTTTCAAAACGGCATGCGGATGATGCCGTCGGTGTGGCGACGTGTCAATTTGTTCCGTAATCTTTCTGGAAGATATTCGGAACAAATGCGGCGGCTTCGGACGGGGAGTAGCGCCGGCTATCGGAGGCAGGCGTGTAACGGCAGCCAAAGCGCAAGAGCCCGCGATCTGCGAACGGAGGAAGGTAAGCCGCCTCAAACTGAATCAGAAATCCAAGGGCGCTCCGGTTCGATGGATGCTTCCGCCTTTTATAGGCGCCATGCCGGCATATTCGAATATTCACCCCACCCTCTCCCTCAGCCTCAACAACGCGATCCGCTCGATCTCCGCCATCGCCGTCGAGAACTCCGCTTCCGGCGTGTTCGCGAGCCGCGCCTGAAAAGCCTCCAGGATCTCCTCCTTGGTCCTGCCCTTCACGGCCATGATGAAGGGGAAGCCGAAGCGGGCCTTGTAGGCGTCGTTGAGGGCGAGGAAGGTCGTCTTCTCCTCGGCCGTCAGGCGGTCGAGGCCGGCGCCGGCCTGTTCGCGGCGGGAATCGGGGGCGAGCTCGGCGGTTTTCAGGCGGCCGGCGAGGTCCGGGTGGGCCTTGATGAGGGCGAGCTTTTTCTCACGCGGGGCATGCGCCAGGACGGTGCACATGGCCGCGTGCAGGCCCTCGGCGCTGTCCTGGGCGGCGGTGAGGCCGCGCCGGTGCGTCTCCTCGGCGATCCAGGGGGAATGTTCGAAGACGTCGCCGTAGAGGGCGATGAAGCGCGGGGCGGAGAGGCGGCTCGGCACGAGGCCGGCCGGGCGGTGGTGAACGTACCAGTGGCGGGCGATGTCGATGCGGCGCGGCACCCACACGCACGGATGCGCGGCGACATAGTCGAGGAAGCGGGCGAGCGCGGCGGCGCGGCCCGGCCGGCCGACGAGGCGGCAGTGCAGGCCGATGTTGAGCATCTTCGGCGCGCCTTCGAGGCCCTCGGCATAGAGGGTGTCGAAGCTGTCCTTGAGATAGGCGAAGAACTGGTCGCCGGAATTGAAGCCCTGCACGGCGGCAAAGCGCATGTCGTTGGCATCGAGCGTGTAGGGGATGACGAGGTGCGGCCCGTGCGGCCCCTCGACCCAATAGGGCAGGTCGTCGGCGTAGGAATCGGAGGAATAGAGGAAGCCGCCCTCCTCCATGACGAGGTCGGTGGTGAAGGCCGAGCAGCGGCCGGTGTACCAGCCGAGCGGGCGCGCGCCCGTCACCTCTTCGTGCAGCTCGAGCGCCTGCAGAAGGTGAGCGCGCTCCTCCTCCTTGGAAAAATCCTTGTATTCGATCCACTTGAGGCCGTGGCTGGCGATCTCCCAATCCGCCTCCTGCATGGCAGCGACGGCCTCCGGGTTGCGGGCGAGCGCGGTGGCGACGCCATAAACCGTCACCGGCAGGCCGCGGCGGGTGAACATGCGCCACAGGCGCCAGAAGCCGGCGCGGGAGCCGTATTCGTAGATCGACTCCATGTTCATGTGGCGCTGCCCCGGCCAGGGCTGGGCGCCGACGATCTCGGACAGGAAGGCCTCCGAGGCGGCGTCGCCGTGCAGGATGTTGTTCTCGCCGCCCTCCTCGTAGTTGAGGACGAACTGCACCGCGATCGCCGCCCCGTTCGGCCAGAGGGGATCGGGCGCGTGGCGTCCGTAGCCGATCATGTCGCGGGGATAGGGGCTCGTCATGGCGAAGGGCTCCGGAGGCAGCGGCTGGAGGGGCGGCCGGGAGGCCGCGCCCGGCACCAAGCAAGCATCGGGCCGCGGCGGAAATCAACGGGGGGGGGGGTGCCGGCGCGGCCGGCTGTCGCGGCCGCCCGTTTTTGCATCTTCGCCTCTTTGGCAAGCGGTATGCACTGTTGTAGTGACAACGTCTGGGACAACCGTCCCGCCGGATGAGGTAGGACCCCCGTGAGCACGCCCGCGATCCACGGCGCCATCAGGCCATCCGACTGGCATTTGCGCAGCACGCTGCAGGATCTCTTCCTGCTCGTGTCGGCCATGGCGCTCGCGGTGCTCGTCGCCTGGCAGTACGATATCTTCACGAGCGGCTATGTCACCGATCCGCCGGAGAAGAAGATCGAGATCGACGAGGCCTTGCTGCTCGGCCTCATCCTCGGCATCGTGCTCTTCCTGTTCTCGCTGCGCCGGCTCTCCGAGCAGCGCCGCGAAGAGGCGCGGCGGGTCGCCGCAGAAGAGCGGGCCGAAGAGGCCGAGCAGCTTGCCATGCTCGACCCGCTGACGGGCCTGCCCAACAGGCGCGTGCTGAGTCGGGCCTTCGAGGAGATGCGCGCACGGCCGGAGCGTGCCGGTGCCACCCTCGCCTTCATGCTGATCGACCTCAACGGCTTCAAGGCGGTCAACGACCGGCACGGCCACCCGGTCGGCGACCGGCTGCTCGTCGTCGTGGCGCAGCGCCTCGGCGGCGCGCTGCCGCGGGAGGCTACCTTGAGCCGGCTCGGCGGGGACGAGTTTGCGGTTCTCTGTCCCAACATTACCGGCCGAGAGGATGCCGCGGCCGTCGCCCAGCGGCTCGTTGAGGTCATCGGGGAGCCGATCGTGATCGACGGTCGGCGCCATGCCGTTTCCGCTGCCGTCGGCGTTGCCCTCCGCCCGCTCGTCGGCGCCGTCGTCGATGATCTGATGCGCGAGGCTGATGCTGCGCTCTATGCGGCCAAGGCCGCGGGCGGTGCGGCGATCCGCTTTGCGGCAACGCCTGCCGATGCGCCGGCGGGCTGAACGGCGGCACGCTGCGCGACATTCCTGTTGAGAGACATGAAGCCATGGCTGCCATGCAGCGGCGGCCCTGCGCCAGCGGCACGAATCATGTTTCGCTGGTAGAAGTGCAAGTTGCGTCATGTGGCGTTCAGTCGGGTCGTGGTGTCGGTATGCGTTTCGAGGCGTCGTTTTCCGTCGAGGTCGACGAATACGGGCGCATTGCGCACGAATGTGTCGACTATTCCTTGCTGCCCCTGCGTTACGAGCGGCTGACGCTGGAGCTCGACGAGCCGATGCCGCGCCGGCAGATCGGCTATGCCATCGTCTGGAACGACGACCGGGTGGTGCATGCCGCCGCGGTGGTTAGCGACCGGCTGCGGATCGACCTCGATCTTGCCGTGCCGGCCGGCGACCATGCGTTCTGGTTCCTGTGCGCCGGGCTCGAGCCGGGCGCCACCATCAGGGGGCGGGCCGTCGTCGAGGGGCGGCTCGACCTCGCGGCCGATGCTGCGGCTGATCCGGACTGACCGGCGGGGCCGCGCGGAAAGATACAAAGGCGGAATAGGGGGAAGCAGTGGGCATCATCTCTTACCTGACGACGACGGAGTTCGGGCCGGGCAGTCTCGCCAAGCTGCCTGAGAGCCTCACGGGCCTCGGCATCCGGCGCCCGCTCCTCGTCAGTGACCGCGGCCTTGCCGCGACGCCGCTCGTCGAGCGCGTCAGGGCGCTCTGCCCGGAGGGCACGCCGGTCTTCCTCGACGTGCCGACGAACCCGACCGAGGAGGCGGCGCTCGCCGCGCTCGCGCTCTACAAGGCGGAGGGCTGCGACGGGCTCGTGGCGCTCGGCGGCGGCTCGCCCATCGACCTCGCCAAGGCGGTGGGGCTGCTCGCCACGCATCCGGCGCCGCTCGCGCGCTATGCCGCCATCGACGGCGGCATGGTCCATATCACGGCAGCGGTCGCGCCGCTCGTCGCCATACCGACGACGGCCGGCACCGGCGCGGAGGTGGGGCGCGCCAGCCTGATGACGCTGGCCGACGGGCGCAAGGTGGGCATCATCAGCCAGCATCTCATCCCGCGGCTCGCCCTGTGCGATCCGGAGCTGACGCTCGGCCTGCCGCCGGGTCTGACGGCGGCGACGGGGCTTGATGCGTTGTCGCATTGCATCGAGACCTTCCTGTCGCCGCGCGACAATCCGCCGGCCGAGGCCATCGCCCTCGACGGCGCCGGCCGCATCTGGCGCAACCTGGAGCGGGCCGTTGCCGACGGCTCCGACCTCGCGGCGCGCACCGAACTGATGATGGGCGCGCTCGAGGGCGGCCTCACCTTCCAGAAGGGGCTCGGGGCCGTGCATGCGCTGAGCCATGCGCTCGGCAGTCTCAAGGAGCCGTCGCTGCATCACGGTACGCTCAACGCCATCCTGATGCCGCCGGTGGTGCGCTTCAACGCCGGCCATGTCGGCGACAAGCTTGCGCGCATCAAGGCGGCGCTCGGCCTGCCGGCTGAGGTGGACCTCGCCGCCGAACTCGACGCGCTCAACCGGCGCCTGAACATCCCGGCGGGCATCAGGACGCTCGGCGTCACCGAGGCCATGCTGCCGAGCGTTGTCGAGAAGGCCCTCGCCGACCACAGCAATGCCACCAATCCGCGTGCGGCGACCGGCGACGACTACATGGCGCTGTTGCGCGCGGTGATGGTGTGATCGGGGGACCGGTCAGCGCAGGGTGAAGTTGACCGGCACGCGAACGTTGAGCGTCGCCTGCTGCATCACGGCTGGTGGGGGGGAGGGCACGGGGCTCGCTTGCCTGGCGCCGTCGATGATGGCGGCGTCGAGGATGGGCGAGCCGCTGCTCGCCGCGATGCGCACAGCGAGCACGTTGCCCGCCGCATCGAGCCGCAGCAACAGCTGTGCGGAACCTGTCACGGTGCCGGCGCGGGCGCGGTCGGGATAGCGGATGTGACGGCGCAGGTGTGCCACGACCTTGCCGGCCCATTCCATCTTCGTCTGACCCGACACGGGGGCCGAGCCCTCGCGCGGCGCCGCCGGCGCGGCAGCCTCGTTCTCCTGCGGTGCGAGGCTGCCGCGCGTGCGCCGCTGTTGTGGTGGCGGAGGGCGGCGCTCCATCCTGGGCTGGACGGCCGCGGTCTTCGGCTTCTCGGGTGGCGTCAGCTCCGGCGGGCGCTGCGGCGGCGTCGGGGCCGGCAGCATCACCTCCGGCGTCGGCACGTCGGGCGGCGGCGGCAGCATGTCGAGCGCCGCCACCTGCGCGGGCGTCACGAGTTCGGCAAAATCGGGCGTCGGCGCCGGCTCCGGCAGCTCGACGACGGGATCAGGCAGGGGCTCCGGCGGCGGCTGTCTGGTCGCCTCTTCCGGCCGGGGCTCTGCCGGCACGGGTGCCGGCTCGGGCGGCTGCTGCTCGGTCGGCGCCGGCTGTGTGTCGGCGTCCTCGCCCGGTGTCGTGTCCTCGTCGCTCGCCTCGCTCGGTGGGGCGGCGGCAAGCGGCGCAAGGTCGACCATCACGGCCGCCGGCGGCTCGCCGGGGTCCTGGATCGGCGTGGCCGAGCGCAGCAGGCCGATGGCGACGAGGCCGTGCACGGCTAGCACCACGGAGCCGGCGAGCGTCCAGCGCAACGCCAGCCGGCCGGGATGTTCCGCAGGGGTGAAGCCGGGATGATGCATCCGTCAGGGGCTCGTCGTGGGCGCCGCAGCGACCGCCGCCTGCTCCAGCCCGACGAGCGCCACCTTGAGATAGCCGGCGGCGCGCAGCGCGTTCATTACCTGCATGACATCGCCATAGGCCACGGCCTGGTCGGCGCGCAAGAAGATGCGTTCTTCGCGGTTGCGCTTCGTCGCTGCATCGAGCGCGGCGGCAAGACCCTCGCGGGTCACCGTCTCCTCGCCGAGGGTGAGGCCGAGGTCTGCCCTGATGGTGAGGTAGAGCGGCCGGTCGGGCCGCGGCTGCTGGGCGGCGTTCGACACGGGCAGGTCCACCGGCACGTCAACGGTGGCGAGCGGCGCGGCCACCATGAAGATGATGAGCAGCACGAGGATGACGTCGATGAACGGCGTGACGTTGATCTCGTGCGTTTCGGCGAGATCGTCATCCCGGTGGTCGAGCTGGACGGCCATGGTGCTGCCTGTTCATTCCGCCGCGGCAGGCAGGCCGGAGATGGCGCGCAGGTTCGTGCGCCGTCCCTGGGCGGCAAGGTCGCGACGGTCGAGATCGCGCGAGAGGAGGCGCATCACCTCGCTGCCGGCATCGGCGAGGAGTGCCTTGTAGCCGCCGATGGAGCGCGTAAAGGCATTGTAGATGATGACCGCGGGGATGGCCGCGACGAGGCCGATGGCCGTGGCGAGGAGCGCCTCGGCAATGCCCGGCGCCACCACGGCGAGGTTGGTCGTCTGCGCCTGTGAGATGCCGATGAAGGAGTTCATGATGCCCCAGACGGTGCCGAAGAGGCCGACGAAGGGAGCCGTGGCGCCGATGGTGGCGAGGAGGCCGGTGCCGCGCGTCATGCGCCGGGCGGCATTCGCCTCGATGCGGGCGATGGAGATGGCGACACGCTCCTTGATGCCGTCGGCCGGCATGGCGCCGGAGCGCTCCACCTCGCCCTGCGCCGCTCGCGACAGGTTCGCCGCCGGGCTGCGCGCTGCAACGCGGTCGCGGTCGAAGATCGCCTCGAGGGCGTCGTCCAGCGTCGCGGCCCGGGCGAGCGCGGCATTGACCCGCCGGGCGGCGCGCCGCGCGGCCGCAAGTTCGAGCGTCTTGGCGAGCCACAGGGTCCAGGTGACGACAGAGGCGAAGGCAAGGCCGATCATGACCGCTTTGACGACCCAGTCGGCCGCCATGAACATGCCCCAGGGCGACAGGTCGTGCGGCAGCAGGGCTGTCACCCCCGGGGGCGCGGCGTCGTTCAGAGCAGCATGCTCCCCGGCGGGCGGGGGCGCCGGCATTGCTGTCGCAGGCTCCGCTCCTTCGGTCGCGACAGGCTGATCCGCTGCCGGCGCGGCCTGCGGCGCGGTTTCCTGTTGCGCGGGGGCAGCAGCGCCGGGCTGCGCCGTGTCCTGCTGCGCCTCGACGGCGGCGATCGAGAGCGCGCCGAAAACAAGAACGATCGCGAGGCGGCCTATCGCGGCGCCAGCGATGTGCAAGGCGATCCATCGCCGTGCCTCGCGCCCGGCAGGCGGCTGAGTTGCAATCATGTCCGGCCTCGTTCGCTGTCGGTCTGTTTTCACCTGTCGCGGTCGCCCTGCGGCAGGCAGGCATATGTGCTTTGCTGCAATAGATACACGGTAGTTGGCAAGTAAAAATCGAAAAATCTAAATTGAAATAATTCCAAAGAGGGCAGAGGCGCGATGAATTACGGAGCATTTATTATTTTCGGGCGCCATTCTGCAGCAGGCGGCTTCGCTCGGCGCTGAATGCGCCGCTGGTATGCGCAAAGTGGAAAGCGCGACGAAAAACGGTGCGCGGGGGCGGCGACTGCCCTATTGAGAAGATCAACAACACGGAGCGAAGCCACATGAGCGAGGGGTCACCCTTCACCTGCGTGCTCGACGCACGCGCCCGCCTCGGCGAAAGCCCGGTCTGGTCTGTGGCGGAGCAGGCTCTTTACTGGGTGGACATCAAAGGCCGGGCCCTGCATCGCTTCGACCCCGCGACGGGCGTGGACGAGGCCATGGCGATGCCAGAGGACATCGGCTCGGTGGTGCTCGTCGAGGGCGGCGGCTTCATCGCGGCGCTGCGCACGGGTCTCTTCTTCGTCGAGGCGGACGGCACGGTGCGCGAGCGCCTCGCTGCCAATCCCGAGGACCATGCCGTGAGCCGGTTCAACGACGGGCGCACGGACCCGGCGGGGCGTTTCCTCGTCGGTACCATCGACGAGCCCAAGGCCGGCGGCAAGGCGCATCTCTACCGCTTCGACGAGGGCGGCCTGGCACCTCTCATCGGCGGTCTGCTCACGTCCAATGGCCTCGCCTTCAGCCCGGACGGCACCTGGCTCTATCATTCCGATACGCCGGCCTTCACTGTCTATCGCCAGCGCTACGACATCGAGACCGGAGAATTCGCCGACCGCGAGGAATGGGTGCGCCTGACGCCGACGGAAGCCGACCGGGGTCGGCCCGACGGTGCGGCGGTGGACATTGAGGGATGCTACTGGACGGCCCTCTTCGAGGGCGGCCGCATCCAGCGCTATTCGCCGCAGGGCGAGCTCCTCGCCGAATATCCGGTGCCCGCCCGGTGCCCGACCATGATCGCCTTCGGCGGGGCGGACCTGCAGACGATCTTCGTCACCTCGGCGCGGGACGGGCGGCCGGAGGAGGAACTTGCGCGCCTGCCGCAGTCCGGCGGCATCTTCTCCATGCGCGCGCCGGTGCCCGGTCTGCCGGAGCCGCTATTCCGCCGGCCGGTGCGCTGAGCGCGCTACGCGGCTGGCGCATGGTACGCGGCTGGCGCATGGGCGTTGCCCGCCTTCCGCCATTCCCGGTTGCGGCGAGCGGGGATAGAGAGGGGCGGATTGCAGCCGGTGCCTCGCCCATGACCGCCTCCACCCCCGGATCGACCGCCGAAGCTTCGTCGCCCGCGGCGCGCGGGCGCCTGAACGGGCGCATGGGCGGCCTTGGCGATGTCGTGCCAGGGGTCCTGCTCGCGGCGGCGGTCGGCGTCGTCGCGACGCTGCTCGAGCCCACCGCGGCGCGCCTTGCCGCTGCCCTCTTCGGTGCCACCGCTGGCCTGCCGGCGATGGTGCTGGCGCTCGTCATCGGCATCCTGCTCAATCCGGTGGCACAACGGCTGGTCTTCAGGCCGGGGCTCACCTTCTGCGTCAAGAAGGTGCTGCGCTGGGCCGTCGCGCTGCTCGGACTGAAAATCGCCGTCGGTGACGTCCTCGGCCTTGGCTGGCAGGTCATGGTCGTGGTCGTCGCCGGCATGGCGGCGACGCTCGTCTCGGGCGTGTGCCTGGCGCGCCTTTTCGGCCGTAGCGATGCGTATGGCGCGCTCGTCGGCAGTGCCACAGCCGTCTGCGGCGCCTCGGCGGCCCTTGCCACGGTCAGCGTGCTGCCGGACTACAAGGAAAGGGAAGCCGACGTTGCCTTCGTCGTCGTGGCGGTGAACGCCCTGGCGACGCTCGCCATGCTGCTCTACCCGCCGCTCGCGGCCTTCGTCGGCTTCGACGAGCGCATGACCGGCGCCCTCCTCGGGGCGGCGATCCACGATGTCGCCCAGGTTGCCGGCGCGGGCTACGCGGTGTCGGAGGTGGCGGGCAATACGGCGGTGGTGGTCAAGCTCTTCCGCGTTTTCCTGCTGCTGCCGGTCGTCCTCGCCGTCGCCTTCTATTTCGCGAGCCAGGGCGGCAGCACGGCGCGGGCGCGCGTGCCCGTGCCGGTCTTCGCGCTCGTCTTCCTAGCACTCGTCCTCGTCAACAGCTACGCCCTGCTGCCCGGCCCGGTCACGGGAGTGCTCAACGAGGCCTCGCGCACCGGGCTGCTGCTCGCCATCGCCGCGCTCGGCCTCGGCACGTCGCCGCGGGCGCTGGCAAGTCTTGGCTGGCGACATGTCGTCATCGCCACCGGCGTGACGCTCGTCATCCTCGCCATCTCGGTCGCCGGGCTCGCCCTTCTCGGCTGACGGGCCTCAGCCACGCGCCGCGGGCGTGGGGGCTGGGGCACCGGCCGGCACGGCGGTCGCCTCCTCATCCTCCTTCTTCTCCGCCATGCTGCCCCTGAGGGCGATGCACAGGAGCGTCGTCGGGATGCCGATGGCGGCGGTGAGGATGAAGAAGGTCGGATAGCCGAAGCTGTCCACCATGTAGCCGGAGAGGCCGCCGACGACCTTGCCGGGCAGGGCGTAGAGCGAGCTGAGGAGTGCGTATTGAGTCGCCGCGAAAGCGGGCGAGGTCAGGCTCGACATGTAGGCGATCAGCGCCGTTCCGGCGAAGCCGCCGGCGAAGTTGTCGAGGCTGATGCTGAGCATCAGGAGATTGAGGTTGTGCCCCTCGAGCGCCAGCCAGGCGAACATCAGGTTCGAGGCGGCGGCGCTGACGGCGCCGATGAGCAGGGTGGTCCACAGGCCGAGGCGCGTCGCCGCGATGCCGCCGGCAAAGGCGCCGAGAATGCCGATCCACACGCCGTAGAGCTTGGAGACGCTGGCGATCTCGGACTTGGAGAAGCTGAGGTCGATGTAGAGGGGATTGGCCATCACGCCGGCGACGAAATCCGGCAGGCGGAAGAGCGCGACGAGGGCGAGGATGGCGACGATCAAGGGGCCCTTGCGGCGGGCGAGGTCGGCGAAGGGCTCGACCACCATTTCCTGGGCGCGTGCCAGCAAGGAGGTGCCCCGCGGCGCGGCGCGCTCGCGGCCGATGTCGAGATTGGGGGCGAGCAGGCTCGCGCCGACGCCGACCGCCATGACGGCGGCCATGGCGAGATAGGCGCTGCGCCAGTCGACGAAATCGGCGATATAGAGCGCGCCCGCGCCGGCGCAGATGAGAGCGAGGCGATAGCCGAGCTGGTAGGCGGCCGACATCATGCCCTGCCGCTCGGTGGGGGCGGCGTCGATGCGCCAGCCGTCGATGACGACATCCTGCGTCGCCGAGAAGAAGGCGACGACGAGCGCGCAGACCACCGTGACGCCGAGGCTCGTTCCTGGATCGCTCAGGGCGATGCCGACGAGGCCGAGCGCAATGCCGCCCTGCGCCGTCAGCATCCAGGCGCGGCGCCGGCCGACGAGGCCCGACAGCACCGGCACGTCGAGACGATCGATCACCGGTGCCCAGACGAACTTGAAGCTGTAGGCAAGAGCGACGTAGCTCAGGAGCCCGATATCGGTGCGCGAGATGCCGGCCTCGCGCAGCCAGGCCGACAGGGTGCTGAAGACGAGGAGGAAGGGCAGGCCGGCGCTGAAGCCGAGGGCCAGCATGATGGCGAGGCGCCCATCCGAGAGGAGGGCGGCGAGGCTGAGGCGGGGGCGCTCGGTCTTCGTCACGGCATCATTCCGGTGTCTCGTCGCTCGCTGTCCGCCGGACAGCGGCGACCGCCGGCCACGGCCAGCATAGCAGCAATGATGGCCAGGGTGTGCCCGATCCCGTTGACTTTCCGTTAACTATGCGGCGCCGGCGGTGGAGGTTTCTTCAGGGCCGGCCTCCACGCCCGTCTCGCTGCCGAATGCGGCATCGGGCCCGTTCGGGTCGCCCGGCGCCGTCTCCCAGCCGAGATCGGGAAAGGCCATGACGCGGTTGTTGCGGAAGTCGTTGCGGCAGACGATGACGCCGCGCTCTTCCATATAGGCGATGAGGCGCCTTGCTCGCCCGGCCGAATGCGTGCCGTAGGCGCGGGCAACCGCGGCATCCGAAGGGCAGCGGGCGCCGTCGTGGGCGGCGCGGGCGAGCATCAGGAAGACGCCGTGCATGTCCTCCGGCAAGGTCGCCGCCAGCGAGACCGCCGCATGCCAGGGACCTTCCTCGGCGGCGCTCTGCGCATCGATGCCGGCGCGCGCCATGGCGAGGCGGCGGCGGAAGGCCGGCAGGTCCGGCGGTGCGCCCGGCACCCGGCGGATGCGGCAGCGCACGAGGAAGTCCTGGTAGAGCACGGCGATGGAGCGGAAGGCCGAATCGGGGTCGGCGAGCACTTCCGCGAGCACGGCGTCGATCAGCGCGTCGCGTTCGGCGGGCGGCATCGGCGGCTCCGCTGGCTCGCTCGGCGCCGGCGGCTCGGGCCTTGCACGCACGAGCTGGGCGAGGATGTCGTTGGTCGAGGGCGGCGGCGGTGCGACGGGCCGGCGCGGCGGCGGGCGCACGGGCTCGGGCTCTGCGGGCGTGAAGATCAGCTCGTGCGCATCCTCGGGCGGCTGCTCGGGCAGGGGCAGGAGCCGCGGGCTGCCGCTGCGGGCGCTCGTCTCGACGGCGCCGATGGTCACCGGCAGCGGCCGGCGCGACAGGGCCGGGCCGAGGGCGACGAAGCGGCCCCGGTCGAGGTCGCGGAACATCTCGGCCTGGCGGCGCTCCATGCCGAGGAGGTCGGCGGCGCGCGCCATGTCGATGTCGAGGAAAGTGCGCCCCATGAGGAAGTTCGAGGCTTCCGCCGCCACGTTCTTGGCGAGCTTGGCGAGGCGCTGGGTGGCGATGACGCCGGCGAGACCGCGCTTCCTGCCGCGGCACATCAGGTTGGTCATGGCGCCGAGCGAGACCTTGCGCGCCTCGTCCGACACCTCGCCGGCCGCCGCCGGGGCGAAGAGCTGCGCCTCGTCGACGATGACGAGCATCGGATACCAATAGTCGCGCTCGGCGTCGAAGAGGCCGCCGAGGAAGGCGGCGGCGCAGCGCATCTGCATCTCGGAGTCGAGGCCCTCGAGGTTGAGGACGACGGAGACGCGGTGCTGGCGCACACGTGCGGCGATGCGGGTCAGGTCGTTCTCGCTGCGGCTTGCATCGACGACCACATGGCCGAAGCGGTCGGCCAGGGTGACGAAGTCGCCCTCGGGGTCGATCACGGCCTGCTGCACCCACTGAGTGCTCTGCTCCAGCAGGCGGCGCAGCAGGTGCGACTTGCCGGAGCCGGAATTGCCCTGCACGAGCAGGCGCGTCGCGAGCAGTTCCTCAAGATCGAGCAGGGCGGATGTGCCCGCCTGCGTCACCCCCATGTCGATCCCGACCTTCATCCCACTCCTCGTTTCGGCTCCCGGCCATCCGGCGACCGGTTCCGTGCGATTCGCACCCGCGAGCGCGCGGCCCATCATTAGCTGCCTGAGGCAAGGCGCGCCAAGACCGGCAGCGCCTGCCAAAGGGCCGAAGCTGGTGGGAGGCAGGCGCAACATGTCGTAATGAGACGCGATTCCTGTCGCGTTCGCGTCAAAGTCGTGGTGAACGATGATCGTCGTGGCCGGGCGGCGGTCGCAGGATGGCGCAAGGAAGGCGACATGACGGCTCGTATCGAGGAAACGCACATCGTCTATGACGGCTGGACGACGGTGGAGGTCGCCACGATCCGTTTCGAGGACGGTTTCGTCATCCACCGCGAGGTGGAGAATCATGGCACGGCCGTGGCAGTGCTCGCCTTCGACCCCGAGCGCGGCGTGGCGCTGCTCACCAGCCAGTGCCGTGCGCCCATCCTGCGCGAGGGCGGCGACAGGGTGCTCGAGGTGCCGGCCGGGCTCGAGGAGGGAGAGGAATCCGCCGCCTGCGCCCGGCGCGAGGTGCTGGAGGAGACGGGCGTGCGGCTCGATCGCCTCGTCAACGTGGTGCGCGCCTGGACGATGCCGGGCCTCTCCACCGAGCGCTGCTCGCTCTTCCTCGCCGAATACCGTGAGGCCGACCGGGTCGAGGACGGTGGCGGGCTCGACGAGGACGGCGAGCGCATCACCGTCCACGAGCTGCCGCTCGCCACGCTCGCCGTTATGGCCGACGGGGGCAGACTGACCGACCTCAAGACCTTCGCCCTCGTGCAGACGCTGCGCCTGCGGCGGCCGGAGCTGTTCGCGCCCCGGTGACGCAGCGGGCCAGTAACGCCTCAGGCCGGTGCCGTCTCGCTCGCCTCGTCCGTCTCGATGCCGAGGAAGCCGCCGGACTGGCGATGCCACAGGGCGGCGTAGAGGCCGCCGCGGGCCAGGAGTTCCTCGTGCGTGCCGGTCTCGACGATGCGGCCGCCGTCCATGACGACGAGCCGGTCGAGCACGGCGATGGTCGACAGGCGATGGGCGATGGCGATCACCGTCTTGCCCTCCATCAGGGCATAGAGCTGCTCCTGGATGGCCGCCTCGATCTCCGAATCGAGGGCGGAGGTCGCCTCGTCCAGCACGAGGATCGGCGCGTCCTTCAGGAGCGCGCGGGCGATGGCGATGCGTTGGCGCTGGCCGCCGGACAGCTTGACGCCACGTTCGCCCACATGGGCGTCGTAGCCGTGGCGGCCCGCCGGATCGGTGAGGTCGTCGATGAACGTGTCGGCATGGGCCATCCGGGCGGCCGCCCGGATCTCCTCCTCGCTCGCTTCCGGCCGGCCGTAGGCGATGTTGTCGCGGATGGAGCGGTGCAGGAGCGAGGTGTCCTGCGTCACCATGCCGATCTGCCGGCGCAGCGACGCCTGGGTGACGCCGGCGATATCCTGCCCGTCGATGAGGATGCGCCCGCTTTCGGCATCGTAAAAGCGCAGCAGCAGGTTGACGAGCGTCGACTTGCCGGCGCCCGAGCGGCCGACGAGGCCGACCTTCTCACCGGGCCTCACGACGAGCGACAGATCGTCGATGACGCCGGACGCGCGCCCGTAGTTGAAGCGCACGTGCTCGAAGCGGATCTCGCCTCTGGACACGACGAGCTCGCGCGCGTCCGGCCGGTCCTTGATGGCGGTCGGCCGGGCGATGGTGTTCATGCCGTCCTGCACCGTGCCGATCTGCTCGAAGAGCCCGGCGACCTCCCACAGGAACCAGTCCGACATGCCGCGCAGGCGCAGCACAATGGCGATGCCGACGGCGATGGCGCCCATCGACAGCGCCGACTGGTGCCAGGCGTAGATCGACAGGCCGGCGACGCCGGCGAGCAGCAGGGCGTTGGTGGTGTGCAGCCCGACCGTGAGCCACGTCACGAGCCGCATTTGCCGATAGACGGTGTCCATGAAGCCGCCCATGGCATCGCGCGCGTAGTCGAGCTCACGGCGAGTGTGGGCGAAGAGCTTGATGGTCTGGATGTTGGTGTAGCTGTCGACCACCCGTCCGGTCATCTCGGCCCGGGCATCGGCCTGCTGCATGGAAATGGCCCTGAGCCGCGGGACGAAGAAGATCATGAGCCCGGCATAGGCGAGGAGCCAGAGGACGAGCGGTAGCATCAGGAGCAGGTCGGCGCTGGCGAGGAGGACCAGCGCGCCGAGGAAGTAGGTGATGACATAGACTGCGACGTCCATGAGCTTCATCACCGTCTCACGCACGGCGAGCGCCGTCTGCATCACCTTCTGCGAGACGCGGCCGGCGAACTCGTCCTGAAAGAAGGCCATGCTCTGGTCGAGGATATAGCGGTGCGTCAGCCAGCGCGCGATCATCGGATAATTGCCGAAGATCGTCTGGTGGGTGACGAGCGACTGCGCGAGGACGGCGAGCGGAAAACCGACGACGACGAGCAGCGCCATGCCGATGAGCGGCCAGCCGTGCGTCTCGAAGAAGGTGGCGCGGTCCGCCTTGGCCAGCCAGTCGACCAATGAGCCCATGAAGCCGACGAAGCTGATCTCGATGATCGAGATCACCGCCGTCAGCACCGCCATGACGATCAGCCAGGGCAGCACCGGGCGCGAATAATGCATCACGAACGGCACCAGCCGGCGCGGCGGCGCGACGGCCTCGGCCCTGGGGAACGGATCGACGAGGGTTTCGAAGAAGCGGAACATGGCGTCCAGACGAAAATCGATGGAGCTGCGGCCGGCGGGGAGGGCCGCCGCAGCGGGAAAGCGAGACCTTTGCCGCCTCCTCAGGCGGGCAGAAAGAGCATGGCCAGGGGCATATGGTGGCTCCTTCGCTTCGTTGCACGCCCGGCCGGATCGCGGGTCCGGCGGGTGGCTCGAGGGCGGAGCGGCGTTATAGAACCTCGACCAGGGTTGAGATCAAGCCGCGCTCCGCGGGCCGGCGGCCTCATGGCCGCCAGCCGTCCGTCAGCTCCAGCGCCTGGCGCTCGAACAGGCGGCGGTAGAGGCCGCCGGGCCGGGCCACGAGTTCCTCGTGGCTGCCCTCCTCGACGACGACGCCGTGGTCGAAGACGAGGATGCGGTCGACCGCACGCACCGTCGACAGACGGTGGGCGATGATGAGCGCCGTGCGGCCCTTGAGGAGCCGCGCCATGGCCTGCTGGATCGCCGCCTCGCTCTCCGAATCGAGGGCCGAGGTCGCCTCGTCGAGGATGAGGATCGGCGCATCGGCGAGGAAGGCCCGCGCCAGGGCGACGCGCTGGCGTTCGCCGCCCGAGAGCTTGACGCCGCGCTCGCCGACGAGCGTCGCATAGCCGCGGGGCAGGCGGTTGATGAAGGCGTCCGCATTGGCGAGCGCCGCTGCGCGCCGGATCTCCTCCATCGTCGCCCCCGGCTTCGCATAGGCGATGTTCTCGGCCAGCGAGCGGTGGAACAGCACCGGCTCCTGCTGCACGATGGCGATCTGGGCACGCAGCGATGCCTGCGTCGCATGGCGCACGTCCTGCCCGTCGATCAGCACGCGGCCGCCGGTGACGTCGTGCAGGCGCTGGATGAGCTTGACGAGCGTCGTCTTGCCCGAGCCGGACGGGCCGACGAGGCCGAGGCTCTCGCCGGGCGCTATCGTGAGGTTGAGGTCGCGGTAGAGCGGCGTCGGGTGGCCGCCGTAGCGGAAGTCGACACGCTCGAACACGATCTCCCCCCGCTTGACGGACAGGGGCCGCGCATCCGCCAGGTCCTCCACGCCGAGTGGCGTGTCGTGCATGGCCACGAGTTCCTCCATCTCGTTGACGCCGCGCTGCAGGTTGGAGATGTGGTAGCCAACGTCGCGCAGGTAGCCCTGCACCATGAAGAACATGGTGAGCACCGTGGCGAGGTCGCCGGCGCTTGCCTCGTCGCGCCACCACAGCCACAGGGCGACGGCGACGATGCCGATGCGCAGGGCGAGGAGGGTGACGATCTGCAGTGCCTCCGAGCCGGAGCTGCGCAGCCAGGTGCGCCGCGTGCGGCGACGCCACTTGTCGATCAGGGCGGCGAGGCGTGCGTCCTCCCGGGCTTCCGCACCGAAGGCCTTGACCACGGCATTAGCGCCGATGGCATCGGCCATGGCGCCGCCGAGCTTCGTGTCCCAGCTGTTCGACAGCCGGGCCG
The DNA here is from genome assembly GCF_029309855.1 of Chelatococcus sp. XZ-Ab1. Taxonomy (NCBI): domain Bacteria; kingdom Pseudomonadati; phylum Pseudomonadota; class Alphaproteobacteria; order Hyphomicrobiales; family Chelatococcaceae; genus Chelatococcus; species Chelatococcus sp. XZ-Ab1. The sequence continues at coordinate 67,532 of NZ_JARKII010000003.1, read as the reverse complement.
CGGGCGCCACCCAGAGCAGCGACAGGAGCACCGTCAGCACGACATAGAGTACGCCGCCGGCTGCGACGAGGAGGCCCATGAGGGGCCAGCGCCAGCCGAGCAGCAGCGTCGCACCCAAGAGCACCATGGCCGAGGGCAGGAGAGCGATGAAGATGGTATCGCCGACAAGGTCGATGGCCCACATGCCGCGGCTGATGCGGCGCACCGTCGAACCGGCGAAGCTGTTGGCGTGCCAGTCCGACGAGAAGCGCTGCACGCGCTCGAAGGCATCCGAGCCGGTGCGGCTCATGACCTTCAGCGTCAGCTCGATGATGGCGAGGATGCCCGTCATGCGGCCGGCGAGCACCAGGAGCCCCATGAGCGCAAGCAGGCCGAGCGCGACGAGCGCGGCTGCGAGCGCCTCCTCGCGTCCGGTCTCGCCGCTGCGGGCGATGGCGTCGACAAGCTGGCCGGCGAAGACGGGCACCAGCACGTCGGCGACGGTGGCGACGACGAGGCCGCCGATGAGGGCGGCGAGCAGCGCGGGATGGCATCGCCATCGGCGCCAGAGGAAGGCGAGCACGGGGCGAAAAGCCCCCGTGCGCCGGGTCTGTTCGGCGGTCACGGTTCGATCACGCCCGCGCGGCGCGGGCGGCCCTTATGAGGGAAACTGGCGCCGGCGACGCGCGCACGACGGCGCGCGGGCCAAGGCCCGGTCCCGAAATGGATAGGAGGTGGAAAGTGGGGTCGGCGGCCTAAGCCGCTCGCGACCTAACGGCGCTTGCGCCCGCCGGGAGAAATGCCGGCGCCCGCCCGCAGCATGGCAAAGGGCATCTGCGTATGACGGATAACTGTCATGTCCGCCCTCCTGCGGGGTGAGTTAGGGGCACTCCTTGTACTGCGCGATCAGTTCTTGGGCAAGTCCGGTCCGGCAGGACGGCGCATGTCGCTGCCATGCGTGGCCGCAAGGCCACAGGCGGTTCGCGTCGGGCGGTGCGGGAAATCACGTCGCCTGGCGCGGCCAATGCTAAGCTATTTCCGCTTTCGGTCATCTCCGGACGGGAGGACCATCATGGCCAGGAAAACGCCACCGGTCAGGGAACAGGTTGTCGGCCCATATGTACGATCGAACGCCTATATCAAGGGCCGTTTGATCGACTTCGATACGGGCAGCGCGGCCCTCGAGGGACAGCACAAGCAATGGCTGTCGGAGAAGATGGCCTATGTGAAGAGCCAGTCCGGCTTCCACATGTGGCTGATCGGCTTCGCCTCGAAGATCGGGGACGCCAACTACAACAAGCGCCTGTCGAACGACCGGACCAATGCGGTCCTCAAGTTCATCGGCGGCCTCGACGAGCGCGCCCTCAGCGCCATCGACCTCTGGGAAGCGCGCGGCGAGGAAGGCTACAACGCCGCCGAAAGCGACAATTCGGCCGACATGCGCGCGGTGGAGGTCCACATCTTCATCGGCGACATCCCGCCTCCGCCGCCTCCACCCGACATCAAGCCACGGCCGCGGCCCCTGCCGCCGCTGCCGGGCGGGCAGCGTTATTCGGACTGGGCGGTTGCCTCGCCGGGCGGCGCGGTGTCGAACATCCTGCCGGGTGTCGTGATCGGCTTCAACGTCTTCGTCTTCCGCAACAGGACGACCGGCGAGCAGCGGGCCTATATTGCGCCGAGTGCCGGGTTCGGCCAGTCGCTGAGCCTGAAGGGCGGGCCGGTGAAGCAGGCGGTGCAGACGCTCCTGACCTCGCCGGCCGGAACCAACATGGACTTCGAGCCGCTCACGTCGCCGCTGCCCATCACCTGGGAGGAACTGGGCGACAGCCTGAGCACGGTCTCGTCCATCGGCGGCGGCATCGGGCCGCGCGGCGTGACGGCGATCCACACCACGATCGAGGCACCGAACGTGTGGCGGCACTCGCCCTCGGGCGTGCCGATCCGGAAGGAGCTTCAGCTGTTCTCGTTCGACTATGTCGGCAAGAACTTCCAGCTTGGGGCCGGCGGCTCGGCCGTCGTCGGGCCGCTGGTCGAAGTCGCCCGCTGACGGCGGGCAGGCGGGCCGGATTGCGGGCGTGCGCCGCCGGCAATCTGCCGCCGCCGTCACACGTCGAGGTTCGCCACCGACAGGGCGTTTTCCTGGATGAACTCGCGCCGCGGCTCGACGATGTCGCCCATCAGCTTGACGAAGATGTCGTCGGCCTCGTCGACCTCGCGGATCTTCACCTGCAGGAGCGAGCGGTTCTCGCGGTCGAGTGTCGTCTCCCAGAGCTGGTCCGGGTTCATCTCGCCGAGGCCCTTGTAGCGCTGCAACTGTATGCCCTTGCGGCCGGCGGCCATGACGGCGTCGAAGAGGCTGACGGGCCCGTCGATCGTCCTCTCGTCGCCGCGGCGCACGAAGGTGGCGGGCTTGGCATAGACGTCCTGCAGGCTCGCGGCGCGCTCATCGAGCTTGCGCGCCTCGGAGGACGCGAGGAGCGCCGCGTCGAGACTCACCGCCTGGCGCACGCCGCGCACCGTGCGAGCGAAGACGAAGCCGCCGGCTTCCGCCCGGCCTTCCCAGCCACGCTCGGTCTCCTCGGCGATGGCGTCGAGGCGGCGGGCGATATAGCTGGCCGCCGCTTCAGCTTCGGCCGGCTCCTCCGCCACCTGCGGGCGCAGCGCCCCGGCGATGGCCGCCTGCTCAACCACGGTGCGGTTGTAGCGGGTGTGCAGGCTGCCCAGCATCTGGCGCACGAAGCGCGCCTCCTCGACGAGGGAGCGCAGGTCGGCGCCGGCGCGTTCCTCACCGTTGCCGAGCCGCAGGAGCGCGCCCTCGAGGCCGCCGTCGATGAGATAGTCCTCAAGCGCCCGCTCGTCCTTCAGGTACTGCTGCGACTTGCCGCGCGTGACCTTGTAGAGCGGCGGCTGCGCGATGTAGAGGTGCCCGCGCTCGATCAGCTCCGGCATCTGGCGGAAGAAGAAGGTGAGCAGCAGCGTGCGGATGTGGGAGCCGTCCACGTCCGCGTCCGTCATGATGATGATCTTGTGGTAGCGCAGCTTGTCGGGCGCGAATTCCTCGCGGCCGATGCCGGTACCGAGAGCGGTGATCAGCGTGCCGATCTCCTGGCTCGACAGCATCTTGTCGAAGCGCGCGCGCTCCACATTGAGGATCTTCCCCCTCAGCGGCAGCACGGCCTGATATTCGCGCGCGCGGCCCTGCTTGGCAGAGCCGCCGGCCGAATCGCCCTCCACGATGAAGAGTTCGGCTTTGGCCGGGTCGCGTTCCTGGCAGTCGGCGAGCTTGCCGGGCAGGGAGGCGATGTCGAGCGCGCCCTTGCGCCGCGTCAGCTCGCGCGCCTTGCGCGCCGCCTCGCGAGCCGCGGCGGCCTCGACGACCTTGCTCACCACTGTCTTGCCGTCGGAGGGATTCTCCTCGAGCCAGGTCGACAGGGCCTCGTTCATGATCCCCTCGACCACAGGTCGCACCTCCGAGGAGACGAGCTTGTCCTTGGTCTGGGAGGAGAACTTCGGATCGGGCACCTTCACCGAGATGATGGCGGTGAGGCCTTCGCGGCAGTCGTCGCCGGTGAGCGAGACCTTCTCCTTCTTCGTGAGACCGCTCGCCTCGGCATAGCCCGTGATCTGGCGCGTCAGCGCGGCCCGGAAGCCCGCCAGATGCGTGCCGCCGTCACGCTGCGGAATGTTGTTGGTGAAGGCGAGCACCGTCTCGTGGTAGCTGTCGTTCCACCACAAGGCGATTTCGACACCGATGCCGTCGCGCTCGCCGCGTAGCACCACCGGCTTGGTGATGAGCGGGCTCTTGGTGCGATCGAGATAGCGCACGAAGGCCTCGACGCCACCCTCGTAGCACAGCTCCTCGCGCTTGCGCTCGGCATGCCGGTTGTCGGTGAGGACGATGCGCACACCCGAATTCAGAAAGGCGAGCTCGCGCAGTCGGTGCTCCAGCGTCGCATAGTCGAATTCGGTGATGGAGAAGGTCTGAGGGCTCGGCAGGAAGGTCACCTCCGTGCCGCGCTTGTCGCCCGCCTCGCCGACGACCGTGAGCGGGGCCACGGCATCGCCGTGGTGGAACTCGACGAAATGTTCCTTGCCGCCGCGCCAGATGCGCAGCTTCAGCCAGCTCGACAGGGCATTGACGACGGAGACGCCGACGCCGTGCAGGCCGCCGGAGACCTTGTACGAATTCTGGTCGAACTTACCACCGGCGTGCAGCTGGGTCATGATGACTTCGGCAGCCGAGATACCCTCCTCGGCATGCAGGTCAGTCGGAATGCCGCGGCCGTTGTCAGTCACCGTGCAGGAGCCATCGGCATTGAGCGTCACCGTGACCTCGGTGGCGTGGCCGGCCAGCGCCTCGTCGATGGCGTTGTCGACGACCTCGTAGACCATGTGATGCAGGCCCGAGCCGTCGTCGGTGTCGCCTATGTACATGCCCGGGCGCTTGCGCACCGCATCGAGCCCCTTGAGCACCTTGATGGAATCGGCGCCGTAGGAGTCGGGGTTGAGGTCGCGAGCGGGTTCGGCCATGGGGCGATAATCCTGTCAATGATCCTGAGCCGCACGCGAAGCGTGCGACAGGCTTGATTCGACTATTGAATTTAGTGTCTCAACCGGGCGATTGCACGTATTGCGGCCGCTTTTGCGGCCTCATTTGCAGCCTTGCCCTGGCTCCGATGCGTCCCGTCAACGGCTCGCTACCGCAACGGCCGCGCCGGCCATCACCGTCCCGGTGGCGCGGTTGACGAGGCGCACCGCCTGAGCGCTCGTGAAGAGGCGGCGCGCGCGGGCGGCAAGGACGATATAGGCCGAGAAGACCGCGGCGAGAATACTCAGCGTCACGACGACGAGTTCGACATAGCCCACGGCATCGAGGCGGGCGAGGTCGACGATGTTCGGCACGAGCGCGAGATAGAAGACGATGACCTTGGGGTTGCCGAGCGTGACGGCGAGCCCGGCGAAGAACAGCTTCACCGGGTGCTCACGCCGGCGGTCCGCCTCGATCTCGCGCGCTTCGGCCGGGGCACTCCACAGCTTCCAGGCAAGATAGAGCAGATAGGCCGCGCCGGCGTATTTCACCACGAGGAAGACGCCATGGAAGGTCTGGGCGAGGACGGCGAGGCCCGTCACGGCGAAGGTCAGCCACACGACATCGCCGATGGCGAGGCCGGCCGTGAAGGCGGCGGCTCCCTGTGTGCCGCGGCCGAGCACACGCGCGACGATCGCGGCGATGCCGGGACCGGGTGAGGCGGCCGCCACGGCGAGCGTACCGGCGAAGACGAGAAGACCCGTGAGGTCGAGACCGGACATGAACAGCAGCAACTCCATGCGTCGCGGGCGGATCAGCGCTTCTCCCCGGCGACCGCCCCGTTCTTAGCAGAAATGCCGGCATCCGCGAAGTCCGGCATCGCCGGCGTAACCATTCCGGCGGCGGATGGGCGAGGGTGACGTGCAGCTTGCCGACGCCCGCACATGAAGCCGGCAAAGAGCGGCACGCCGCCGATGCGCAGCGCCACTGCGGGATCGGCCAGCTGCCGGCGTGCGTCTTGAAGATGGTCAATCCCGTGCCGGGACATGGCTAGGGCGGATGATGTCGGCTTCCTGCGGCTCACCGAGCTTCAGCAGGATGGAGGCGACCTGCACGAGAATTGCCGCGGCGACGGGCCGTCGTGACGATGGACCGGTCAGTCCGATGGCCTCAGACCTGCCCGGTGAGCATGATCGGCGCCAGCGCTCGTTTCATGCGGCGGGCGCGACCGGTGCGAGCCGGCCCGGCGTCACGGCGAAGCGCACGGCGTCCGTGGGCAGGTCGGCGAAGAGGGCCGGGTCGGCGCCGGTCATCCAGACCTGGCTGCCGAGTGCGGCAAGCGTGCCGTAAAGCGCGGCGCGCCGCCGCGGGTCGAGATGCGCGGCGATCTCGTCGAGGAGCACGAGCGGGGCTAGGCCGCTCATGGCGGCAACGAGGCGGGCATGGGCGAGCACGAGCCCGATGAGGAGGGCCTTCTGCTCGCCGGTGGAGCATTCGGCGGCCGGCGTGTCCTTCGGCCCGTGGCGCACGGTGAGGTCGCTCGCCTGCGGGCCGGCGAGCGTGCGCCCGGCGGCCCGGTCGCGCATGCGGCTCTCGGCGAGGTGGGCGCGGTAAAGATCCTCCACCTCGACGGCCGGCCGGTCGGCGGCCATGTCCTCGAACGCGCCCGCGATGGCGAGATCGCCCCAGGGAAAGGGCGAGGCGTCGTCGCGGGCCGCGAGGATGAGGGCGGCGAGACGGGTGACGGTCTCGCGCCGGGCGGCGGCGACGGCGACGGCGAGCTCGGCGAGCTCGGTCTCGATGGCGTCGAGCCAGGCTGTGTTGCGGGGATGCTCCTCGAGCACGCGGTTGCGGCTGCGCAGGGCGCGCTCGAAGGCATTGACGCGCGTGCCGTGGGCGGGGTCGACGGCGAGGACGAGCCGGTCGAGAAAGCGCCGCCGGTCGCCGGGCGTGCCGGTGAAGAGGCCGTCGAGCGCCGGCGTCAGCCAGACGACGCGCACATACTCGGCGAAGGCGGCCGGGGAGCCCGCCGTCTCGCCGTCGATGCGGCAGCGGCGCGCAAGGCCGCCGTCCGGCGCGCGCTCCGTTCCCGTGCCGAGCCGGACACCGCCCCAGCGGGTGTCGAGCGTGACGGAGACGGAGAAGGTGCCGGGCCCGTCGTGCGCCGCCATGGCGGCGAGGTCGGCACGCCGCAGGCCGCGGCCCGCCGTGAACAGCGACAGCGCCTCGAGCACGTTGGTCTTGCCGGCGCCGTTCTCGCCGACGAGGGCGACGAGCGGCGCATCGACGTCGACGTCGAGGGCACGATAGCTGCGGAAGTCGCGCAGGCCGAGGCGCGTCACGCGGCAGGGCCCGGCCGCGCCCGTCGGCGGCAATGCAGCGGATGGCGGTTGCTCGGTCATCGCCTCGTCACGCAGCGGCGCGGCACCGCCGCCGCGCCTCTTGCCGCAGACCGGCGAGGCGTGCGCGCCGTTCCGTCCGGATGCTTACACCCGCATCGGCATCAGGACATAGAGGGCGCTTGCGCCCTCGCGGTCCTGGATCAGTGTCGGCGAACCGGGGTCGGCGAGCTTGAACAGCGCCGTGTCGCCGTCGAGCTGGGCCGTGATGTCGAGGAGGTAGCGGGCGTTGAAGCCGATATCGAGCGCTTCGGCCTCGTAATCGACCTCGATTTCCTCTGTTGCGCTACCCGAATCGGGGTTTGTGACCGAGAGCGTCAGCCGGCCGTCGGCGAGGGCGAGCTTTACGGCCCGGCCACGCTCGGAGGAGATGGTCGAGACACGGTCGACGGCGGCGGCAAAGCTCGCCCGCTCGACGACGAGTTGCTTGTCGTTGCCGGCCGGGATCACCCGCTGGTAGTCAGGGAAGGTGCCGTCGATGAGCTTGGAGGTGAGGACGACCGAGCCGATCGACAGGCGGATCTTGCTCGGGGACAGTTCGACGTTTGCCTGCGCCTCGGCGTCCTCCAGCAGCTTCTGCACCTCGGCCACGGCCTTGCGCGGCACGATGACGCCGGGCATGCCGGCCGAGCCTTCGGGAGCCGTGGTCTCGACGCGGGCGAGCCGGTGCCCGTCGGTGGCCACGGCGCGCAGCACCGGCATGCCGTTGCTCTCGATGGTGTGGAGATAGATGCCATTGAGGTAGTAGCGCGTCTCCTCGGTCGAGATCGCGAACTGCGTCTTGTCGATGAGGCGCTTCAGCTCGCCCGCCGGCAGGGTGAAGCGGTGCGGCATCTCGCCGGCCGCGATGTCGGGGAAGTCGCTCTCGGGCAGGGCCTGCAGCGTGAAGCGCGAACGGCCCGAGCGGATCAGCATCTGGCTCGTGTCGCCGCCCGTCTCGAGCGAGACCTGGGAGCCGTCGGGCAACTTGCGCACGATGTCGTAGAGCACGTGCGCGGGCACGGTGGTCGCGCCCGCCATCTCCACATCGGCGGCGAGCGCCTCGGTGACTTCGAGATCGAGGTCCGTCGCCTTGAGATGCAGCATGCCGCTCTCGGCGCGCAGCAGCACGTTCGACAGGATCGGAATGGTGTTGCGCCGCTCGACGACGCGATGCACATGCCCGAGCGACTTGAGGAGCGCCGCCCGCTCGACCGTGACCTTCATGACCGCCCGTTTCCCTTTGGCGCCCGAAGGCGCATGAGGCTCGCTTGCCCGGCTGGCTGATAGCCCACCGGGGCACGCACAATGCCGTCTTGTCGGCCCTTGTGCAAGGGCGGCAACGGGTGTGTCAACAGTGGCGGGCGCGGCAGCTTGGGCTGCGGCCGCTCACTCCTGCAGCATGCGCTTGAGCAGCTCGACCTCCTCGTTCAGCGCCGGGTCGTCGCCCACCGCCTTCTCGATCTTGCGCACGGCATGCAGCACGGTGGTGTGGTCGCGCCCGCCGAAGCGCCGGCCGATCTCGGGCAGCGAACGCAGGGTCAGCACCTTGGAGAGGTACATGGCGATCTGTCGCGGCTTGACGACGGCCGCCGTACGGCGCTCGGAGAGGAGGTCGGCGCGCGACACGTTGTAACGGCCGGCAACGAGCTTCTGGATGTCCTCGATCTTGACGCGCTTGGGGTCGCGGGTGCGCACCAGGTCGCGCACGGCTGCCTCGGCGGTCTCGACGGTGAGGGGCGAGCCGGTCAGCGTCGCGTGGGCGAGCAGGCGGTTGACCGCGCCGTCGAGGTCTCGCCCGTTGGTGGCGATGACCCGGGCCACATAGGCGACGACGGCCTCGGGCACCTCGAAGGCGGGATGCAGCGCCTGCACCGCGGCGATGCGCATCGACAGGATGCGGGAGCGCAGTTCCTCGTCGAGCGGGCACATCTCGACGACGAGACCACCGGCGAGGCGCGAGCGCACGCGCTCGTCGAGGGCCTCGAGGTCCGATGGCGGACGGTCCGCCGCCACGACGATCTGCCGCCCGGCATCGAGCAGGGCGTTGATGGTGTGGCCGAATTCCTGCTGGATCGACTTGCCCTGAAGGAATTGCACGTCGTCAATGACGAGCATGTCGATGCCGCGCAGGCGCTCCTTGAAGGCAAGGGCCGTCTGGGCCTTCAGCGAGGCCACGAAACCGTACATGAAACGGTCGGCCGTCAGGTAGATGACGCGCTTGCCGCGGCCCTGCGCCTCATGGGCGATGGCCTGCATGAGATGCGTCTTGCCGAGGCCGACGCCGGCATGGAGATAGAGCGGATTGTAGAGCGGCGCGCCGCCGTCATGGCGGGCGATGCGGTCGGCGGCGGCATGGGCGAGGGCGTTCGAGCGGCCGACGATGAAGGTGGAGAAGGTGAGGCGCGGGTCGAGCGCATTGGCGGCGCTGTCGTCGGCAAGATCCGGGGCCGCGGCCTTCTCGCTCGTGCTCTCGCGCGCCTCGTCTGCGACGCGAGGACGCGCCACGACAGGGGCGGCCGCGCGCGCGGGGGCCGTGGCCGGCTCGCTCGGGCGGGCGGCCACGGGCATTTCGCGCGTCACCGCGCCGCGGACGAAGAAGGCGACGCGGCTGACCGCTGCATGCTCGGCCTTGAAGACCGCCAGAACGCGATCGGCGTAGTGCGACTCGATCCAGCTTTTGAGGAAGCGGGTCGGCACGGACAGGCGGGCGGTCCCGGCCGCAAGACCGTCGCACTCCAGCCGGCCGAACCAGCTCGAGAACACGTCCTCGCCGAGTTCGGCCCGCAGCCGGCGGCGCACGCGTCCCCAGGCGTCTGACAGGTCCTCGCTGCCGCCGGCGGCGCCGCGAGCGTCATCGATATAGGGCACGTGTCCGTGCGGAGCGGCCACACCCTTGGTTTCGATCACGCTCTCTTCGCCTTTGTACATCGCCCCAGCTCCTCGTTCTTCTTGTTTGGTGCAGAAAGCACCCGTGCGATGCAGGTCACCCCGCAGCGCCGCTGGACGCTTTTCGCTACCGACGATTGAGTTCCGCAAAAAGAACCCCGTCTGCCGTCGCCATCTCGCGGCAACGACACCCCGGTGCTCTCGCTGCAATCGAATCCGGACCAGCTATGTAGGAAAAGTTCTTATTCGTTCGTTCTTATGCCGCTTGTCCGATCCCTTGCCTGTATCGACAGGCTTTTCCGCAATCCACGGGGATGAGTCAATGGGTTCGAGCTGAAGCAACTGCGTGGCACGACGCTTTGTCTTCGAGACAACACGAACCCCTCCCCCGAAATGAGGCTTAATGCTTCTGACTTGCTATTGAGAGCCTCAGCCGTGGCGGCGAGGTGAGATGACCCTACGCCAAGGGCCGATCCGACGCAACACGACTATCGGTTGTGTTGTCATACCGGGGCGCGCAAATCGATCGGCGGGCTCTCGCGAGGCGGGGGCAATTGCGTGCAACTCCTTGTGGATCCAGCGAGTTTAAAGGCGCGACCGAAAGCGCGGAGGCGCCTGGAAGGCATTGTTTCGATCGGCCGACGGACGCGTCCGGGCCGCCTCGGGCGGGAGGGATTCGGGCCGGGTGCAGCCCTTTGCCCCCTAAAGTTTTGTCAGCACGGCATTTTGTCTGCGCGGTCACGGCGACCAGGCTGCGGTCGCACCACCCCGGCAAGACGCCGTTTTGTCAAGCCGTCCGACGCCGGAAAACCTGCCGGCGATGGCGCCGTTTCTGCGCCGTGCCGAGTCGCCGGGCCGGTGCCCCGGTCAGGCCGCCAGAACGGTCCGTGTCGCCGCCCCAAAAGGAAAGAGCCCGGCCAAGGCCAGGCTCCTTTGGACCCGTTCGCAGGCCCGCTCGGCGGCATGGTGGGTGCCGCCTCTGTGGCCTCAGGCCTGCAGTGCCTTGATGCGATGCGTCAGGCGCGCGACCTTGCGCGAAGCGGTGTTCTTGTGCAGCACACCCTTCTGGGCGGCGCGCATCAGCTCCGGCTGAGCGTTCTTCAGGGCGTCGAGCGCGGCCTGCTGGTTGCCCGTCGCGATCGCTTCCTCGACCTTGCGGATGAAGGTGCGCATGCGGCTGCGGCGCGCCTTGTTCACGGCGGTGCGGCGGGCGATCTTGCGCGTCGCCTTCTTGGCCGACGGGGTGTTCGCCATGGTGATCCTCGTATCGTCCCGATCTGGCCGCGCGGCAAAGGGCCGGGCGATCGGGATCGGTGGTGGCGGTTGAACGGAAATGACAGCGATCAAGCCGCTGTCCATGAGGGCGGGCTTATAGTCTCTCGCAGCCCGAGCGTCAACGGCCTGTCGCATTCGGCGGCCGGGAATCGTCGGCGGGCTGTCAGAGGAGCAGGCCCCGCAGCCACTGACCGAGCGGATTGGCGCCGTCGAGCAGGAGGCGCAGCGCCATCAGGCAGCAGACGGCGACGATGAGCGGGCGGATGAGGCGCGCGCCGTGGCGCAGGGCCATGCCGGCGCCGAGACGGGCACCGACGAGCTGGCCCGCGGCCATGGCGAGGCCGAGCGGCCACAGGACGGCCCCGGTCGCGGCGAAGAGCATGAGCCCGCCGAGATTGCTCGCGAAATTGAGCAGCTTGGTATGGGCCGTTGCCCGTACCACGCCGAAGCCGAGCAGCGTGACGAAGCCCAGCATGTAGAAGGAGCCTGCGCCGGGTCCGAGCAGCCCATCGTAGAAACCGACAGGGGCCACGACGGCGAAGGTGAAGGCGAGACGGCCGATGCGGGCGCGCGCATCCTCGTCGCGCACCTTGCGCGAGACGGCGAAATAGACGGCGATGGCCATGAGGAGGATCGGCATCGCGGCGGCCACGAGCGCGACCGGCAGCACCTTGACGGCGAGGGCCCCAATGACCGCGGCGATGCCCGCGACAACCGCGAAGGGCGCGGCTCCGTGCCAGTCGATCATCCCCGCGCGGGCGAAGCGATGGGTGGCGACCGCCACCCCGAAGGTGCCTTGCAGCTTGTTGGTGGCGACGGCGGTGACAGGGTCGAGTCCCGCCAGCATCAGGGCCGGCACCGTGATCATGCCGCCGCCGCCGGCGATGGCGTCGACGAAGCCGGCGGCGACCGCCACGACCGCAAGCAGGGCGACGATGTCGAGTTCGAGACCGGCCATGGATGACCGGCCTCCCCTGCCGGATCGGACATGCGCCTCCTCTATAGAGACCGGTCAGCGGTTCTTGAAGTCCGCCTTGCGCTTGTCCACGAAAGCGGCCATGCCTTCCTTCTGGTCCCCGGTGGCGAACATCGCATGGAAGAGGCGGCGCTCAAAGCGGATGCCCTCGGAAAGCGTCGTCTCGTAGGCGCGGTTGACGCTCTCCTTCGTCATCATAACGATGGGCAGCGACATGTCGGCAATGGTCGCCGCCGTCTTCAGCGCGTCATCCAGAAGATCCGCCGCCGGAACGATGCGCGCCACGAGACCGGAGCGTTCCGCCTCCTCGGCGCCCATCATGCGGCCGGTCAGGCACAGCTCCATCGCCTTGGCCTTGCCGATGATGCGCGTCAAGCGCTGGGTGCCGCCGGCGCCCGGCATGACGCCGAGCTTGATCTCCGGCTGCCCGAACTTCGCCGTGTCGGCGGCGATGATGATGTCGCACATCATGGCAAGCTCGCAGCCGCCGCCGAGGGCGAAGCCGGCGACGGCGGCGATGATCGGCTTGCGCCGGCTGGCCACGCGGTCCCAGTTCGTGATGAAATCCTCGAGATAGGTCTCAGGATAGGAGAGGTTCTGCATCTCCTTGATGTCGGCGCCGGCCGCGAAGGCCTTCTGCGAGCCGGTGATGACGATCGCGCCGATGCCCGCATCCTTCTCGAAGCCGTCGAGCGCCGTGTTGAGCTCTCCGATGAGCTGCGAGTTGAGGGCGTTGAGAGCCTCAGGACGGTTGAGCGTGACAAGGCCGACCTTGCCGCGCGTCTCCACGAGGATGGTTTCATAGGCCATGGGCGAAGTCCTCCAATGGGGTTGCTGAACGGCTACCCGAAGGTGGATGCCCGCGTCCATATGCATTCGCGCAAAGCCGCCGCCGCCTTCTCATGCGCTCACCGCTGGCACTGGCTGCACCAGAAGGTGGAGCGGCCGGACTGGACGAGCCGCGCGACGGTGCCGCGGCAGCCGGGGGTCAGGCAGGGCGCATGCTCGCGGTCGTAGACGCGGAAGGCGTGCTGGAAATAGCCGAGCGAGCCATCCGTTTTCATGTAGTCACGCAGCGTCGAGCCGCCGGCGGCGACGGCTTCGCTCAGCACGTCGCGGATCGCCGACGCGAGCCGGCCGGCCGCCGCCGTCGGCCGGCCGGCCTTCGTCATGAGCGTGCCGGCGGCGCGCAGCGGCGACAGGCCGGCCCGGTGCAGCGCCTCGCATACATATATATTGCCGAGGCCGGCGATGAGGCGCTGGTCCATCAGCGCCGCCTTGAGCGGCGTCTTCCGCCCCGCAAAGAGGCGGGCGACGAGCGCACCGTCGAGGGCATTGCCCAGCGGCTCGACTCCCAGGCGGCGAAAGAGCGGATGGGCATCGAGCTCGCTGCGGGGCACGAGCGTCATGAAGCCGAAGCGGCGGGCATCGTTGTAGGTGATGCGGGCGCCATTGGAGAGCTGGAACACGACATGATCGTGGGCGGCGTTGCGGCCGGCCTCCTGGTAGAAGTCGCCGGGCTCGCGCAGTGCGCCGCCCGCCTCCTCGACGATGAAGCGGCCGGTCATGCCGAGATGCATGACGAGAATGTCGCCGCCGGAAAGGTCCGCCATCAGATATTTGGCGCGCCGGCCGAGCGCGACGATCTCGCGGCCCTGCAGCCGCTCGGCAAAACGCTCCGGAAGGGGTAAGCGCAGATCCGGCCGGCGCTGGTCGACGGCCGTGATGCTGGCGCCGACCATCGCCGGCTCGAGGCCTCGTCTCACCGTCTCGACCTCGGGCAGTTCGGGCATCGCGTGTCAGGCTCCAACCCACCGGGTGCCGCCCGATGCGGCGGTGCCGTTGTGCCGCGTCCGCCGCCTCCTGTCCATGGCTGTGACCCTCCCGTTCCGGGCATGGCGGCTCCGATGCGGCGGCCATTGACGCGAGTGGGCCCGCCGCGCTCCCATGACGGACAAGGGCAAGATCCCGAAACACGACCGGAGGGACCCCATGGATCGCATTCTTCTCGTCACGGGCGGCAGCCGCGGCATCGGCGCCGCAACCTGCCGGCTTGCCGCCGCCGAGGGCTATCACGTCGCTGTCAATTATGTCAGCGATGCCACAGCGGCCGAGACGCTTGTCGCCGAATGCCGCGCCAAGGGCGTGCGCGCCGAGGCCTTCAAGGCGGACATGGGCGAGGAAGAGGACATCCGCCGGCTCTTCGCCGAGATCGACGACAGGCTCGGACGCCTCACCCATTTCGTCAACAACGCCGGCATCACCGGGCAGGTCAGCCGCCTCGATGCCGCGTCGAGCGAGACGATCCGCGCCTGCATCGACGTCAACGTGACCGGGGCCATCTTCGCGGCGCAGGAGGCGATCCGGCGCCTGTCGCCGAAGCATGGCGGGCGTGGCGGTTCAATCGTCAACGTCTCATCGGCTGCCTCGCTGCTCGGTGGTCCGAACGAATATGTCTGGTATGCGGCTTCCAAGGGAGCCATCGATGCGCTGACCATCGGCCTGTCGAAGGAGCTCGCGGGCGAGAACATCCGCGTCAATGCCGTGCAGCCCGGCCTCATCGAGACCGACATCCACGCCCGGAGCTCCAACGCACCCGAGCGGCTGGCGCGGCTCACGCCGCTCATCCCGATGGGCCGCACCGGCTCGGCGGAGGAGGTGGCGCGCACCATCCTCTTCCTCCTGTCGGATGCGGCCTCCTATGTCACCGGGGCCTTCGTGCGTGTGACCGGCGGTCGCTGATCAGACAGCGCCTCGTGTCGCAGCGGCTGGAGCGGCGGCCTGCCCTCGATGGCGGCAAGGCGCGGCAGCTCTCAGGCCAGGGAGGCGATGATCTCGCGATAGGCCGCTTCGGGGAAGGCCTTCAGCGTGCGCGTGCGGACATTGCCGAGCTGGCCGACCTGGAGGGCGAAGCGGGCGGCGACCGCATCGTCGGGCGCCTCGATGACGAGCACCATGTCGCAGTCGCCCATGCACAGGTAGAACGCGCGCATGGCGCCGGACATGTCGGTCAGCGCCTTCTTGGCCGCATCGAGCCGGCTCGGCGATTCCTTGATGTTGCGGATGCCCTGGTCCGTCCAGTTGGCGAGCACGATATAGGTTGTCATGGCGCTCCTCCCGGCGGCCCTCGGCCGCCGCGGCGCTCATTCCGGCCAGTCCGCCCCGTGCCGGATCGTGCCCCGCCAAGCGCCGCGGAAGGGGGCGCAGGACGCGGGGCGGAAGCAGCCAGTGTGGACCTCGCGGAAAGGCGGGGCAAGCCCCCGGGGACAGGGGGGAGAGGCGCGGCCCAGCCGCGGCCCGAGCCGGCGGGTCCGGCTCGCCACCGTGCACGAAAGGCTGTTCCCACGCCCGCCAAAGCCGCTTAGAAGCATCGCAAACCATGGACGAGCGGCCGAGGGCCGGAGGAGAGAAGCGATGAGGCCATCCAAGCGTGCGCCGGACGAACTGCGCAAGGTTTCGCTGGAGCGGGCGGTGGCGCGCTATGCCGAAGGCTCCTGTCTCGTGAAGTTCGGAGACACGCATGTCCTGTGCACCGCCTCGCTCGAGGAGCGGGGGCCGCCATGGCTGCGCGGCACCGGCCGCGGCTGGGTGACGGCCGAGTATTCGATGCTGCCGCGCGCCACGCTGGAGCGCACGCGCCGCGAGGTCACGAGCGGCCGCCCCTCCGGCCGCACGCACGAGATCCAGCGCCTCATCGGCCGCTCGCTGCGCGCCGTGGTCGATCTTTCCGCTATAGGCGAACGGCAAATCGTCATCGATTGCGACGTCCTGCAGGCGGACGGCGGCACGCGCACGGCGGCCATCACCGGGGCGTGGGTCGCGCTGCACGATTGCCTCGCCTGGATGAAGGCGCGCTCGATGGTGCAGGGGGAGGCCCTGAAGGACCATGTCGCCGCCGTCTCCTGCGGCATCTTTGCAGGCACGCCGGTGCTCGATCTCGACTATGCCGAGGATTCAGCGGCCGAGACCGATGCCAATTTTGTCATTACCGGCTCGGGCGGGCTCGTCGAGGTGCAGGGCACGGCGGAGGGCAAACCCTTCTCGGTGGAGGAACTGATGACCCTCGTCGAGCTTGCGCGAGCGGGCACGGCCAAGCTCGTCGACCTGCAGAAGATGGCCGTGATGTGAGCGGGGTGAGACCATGGCGCGCAGGCTCGAAGGCAGGATCGTCATCGCCACGCATAATGCGGGCAAACTCAGGGAGATGCAGGAGCTCATGGCGCCCTTCGGCGTCTCGGCTGTCTCGGCCGGCGACCTCAACCTGCCCGAGCCGGAGGAGACCGGCATGACCTTCGCCGAGAATGCGGCACTGAAGGCGCATGCGGCGGCGAAGGCTGCGGACCTGCCCGCGCTCGCCGACGATTCCGGCATCTGCGTTGCCGCGCTCGACGGTGCCCCGGGCATCTTCTCCGCCCGCTGGGCCGGGTCGGGCAAGGATTTCGCTCATGCCATGCGGCGCGTGGAGGAGGAACTCGCCCGCCGCGGGGCGACGAGCGCCGAGGAGCGGCGGGCGCATTTCGTCTCCGCCCTCGTGGTCGCCTGGCCGGACGGGCACGAGGAACTGTTCGAGGGCCGCGTCTTCGGCACGCTGGTGTGGCCACCGCGTGGAGACCGGGGATTCGGCTACGACCCGATGTTCCAGCCGGACGGGCACGAACGCACCTTCGGCGAGATGGCAAGCGACGAGAAGCACGGCTGGGGCCACGGCGAGGGCCTGTCGCACCGGGCGCGCGCCTTCTCGAGGCTGGCGGCGGCCTGCCTTCGAAAGGACACGGGGGCCGGGTAGGCGAAACGAAAGGGCGGCAGCGCCTGCTGCTCCTCCCTCCCCCACAAGGTCGTGGGGAGGACCGGGGTTTGGGGCGGATCGCCGACCGGGCTGCGGGCATTCGCGGTGCAGGTGCCCCAGCCAAAGCCCCTCCCGCCACAAGCGGGCGAGGGGAACTGCGGTGCGCTCCCTTGAATGCGCGCGAATGCATATAAACGATCATCATCGATCAACGCGGCAGGACGAGCCTTGACCCATCCCACCGCCGATGCCGGCTTCGGCGTCTATCTGCACTGGCCGTTCTGCGCCTCGAAGTGCCCCTATTGCGACTTCAACAGCCATGTGAGGCACGCGCAGGTCGACGAGCCGCGCTTCATCGCCGCCTTCGAGCGCGAGATCGCCCACAATGCCGCGCTGACCGGCCCGCGCGAGGTGACGAGCATCTTCTTCGGCGGAGGAACGCCCTCGCTCATGCGGCCGGCGACGGTCGGGGCCATCCTCGATGCGGTGGCGAAGCACTGGTCGGTCGCGCCGGGCGCCGAGATCTCGTTGGAGGCAAACCCGACGAGCGTCGAGGCCGAGCGCTTCCGCGGCTATCGCGACGCCGGCGTCAACCGGGTGTCGCTCGGCGTGCAGGCGCTCAACGACAGGGACCTGCGCCGCCTTGGGCGCATGCACACCGCGGCCGAGGCGCTCGCCGCCGTGCGCATCGCGGCCGACACGTTCGAGCGCTATTCCTACGACCTCATCTATGCCCGCCCGCACCAGACGCCGGCCGAATGGGCGGCCGAGCTTGAGGAGGCCATCGGCTATGCCGTCGAGCACCTGTCGCTCTACCAGCTCACCATCGAGCCGGGCACCTGGTTCGAGCGGCTGTTCAATGCCGGCAAGCTCACGGTGCCGGACAGCGAGACCGGGCGCGCGCTCTATGACGTGACGCAGGAGGTCTGCGCCCGGCGCGGTCTGCCGGCTTACGAGATTTCCAACCATGCCCGTCCGGGCGCCGAGTGCCGGCACAACCTCGTCTACTGGCGCTACGGCGAATATGCCGGCATCGGGCCGGGAGCGCACGGGCGCCTTGTGACGGATAAGGGGCGCGTCGCGACGGCGACGATTCGCGGACCGGAGGAATGGCTGTCGGCGGTGGAGCGCGACGGCCACGGCGTCGAGAGTCGCGAGACGCTCTCGGAGGAAGCGCAAGGAGATGAATTTCTGCTGATGGGCCTGCGCCTTGTGGAGGGCATCGATCCGGCGCGCTTTGCCGCGCTCGCCGGTCGGCCGCTCGATGCGGGCCGGCTCGACGCGCTGATCGCCGACGGGCTCATCACGCGCGATGCGGCGGGCCGGCTGCGCGTGTCGGAGGCGGGCTTTCCCGTTCTCGACGCGCTGGTGGCCGACCTCGCGGCCTGAAGGATCAGCCGCCGGCGCCGAGCTGGCGGGGCGCCGGGGAGACCGAGACCGCCGTCCCGTTGCGGATTTCGAGCACGGCGAGACCGCGCTCATTGGTGCCGTTCGGGTTGAAGCGGAAGACGCCGTCCGCCCCGGCGAAGCCGGAGGCATTGGTCAGCACCGGCTCGCTGAAGCGCTGCTGACCCTGTGTGCGCACGAGCGCAGCGGCGAGCGAGACGGCATCATAGCCGAGCGTGGCGATGCGCGTGGGGTCGCTGCCGTACTTGGCGCGGTAGCGCTGGGCGAAGGCATTGAAGCCGGCCGTCTCGGGCGCGGCGAACCAGCCGCCCTGCAGGCCGGCCTGGGAGAAGACGCGCGCCTCGTTCCACACGCCGGTGCCGAGCATGCGCACCTTCTGCGGGTCGACGCCGGCGCCCTGCAGTGCCTGGGCGACGGCGATGAGCGAATCGCCGCTGTCCGGGATGAAGACGGCATTGACCTGCGGCGAGGCGCCGCCCGCAACCGCCGCGATCTTCGCTGCCTGGGCCGCGGCACTGGCGCGGTCGAAGGTCTCCATGGCGACGATGCGCCCGCCGTTGCGGGCCACCGCGGTCTGGAAGGCGGCCTGGGCGACGCGGCCATAGGCCGTATTGGGGATGAGCGCGGCGAAGGACCGCTGCCCCTGGCGCGCAGCATAGGCGACCACGCGCTCCACCTCCGATTCGGGCATGAAGCTCAGGAGATAGACGCCCGGCGCGGCAGCGCCGGCATCGGTCGAGAAAGCGATCACCGGCCGGCCGGCGCCACGGGCGACCTGTCCAGCGGCGCGCACCGCATCCGCAAAGAGCGGCCCGAGGATGAGCTCGGCGCCCTCGGAGATGGCCGCTTGGGCTGCGGCGCGCGCCCCGTCGGCCGTGCCGCGATCGTCCTTGACGAGGATCTGGATGTCCGGCTCGCTAAACTCGCTCATGGCGAGCTCGGCGGCATTGCGCAGGGAGATGGCGGCCGCCCCGGCCTGGCCGCCGGCCGACAAGGGCAGGAGCAGCGCCACCTTGACGTTGCCGGTGCCGATAGTGGTGCCCGGCACGCTGGGCGCGGCGGACTCGGGCGCTACGCCGTCCGTGCCCGTCATGTTCGACAGGCCGCCGCTGCACGAGGCGACGAGCGCGCCCGTCGCCAGGACCAGCGCTGCCTGCTTGAGGCGACGCCAGAGCGAGGGAGCCGCGTCCGGGCGGGCAAGATTGCGGGCAAGGAAGCGCGTCACGGCAGACTCCTGAACACCTCTCGGCTGGGGTGCGGCCGGCAGCGGGCCGAATGAGCCGGCATTCTTCGCAAGTCGCGCAAGGATCGCAACCAAAAGTAAACGCTCCCCTTCCGGCCGCCGGCGCGCATGATCTGCCCAGAGCGAGGCGGCGTCTGCTATGGAAGGCGAAAGGCGCGTGGCAAAATTCTCGTGAACAGGGGCGCGGCATGCCAGGGTCGCGGCGGCAGGGACGGTCATGACGAGCAGAATCAGGGACATCGCGGGGCGGGATGCAGCAGGCCGGGGTGACGCCACCGGGCGGCCCGTGGCGCGCTTCACCGCCTTCGGCCTCGCGGCCGAGGCCGAGCCGCTCGCGCCGGGGCTGCATCTCGTCGCGACGCCCATCGGCAATCTGAAGGACATTTCCTTCCGGGCGCTCGGCACGCTCGCGGCGGCCGATGCGATCCTCGCCGAGGACACGCGGGTGACGAAGACGCTGCTCGCCCACTACGGCATCACGACGCCGCTCCTCGCCTATCACGAGCACAATGCGGCGCAGATGCGCCCGCGCGTCCTCGCCCGGCTGAAGGCTGGCGAAGCGCTCGCGCTCGTGTCCGATGCCGGCACGCCGCTCGTGTCGGATCCCGGCTACAAGCTGGTCGAGGCGGTGCTGGCCGAAGGCATCTCCGTCACCACCGTGCCCGGTCCGTCGGCCGTGCTGACAGCGCTCGTCGTCTCGGGCCTGCCGACGGACCGTTTCTTCTTCGAGGGCTTCCTGCCGGCCAAAAGCGCCGCAAGGCGCGCGCGGCTGGCCGAGATCGGCGCCATTCCCGGCACGCTGGTGTTCTTCGAATCGCCCCGGCGCCTCGCCGAGATGCTGGCTGACGCGGCGGCGGTCCTCGGCGAGCGGCCGGCGGCGGTGGCGCGCGAACTGACCAAGCTCTACGAGACGGTACGGCGCGGCTCCCTTGCCGCGCTGGCGGTCGAATATGGGGCCGAGGCACCGCCGAAGGGCGAGATCGTGGTCCTGATCGGGCCCAAGTCGGTCGATGCGGAGCGCCACAGCGAGGCTGACGTCGAGCACATGCTCAAGGAGGCGCTCTCGGGCCATTCGCTCAGGGATGCGGTGGCCCTCGTCGCCGGCGCCACGGGCCTGCCGAAACGCGAGGTCTACCAGCGCGCGCTCCGGCTCGGCGAGGCGGACACGTGAGCGCGGCGGCCCGCGATCGCCAGCCGAGCCGACAGGCCCGCGCGCAGCGGGCCGGGCTGCGTGCCGAGGTGCTGGCCGCGCTCGTCCTCACCCTCAAGGGCTACCGTATCGTCGCCCGGCGCTATGCCGCCGCCGGCGGCGAGATTGACCTCATCGCCCGCCGCGGCGACACCGTCGCCTTCGTCGAGGTCAAGGCCCGCGCCCGGCTCGACGATGCGCGCGGGGCCATCTCGGCGCAGAAGGCGGCGCGCATGGCCCGCTGCGTGCGGCACTGGCTGGCGCGCAACCCCTGGGCGGCGGGGCTGACGCTGCGCTGCGACGCCGTCTTCCTCGCCCCGCGCAGCCTGCCGCGGCACCTGCCGGCGGTCCTGTCCCTCGCCATCGATTGAACGGCCGTTCGCGCGGGCGCTTGCCTTCAGCCGCGCCCTCGCGCATGGATCGGGGCCACGCCATATAGGGATGGTTTCGAGAAAGGACACCGACCATGGGCCTCACCGTTGCCGT
Organism: Chelatococcus sp. XZ-Ab1; assembly: GCF_029309855.1. Lineage (NCBI taxonomy): Bacteria > Pseudomonadati > Pseudomonadota > Alphaproteobacteria > Hyphomicrobiales > Chelatococcaceae > Chelatococcus > Chelatococcus sp. XZ-Ab1. The sequence continues at coordinate 46,396 of NZ_JARKII010000003.1, read as the reverse complement.
GCAGATGGACCCTATCGAGCGCATCAACATCGCCGGCGACACGACGTTTGCCCTGATGCTGGAGGCGCAGGCGCGCGGGCACGACCTGCTCTACTACACCCCCGACACCCTCTCGATGCGCGACGGCATGATCACCGCGAAGGCCCATCCGGTGCGCGTGCGTGACGTGGCCGGAGAACACGCGAGCCTCGGCGAGCCGGAGCGCATCGACCTCTCTCGCATCGACGTCATCCTCCTCAGGCAGGATCCGCCGTTCGATCTTGCCTATATCACGACCACGCACATGCTGGAGCGCCTGCATCCCCGGACGCTGGTGATCAACGATCCCGCCCATGTGCGCAACGCGCCGGAAAAGCTCTTCGTCACCGAATTCCCGCACCTGATGCCGCCGACGCTGATCACGCGCGACAGGGACGACATCGAGGCCTTCCGCCGCGAGATGGGCGAGATCGTCATGAAGCCGCTCTACGGCCATGGCGGGGCGGCCGTGCTGCGCGTGGCGCGCGACGACCCGAATTTCGGCTCGCTCTACGACCTCTTCGCGGCGACCTTCCGCGAGCCATGGGTCATCCAGCGCTTCCTGCCGCAGGTGAAGGATGGCGACAAGCGCATCATCCTCGTCGACGGCGAGGCGGCCGGCGCCGTCAACCGCGTGCCGGCGGAGAACGACATCCGCTCCAACATGGTGAGGGGCGGGGCGGCGAAGCCGACGGATCTGACGGCGCGCGAGCGCGAGATTTGCGAGACGATTGGCCCAGCCCTCAGGGAGCGGGGCCTCGTGCTCGTCGGCATCGACGTGATCGACGGCCTGCTCACCGAGATCAACGTCACGTCACCCACCGGCATCCGCGCCATCAAGCGCCTCGGCGGGCCCGACCTCGCCGTGTCGGTGTGGGACGCGATCGAGCGGCGGCGGAGTGCCTGAGCCGCGTCCGCGCCAGCGCATGAGGGCCTGTCGGCCAGTGCTCAGGCCCGCTGCAGGCGGGTCTCCAGGGCGGGTCCCTTGGCCAAGGTCTGGTAGACGACGCAATAGCGCTCGGTCAGCTTCATCAGCTGGTCGAGCTTGTCCTGCGGCGCATCGGTATCAATCGTGAACGACAAGCGGATGGCCCGGAAGCCGACCGGCGCCTCCTTGTCGACGCCCAGTGTGCCGCGGAAATCGAGGTCGCCCTCGGCCTCCACCGTGCCGGAGCGCAGCGGGATCTCGAGCGCGGTCGCGACCGCCTTGAGGGTGACGCCGGCGCAGGCCACCAGGGCCTCCAGCAGCATGTCGCCCGAGCACAGCTCGAGGCCCGTGCCGCCCGTCGCCGGGTGGAGGCCCGCCACTGCAAGGGCGCGGCCGGTCTCCACCTTGCAGGCGATGTTCGCCTCGTCCAGAGCGCCGCGCGCCTTGAGGGTGACGAGGGCGGCGTCGGCGTTTTCGCGATAGGCGTTCTTGAGCGGCGCCTGCAGGGCGCGGAGGGACTGGGCGTCCATGGATCGTCCTCGTCGGTCGGCGGGGCGCCGCCGTCGTTGTCGGGGGCGCGTATCTTCCCGTGTGCGCCGTGCGGCGGCGGGCGTCAAGGCGCTCGCAGACCATGCCCTTTGGCACGGCCTGTGCTATTGCGCGAACGACGACGCGGGGAGCCATCGGGCATGGATCGCAGAACGGGGCCCATCTACGGATCGGAGGACATCGCGGCCGAGGTCGCGGCGCTGGAGGCGCGCCACGGCCAGGATCGCGACCGGCTGCGGCGCGAGCTCATCGCCTGCCTCTCGGCCGGGCTCGTCAAGGGACGGGCGGCGGTGGAGGAGAAGCTCCTCGCCGAGCAGGACGGGCTCGCCTGCGCCCGCCGGCTCTGTGCGCTCATGGACGGCGTCGTGCGGGCCGTCTACGGCGTCGTGGTGCGCCATTTCTATCGGGTGGACAATCCCTCGACCGGCGAGCGCCTCGCTGTCGTCGCCACCGGCGGCTACGGCCGTGGCACGATGGCGCCGGGCTCGGACGTCGATCTCCTCTTCCTCCTCCCTTATAAGAAGACCGCCTGGAGCGAGAGCGTCGTCGAGGCGATGCTCTACATCCTGTGGGACCTCAAGCTGAAGGTGGGCCACGCCACGCGCTCGGTGGACGATTGCCTGCGCGAGGCGCGGGCGGACATGACGATCCGCACCGCGCTGCTCGAGACGCGCTATCTCACCGGCGAGAAGGCGCTCTACGAGGACTTCCTCACGCGGTTCGATGCCGAGATCGTCGAGGGCACGGCCCAGGCCTTCGTCGAGGCCAAGCTCGCCGAGCGCGACGCGCGCATCTCCCAGCGCGGCGCCTCGCGTTATCTCGTCGAGCCCAACGTCAAGGAAGGCAAGGGCGGCCTGCGCGACCTCAACACCCTGTTCTGGATCGCCAAATACGTCTATCGCGTGCGCGACCAGCGCCAACTCGTCAAGGCGGGGCTGTTCACCCAGGCCGAATACAAGCTGTTCCACCGCTGCGAGGAATTCCTCTGGCGGGTGCGCTGCCACATGCATTTCGCCACTGGCCGGGCGGAGGAGCGCCTGTCCTTCGACCTGCAGCGCCTCATCGCCGCCCGCATCGGCTACGGCGCCCACGGCGGGCTCTCGGCGGTCGAGCGCTTCATGAAGCGCTATTTCCTCGTCGCCAAGGACGTCGGCGACCTGACGGCGATCGTCTGCGCGGCCCTCGAGGCGCGGCAGGAGAAGCCGCGCGCCATGCTCGACCGCTTCGTGCGCCGCCTGCGCGGATCCCGGCGCAGCGCCCTCGAGGTGGCGGGCTTCGCCATCGAGAACAACCGCATCACCGTGGTCGACGAGGAGGTGTTCCTGCGCGATCCGGTCAACCTCATCCGCCTGTTCTGGCTGGCCGACCGGCACAACCGCGCCATCCACCCCGACGCGAGCCGCCTCGCCACCCGCTCGCTCAAGCTCATCGACCGGGCGGTGCGCGAGGACCAGGAGGCGAACCGTCTCTTCCTCGACATCCTGACCTCGCGCAATGCGCCGGAGGTCGTGTTGCGGCGCATGAACGAGGTCGGCGTGCTCGGCCGCTTCGTGCCGGATTTCGGCCGCATCGTCGCGATGATGCAGTTCAACATGTACCACCACTACACGGTGGACGAGCACCTTTTGCGCTCTGTCGGCGTCCTTGCCGAGATCGAGGCCGGGCGGCTCGAGGCCGAGCATCCGCTCGCGAACAGCATCATCGGGGGCATCCGCCACCGGCGCGTGCTCTATTTGGCGCTCTTCCTGCACGACATCGCCAAGGGGCGGGACGAGGACCATTCCATCGCCGGGGCGCGCGTCGCCCGGCGGCTCGGCAGGCGCTTTGGCCTCGACGAGGGCGAGATCGACACCCTCGCCTGGCTCGTCGAGAACCATCTCGTCATGTCCACGGTCGCCCAGAGCCGCGACCTGGCCGATCCGCGCACCATCGCCGATTTCGCCGCCCTCGTGCAGACGATGGAACGACTCAAGCTGCTCCTCATCCTCACCGTCTGCGACATCAAGGCGGTGGGGCCGGGGGTGTGGAACGGGTGGAAGGGCGAGCTGCTGCGCACGCTCTATTACGAGACGGAACTCGTGCTGTCCGGCGGCCACTCGGGCGTCGGGCAGGCGGAGCGCGTCCGGCGCGCCCAGGCCGCCCTGCGCGAGGCCCTGCCGGACTGGACGGACGCGGCCTTCGAGGCTTATGCCGGACGGCATTATCCTGCCTACTGGCTCAAGGTGGAACTGCCGCGCCGCGTGAAGCACGCCCGTTTCCTTGCTGCAGCGGAAGCGCGCGGCGACACGACGGCGACGGCTGTCGAGACCGACGGCTTTCGCGGGGTGACGGAACTGACCGTGCTCGCTCCGGATCACCCGCGCCTCCTGGCCATCATCACCGGCGCCTGCGCCTCGGCCGGCGGCAACATTGTGGATGCGCAGATCTTCACGACGACCGACGGGCTGGCGCTCGACACCATCTTCGTCTCGCGTGCTTTCGTGGAGGACGAGGACGAACTGCGCCGGGGCGAGCGCATCGCCCGCGCTATCGAGCGGGCGCTGAAGAGCGAGGTGCGAATCGCCGATCTCGTCGATTCGAGGCGGCCCTCGTCGGGGCGCGAGCGCATGCGCGCCTTCCACGTGCCGCCGGAGGTGGCGCTCGACAACAAGCTGTCGCAGCGCCACACGGTCATCGAGGTCTCCTGCCTTGACCGGCCGGGGCTGCTCTACGACCTCACGACGGCGCTCGGCAAGCTCAACCTCAACATCGGCTCAGCCCATATCGCCACCTTCGGCGAGAAGGCCGTGGACGTGTTCTACGTGACGGATCTCACCGGGGCCAAGATCGTCAGCGGCAGCCGCCAGGCGGCCATCAGGCGCACGCTGATGGAGGCGCTGCGCAAGGAGGACGACGGCCATCCGCCCGGGCGCGGCGAAGCGGCGCGCACGAAGGCAAGTCCTTGATTTTTCCGCTACGAGGGCTGATATCGGCCTCAATATCGTTCAAGCCAGCAACGGAACAGCATGACCCAGAAGCCGACCCGACCCGAGCCGGTCGACGAGACCCTTGCCGCGGCCGATGCTCCTGAGAATGCGGCGCCGGAGGCGGCGCAGGCCGCGAGCGAGGCACTCGAGGCCCTCGTCAGCGAGCGCGACGACCTCAAGGACAAGCTGCTGCGCACCTTGGCCGAGATGGAGAATCTGCGCCGGCGCACCGAGCGCGAGGTGGCGGACGCGCGCGCCTATGGCATGACCAGCTTCGCCCGCGACATGCTGACGGTCGCCGACAACATCCAGCGCGCACTTGAGAGCGTGCCGCCAGAGGTGCGCGACAGCGACACCGTCAAGCCCTTCGTCGAAGGCGTTGAACTGACCGAGCGCGACCTCCTCAAGACGCTCGAGCGGCACGGTGTGCGGAAGCTCTCCCCTCAGGGTGAGCGCTTCGACCCCAACCTGCATCAGGCGATGTTCGAGGTGCCGGACCCGAGTGTGCCCAACGGCACCGTGGTCCAGGTGGTGCAGGCGGGCTTCGTGATCGGCGAGCGTGTGCTGCGGCCGGCCCTCGTCGGCGTCTCCAAGGGCGGCCCCAAGCCCGGCAACGGGGATAACGACGCGACCGCGCCGGGTGGCGAGCCGAAGCTCCAGTAAGCCGGGCGCGGGCACCCCCTCCCTGGCCACCTCCGTCGGCAGACGTTGTCGTCCCGCCTTTGGAGGGACGATGCGTTACCACCGGCGGAGGAGACGATGCCCGGCACCTTCGTAGGAAACGAGCTGGCACCGACAACGTCGAGGCGATCAAGACTTTCGATGCCGCGAAGCTCGGCTGGAGCTTCGCGCCCTTCGCCATTCCTGCCGGCGATTATTTCGTCGCGAGGGTCGGCGAGACCTTCGCCGGCGACGTGACGGGCCTTGCCTGCGGCGCCCTGCCGGAAGCCCGCGAGCCCTACTGGTTCTCCTTCATCAGCGTGGCCGACGTCGATGCAGCGATCGCGCGGGCCCTCGCCCTCGGCGGCAGCATCATGCGCGCGGCGGTCGACGTCCCCAATGTCGGGCGCGTCGCCATCGTGCGCGATCCGCAGGGGGCGCCGGTCGGCTGGATGACGCCTGTCGGCTGAGCCTTACGAACCGACCGACAGGCCGGCGGCGATGGTGCGGGCGCGCTGCTCGAGATCGCCGCGCTGGTTCTCGCGCGCCATGACGACGAGGCGCAGGTAGTTGGAGCGCTCGAACCGTACGATCTGCATCAGGAACAGGCGCTGCTTGGTGCGCACGTCGTCGGCGGTGGCGACGATCTCGTGCATCGGCACGCCGTTCTCGTCCTTGCCCTCGATGCGCTGGATGGCGAGATTGGCGATGCCGGGCAGCGTGGAGAAGGCCTGCTTGGCGAAACGGTCCTGCTCCAGCGTGCCGGGAATGGCCGCTTCGCCCGAGGAGACGATGACGAGCGGCTGCTCGGCCTCGCGCACCACGTCCTTGGGGCCCTGCGTCATCAGCACACTGTTGCCGGTGGCGACGCGCACGATGCGGAAGCCGGCGAGTTCGCCCATGCGGAAGGGCAGGGAGGCGAGTTGCTCGTCGACGCCCGGCGGCGCGCGGAAGGCGATCGTCTTCAGGCTCTTCTCGACGGTTGCGCTGTCATAGCCGGCGGTCGTCGCTGGCGCCTGCACCGTCACGAGGGCGGTGGTCTTGCCGTTGGTCGCCACCAGAATCCATTTATCGAAGACGGTGGTGCCCTGTTTCTGCGTACCCTCGACGAGAAAGGCCTTGAGGCCTTTGCCGAGCGCGAAGGGCGCGCGCTTGCGCACCGTGACGCCCTGGCCCTTGAGCGCGTCGGCATTGAAGCCCTTTTCGATGTCGGCATAGGCCTCGGCCGGCATTTCGACGATGATGATGCTGGCGCCCGCCCTCTCGTCGACATAGCCGGAGAACTGGCCGGCCGGCGTCATCGATGGTGGCGGCTCGAACCCGACGCTGAGGCCCGGAAGGAAGGGCGGCTCGGCGGCGCGCACGGAGGGCGCGGCGCTCAGGCCCGCGACCACCACGAGGGCCATCGTGACAAGACGCGGCAGCAGGGATGCCATACGCTCGTTCTCCTTGCGAGGCGGGCAGCGTGGCGGTGCCGCCGTCCGATGATGGTTTGTCAGGGCCGCGTGACGCGGCGCAGGGTCAGATTGATCCGGCCCGGCTCGCGGAGCAAGGTCGAAGTGCCCGGCATGATCCTGTCGATGCCGTGAAAGGCGAGCCGCGCCGGCCCACCGAAGAGCAAGGCGTCGCCCGAGGCGAGGCGCAGCGAGACCGTGGGATCGCGCCGGCCGGTGCCGCCGATGCGAAACAGGGCGGTGTCGCCGAGCGACAAGGAGAGGACGGGCGCGTCGAAATCCTCCTCGTCCCTGTCCTGGTGCAGACCCATGCGCGCGCCGGGGCCGTAGAAGTTGACGAGGCACGCCTCCGGCGGATGCGGATAGCCGGCAAGCGCCTGCCATGCCTCCATGAGGGCGGCGGGGATCCTGGGCCATGGCCTGCCGGTCTCGGGATGGGTCGGCTGATAGCGGTAGCCTGTCTCGTCCGAGACCCAGCCGAGCGGGCCGCAGTTCGTCATGCGCACCGAGAAGGGCTTGCCGGTGCGCGGCATGCGCGGGGTGTAGAACGGCGCCTCGCGCGCCACCTCGCGCAGGGCGGCGGCGAGCGCGTCCTGCGCCGGACGGTCGAGATAGCCGGGCCAGTGCAGGACGCCCGGCCGCAGTTCCAGCGCCTGTGTCATCGCCCTCGTGGCCGAACCTCAGCCCTTGAGCACGTCCTTCGATTCGACCGTCGTGTCCGCCTTGAGGCGATAGACGAGCGGCTCGCCCGTGGCGAGCTCCATCGTCGGGATCGTCTCGGGTGTCAGCCGGTCGAGCACCATCACGAGGGCGCGCAGGCTGTTGCCGTGGGCGGCCACGAGCACCTTCTCGCCGCGCATCACGCGCGGAAGGATCTCGCCGATGTAATAGGGCAGCACGCGGGCCGCCGTGTCCTTCAGGCTCTCGCCGCCGGGCGGCGGCACGTCATAGGAGCGGCGCCAGACGTGCACCTGCTCCTCGCCCCACCGCTTGCGCGCGTCGTCCTTGTTGAGGCCCGACAGCTCGCCGTAGTCGCGCTCGTTGAGCGCCTGGTCGCGGATGGTCTCGAGGTTCTCCTGGCCGAGTTCCTTGAGGATGAGGTCGCAGGTGTGCTGCGCGCGGCTCAGGTCCGAGGTGAAGGCGATGTCGAAGGTGAGGCCGAGCGCCTTGAGGCGCTTGCCGGCGGCCTTCGCCTCGGCCACGCCCTGCTCGGTGAGGCCCGGATCCTTCCAGCCGGTGAAGAGATTTTTCAGGTTCCAGTCGCTCTGGCCGTGGCGGACGAGGACGAGAAGACGCTCCATTGGTATCTCCGGATCGGGTTGGCTTACAGCGCGGCGATGCCGAGCACGTCGGACATGGTGTAGAGGCCGGCCGGGCGCTCGCGCGCCCATAGCGCTGCGCGCAGGGCGCCGCGGGCGAAGAGCGCCCGGTCGTCGGCCTTGTGGGTGAGCTCGATGCGCTCGCCGTCGCCGGCGAAGACCACGGTGTGCTCGCCGATGACGGAGCCGCCGCGCAGGGTGGCGAAGCCGATGTCGCCGGCCCGGCGCGCGCCGGTGTGGCCGTCGCGCACCCGCACGGCATGCTCGCGCAGGCCGACCGCGCGGCCCTCCGCGGCAGCTTCGCCGAGCATGAGGGCCGTGCCGGAGGGGGCGTCCACCTTCATGCGATGGTGCATCTCCAGCACCTCGATGTCGAATTCCGGCCCGAGCGTCGCCGCGACGCGGCGCACCAGCGCCGTCAGCAGGTTGACGCCGAGGCTCATGTTGCCGGACTGGACGATCCGCGTCGTGCGCCCGGCCTCGGCGAGCACGGCAAGATCGCTATCCGTCAAGCCGGTTGTGCCGACGACATGGACGATGCCGGCCCCGGCCGCGGCGCGGGCGAAGGCGGCTGTGGCGGCCGGGGCGGTGAAGTCGATGACGCCGTCGGCCTCGGCGAAGGCGGCCGCGACGTCGCTCGTCACCGGGATGCCGAGGCTGCCGGTGCCGGCGAGATCGCCCGCGTCCTTGCCGAGGAAGGGCGAGCCCTCGCGCTCGACGGCGGCGGCAAGCGCCGTGCCGGGTGTCTCGTGCACGGTTTTGACGAGCATGCGCCCCATGCGTCCGGCTGCTCCGACGACGACGAGCCGCATGTCCGCCATGGTGTCTCTCCCGCGCTGGCCGGCGCCGCTGCGCCCGGCCGTGGCCGGTGGTATAGCGGCGCGGGGGGCTTGCGCCAAGACCGCGCCTGCAAGGACCGCGCCCGCACCACCCTCAGGCGAGCGCCAGCACCATGGCGGCGCGGCGGGCGGGATCATGGCCGTGCCGCGCCTCCTCGGCCAATTGCTCGCGCAGGAAGGCGGCTGCTCCTCCGGCGCCATCTCGCGAAAGCCGAGCGAGGCGTAATAGGGCCCGTTCCAGGCAATGTCGCGATAGGTGGTCAGCGTGACCTTGGCAAAACCCTGCCGGCGCGCCTCGGCGCAGACGGCGGCGATGAGCGCGCGGCCGAGGCCGCGCCCCTGGTGCGGCAGGGCAACCGAGATCTCGCCGATATGGACCATGCCGCCGCACGGCCGGGCGAAGAGGAAGGCGACGGGCACATCGTCCGCATCGGCCGCGACCCAGTGCCAGCCGAGGTGCCGGGCGTGGCTCTCGACCAGCGCGGGCGGCTCACCGGCGACCCAGGCAAGATCGCTCGCCCGGAAGCGTTCGCCGGCCGAGCGCTCCACGTCCGGCAGGCGGGCAAGGTCCGCCGCCTGCGTCGGCCTTATGCGGTAAGGGGCGGGCGCGCCGGGCTCACCCGTCGGACGGCTGCGGTCCGTCATAGCCCTCGATGATGATGATGTCGGCGATGGCATGGCCATCGCGCTTGGCCTTGGCGGCCTTGTACTCGGGCGAGTGCCAGCAGGCGACGGCGGCCTCCCGGTCCGGGAACTCTATGACGACATTGCGCTGGCGCGCGCCGCCTTCCACGGCCTCGAAAGCGCCGCCGCGCACGAGGAAGCGGGCCCCGTACTTGCGGAAGGCGTCGCCGTTGGCGGCGACATAGGCCTTGTAGGCCTCCGGGTCCTCGACGTCGACGCGGCCGATCCAATAGGCTTTTGCCATTCTCTCTCCTCCCTCAGGCGGTCAGGTTTGCGGAAATCTCGGCGACGATCGCCTCGGCCGCTGCGCGTGGATCGCTCGCGGCCGTCACCGGCCGGCCGACGACGAGGTGGTCGGCCCCGGCGCGGATCGCCTCGCCCGGCGTCATCACGCGCTTCTGGTCGCCGACGGCGCTGCCGGCCGGGCGCACGCCCGGCGTGACGAGCAGCATGGACGGGCCGAGGGCGGCACGCAGGGCGGCCGCCTCGTGCGGCGAGATGATGAGGCCGTCGATGCCGATGTCCTTCGCCTGATCGGCGCGGCGGCGCACGGTCGGCCCGACGCCCTCAGCATAGCCGGCGGCGATGAGATCGTCGTCGTCGTAGGAGGTCATCACGGTCACGGCGAGGAGCTTCAGACCCGTGCCGGCACGCCCGGCATGGGCGGCGCGCATCGTCTGCGGATAGCCGTGGACGGTGAGGAGATGCACGCCGAGCCGTGCCACCTGGGCCGTCGCACGCTCGACCGTGTTGGGGATGTCGTGCAGCTTGAGGTCGAGGAAGACCTTCTTGCCCGCCTTCACGAGCCGCTCGGCGACGGCGAGGCCACCCCCGCCGTAAACGAGCTCCATGCCGATCTTGTAGAAGCTGACGGCATCGCCGAGCCTATCGACGAGCGCCAGGGCCTCGTCGGCGTTCGGCACGTCGAGCGCGGTGATCAGGCGATCGCGAGCGTTCGTCTGCATGGACGTATCCTTTGCGGCTGGTCGAAGGGGCGCCAGCCGTGTAGCACCTTCCGCGGCCCGCTGTCGAAGGCGAATATCGGGAAGGCGAAGAGATTGCCGCCGCCCGGCGCCTGGTCGAAGCGCCGTGTGATCGCCTCGCCCGTGAGGTGGCAGTAGAGCAGCGTGCCGACGCCGCCATGGCCGACGAAGCAGACATCGCGGCTGCCGTCCTCGCCCTTGAGCGCGCCTTCGACGGCGGTGACGATGCGCCGCTGGGCGTCGCGGGCCCGTTCCCAGCCGCGGATGCTCTCGTCCGGATGAGCGAAGAAGAGATTCGCCGTCGCCTCGAACTCCGGCGGCGGCAGGAAGCCGGTGGCCGAGCGGTCGTTCTCGTGCATGGCCTCGCGCACCTCGACGGCAAGGCCGAGGTGCTCGGCAAGGATCGTGGCGGTCTCGACGGCCTTGCGCTCGGTGGAGGAGACGATGCGGCCGATACGGCGCGTCCAGGCAAGGCCGGCGGTGTCGCGTACGCGCTCGCGGCCGCGGTCTGACAGGCCCCACTCGGGCACGGGCACGCCAGGATCGATGGCGACCTGAGGATGCGTCAGGTAGAAGGCCGTGGCCACGCGCTACGCCCGACGGGCGCGATAGACCCATACGCGTGCCGGCGGCAGGTTCCACCACACGCGGTTGGAGGCAGTCACAGAATAATGCGCGGCGTCCTTCGGGATGGGCGGCACCACCGCGTAGGTGAACTGAACGAAGGGCGCCCCGCTCCGCATCAGGTCGAAGGCGTCGTTCAGCAGCGCGACCCGCATGGGCAGGGGTTTCGTGAACAGCGGCAGGCTAGAGACAACGGCGGCGGCGGGACGGGCGGCGCTATCGCCGAGGGTTTCCGCCAGGCCGTAGGCATCGCCCTCGACGACGGTGGCCGCCGGGAAGCGGCGCCTGAGCAGCTTGCAGAAATCGGGATTGAACTCGACGAGGATGAGGCGCTCGGGCGCCACGCCGCGGCGGATGATCGCCTCGGTGACAGGTCCCGTGCCCGGGCCGAGCTCGATGACCGGGCCGTCGAGATGCGGGTCGACATAGCTTGCCATGGTGCGGGCGAGCATCCGCCCGGAGGGGCTCACCGCACCCGTGACGAGCGGGCGCTCGACCCAGGACTTGAGGAAGCGGGCTTCGTCTTCGAGCGGGGGCTTTTCCTCGCGGCGGCGCAGCTCAATCACGGATCGACACTTTCCGGTCTTTCGGGACGAACAATAGCTGGAACAGCCAGCCGGCGCGGTCAAGCCCCTTGCCGGTCAGGCATTGCCGCTGACGCCGCCGCCGAAGCCTTCGAAGAAGTCCTTGACGCGCGAGAAGAAGCCGGTGCTTTCCGGGTGCGTCTCACGCGAGGATTCTTCCTCGAACTCCATGAGCAGCTCGCGCTGGCGCTTGGTGAGCTTCTGCGGCGTCTCGACCACCACCTGGATGTAGAGATCGCCGAAATCGCGCGAGCGCAGCACCGGCATGCCCTTGCCCCTGAGGCGGAACTGCTTGCCGGTCTGGGTGCCCTCGGGCACTTTCACGCGGGCTTCGCCGCCGTCGACCGTCGGTACGTCGAATTCCCCGCCGAGCGCGGCCGTGACCATCGAGATCGGCACACGACAGAACAGGTCCGCCCCGTCGCGCTGGTAGATGGGATGCGGCTTCAGCGACAGGAAGATGTAGAGATCGCCGCTCGGTCCGCCGCGCAGGCCCGCCTCGCCTTCGCCGGCAAGGCGGATGCGCGTGCCGTCCTCGACGCCCGGAGGGATGTTGACGGAGAGCGTGCGCTCGCGCGTCACGCGCCCCGCGCCCGAACAGGCGGCGCACGGGTCGTCGATGATCTCGCCGCGGCCGTGGCAGGCTGGGCAGGTGCGCTCAATGGCGAAGAAGCCCTGGGAGGCGCGGACGCGGCCGTAACCGCCGCAGGTCGGGCATTGGCGCGGCTGCGAGCCGGGCTTGGCGCCGGAGCCGTCGCAGGCTTCGCAGACGATCGAGGTCGGCAATGTGATCGTCGCGGTCTTGCCCTTGTAGGCGTCCTCGAGCGTGATCTCGAGGTTGTAGCGCATATCGGCGCCCCGTTCGCGGCCGCCACCGGCATTACCGCGGCCGCGGGCGCCTGCGCGGCCCATGAAGTCGCCGAACAGGTCGTCGAAGATGTCCGCCATGGAAGAGGCGAAGTCAGCGCCGAAGCCTTGGGCGCCGTTCATGCCGCCGCCCTGCTCGAAGGCGGCATGGCCGAAGCGGTCATAGGCCGCGCGTTTTTGCGGGTCCTTCAGGGCCTCGTAGGCCTCGTTGATTTCCTTGAAGCGCGCTTCAGCGGCATGGTCACCAGGGTTGCGGTCGGGATGGTAGCGCATGGCGAGCTTGCGAAAGGCGCTCTTGAGCTCGCCATCAGAAGCGCCGCGCTCAACGCCGAGTATTTCGTAGTAGTCAGCCTTGGCCATGCGACCTCGTCCTCGACGATCGAACCGGGCCGATCCCCTGGGCCTTCTCCATGCGGACGCCATGCCGGCGCGCGGGAGATGAATTCAACATGCAATGACGAGGGGACCCGGCGCAAGCGCCGGGCCCCGTTATGCGCGGGTTACGCGCTCTTCTTCTTGTCGTCGTCGACTTCCTGGAAGTCGGCATCGATCACGTCGTCCTTGGCCTGACCTGCGCCATCGGCGGATTCAGCGCCGGCCTCACCGCCTTGCGAGGCCTGGTAGATGGCCTCGCCGAGCTTCATGGAGGCCTGCATCAGGTCGTTGGTCTTGGCCTGGATGCCGGCGATATCCTCACCCTCGAGCGCGGTCTTGAGGGCGGCGATCGCATCCTCGATGGCGCCCTTCTCGGCAGCCCCCACCTTGTCGCCGTGCTCCTTGAGCGACTTCTCGGTGGCGTGGATGAGACTCTCGCCCTGGTTCCTCGCCTCGACCAACTCGCGCCGCTTCTTGTCCTCGGCGGCGTGGGCCTCGGCGTCCTTCACCATCTTCTCGATGTCCGCCTCCGACAGGCCACCCGAGGCCTGGATGCGGATGGCCTGCTCCTTGCCGGTCGCCTTGTCCTTGGCCGAGACGTTGACGATGCCGTTGGCGTCGATGTCGAAGGTCACCTCCACCTGCGGAACGCCGCGCGGGGCCGGCGGCAGGCCGACGAGGTCGAACTGGCCGAGCAGCTTATTGTCGGCCGCCATCTCGCGCTCGCCCTGGAAGACGCGGATGGTGACCGCCGTCTGGTTGTCCTCGGCGGTGGAGAACACCTGGCTCTTCTTGGTGGGGATGGTCGTGTTGCGCTCGATGAGGCGCGTGAAAACACCGCCCAACGTCTCGATGCCGAGCGACAGCGGGGTCACGTCGAGGAGCAGCACGTCCTTGACGTCGCCCTGCAGCACGCCGGCCTGGATGGCGGCGCCGATGGCCACCACCTCGTCCGGATTGACGCCCTTGTGCGGCTCCTTGCCGAAGAACTGCTTCACGACCTCCTGCACCTTGGGCATGCGCGTCATGCCGCCGACGAGGACAACCTCGTCGATGGCGCCGGCGGAGAGGCCCGCATCCTTCAGCGCCTTGCGGCACGGCTCGATGGTGCGCTGGATGAGATCATCGACCAGCGCCTCGAACTTGGCACGCGTCAGCTTCAGCGCCAGATGCTTCGGCCCGGAGGCATCGGCTGTGATATAGGGCAGGTTGATCTCGGTCTGCTGCGCCGAGGACAGCTCGATCTTCGCCTTTTCGGCGGCCTCCTTGAGGCGCTGCAGGGCGAGCTTGTCCTTGCGCAGGTCGATACCCTGCTCCTTCTTGAACTCGTCGGCGAGATACTCGACGAGGCGCATATCGAAGTCTTCACCGCCGAGGAAGGTGTCGCCGTTGGTCGACTTCACCTCGAAGACGCCGTCGCCGATCTCCAGGATCGAGATGTCGAAGGTGCCGCCGCCGAGGTCGTAGACAGCGATCGTGCCGTTCGACTTCTTGTCGAGGCCGTAGGCAAGCGCGGCCGCTGTCGGCTCGTTGATGATGCGCAGCACCTCGAGGCCGGCGATCTTGCCAGCGTCCTTCGTGGCCTGGCGCTGGGCGTCGTTGAAATAGGCCGGAACAGTGATGACGGCCTGCTCGACCTTCTGGCCGAGATAGGCTTCTGCCGTCTCCTTCATCTTCTGCAGCGTGAAGGCGGAGATCTGCGACGGCGAATATTCCTTGCCGTCGGCCGTGACCCAGGCGTCGCCGTTGCCCGCCCTGACGATCTTGTAGGGCACAAGGCCCATGTCCTTCTTCGTCATCGGGTCGTCGAAGGTGCGGCCGATGAGGCGCTTGATGGCGAAGAAGGTGCGCTCGGGGTTCGTCACCGCCTGGCGTTTGGCCGGCTGGCCGACGAGGCGCTCGCCGTCGTCGGTGAAGGCGACGATGGAGGGCGTCGTGCGGGCGCCTTCCGCGTTCTCGATCACCTTGGGCGTCGTGCCTTCCATCACAGCGACGCAAGAATTGGTGGTGCCGAGGTCGATACCGATAACCTTACCCATGGATGTGATCCCTCACTTTCAAGCAGACCGCCGTGCCGGATCCCGAAGCGATCCGGCCCATGGCTTGACTCTAACCAAACTCAGGCACATCGCGGCCTTGGCTGTCGCGCTGCGCCCCTAACCGACAATCCGCACGTCGGGCGCGTATATAAGGACAGGCCCTGCGGCAGGCAAGGCGACTGTCACATGCGCCCGGCGGCGGTGTCTTCTGCCATGAGATGGATGCGGGGGTGGCGCTTCGCAAGGCTTGCGGCCGCACCTGCCCGCGGCTTGCCCTGAACGGGAGGCGGCTTCAGCCGCCTGCCCGTCCGGCCTCCCAGCCGAGGATGGCCTGCTTGCGCGTAAGGCCCCAGTGATAGCCGGTGAGGGCGCCCGAACGGCCGAGCACACGGTGGCATGGTACGACGAAGGAGATGGGATTCTTGCCGACGGCAGCGCCGACGGCGCGAGCCGCGCTCGGCTTGCCGATGTGCTCTGCAACCTGCGAATAGGTGGTGGCGCGGCCGAGCGGTACCTTGAGCAGGGTGCGCCACACGCGCACCTCGAAGTCCGTGCCGATGAGGACGACCTTGAGCGGCCGGTCGGCCCGCCACATGGCGGGATCGAAGATGCGCGCGGCGAGCGGCCTGGTCACGGAGGTGTCTTCCACGTAATGCGCCCGAGGCCAGCGCCGGCGCATGTCGGCGAGCGCGGCCTCGCGGTCGCCCCCGTCAACGAAGCCAAGGCCGGCGAGGCCGCGGTCCGTGGCGACGAGGATGGCCTCGCCGAAGGGCGAGGGGTGGAAGCCGTAGGACATGACGAGGCCCGCGCCGCCGGCCTTGTAGGCACCCGGCGTCATCGCCTCGTGGGTGACGAAGAGATCGTGCAGGCGACCAGGGCCCGACAGTCCCACTTCGTAGGCCGTTTCGAGTACGCTTGCGGAGGCATCGAGCAGGGCCCGCGCGTGGTCGAGCGTGATCGCCTGCAGGAAGGCCTTGGGGGAGAGGCCGCACCAGCGCCGGAAGAGATTGTGCACCTGCGTCGTCGTCAGGCCTGCATGGGCGGCCATGTCGTCGAGCGAGGGCTGGCTGCGCCAGCGCTCGGAGATGAAGGCGATGATGCGCCGCACGCGCTCATAGTCGCCGGCGGCCGTAGCCGCACCCTCCGTGACGGGCAGGTCGTCGACGGCGGGCAGGGTCTTGATCGCGCTGTCCAGCATGGTCCGGCAAATCCTCCGGCGGCAAGCATAGGCATCGCGCCGGCCCGTGCCACCCGAAAGCTGCTCGGCCTCTCTTTGTCAACACAGCCTAGAGGCAAGTCCGCTCCGCTGACGCCAATCCCGCTCTCCGCGGCGACGACCGCCACTGGGCTGCGCCCCACGACCGCCTCGTCGCCTCCGAGCCGCCCGAGAGCCTCGGGCAGGATCTCGTCGGCGAGACCTGGGATCTCGTCCTGTAGGGCGCCCCTGCCCCTCAGCCGCCGACGTTGAAGGCTGCGAGCGCCGCCATGTTGACGATGTCGCTGTCCTTGGCGCCGAGCGGTACGATCTGTACCGGCTTGTCGAGCCCGACGATGAGCGGGCCGATGACTGTGGAGCCGCCGAGTTCCTGCAGCATCTTCGTCGAGATCGAGGCCGAGTGGAAAGCCGGCATGACGAGCACGTTCGCCGGCCCTGACAGGCGGCAGAAGGGATAGACGCTCATCACGTCGCGGTTGAGCGCGACATCCGCCGCCATTTCGCCGTCGTACTCGAAGTCGCAGCGCCGCCCGTCGAGGATGCGCACCGCCTCCTGCACGCGCTCGGAGCGCTCGCCCGTCGGATGGCCGAAGGTGGAGAAGGCGAGCATGGCGACCCGCGGCTCGTAGCCGAGGCGGCGGGCGACGCCCGCGGCCTCCACCGCGATCTCCGCAAGATCCTTCGCGCCCGGCATCTCCGTGATCGCCGTGTCGGCGACGAGGACGGTGCGCCCGCGCGCCAGCACGATGGAGACGCCGATGACCCGATGGCCCGGCTTCACGTCGATGACGCGGCGCACGTCCTCGAGGGCGATGGAATAGTTGCGCGTCGTGCCCGTCACCATCGCGTCGGCGTCGCCGAGTGCCACCATGGCGGCCGCGAAGTGGTTGCGGTCCTGGTTGATGAGGCGCTGGCAGTCGCGGAAGAGATAGCCCTTGCGCTGCAGCCGGTCGTAGAGGAACTGCGCATAGGTGGCGTTGCGATGCGACAAGCGGGCGTTGTGTACCTCGATGCCGTCCTTGGCCTCGAGGTCGATGCCCGCAAGCCGCGCCGTCTCGTAGACGCGCTCCTCGCGTCCGACGAGGATGGCCGTGCCCAGTCCCTGGTTGACGAAGGACGCAGCAGCGCGGATGACCTGCTCCTCCTCACCTTCGGCGAAGACCACGCGCTTCGGAAACCGCCTGACGCGCTCGAAGATGCGGTTAAGGGTGCCCGCCACCGGATCGCGCCGGGCCGAGAGCTGCGCCTTGTAGCCGCGCATGTCGACAATCGGTCGCCGTGCCACGCCCGTGTCCATCGCCGCTCGGGCGACGGCGGAAGGCACAACATGGATGAGGCGCGGATCGAACGGCACGGGGATGATGTAGTCGCGCCCGAAGCGCGGGCGCGCGCCCTGGTAGGCGGCCGCCACCTCGTCCGGCACGTCCTCGCGCGCGAGGTCGGCGAGCGCCTGGGCCGCGGCAATCTTCATCTCCATGTTGATGGTCGTCGCCTGCACGTCGAGCGCGCCGCGGAAGATGTAGGGAAAACCGAGAACGTTGTTGACCTGGTTGGGATAGTCCGAGCGGCCCGTCGCCATGATGGCGTCGTCGCGAATGGCCGCGACCTCCTCCGGCAGGATCTCCGGGTCCGGGTTCGCCATGGCGAAAATGATGGGGTTCGGCGCCATGGAGGCGATCATCTCCGCCGTCAGCGCCCCCTTGGCGGAAAGGCCGAAGACGACGTCGGCGCCGTCGAGCGCGTCGGCGAGGCTGCGCGCCTTCGTCTCGGCGGCATGGGCCGACTTCCACTGGTTCATGCCCTCCTGGCGGCCCTTGTAGACGGCGCCCTTGGTGTCGCACAGGATGACATTGTTGGGCGCGAAGCCCATGGCCTTGATGAGTTCCGCGCAGGCGATGCCGGCGGAGCCGGCCCCATTGATCACGAGCCGCGTCGACTTAACGTCCCGGCCGGTCAGGTGCAGCGCGTTGATGAGCCCCGCCGCGGCGATGATGGCCGTGCCGTGCTGATCGTCGTGGAAGACCGGGATGTCCATCAGCTCGCGCAGGCGCTCCTCGATGATGAAGCAGTCCGGCGCCTTGATGTCCTCAAGATTGATGCCACCGAAGGAGGGCCCGAGATAGCGCACCGCGTTGATGAAGGCGTCTGGATCCTCGGTGTCGACCTCGAGGTCGATTGAATCGACGTCGGCGAAGCGCTTGAAGAGGACGGACTTGCCCTCCATCACCGGCTTGGAGGCGAGCGCGCCGAGGTTGCCGAGGCCGAGGATGGCGGTACCGTTGGAGATGACGGCGACGAGATTGCCCTTGGTCGTGTAGTCGTAGGCGAGGCTGGGATCCTCGTGGATCGCCTTCACCGGCACGGCGACGCCCGGCGAATAGGCGAGCGAGAGGTCGCGCTGGGTCGCCATCGGCTTGGTGGGCACCACCTCCAGCTTGCCGGGCCGCCCCTGCGCATGGAACTGGAGGGCTTCCTGGTCGGTGAAGGTCGGGCGGGAGCGGCGCTTGGCGGTATCCATCGTCTTATTGTCTCGGGCGTTTCCTGTCGGGGGCGAGACCTTACGGCAGTCGTGCGATCCCCCTCAAGCGAAGTTCTCCACGATTTCTGCAAAACATCCATGCAACGGTGGATGAAACGCCCGTAAGGCTCTGCTAGCGTCCCCGCCCATGAGCCGGGAAGTCAGCGCTGCGAAGGACGATCTGGAGGAGACCGGCGGCAGCGCCGCCGCGCCTGCCGCCACGCACAAGGCCGCGCGCTCCGAGGCCGAGCCCCAGCGCATGACGCCGATGATGGCGCAGTATGTGGAAATCAAGGCGGCGCACGCGGACTGTCTCCTCTTCTACCGGATGGGCGATTTCTACGAGCTCTTCTTCGAGGATGCCGAGATCGCCTCGCGCACCCTTGGCATCGTGCTCACCAAGCGCGGCAAGCACCTCGGCGAGGACATCCCCATGTGCGGCGTGCCGGTGGAGCGCGCCGAGGACTACCTGCAGCGCCTCATCGCCGCCGGCCACCGCGTCGCGGTCTGCGAGCAGACGGAAGACCCCGCCGAGGCGAGGAAGCGCGGCGGCAAGTCCGTCGTGCAGCGCGGCGTCGTGCGCCTCGTCACGCCCGGCACGATCACCGAGGACAGCCTGCTCGACCCGGCGCAGGCCAACCTCCTCGTCGCGCTCGCCCGCCGCCGCACCGGCGAGGACAGCTACGCCTACGGCCTCGCCGCCATCGACATCTCCACCGGCCGCTTCACCGTGACGGAGACCGCCGCCGCCGGGCTGTCCGCCGAAATCGCGCGGCTCGACCCGCGCGAGATCGTGGTGCCGGACACGATCTACGACGAGCCGACGCTGCGCGACCTGTGGCGCGAGCAGCGCGCCGCGGTCACGCCTCTGGCGCGCGACGGGCTCGATCCGGCCTCCGCCGAGCGGCGGCTGAAGGATTTCTTCGGCGTCGCCAGCCTCGACGCCTTCGGCGCCTTCTCGCGCGCCGAGATCGCCGCCGCGGCCGCCGCCCTCGCCTATGTCGAGCGCACGCAGCTTGCCGCCCGCCCTGCGCTGTCGCCTCCGCTACGCGAGGACGTTTCCGGCACGCTCTCCATCGATGCGGCGACGCGCGCCAATCTCGAACTGATGCGCACCCTCTCGGGCGAACGGAGCGGCAGTCTCGTTTCGACCATCGACCGCACGGTGACGCCGGGCGGCGGGCGTCTCCTCGCCGAGCGTCTCGCGAGCCCGCTGACGAGCGTCGCCGCGATCCGCGCCCGTCACGACGCCGTGGCCTTCCTCCTCGGCGAACGGCCGCTGCGCGAGCGCCTGCGCCAGGCTCTCTCCGCGGTGCCCGACATCGCCCGTGCCCTGTCGCGCCTGACGCTCGGCCGCGGCGGCCCGCGCGACCTCGCCGCCGTGCGCGACGGGCTCGCGGCGGCGGAAGCGGTCGCGTCCCTCCTCGCCAGCGCCGCCCCACCTCCGGAATTGGCGGCCGCTGCCGAAGCGATGCGTGGCGTCGCGCCGGGCCTCGCCGAAAACCTCTCCGCCGCCCTCGCCGATGAACTGCCGCTCCTGAAGCGCGACGGCGGCTTCGTGCGCGAGGGCTACGACGGGGCGCTGGACGAGGCGCGCGTGCTGCAGGTCGATTCGCGCCGCTTTATCGCCGCGCTGCAGGCCCGCTACGTCAACGAGACCGGCTGCCGGACGCTGAAGGTCAAACACAACAATGTCATCGGCTATTTCGTCGAGGTGCCACCCGCCATCGGCGAGGACCTCGTCAAGCCGCCGCACAACGCGACCTTTGTGCACCGCCAGACCATGGCGGGGGCCATGCGTTTCTCCACGACCGAGCTCGGCGAGCTTGAGGCCCGCATCGCCTCGGCGGCGGAACGCGCGCTCGGCATCGAGCTTGCCGTCTTCGAGCGGCTCGGCGATGCCGTGATCGGGGCGGGCGAGGCCATCAAGCGTGCTGCCGAGGCGCTCTCCGTCGTCGATGTCACGGCGGCGCTCGCGCTTCTTGCCGACGACCTCGGCTGGACGCGCCCCACCGTCGACGACAGCCTCGCCTTCTCCATCGCCGCCGGGCGCCATCCGGTGGTCGAGGCGGCGCTGAAGCGCGCGGGCCAGACCTTCGTCGCCAACGACTGCGCGCTTTCGCCACCCGAGGGCGAGAAGGCCGGCCGCATCACCCTCGTCACCGGCCCCAACATGGCCGGCAAGTCGACCTTCCTGCGCCAGAACGCTCTCATCGTCGTGCTCGCCCAGATGGGTGCCTTCGTGCCGGCGGCGCGGGCCCATATCGGCATCGTCGACAAGCTGTTCTCGCGCGTCGGCGCCGCCGACGACCTCGCCCGCGGCCGCTCGACCTTCATGGTCGAGATGATCGAGACCGCGGCCATCCTCAACCAGGCGGGCGAGCGTGCGCTCGTCATCCTCGACGAGATCGGCCGCGGCACCGCGACCTTCGACGGTCTGTCCATCGCCTGGGCGGCGATCGAGCACCTGCACGAGGTCAACCGCTGCCGGTCGCTGTTTGCCACCCACTATCATGAGCTCACCGCCCTTGCCGAACGTATGCCCCGTGTGGAGAACGCGACCGTGCGGGTAAGCGAATGGAAAGGCGACGTCGTCTTCCTGCACGAGGTCGTCCCCGGTGCAGCCGACCGCTCCTACGGCATCCAGGTGGCCAAGCTCGCCGGCCTGCCGCCCCCGGTCATCGCTCGCGCCCGCGCCATCCTCGATGAGCTGGAGAAGACCGAACGGGAAAAGCCCGTCGCCACCCTCGTCGACGACCTGCCGCTCTTCGCCGCGATGCCGCCGCGCCCTGCCGCCGCGGCACCGCAGAAAGACGCGCTTGGCGAAGCACTCGACGGCATCGATCCGGACGAGATGTCACCCCGCGAGGCGCTCGAGGCGCTCTACGGCCTCAAGGCTCTGCGGGCCGAACGCGACCGTCACTAGTCAGGCCGCTGCCGCGACCCGGCGCAGCCGCCTCAGCCGCAGCGTGAAGAGCATGCCGTTCCAGGCAACGCAGATGGCGAGGCCGATCAGCAGTGCAGCGGTCGATCCGAGCGGCACGGCGGCAAGGTGCACCGCCGTCAGCGCGGCGGCGAAGCCGGCAAGTCCGTAGACGCTGCTCGCCGCGACGGCACCGGCCGCCGGCCCGCCGATGGCCCGGTGAGTCACAACGAGAATACTCGAGATGACGATGGGGAAGAGGGCGAGAATGCCCGAGGCGACCGCCCCGATATGCCAGCTGACGACGCTGAGAACGCCGACGAGCGTCGCGACGGCGAGCGCGCGCAGCATCAGGTCGACCGGACGGGGACCATCCGAGGCCGGAATCACGACCCGCGAGAAGCGCCGCGCCAGCGGCACCCCCACGGCAAGGGCCGCGGCATTGACAAGCAGGCCGAACCACAGCGGCGGCGTCATCGTGCGGATGGCGAGGGCGGCGAGGAGCCACACGCCGATCGCCCCGGCGATGCTGCCGAGCCCGCCCGCGCCACGCCGGGCGAGCACCGCATAGGTCATGGCGAAGATCACCGTGGCGGCGTTGATGCTGACGCTGCCGACCGCGCTCTCGGCGATGAAGGCCGGGCCGTGGTCCATGGCGAGCACGACATAGGCCGGGCCGGCGGAGATCGGCAGCGTCGCGATCAGGCCGCCGACGAAGGGCCCCGCCTTCTGCGCCGCGAGCGAGCCCGAGACAACGATCGCGGCGACGAGCACCATCTTGACCGGCAGCGCCAGGAGCGCGGCATCGAATTCCATGTCCCGGACCTTCATTCCCGACGGCGCGCAGCAGCCGCCGGACAAGGGCATAGCGCGTTGCGGCCGGCGAGGCCCACGACGTCTTTGCAACCCTGCCCTGCCGTCGCCGAACGCGGATATCCGCCGCAATCGCGCCGGCTTTTGTTCCCTTCCTGTTCTTGAGCGGACCGGCGATCGCCGCTAAGGTGCGCCCGGGCCGGGGGAAAGAGCATGGTGGCGAGGGTTGCGACGGTCGCGTTCGAGGGCATTGAGGCACGCGCCGTCGACGTGCAGGTGCAGATCGCGCCGGGTAATGTGGCCTTCACCATCGTCGGCCTGCCCGACAAGGCGGTGGCCGAGAGCCGCGAGCGCGTGCGCTCGGCCCTGATGGCGGCGGGGCTCGCTTTGCCGGCCAAGCGCATCACCGTCAATCTCGCCCCGGCGGACCTGCCCAAGGAGGGCTCGCACTACGACCTGCCCATCGCGCTTGCCGTGATGGCCGCCATCGGCGCGGTGCCTGCGGATGCCCTTGCCGGCTATACAGTGCTTGGCGAGCTCGCGCTCGATGCGTCCGTCACGGCCGTCGCCGGTGTGCTGCCGGCCGCCATCGCCGCCAATGCGCGCGGGCACGGCCTCATCTGCCCGGCCGCCTGTGGCCCAGAGGCCTCCTGGGCGAGCGGCGATCTCGACATCCTCGCCCCGCGCTCCCTCGTCCAGCTCGCCAACCACTTCAAGGGCACGCAGGTCATGGCCCGACCCGCGCCGGCGGTGACGCGCCCCGGCGCCGACCTGCCGGACCTGAGGGACATCAAGGGCCAGGAAAGCGCCAAGCGGGCGTTGGAAATCGCCGCCGCCGGCGGCCACAACCTGCTCATGAACGGCCCGCCAGGCGCCGGCAAGTCGATGCTGGCGCAGCGCCTGCCCTCGATCCTGCCGCCCCTCGCCCCGGCCGAGCTGCTCGAAGTGTCGATGATCCAGTCCGTCGCCGGCCTCCTCGCCGAGGGCGCCCTGACGGACCGCCGGCCCTTTCGCGCACCTCATCATTCCGCCTCCATGGCCGCGCTCGTGGGCGGCGGTCTCAGGGCCCGGCCCGGCGAGGTCTCGCTCGCCCACCACGGCGTGCTCTTCCTCGACGAATTGCCTGAGTTCCAGCCCCAGGTGCTCGACAGCCTGCGCCAGCCGCTGGAAACCGGCGAGGTGCTGATCTCACGCGCCAACCACCGTGTCAGCTACCCGGCCCGCTTCCAGCTCGTCGCCGCCATGAACCCCTGCCGCTGCGGCCGCGCCACCGAGCCCGGCTTCGCCTGCCGGCGCTCGCCCAACGAGCGCTGCATGGCGCAGTACCAGGCGCGGCTGTCCGGTCCGCTGATCGACCGCATCGACCTTGTCATCGAGGTGCCGGCCGTCACGGCGGCGGATCTCATCCTGCCGCCCCCGACCGAGGGCTCGGCGGAGGTGGCGCAGCGTGTCGCGCGCGCCCGTGCCGTGCAGAGCGCCCGCTATTCCGCGCTCGGCCTCGCCGAGGTCACCACCAATGCCCGCTGCCCCGTGCCAGTGCTCGAGGAGGTGGCGCGGTCGGACGATGCCGGCCTTGCCCTCATTCGCGAAGCGGCCGACGCCATGCGCCTCACAGCCCGCGGCTATCACCGAGTGCTGAAGGTGGCGCGCACCCTCGCCGATCTCGACGGCGAGGAACGGGTCGGGCGCCTGCATCTCGCCGAAGCGCTGTCCTACCGCACGACGCTCGAACGGCTCGCCGTACCAGCCTGAACGGCTTAACGGGCGATTCAGCACGCCTGCCAACGCAATCTCAACGCCTCCATGGGAGTTTGCGCAGCAACGAAAAGCTGAGCTGATCTGCCGGATGGACCTTCTGACCACCTCTCATGACCTCGTGACCGGCGCTGCCGCGCTGATCGCTGTCGCGACCGTGGTTTGGCTCATCGCCCGGCGTCGGCGGACGCTTCTTTCCCAGATCGACCGGCTCGAAGCGGAGATCGAGACGCTGCACGATTCGGTGTGGGAACTGTCCGAAAGCCGCGAGCATTATCGCAGCCTGGTCGAAGCCCAGGGCGACGTCATCGTGCGCCGCGCCCAGGACGGGCGCATCATCTACTGCAACGACGCCTTCGCCCGCCTCGCCGGCCGGGCGCGCGAGGAACTCATCGGCAGCCACTGGCAACCGGTGGTGCGCGAGATCAGCGACGTACGCCTGTCGACGACAGGTGCGCGCATCTTCGACGAGGCCATCGAGTTCGGCAGCGGCATCGTCTGGATCTCGTGGATTGAGACCCTCGCCATCGGCGACAGCGGCGCCGAGCGTCAGCGCGTCGGCCGCGACGTGACGAGCCGCGTCGCGGCCGAACACGACCTGCTCGACGCACGCCACCGCGCCGAGGCGGCGAGCGAGGCCAAGTCCCGCTTCCTCGCCACCGTCAGCCACGAGGTGCGCACGCCGCTCAACGGCATTCTCGGCATGGCCGATCTGCTCGCCGACACGCGCCTCGATCCCGAGCAAGCGACCTATGTGCGCGCCGTCAAGACCTCCGGCGAGGTGCTGCTGTCGCTCATCGACGACATCCTCGACTTCTCCAAGATCGAGGCCGGCAAGATCGCCCTCGTGCAGGAGCCGTTCGACCTGCGCAGCCTTGTCGAGAACGTCGTCGAGCTTCTGGCCCCGCGGGCTCAGGGCAAGGGTATCGAGATCGCGAGCTTCGTTGCACCCGACCTACCGTCGCTCGTCATGGGCGACCGCGATCGCCTGCGCCAGGTGCTGATGAACCTCGCCGGCAATGCGGTGAAGTTCACCGACCAGGGTGGCGTCGGAGTCAGCATCGAGGTCGAGTCCGACGGACTCATTGCCTTCAGCGTCGCCGACACCGGTCCCGGCATCCCCAAGAGCCGCCAGGACGCCGTCTTCCGCGAGTTCGAGCAGGTGGACGACACGGCGAGCCGCCGCCATGGCGGCACCGGCCTCGGCCTCGCCATCTGCCGGCACATCGTCGAGCGCATGGGCGGCACCATCACCGTCGAGAGCGAGGAGGGCCGCGGCGCCACCTTTCGCTTCACCATCGCTCTCGCGAGTGTCGGCGGCGACAGCCGCACCGCGCTGCCGCCGCCGACCCAGGTCGATCTTTCCGGCAAGCGCGTGCTCATCATCGCCCACTCGCCCTTCGAGGCGCCCTTCATCGCCCGTCGGCTCACCGCGGCCGGGGCGAGCGCCGAGATCTGCGAAAGCGAAGAAGCCGCGAGCGCGGCGATGACAGCCGGCAGCTATGACGTCGTCCTCACCGACTGCGCACTTGGCGAAGAGGCGGCGCGCCGCCTCGCCGCCCTCGCCCGGCGTTCCGGTGTGCGGCGCAGCCTCGTCCTCCTCTCGCCCTTCGAGCGGCGCGAGTTCGGCCCGCCGGCTGCCGCCGGCTTCGACGGCTATCTGGTGAAACCGGTGCGCGCCCTGTCCCTGATGCAACAGATCGCGCACGAGCCCACTGCGCTGCCGCCGCAGCAGATCCATTCGGCGCAGGCCCAGGCCCTGCCGCCGCCGGGCGGACACGAGCCGCGCCGCCGGCGCGTCCTCCTGGCCGAGGACAACGAGATCAACGCGCTGCTCGCCCTCAAGCTCCTCGAAGCGGCGGGGGCCGAGACGCTTTGGGTGCGTGACGGTGTCAAGGCCGTCGCGGCCGTGCGGCGGGTACTTGCCGGCCACGAGGAACCGTTCGACCTCGTGCTGATGGACGCGCGCATGCCAGAAATGGACGGTCTCGAGGCGGTGCGCCGCATCCGCGCTGCCGAGGCCGCCCATCCGCGCCCGGTGCATGCGCGAATCGTCATGTTGACGGCAAACGCCTTCGCCGAGGACCGCGCGGCGGCCCTGGCGGCCGGGGCCGACGACTTTCTTGCCAAACCGTTTGAACGTCAGAAGATTCAAGAACTTGTTGATGGCGCCGGTACTGCCGGCGTGGCTCGGGCCTGAGCTCATCGCCCCATCTCGTCGTTGTCACAAAACTTTCCGAGGCTTATGGTTCCGTTAAGATATGCGGCGGATTGGCTGCGTCGGCAAACCGGCGCGCCGGGCTGACGACGCCGCCTTCGGGGCAGACGGTCTGGGGCACATGGTTTACGATCCGACACAGGTGAAGACCTCGCAAGGGGCCGCGCAGCCCGACGTCATCCGGGTCGCGCCACGCGGTTTCACGAACATGCTGCGCCCCAGCAACTGGGGGGCCGCGACGGCGAATGCGCTCCTGCCGTTCCGCGCGCCGGCCCCGGCCGATGCCGGCGGTTTGCCGACCATCCTCGGGCGCCTCGGCTCGCTCGAGGTGCGCCTCGCCCGCACCCGCAAGGAGATCAAGCAGGCGCAACGGCTGCGTTTCCGCGTCTTCTACGAGGAGATGTCGGCGCTGCCGAACGCGACGTCCATGCTGTCGCGGCGCGACATCGACGAGTACGACGCCATCTGCGACCACCTGCTCGTGCTCGATTACGACGTGCCGAAGAAGGCCTTCCGCACCCCCAGGCCGCAGGTGGTCGGCACCTACCGCCTGCTCCGGCAGGAGGTGGCCGACCGGCACTGGGGCTTCTACACGGCCGGCGAGTTCGACATCCAGCCGCTGATCGACGCCAATCCCGGCAAGCGCTTCCTGGAGCTCGGCCGTTCCTGCGTGCTGAAGCCCTATCGCAACAAGCGCACCGTCGAACTGCTGTGGC
The DNA here is from genome assembly GCF_029309855.1 of Chelatococcus sp. XZ-Ab1. Taxonomy (NCBI): domain Bacteria; kingdom Pseudomonadati; phylum Pseudomonadota; class Alphaproteobacteria; order Hyphomicrobiales; family Chelatococcaceae; genus Chelatococcus; species Chelatococcus sp. XZ-Ab1. The sequence goes on along the minus strand of NZ_JARKII010000003.1, from coordinate 19,348 downwards.
ACGGCATCTGGACCTACGTGCTGCACCACCGCATCGACGTGATGCTGGGCTGCGCCAGCCTCGAAGGCACCAATCCCGACCAGATGGCCCTGCAGCTCAGCTTCCTGCACCATTTCGCCCGCGCGCCCGAGAACTGGCGAGCCCATGCGCTCGCCGGCCGCGGCGTCGCCATGGACCGCTTGCCCAAGGAGGCCGTCGATCCCAAGGCCGCGCTGCATGCACTGCCGCCGCTGGTCAAGGGCTACCTGCGCCTCGGCGCCTTCATCGGCGAGGGGGCCGTGATCGACCATCAGTTCGGCACCACGGACGTGCTGGTGGTATTGCCCGTCGAAGCCATCAACCCGCGTTATATCGACCACTTCGGCCCGGCCGCAAACCGCCACGCCGCCTGACGGGGTCTCAAGGTCGCCCGGCAAGCTCCACCTGCGCCAGTGCGGTAATCCCTTCACGGTAGGTCGGGTAGGCAAGCGACACGCCGAGTTCCTCGCGCAGGCGGCGGTTGCAGACGCGGCGGTTGTCGGCATAGAAGCTGCGCGCCATCGGCGACAGGTTGGCCTCCGCGAAAGGAACCTCCGGCGGCGGAGCGATGCCGGCGAGTTCGGCCGCATAGGCGACGACGTCCTGGGGCGGGGCCGGTTCGTCGTCGGCGACATTGTAGATCGCCCCCGGCGACGGCCGCGCGAGAGAGGCGGCGAGCGCGGCGGCGATGTCCTCCACATGGATGCGGTTGAAGACCTGGCCGGGCTTGACGATGCGCTGCGCCTCGCCGCGCAGGAGCTTGGCAAGCGGGCTGCGCCCCGGTCCATAGATGCCGGCGAGCCGGAAGATCTGCACCGCCTTGCCGGTCTTGCCGCCGAGCGCCAGCCATGCCTCTTCGGCAAGGACGCGCTGGCGCGTGCGCCCCATGGAGGCATTGAGCGGCGCGCTTTCATCCACCCAGGCACCACCATGGTCGCCATAGACGCCGACGGTGGACAGATAGGCGATCCACCCGAGCCTCGGCGCCCCTGCAATGGCCTCGCGCCCGGCCGCCAGCACCACGTCCCCCTCGGGCCCCGGCGCGATGCTGACGATGAGCGCATCGGCTTCTGCCAGTGCAGCGGCCGCCGCCTGCGGCAGGTGCCCGCCTGCGAAGACGAAGGCCTCGATCTCGCCCGGTGCCGCATTGACCGTGGCCGCCTTCTCGGCGGTGCGCACCGTCCCCGAGACGCGGCCGAAGCGCTCGCGATACCGGGCGATGAAGTGGCTGGCGCTGTAGCCGAGACCGAAGACGAACAGGTTCACGTCAGACCCTCCCCTGCACTCCCGGCGAGCGCCAAACGCCATTCATCGCGCACGGTCATGTCCTCTTCCCCGTCCATGCGAAGCGCAGCCAGCGCCACGAAGTCATCCGCCGGCAACAGCCGCGACAAGGCCCATACGGCCGTGCCGCGTATCAGGGCACTCGGCTCGTCGAGCAGACGCAAGGCGGACTCCGCGAGTGCCGGCAAGCCGGAATTGCCGATGGCGACAAGCACGTTGCGGATGAAGCGTTCGCGCCCCGTGCGCTTGATCGGCGAGCCGGCGAAGAGCTGCCGGAAGGCGGCCTCGTCGAGCCGTGCGAGCGCAGCAAGCGACGGCGCCGTTAGATCCGGCCGGGCGGCGAGGCGCGCCTCCCGCGCTTCCCGCGCGAACTTGTTCCACGGGCAGACGGCGAGGCAGTCGTCGCAGCCGAAGACCCGATTGCCCATGAGGGCGCGCAGGTCGCGCGGGATCGGCCCCCTGTGCTCGATGGTGAGGTAGGAGATGCAGCGTCGTGCATCAAGCACGTAGGGCGCCGGGAAGGCCGCCGTTGGGCAGATGTCGAGGCAGCGCCGGCACGAGCCGCAATGGTCCTTTTCCGGCGCATCGGGCGGCAGCTCCGCCGTGGTGAAGATGGCACCGAGGAAAAGCCAGTTGCCGAAGGTGCGCGAGACGAGCACCGTGTGCTTGCCCTGCCAGCCGAGACCGGCCGCCTCCGCGAGCGGCTTCTCCATCACCGGCGCGGTGTCGACGAAGACCTTGACGTCCGCGCTGCCCACGGAGGCGAGGAGCGATGCCACCTGCTTGAGCTTGCCCTTGATGATGTCGTGATAGTCGCGGTTGCGCGCATAGACCGAGATGGTCGCCCGCTCGGGCCGCGCGAGATTGGCCAGCGGATCCTCCGCAGGGCCGTAGTTCATGCCGAGCAGGAGGATGGAGCGCACCTGAGGCCAGAGCCGTGCGGGATCCGCCCGCTCGTCTGCCCGGTCTGCCATCCACGCCATGCTGCCCTGGCACCCTTCCGCGAGCCACGCGCCAAGCCGCTCCGGCAGCTGCGGCACGGCGGCCGGATGCGTGACCTTGAGGACGTCGAAGCCCTCGGCCGCGGCCCGTGCGGCAATCGCGCGTCTGAGCGCCTCGCCCGTCAGAAATCGAGATCCGCGTAGTGGGCGGCCGGCGCCATGCCCGGCACCCTGTCGTTCAGCAGCGTCCGGAAGGACGGCCGCGATTTTACCCGTGCGTACCACGCCTTCGCCGTTTCGTCCTCGTCCCAGGGCACATCGCCCAGATAGTCGGCGCAGGACAAGTGCGCCGCCGCCGCGAGGTCCGCATAGGAGAGCTGCGCGCCCGCCAGCCAGTTCCGCTTCGCCGCCAGGAAGCCGATGTATTTCATATGATAGCGGACATTGCTGCGCGCCGCACGGATGGCGCTCATGTCCGGCGGTCCGCCGCCGGCGTCGGCCCCCATGAAGCGCTTGTAGATCTTCTCGGTGACGAGATAGCCCGACACCTCCTCGAAGAACTTCTGGTGGAACCACTCCATCAGGCGCCGCACCTCGACCCGGTCGGCCACCGTCTGCGGCAGGAGGCGGCGCATCGCGTCGAGCCCGCCGCTCCGCGTCTCGTCGAGATATTCGGCGATGACGGAGGCACCGGGCACGACGAGCCCCTGTTCCTCCACCAGCACGGGGACGAGCCCGGCGGGGTTAAGCACCAGGAATTCGGTGCGCCGCTCCCACGGCTTTTCCTCCACCAGGGATAGTTCGGCACCGATCTCGCCGAAGATGAGCCGTATGAAGCGGGAGTGCGGACAGAAGGGATAGTGATGCAGGGTCGCCATGATACGCGCGGACTATGCTGACAGACAGGCGGCAATAAGGCGGGAGCGGTCACCTTCCGGCATATCCGCGCGCGCAGACCGGCTGGCACGATGGCCATTCCCCGTATAGAACCGCTGCCGGGCCGAGACAACTCGATTCGTTTCTCGGAACACGACGTCGCCGCCCCTTCTCGCAACTCTTCACAGCCCGCCCACAGCCCGCCGCAGGATCGCCGCATGACTTTCACGGACGCGCTCGAAGCACTCGTGCTCGGCCTCATCGAAGGCTTGACGGAGTTCATCCCGGTGTCCTCGACGGGCCACCTGCTGCTCGTCGGCCATTTCATCGGCTTCGAATCGAATGGCAAGACCTTCGAGGTGCTGATCCAGCTCGGCGCCATCCTCGCCATCCTGTCGGTCTATTTCAGCAAGCTCCTCACCGTCGCCCGCGGCCTGCCGACGGACCCCGGCATGCGCCGTTTCGTCCTCGGCGTCCTCATCGGGTTCCTGCCGGCAGCCATCATCGGCGCCATCTTGCACGGCTTCATCAAGGAGGTGCTGTTCGATCCGACGATCGTCTGCATCTCGCTCATCCTCGGCGGCATCATACTGCTCGCCGTGGACGGCCTGGCACTGAAAGTCGAGCATCGGGATGCCATGCACTACCCGCTGCCGATGTATCTCAAGATCGGAATCTGCCAGTGCCTCGCCATGATCCCCGGCGTGTCGCGCTCGGGTGCAACCATCGTCAGCGCCATGCTGATGGGTGCCGACAAGCGCTCGGCGGCGGAGTTCTCCTTCTTCCTCGCCATGCCGACCATGGCGGGGGCCTTTGCCTACGACCTCCTGAAGAACTACAAGAACCTTTCCTTCAACGACGGTGCCCTCATCGTCATCGGCTTCGTCTCGGCCTTTGTCGCCGGCCTCTTCGTAGTGCGCTCACTGCTCAACTTCGTCTCGCGGCACGGGTTCGCCCTCTTCGGCTGGTGGCGTATCGTCATCGGCGCCGCCGGCCTGGCAGGCATCCTCGTCTACGGTTGAGCCACCGTCATGCCGTCTCGGCTCATATCGTCTTGGCCTCGTAGCGACACAGGTCGTTGATGAGGCAGCGGCTGCAATCCGGCTTGCGCGCCTTGCAGACGTAGCGTCCGTGCAGGATGAGCCAGTGATGGGCGTGGCGCCGATAGGGCTCGGGCACGACTTTCTCGAGACCCATTTCAACCGCGAGCGGAGTTTTGCCCGGGGCGAGCGGGATGCGGTTGGCGACACGGAAGAGATGTGTATCGACGGCGATGGTCGGCGCACCGAAGGCGATGTTCATGACCACGTTCGCCGTCTTGCGGCCGACGCCCGGCAGGGTCTCGAGCGCCTCACGCGAGCGCGGCACCTCGCCGCCGAAACGCTCGATGAGCTGACGCGACAGGGCGATGACGTTTTTCGCCTTGTTGCGGTAGAGGCCGATGGTCTTGATGGCCTCACGCAGCGGCTCCTCGCCAAGAGCAAGCATCTTTGCCGGCGTGTCGGCGATGGCAAAGAGCGGGCGCGTCGCCTTGTTGACGCCCGCGTCCGTCGCCTGGGCCGACAGCACGACTGCGACGAGCAAGGTGTAGGGATTGACGTATTCGAGCTCGCCCCTGGGCTCGGGGTTGGCATCGTGGAAGCGTCTGAAGATCTCGGCGACCGTCGCGGCATCCGGCACGACTGGGCCCTTGCGGCCCCTGCCGGCACGGGCCGGCAGCTTCCCGGTCGGCACCACCCCGGCCGATCCAGCGGCCTCCGCCTGCCGGGGTCGGGAAGTCGCCGTGTCGCCGGCGGGAGAAGAAGGATGCTTCACGCGCATGCCGGTCCTATAATGGACGGTGATGACGAGCGACAAGCCCTTCCTCCCGCCGAGTCCGGACGCGGTGAACGATCCCGCGGCGGAACCGCTGTTCCGCGCGCTCATCACGCCGCACCGCTCGCTGGGGCAGAGCGCCTTCCGCCTGGTCATGACGCTGATGTGCGTCGCGACCTTCGTCTCCAGCGTCCCCTTCATGCTCGCCGGCGCCTGGCCGGTTGCAGGCTTCTTCGGCCTTGACCTGCTCGCCATCTATCTCGCCTTCCGCGTCAACTTCAGCCGCGCCCGCAGTTTCGAGGAAGTCGTCCTGAGCCGGATTGAGCTTCTCCTGCGCAAGGTCGGCCACCGCGGCGACCGGCGCGAGTGGCGATTCAATCCGGCCTGGACCCGGCTCGAGCGCGTCTGTGACGAGGATTTCGGTTTGCAACGCCTGACAGTCGTGTCGCGCGGCGAAAGTGTTTCCGTGGGCAACGTCCTGTCGGCCGATGAGAAGGCGGACTTCGCCGACGCTTTCTCGGCCGCTCTCGCGACCGCAAAGCGCGGGTGAGTCTTCCGGCAGCGACACTTGGATGAAGGCGGCTTCACCGCCATTATTTGAACAACGGAGTGACGCCCTTTCCCTAGGCTGTGTTGACAAAGGGGGTTCCCGCTCAACGAGCGACGTGGGTCAGGCCAGCGTCCAGATGATAGACAGCACCGTCGTGCGTGCCTACCAGCACCCGGCGAAGCGTCCGACGCCCAGGGTTTCGGCCCGATGATCGATCAGCCTGGACCGGAAGCGAAGGTGTTGATCGCCGACAACGGCTACGACAGCAATGCCATCCGCGACGATCTGCGGGCACGCGGGGCAGAGCCGCTCATCCCCATGAAGCGCAATCGTCTCGCGCGGCTCCCGGTCGACAGCGTCGTCTACGCTCTGCGCAACCGCCTCAAGAACGACCGCCGGATCGCCACCCGTTACGACAAAGCCTCGGCCAGTTAGCTCGGCTTCGCAATCATCGGCGCCATCCGCCTGTGGATCAGGCACTTTGTCAACACAGCCTAAGCGGAGCGGACCTGGCGCACGAAGGCGTCGACGGCCTCGTTGAGGGCGAGCGCCTGCTCGTCGAGTTCCGTCGCTGCCTGCAGCACCTGCTCGGCGGCGACGCCGGCGCTCTGGGCGTCGAGTCGCACGTCGCCGATGTTGCCCGAGACAGCCTGGGTGCTCGTGGCCGCCTGGCGGGCGCTGACGGCGATCTCCTCGGCGGCGCGGGACTGGGCCTTGGCGACATCGGCGACGATGGAAACGGCCTGACCGATGTCGGCCACCGTGCCGTCCATGGAGGCCACGGCCCGCACGGCCGCCACGGAGGCGCTGCGGATGGTCTCGATATTGGCGGCGATCTCGGCGGTTGCCCGGCTCGTCTGCACGGCGAGGCTCTTGACCTCGCTCGCCACCACCGCAAAGCCGCGGCCGGCGGCGCCGGCGCGTGCGGCCTCGATGGTGGCGTTAAGGGCGAGAAGGTTCGTCTGATTGGCGATGTCCTCGATGAACTCGACGATGGTGCCGATCTTCTGCACCGCATCGACAAGGCCGTCGACGTCGGCGCGGGTCATGGCGACATGTTCGGAGGTCTCGCGTGCCTTGCCGACCGTGACCATGGACTGGCGGGTCAACTCGTCGATGGAGGCGTGGATCTGCTCCGCCGCGCCGGCCACGGTGCGCACGTGCGCCGAGGTCGCCTCGGCATCGGCGGCGACCTCGGTCGCCTTGCGGCTGGTGCCCTGCGCCGTGGTGGCGAGGTTGCCGGCGGCCGCCCGCATGTCATCGGCAGCCCGCGAGAGCTGGCGCAGCGCCTGCCCGACCCCGTGCTCGAAACGGTCGGCGAGTTCGCGCAGCGTGCGCTGGCGCGAGCGCTCGTTCTCCGCCTTCAGCTCCTCAGCGGTGATACGGTCGGTCACGTCGATGACAAAGCCGTCCCAGATGATCTCGCCCCTGTTGCCCGTGCGTGGTGTCGCCTGGGTGCGCAGCCAGACGATGCGGCCGTCCTCCGGGCGGATGACGCGGATCTGCACGTTGCACGGCACGCCATCGCGGGCGGAGAGGTCGAGCGCCTCGCGATATGCGGGGAGATCCTCCGGGTGGACGAGGCGGTGCAGACTGTCGGCGCTTTTCATGATTTCGGCTGCCTCGATGCCGAATATCTCGATGGCTCCCTTGGAAACGAACGGGAAGGAGATGCGGCCGTCCGGATGCAGCACGCGCTGGAAGAGCACCCCCGGCGCATTGTCGACGATGCCGCGCCGCAACAGCTCGGTCTCGCCGAGAGCGTGCACCGCCGAGCGCCGTTCCCGATCCCAGAGAATGAGCAGGCCGGTGAACTCGACGCCGAGCCAGTTCACGACGACATGCGGAACGGCAATCGTCTGCAGTGCGGCGAGGGTCGCTTCCCAGGACGGAAGGGCAGCTAGGCTGAACAGCGGCAGGATGCCTGCCATGGCCCCGAGGGCGTGGATGTCACGATGATTCAGGGCGCGTCGCTTGCGACGCAGAAACAGATGATAGGCCGATCCGGCCACGGCACTCGTGCCGATGCCGATGAGCCCTGCGGCAAGTCCGGTTCCTCCCGCGTCCCAGCGCACCACCATCGCCATCGCGGCGGTGATCACGGCGCTCGCGATGCCGCCGACCGGAGCGGCGAGCGTCACCATGACGTTGCGTGCGTCGAACAGCAAACCCGGAACCGGAACAGCCGGCCGATACATGCTCACCATGGCGACGAGACCGAAGACAACGCCGACGGCCACCTGCCAGACCAGGGGCCATCGCGCCAGCGGCGGCGCGAGAATCGCGAGCAGCACGGCCGACAGCACGAGAAACGATGCGCTCTCGACGAACGGAAGGAAGTAACTGAACGAGGGCATTCCAGTCGTCGCTTTGATGGCGGCTGGGCAGCGAGACTACGCCTGGAGCGTAAACAAAGCCCTGCGCCGCCGTTGCATTCCTTCACGATACGCAAACCCTCTTCCGCGGCGATCCCGGATGGGGCCGTGCGGCTTCGCTTGCGGGCAGCCTTCTTCTTCGCCATCAAGGACGGCATGACGCATCAACCGTTACGCGAGCCCTTGCCAGTGGATGACGCGCTGCCGGCCCTGCGTGCCGCGCTCGCGGCCCGCAATGCCGCGGTCCTCGTGGCACCGCCCGGCGCCGGCAAGACGACGCGCGTGCCGCTCGTCCTGCGCAACGAGGCCTGGTGTGCGGGGCGTGTCATCGTGCTCGAGCCGCGGCGTCTCGCAGCGCGCGCGGCGGCCGCTCGCATGGCGGCCACTCTGGGCGAAACGGTCGGCGAGACGGTTGGCCTCCGGGTCCGGCTGGAGACGCGCGTTTCGCGCAAGACACGCATCGAGGTCGTCACCGAAGGCGTGTTCACGCGCATGATCCTCGACGATCCGGCGCTCGAGGGCGTGTCGGCGGTCCTGTTCGACGAGTTCCACGAGCGCTCGCTCGATGCCGATCTCGGCCTCGCGCTCGCCATCGAGACGCAGGAGGCCCTCAGCGCGAATCTGCGGCTCCTCGTCATGTCGGCGACGCTCGATGGCGCGCGCGTTGCCGCGCTCCTCGGCGATGCGCCGGTGATCGAAAGCGAAGGTCGCGCCTTTCCGGTCGAGACGCGCTATCTCGGCCGCACGCCCGGCCGGCGCATCGAGGAAGACGTGGCCGATGCCGTGGTGGCAGCGCTCGGTGTCGAGGCCGGCTCGCTCCTCGTCTTCCTGCCCGGCCAGGGCGAGATCCGCCGCGTGGCGGAGATGCTAGGCGCGCGCATCCGTGACCCAAGCGTCGACATTGCGCCCCTCTACGGCACCCTTGATCGTGTCGCGCAGGACCGGGCCATCGCGTCTGCGCCGCCCGGGCGGCGCAAGGTGGTCCTGGCCACCGCCGTCGCCGAGACCTCGCTGACGATCGCCGGTGTCCGGGTCGTCATCGATTCCGGTCTCGCGCGCGTGCCGCGCTACGAGCCCGACATCGGCTTGACGCGGCTCGAGACGGTGCGCGTGTCGCGCGCCTCGGCCGACCAGCGGCGCGGCCGCGCCGGCAGGACGGAGCCGGGCGTCTGCTACCGGCTGTGGGAGGAGGCGGGCAACGGCGCGCTCGAGCCTTTCGCACGGCCCGAGATCCTGACCGCCGACCTTGCACCGCTGCTGCTCGACTGCGCGGCCTGGGGGCTCAGCGACCCGATGCGGCTGCGCCTCCTCGACGCGCCGCCCGCCCCCGCGCTTGCCGAGGCGCGGCGCCTCCTCGTCGAGATCGACGCGCTCGACGGTAGCGGGCGGCTCACGCCGACGGGCCGGCACCTGCACGACCTGCCACTACCGCCGCGCCTCGCGCGTATGGTCCTCGCCGCCGGCACCGCGGCCGGCACTGCAGCGGAGATTGCCGCCATCCTCGTCGAGCGCGGGCTCGGTGGGAGCGGCACGGATCTCGTCGAGCGGCTGGAGCGCTTCCGGGCCGACCGTTCACGTCGGGCGGCCGACATGCGCCGCACGGCGGCCGGCTGGGCCCAGCAATCCGCTGCGGCCGGGCTGCCGGCCGCGGCGGCGAACGATGACCCCGGCGTCCTCGTCGCGCTAGCCTATCCGGACCGCATCGCACGCGCGCGTGGCAAGGCGGGTGAGTTCCTGCTTGCCAACGGCCGCGGCGCCTTCGTCGACTCGGCCGACCGGCTGGCGCGCGAATCCTTCCTTGCCGTGGCCGAGATCGCCGGCGGCGGCGCAAGCGCCCGCATCGTGCTGGCGGCGCCGATCACGCCAGCTGGCATCGAGGCTATCGCAGGCCATCACATCGAGAATGTGGAAGAGGTGGTGTTCGATCGGGCCGCCCGGGCCCTGCGCGCCCGCAAGCTACGCCGCCTCGGCGCCCTCGTCCTCGCCCAGCACCCGCTTGCCGTGCCGGCGGACGAGGCTTCCGCCGCCGTGCTGGCGCGGGGCGTCGCAGCCATCGGCATCGATTGCCTGCCCTGGACGAAGGGCCAGCAGCAACTGCGCGAGCGTGTTGCCTTCCTGCGCCGCGCCGAGGGCGAACCTTGGCCAGACCTCACGGACGAGGCCCTGGCGCAAACTGCCGAGCGCTGGCTCGCCCGCCATATCGTCGGCTTGACCAGCCTGTCCGGGATCGACGCCGGCCATCTCGACGCGGCGCTGCGCAGCCTCGTGCCCTGGGAGCTGATGCGCCGTCTCGATACCGAGGCACCGACCCATTTCGAGGCACCGACAGGCTCGCGCATCCTCGTCGACTATGGCGGGGAGGAGGGACCGTCCATTGCCCTTCGGGTGCAGGAACTGTTCGGGCTCGACCGGCATCCGACGCTCGCCGGCGGGCGCGTGCCGCTCATCCTCGAACTGCTGTCGCCGGCGCACCGGCCCATCCAGATTACGCGCGACCTGCCGGGCTTCTGGCGCGGGTCCTGGGCCGGCGTGCGAGCTGACCTGCGCGGCCGCTATCCCAAACATCCCTGGCCGGAGGACCCGGTCAGCGCCACGCCGACGACGCGCGCCAAGCCGCGCGGCACTTAGCGATGCCCCCGCGCCGTCAGGCCGATGCCGCGACGGGCAGCAGCCGGGCGGCGGTGGCAGGGTTAAGCGCCATGGGAATATCGTAGACGAGGGCAAGGCGCATCAACGCCTTCACGTCGACGTCGTGCGGATGTGGCGACAGCGGATCGACGAAGAAGATGAGCATGTCGATGCGACCCTCGGCAATCATGGCGCCGATCTGCTGGTCGCCGCCGAGCGGCCCGCTCTTCAGCCGCGTCACGCTGAGCTCCGGGCAGCGCTCCATGACGCGCGCGCCGGTCGTGCCGGTGGCATAGAGCCTCGTGGCTGCGAGTTCGTTGCGATGCGCCTCGACGAAGGCGGCCATCTCTGCCTTCTTCGCGTCATGGGCGACGAGGGCGATGGTGGGGGTGGCGGCGGGTGTCTCGGTGGTCTCAGTCATGGCGGCTTTCGCTGGAGGCCGGAGGAAGGCTCCCCGGTCTTAGGAAAGCGGCCACCTTTGTGCAATCGCGCTTTTGCCGTCCCCCGCGTCCCGCTCGTCTCGCAGGCGTCGGGGGCGGGATCCGACAGGGCATCGGCATCAGTTTCCCATGCGCTCGTTCCAGCGCCATTCGCCGACAAGGCAGGAGGCCTTCTTTTCCGCGGCCGTGCGCTCGACCTGCGGCGCAGGCCCGCTGACGCCGGCGATCTCCATGACGAGCTTCTTGCGGATGGTGTCCTGGAACTGCTCGATCTCGCGCACGGGCACCATGAACGCGCCGAGGCCGCCGATGACGCAGTCGCGGTAGTAGGCGTCCAGATCGGCGATGTCCATGTAGCTCGAGCGTTTGTAGAGCAGCGGCAGGCCGTTGATCGTGATGTTGCGGGCGACCGCCTCGTCGCGGGCGTCGGTCACTGGCCGGCCCTGGTTGTTCGGCCCGTCGCCGGAGATGTCGATCACCTGCCGCATGGCCGCGACGCCGCTGCTGCCGAAGAGGTTGGCGGCGAAGTCGATGGCACCGGAGATCGAGGTGCGATAGGCGCGCCGGATGGGCGCGGCGGCGATGCGCTCCACGAAGGCATCGGCGCTCTCGGGCCCCTCGATGACCTGCCAAGGAACGATGATGTCCTGAGAGTTCGAGCCCGCCCATTCGACATAGGTGGCGGCGATGCGGCCGACGGGGCCGCGCGCGATGGCGTCAAGCACGGGCGTCGAGCGCAACGCCTCGACATAGCCCTTGCGCTGCAGGCGCTGCTCGTCCTCGTCCATGGAATAGGAGATGTCGACGGCGATGACGAGCGCGACATCGACCTCCTGCGGCCCTGCCTGCGCGAGCGCTCCTGCCGGCAGCATCATGAGGCCGGCGAGTGCTGCCCCGGCCAACGATCCCCACGGCAGCGTCCCAATTGCCGGATGGCCCATCTCGCGTCTCCTCTCTCCCAGTAGGCGAGGGGGACCATCAAGTGTGCCACTCCCGGCGAAACGATGGAACGTCCCGCCCTGGCCGGCTCACGATTTCGTGCGCGAGGCCACCACGGCCGAGACGATGCCAAGCGCCGCCGCGAAGGCGCCGTCGGCATCGAGCCGGGTGGTGTCGAGCTGGTGCGCATCAGGCGCCACCGCGAGGGGGGCCGTGGGGCGCTCGGCGTCACGCCGGTCGCGGCGGCGGATGTCCTCGAGGATCGCGGCCTCGTCGGCCGGCTCGCCGCGCGCGACGAGTTCGCGCCAGCGGCGACGGGCCCGCTCCTCGGCGCTCGCCGTGACGAAGAGCTTCACATCGGCCTCGGGGCAGATCACGGTGCCGATATCGCGGCCGTCGAGCACTGCCCCGCCGGGCTGGCCGGCGAAGGCGCGCTGCAGGGCAATGAGCGCCTCGCGCACACTCGGCATGGCGGCGACGATGGAGGCGGCCTCGCCCATCGCGCGACCGCGCAGGGCGCCCTCGTCGAGACGTTCGAGGTCGAGCTCCCGGGCCGCCGCCGTTGCCGCCGCAACATCGTCCAGAGTTTCCCCGGCTGCGAGAAGGCGTTGCGCCACGGCCCGATAGAGCAGACCGGTGTCGAGATGCGGCAGGCCGAAGTGAGCGGCGAGCCGGCGCCCGAGCGTGCCCTTGCCGGAGGCGGCGGGGCCGTCGATGGCGATGATCATGGCATCCCCCGCCCGTCAGCCGATATCGGCGCCGAGGCCGTGCATCAGCGGCACGAAGGTCGGGAAGCTCGTCGCGATCATCGTGCCGTCATCGACCTGCATCGGCTTCTCGCTGGCGAGGCCCAGCACCAGGAAGGACATGGCGATGCGGTGGTCGAGATGCGTCGCAGCCGTGCCGCCGCCCGGAACACGCCCGCCGCGCACGATGAGGTCGTCACCGGCGATCTCGGCATCGACCCCGGCCGCGCGGAGGCCGGCCAGCACGGCCTCGAGCCGGTCCGATTCCTTGACGCGCAGCTCGTGCAGGCCGCGCATCACCGTCTCGCCCTCGGCGAAGGCGGCGGCGACGGCGAGGATCGGATACTCGTCGATCATCGACGGGGCGCGCTCGGCCGGGACGTCAATGCCCTTCAGGGTGCCAGCGCGCACGCGCAGGTCCGCGACATCCTCGCCGCCCTCCTCGCGTCGGTCGAGCACGGCGATGTCCGCGCCCATCTCCATGAGCGTGGTGACGAGGCCAGTGCGCAGCGGGTTCATCATGACGCCTTCGAGGACGATGTCCGAGCCCGGCACGATCAGCGCGGCGACCAGCGGGAAGGCGGCAGAGGAAGGATCGGCCGGCACGACGACGGGTCGCGCCGTCAGCTCCGGGTGGCCGACGACGGTGATGCGCCGGCCGTGGATGCCGTGGGGCTCGACGCTCACCTCGGCGCCGAAGTGGCGCAGCATGCGCTCGGTGTGGTCGCGCGAGGCCTCGTTCTCGACGACGGTGGTGCGGCCTGGCGCATTGAGGCCGGCGAGCAGCACGGCCGACTTGATCTGTGCCGAGGCGACAGGCGTCTCATAGACGATCGGCACGGTCTCGCGCGCACCTTCCAAAGTGATGGGACAGCGCCCACCCTCCGCCTCGGACACGACTCGCGCGCCCATTTTCACGAGCGGGTCGAGGATGCGGCGCATGGGGCGCTTGCGCAGGGAGGCGTCGCCGTCGAAGGTCGCGGTGATCGGATGGCCGCCGACGACGCCCATCATCAGGCGAGAGCCGGTGCCGGCATTGCCGAAGTCGAGCACGCCGGCCGGGCGCGAGAGCCCGCCGATGCCGACGCCTCGAACCCGCCAGCGCCCCTCGCCGAGACGCTCGACATCCGCGCCGAGCGCGCGGGCGGCATCCGCCGTGCGCAGGACGTCCTCGCCCTCGAGAAGACCGCTGATCGCCGTCTCGCCGGCGCTCAGGAGGCCGAAGATCAGCGAGCGGTGGGAGATGGACTTGTCGCCGGGCACGCGCAGGCGGCCGGCGAGGCTGGCCCCGCGGCGGGCGATGAGCGGTTGCGGTGTTGCGGAATGGGAAGACACGGTCGCTCGGTTCCAGTTGAAAGGGCGGCATGCGCTCCCTAGCGCATTTCCTCGCCGGATGAAATCGCCGGGCCGCCCGCCGAAAAAACTGCGATTAGGGTTTGACAGGCGGCGGACACATGACTAACGGGAGCGCTCAACCTCAACCCCGGAAGAGAGCACCACCGTGGCGAAACCGGAACTCGGCACGAAGCGCCAATGCCTGAGCTGCGGCGCCAAGTTCTACGACCTCAACAAGGATCCGATCGTCTGCCCGAAGTGCGGGACGGTCTTCGTCGTCCAGGCCCTGCGCGGCCGCGCGGAGACAGCGCGGGCCGAGGAGGGCGAGGAAACCGAGCTCGAGACGGGTGCGGACATCGTCTCCCTCGACGAGGTTGCTGCCGGCGAGAAGGCCAAGGAAGGGGCTGTGGATGACGATGTCGATATCGAAGATGATATTGACGACGACGACACTTTCCTGGAAGAAGACGAAACCTCGGACGACGACGTGAGCGATCTCATCGACGGCGACATCGACGACGATGAAGAGGCTTGATACAACGGCGCATTGAGGATATAGACCCGGCCGTCGCCCTCGCGGCGGCCCCGTGCGGAACCCAAGCCGCACCGGTTCGGATGGGGCCATAGCTCAGTTGGGAGAGCGCTTGAATGGCATTCAAGAGGTCGGCGGTTCGATTCCGCCTGGCTCCACCAAACTCATTCTCCACTGTGTAGCCTCCAAAAAATAGCGTATGTTGCGCAGCAGCATGGGTGCATCCGGCCGCCGTGGCCCGCTTCCGGGCCGGGGCGCCATCTGACGGTCCCGCCGGCGGACGTCCTCTCCTCCTTCGCCTTCAGCCGCGCGGCAACGACCGCGGCGCGTGCGCCGTGCTCTTGACCCGTCGGCGGAGGGACGCCATATGCTTGGCAACGAGGATGCCGCCCAAGGCGGGTCCAAGGATCCGAAGTGCCTGAGAGGGCTTCGCAATGTCGCGTGTACCGTCCTTGTCCTCCCCGTTTCTGCTCGGCTTCGACGAGATCGAACGAGCGCTCGATCGCGTCGCCAAGGCGACGTCGGACGGCTATCCGCCGTATAACATCGAGCGGCTGCCGCGCACCGACAGCGAGCCGGACCGGCTGCGAATCACGCTCGCGGTCGCCGGCTTTACCCGGGACCAGCTGGAGATCACCGTCGAGGAGAACCAACTCGTCATCCGCGGGCGGCAGAGCGACGACAAGACACGCCACTTCCTGCATCGCGGCATTGCCGCGCGGCAGTTCCAGCGAACCTTTCTGCTGGCTGATGGAATGGAGGTGCTCAGTGCAGACCTCTCGAACGGCCTTCTGTCCGTCGATCTCGCAAGGCCGGAACCGGAGCGGATCATCCGCAAGATCGACATCCAGGCGCGCGGGTGAGCCGCGGCCGAACACCGACACCGCTTCATGAGGAGGGTGCGATGAACGACAACGATACTTTCGAATTCCGCGGCGATGTCCACGATGTCGCGGCGCTGGCGCAGGCTGGTGGCGGCAAGGTTGCCTATGTGCGAGCCATCCGCTCCGAGCGGGTGCGCGAGATCTTCCCGCAGGCGCCGGACATTCAGCCCGGTCTCGATCTCTTTGCCTTGCTGGCGGCCGACGGCACCCCCATCCTTCTGACCGATTCGAAGGACGCCGCCATCGCCAATGCCTGGGCAAACGACCTCGAGACGGTCAGCGTCCACTGACCTTCTGGACAGCGAGGTTTTCCACCGCGCCGACGAGCAGGTCGAGGTCCTGCGGCCGCGACAGGCGGTGGTCGCCGTCCTTCACCAGCGTGACGACGGCCTCGTCCCCCGGCAGATGCTCGACGAGCTCCATCGCGTGCTGCCACGGCACGTCCGGGTCCTGCATGCCCTGCAGGATGTGGATCGGGCAGCCGGTGGCGATGGCGCTGCCGAGCATCAGGTGGTTGCGCCCGTCCTCGATCAGGCGGCGCGTGATGGCATAGGGCTCGGGTGAATATTGCGAGGGCTGCAGGTAGCGGCCCTCGCGCATGATCTCGTCCCGCACCGCCTCCGGCATCTCGCCCCACATCAGCCGCTCGGTGAAATCGACCGCGGGGGCGATCAGCACGAGGCCGCCGGGTGCGGCGGGCGAGTTCTTCGCGCGCAAGGCGCGCGTGGCGAGCAGCGCCAGCCAACCGCCCATGGAGGAGCCGACGAGGATCGGCGCTTCACCGGCCTCGGCCTCGATCACGGCGAGGCTGTCGGCGAGCCAGGTGGAGATGCAGCTTCTCTCGAAATCGCCCTCCGATTCGCCATGGCCGGCATAGTCGAAGCGCACGAAGGCATGGCCGGTGCGCACCGCCCAGTCGTCGAGGGCCGAGGCCTTGGTCGCCAACATGTCGGAGCGGAAGCCGCCGAGCCAGACGACGGCGGGGGCCGCGCCTTCACGCTTGCGCAGCGCAAGGCGGTACTCGTCCCCATTTTCCTGTCGCTTCAGAAATTGCGGTTCGGGCGCGCTCATCCTAAACACTCCGCAGGGGCTGTTCTCAAGTTCAGCGTTTCGGAGGCCTCATACACCGGTGGCAGTTTTGACGCGACCCGGCATGCCGGCACCTTTTCCCACTTCGACCGAGCACCCCCTGACGGGGCGCACGGTGCTGCAGATCGTTCCCGAGCTCGAGATCGGGGGGGCGGAGCGCACGGCGGTCGATGTCGCGGCCGGCCTCGCCGCCGTCGGCGCGCGGGCGCTGGTGGCGACCGCCGGCGGGCGGCTCGTCGGCGAGCTACAGGCCAAGGGCGGCGTTTGGATACCCTTTCCCGCCGCGAGCAAGAATCCGCTCGCCATGCTGGTCAACGCCCGCAAGCTGATGCGCATCTGCCTCGATGAGGGGGTGGAGGTGGTGCATGCGCGCTCACGCGCGCCGGCCTGGGTGGCACTGACGGCGGCGCGAGCGCTCGGCCTTCCCTTCGTCACAACCTATCACGGCAGCTATTCCGGCCGTTCCAAGGTGAAGGTCACCTACAACTCGGTGATGGCGCGCGGCGACGTCGTCATCGCCAATTCGCGCTATACGGCCGAGCTTATCTCCGCCATGCATCCCTTCGCCCGTGAGCGGCTGCGCGTGATCCACCGCGGCACCGACCTCTCGGTCTTCTCTCCTTCGGCCGTGTCACCGGCCCGGGTCGATGCGCTGCGCCGGCAGTGGAACGTCGCGCCGCACGAGCGCATCGTGTTGCTCGCCGCGCGGCTGACGGGCTGGAAGGGACACCGGGTACTCGTGGAGGCGGCGCGCCGTCTCGCCGACGGCGGCCTGCGCGATGTCGTGTTCGTCTTTGCGGGCGACGCCCAGGGGCGCGACGGCTATGTGCGGGAGATTGACGGCCTTATCGCCGAGCGCGGGCTGCAGGGCATTGTGCGTCGCGTCGGCCATTGCGCCGACATGCCGGCGGCCATGCTGGCGGCCTCCGTCGTTGCCGTGCCCTCGACCGAGCCGGAGGCCTTCGGCCGGGTGGCCGTGGAGGCGCAGGCCATGGGCACGCCCGTGGTAACGAGCGACCTTGGTGCGGTGCCGGAGACGGTTCTCGCCCCGCCGCAGGTCGACGCCGGGGCGCGTACGGGCTGGCACGTGCCGGCGGGCGATGCGCCGGCGCTGGCGGCGGCTCTCGGCGAGGTGCTGTCGCTCGGCGCTACCCAGGCCGAGGCACTGCGCCTCAGGGCCCGGGCGCATGTGGAGGACATGTTCTCGCTCGAGCGCATGGTCTCCGACACGCTCGACGTCTATGCCGCCCTGATCGAGGCGCGTGCCCCACGGCGGCGCGCTTGATCTGTTGACTTTTCCTGCCTTTGTGCAGAATGTCCGCGTTTCAGCCAGAACGAGCGTACCGGCGCGGCAGCGTCGCGGCTTGGCATCGGCGGATCGGTCCGAAGAGGTCGGGCCATATCGCGCTGCCCGAGGCCGCAGGATGTATCCGCAACGGCGCCGAACGAGGAGTTACGAACCATTCGCAGGCCTATGAGAGCAATGGCGATGCCCCAGAAGGAGGGGCCGCGCGCCAACCGGGACATCCGTGGTGTCCGTGAGGTCCAGCTCATTGACGAGAACGGGCAGAATCGCGGCATCGTGTCGTTCTTCGATGCGCTGAGGATCGCCGAGGAGGTGGGGCTCGATCTCGTCGAGATTGCTCCGAACGCGACACCGCCGGTCTGCAAGCTGCTCGACTACGGGCGCTACAAGTTTCTCGAGCAGAAGAAGGCCGCGGAGGCGCGCAAGCGCCAGAAGACCGTCGAGGTCAAGGAAATCAAGCTCCGGCCGGGCATCGACACCCACGACTACGAGGTGAAGATGAAGGCCATGCGCCGCTTCTTCGAGGAGGGCGACAAGGTCAAGGTGACGCTGCGTTTTCGCGGCCGCGAGATGGCGCACCAGGATCTCGGCTATAAGCTGCTGGTGCGCGTCAAGGAAGAGATGAGCGAGATCGCCAAGGTGGAGAGCGAGCCGCAACTTGAAGGCCGCCAGATGATCATGGTGATGGCGCCGCGCTGACGCGCCGGCCACTCTCGTGCCAGATGGTCGAAGGCCGCCGGCACCGCCGGCGGCTTTTTCTATTGGACGGGTCAGCGGCTTCTATTTACTTCTCTAGATCGGTGAAGGGCATGTAAGCTTTTATGAATTGAATGACAGGCTGACCCCTAGCGTTGAAGCCTGCAAGGGAGGTTCCGCAGGTCGAAATTTTGTGAACAGCTGCAATCTTAATGGTAGCTTCTTCGGTTTTATTTTCTATTGCATGAATAGAATGCTGTTTTTCATCAATCGAAATGAGTGTGCCGACAGGATATCCGGTTGCATTAAATTTTGCGAGAAGGGCACTATGTATATAATTCGTCGAAGAGCAATCGACTATTAGAGGGATTTCTTTGGGAGATGGGCTGGAACGGCAATCTCCATCTGTCTTAGTCAGTTTCTGTGGATCTAGCTTGAAGCTCCTGCCGTCGCATGGAGCAAACATTACTAACTTTTCTTCTCTTGCTATGACGTATCCAATTACTCCTTTTTCATTAGTTATTTCATAGGGGCCATCGACAACAATTGCCGATATCTGCGACATGGGGACGTCATTGTTGCTGTAGGCGCTTCCATTTGGGACGAATGCAAGAATAGCGCTAATGATTGCATATTTCGTGTTCATTTATGTCTCTCCGTACTTTGGGCGCAAAGTATAGAATATGGCCGCGGCTGCTAACGGAGAAAAGGACGCCTCTGTTGCAAGGGTCGTACTGACTTCTGCATAACAAGAACAATTGGTCTCTTAGGCCGTAGACTCATAACCGCGTAGCCAGATGCGGATGGACGCGAGCTTCACGGCGGCGAGGAAGTTTTCCGCCGTCTTGTCGAAGCGGGTGGCGATACGGCGGAAGTGTTTGATCTTGTTGAAGA
>NZ_JARKII010000033.1:0-637 GCF_029309855.1 Chelatococcus sp. XZ-Ab1 | reverse complement strand
GGCGCGCCGTGGGCGGACATGCCGGCGCGCTACGGGCCGCCGACCACGATCTACAACCGCTTCAACCGATGGCGGAAGGCGGGCGTCTGGGATCGGCTCATGGACGCGATCACAAGGGCTTACGATGGTGACGTGCAGATGATCGACACCTCTGTCGTCCGCGTCCACCAGCACGGGGCGACGGCAAAAAGGGGGGTGTCGATCGATGTCTGGGTCGCTCCCGAGGCGGGCTCACGACCAAGCTCCACGCGCTCGTCGACAGCCGAGGCAGGCCGATCCTCCTCAAGCTCACGGCAGGCCAAGCCAGCGACCTCGCGAGTGCCAAAGACCTGATCGGGCATCTCGCGCCGGGCTCAATGCTGCTGGCCGACAAGGGATACGACGCCAACGACCTGCGCGCTGCCGTCGCCGAGCGGAACGCATGGGCGAACATCCCGCCCAAGCGCAACCGCAAGGACCCGATCTGCTTCTCCAGGCACCTCTACAAGGCGCGCAACCTCGTCGAGCGCTTCTTCAACAAGATCAAACACTTCCGCCGTATCGCCACCCGCTTCGACAAGACGGCGGAAAACTTCCTCGCCGCCGTGAAGCTCGCGTCCATCCGCATCTGGCTACGCGGTTATGAGTCTACGGCCTA
>NZ_JARKII010000032.1:0-651 GCF_029309855.1 Chelatococcus sp. XZ-Ab1 | reverse complement strand
CCGGTCATCCACGCGAGGCACGCCCCGCGACTTGTTGGGAAGGTGAGGCCGGATCGCCTCCCATTCGAAATCCGTCAGATCGTAGCGGCCCATCGCAAAGCTCCCGAAAAGGAGCTTGAATCACAATCGCCACCGTCAGGGAACCCAGAGCCGTTTATGGGTTTACGGCCTAGGTCGCAGCAAAGGCCTCGCGATCCGAGTACCATCGGGATGGGAGATCACCGACTCCGGCAGGAGCCATCTTCGCAATATTGGTGTAACGACGCTTAGCCCCGCCGCCGTTAAAGTGGCTGCCGATTTGCGCGCTCATCTCGACAACATCGTTAATCCGACGACGCGCTCTTTCGTTGAGGAGGCGATCAAATGTCACGAAGCTGAACTTTATCGTTCAGCCGTCGTCATGTCGTGGCTAGCAGCTGTTGATGTGCTCCACCGAATAGTTGTGTCCCGTCATCTAGCCGCTTTCAATGCGGCCGCCAAAGCGGCCGATCCCAAGTGGAAAGATGCGGTCAATGAGGATGGCCTAGGCCGTAGACTCATAACCGCGTAGCCAGATGCGGATGGACGCGAGCTTCACGGCGGCGAGGAAGTTTTCCGCCGTCTTGTCGAAGCGGGTGGCGATACGGCGGAAGTGTTTGATCTTGTTGAAGA
>NZ_JARKII010000031.1:0-1211 GCF_029309855.1 Chelatococcus sp. XZ-Ab1 | reverse complement strand
TGACCTGCCCCCCGCCGGTCCCTCATTCATTGTGAGAGCCCAGGGGTTTGGTAGCTGATCTCCATCGCCGGCGGTAGCGGCCGGGCGGTGGAGCTGATTACGTTGCGCAACCGCCCGGCCGCGGGGTTCAGCCGCACGGCTTCGGGGGTAAGCCCGCCGTGCGCCGAGTGTGGGCGCACGTGGTTGTAGTCGAGCCGCCAGCGCTCGATCACGGCGCGGGCCTCGGCCAGATTGGCGAAGACCTCCTCGTTCAGACACTTGTCGCGCAGCTTGCCGTTGAAGCTCTCCACGAAGCCGTTCTGTTGCGGCTTGCCCGGCGCGATGTAGTGCCAGTCGACGCCGGTGCGATTGGTCCATTCCAGCATCGCCCGGCTGGTCATCTCGGTCCCGTTGTCGCTGACGATGGTCGCCGGCTTCCCCCGCCGGGCGATCAGGACGTCCAGCTCGCGGGCCATGCGATGGCCGCCGATCGAGGTGTCGACCACCAGCGCCAGGGCCTCGCGGGTGAAGTCGTCGACGATGCACAGGATCCGGAAGCGCCGGCCCCAGCTCAGGGTGTCGGCCACGAAGTCCAGGCTCCAGCGCTGGTTCGGGCCATCCGGCAGCGCCATCGGCGCCCGTGTCCCGGTCGCGCGCTTGCGGCCACGCCGCCTTCGCACCGCCAAGCCCTCTTCGCGATAGAGCCGGAAGAGCTTCCTCTTGTTCATGCTGACGCCTTCACGCTCGAGCAGGATGCCGAGCCGCCGGTAGCCGAAGCGGCGTCGTTCCGCCGCCAGGCCCCGCAGCCGCTCCCGCACGTCCGCATCGCCTGGATCGGCCACGCGACGCACCGTCTTGGGATCGACCTGGACCAGCCCGCAGGCGCGCCTCTGCGAGAAGCCGCGCTCCGCCATCAGGCGAAGCACAGCCTCCCGGCGCGCTGCAGGCCCGATCAGTTTTTTCCCAGAAGGTCCTTCAGGGCCGAGACGTCCAGCATCGACTCCGCCAGCAGCTTCTTCAGCCGCCGGTTCTCGTCCTCAAGCGTCTTCAGCTTCTGCGCGTCCGACACGCTCATGCCGCTGTACTTGGCCTTCCAGCGATAGAAGGTCTGCTCGCTGATCCCGTGCCGCCGACACACCTCCGCCGTCGGGCTTCCGGCCTCCTGCTCCCGCAGCACGCCGATGATCTGCGCCTCGTTGAACCTGCTCTTCTTCACGTCCGTCTCCTCTAGG
>NZ_JARKII010000002.1:0-537926 GCF_029309855.1 Chelatococcus sp. XZ-Ab1 | reverse complement strand
CATCGTAAGCCCTTGTGATCGCGTCCATGAGCCGATCCCAGACGCCCGCCTTCCGCCATCGGTTGAAGCGGTTGTAGATCGTGGTCGGCGGCCCGTAGCGCGCCGGCATGTCCGCCCACGGCGCGCCGGAGCGCAGGCACCAGAAGATGCCATTGAGAACCCGCCGGTCATCCACGCGAGGCACGCCCCGCGACTTGTTGGGAAGGTGAGGCCGGATCGCCTCCCATTCGAAATCCGTCAGATCGTAGCGGCCCATCGCAAAGCTCCCGAAAAGGAGCTTGAATCACAATTGCCACCGTCAGGGAACCCAGAGCCGTTTATGGGTTTACGGCCTAGACCGGGCCAACACACGCATGTGGCATGTCTGCCGCGGCCTGTTGCCATCGCGGCAGTCCGTTGGTGCGCCTGCCAATGACGAACCGGCCGATGTGCCGCACGCCCACCCGCGGGCCCGCATCATCCGCCGCCGGGGCATCTGGTGGAGCAGCAGCACCCTCGTGCCTACGGCGGCCACGGCATGCCAGGATCCACCGGCCGCGGCCACTTGACGGCAAGCAACCGCGAAAATAAGCTTCATTATATAGTGCCGGTTTAGTTTGATTGCCGCCCCTGATTCCCCTTTATTGGACGATTGGCCATGACCTATTCTTCTCAGAACACCCTCCTCTCAACCACGCCCCAGTAATCACCTGACACCCAGCCTTGGCCGCCGGCGGAATTTCCGGGCCGGTCCCGCCGAAGGCTGCGATCCCGTCGCGGTGGCAGCTTCACCCTGAACCGGGGCATTCACGCCATACCGGACACGGCGCTTCGATCGGCGTTGCTGCGCCGGCGCGTTCAGGCAGCCAACATGCGGCGGCGGAGAGGAGGGCAGCATTGCGGGCTGCGGCAGCGCGGCAACCCTCCGTCGCGATATCGACCGGGTGGCACGGAGCAGCTCCTCCGCTCCCCGTGGCGGCGGCTGTGGGGCGTGAACGGGGAACAGGGCGAGGCAAGGACGAAGACCGAACCGACAGGCGACCGTTTCATATGGACATTGCAACCCCATCTCATCCTGCCGGCGATACCACGCCGGCGATGTGTACGCCGCAGCCTGCCGCCTGGCGCAGGGTTGCGGTCGTGACGCGCACGCGGAACCGGCCGCTGCTGCTGCGGCGCGCCGCCCGGAGCGTCAGCCGCCAGACCTTCAAGGATTTCGTCTGGGTTGTCGTCAATGACGGCGGCGACGAAGAGACGGCGCGGTCCATCGTCGAGGGAAGCCAGCTTGACCGGAACAGTGTCCTCTTTCTCTCCCTGGCGCAGAGCCGCGGCATGGAGGCCGCATCCAACGCCGGCGTGGCGGCGTGCCGATCGGACTTCGTGGTCATCCATGACGATGACGACAGCTGGGCGCCCGATTTCCTGGAAAAGACCGTCACCTTCCTCTCAAGCCAGCAGGGACGGCGCTACGGCGGCGTCATCACCCATTCGATCCACGTGTTGGAGGACATTCGCGACGACGAGGTAATCGAACGTCGGCGCCGCCCTTTCCAGACCGCGGTGCGCGACGTACAGCTGGCGCAGATGATCCGCGGCAATTTCTTTCCGCCGATCTCCTTCCTGTTTCGGCGAACGCTCTGGGATGAGATCGGCGGCTTCAACGAGACACTGCCGGTCCTCGGCGACTGGTTCTTCAATCTGGAATTCCTGCTGAAGGCGGACATCGGCGTCCTGCCGGAGCCGCTGGCCTTCTACCACCACAGGGACCAGGTCCCCGTCACGAACGTCTATGCCAATTCGGTCAGCGCGGCAGGGCACCAGCACGACGAACTTGCGGCGGTCGTGCGCAACGCGTTCCTGCGCCGCCACATGGACAAGGCCGCGGTGGCGCTCAGTCTCATCCTCAGCCATATCGACGACATGCGGCCCGGCGAGGTCACGGCGGCCGCGTCAGACCCGGTGCGGCGGCCGGCGAGCACCCCCAACGCGGCCGGCGACGACGACCGGACGGATCTCGACTGGATCATCGGCAGCATCAACCGGAGCCTGGCCAGAAGGTCCCTGAAGTCCTTCGTGCGATCGCTGCGCGTCCGGCCTCTCGAACCCGACGCCGGTTGGAACGAGGCGCTGTCCGCCCTCCAGAAGCTGAAAGCCCCCATTCCCGTTCCGGACCATTTCGACGAGCCAGCCTATCTCGCCGGGAACCCGGATGTCGCAGCCGCCGTGCAGAAAGGACAGCTCCATTCGGGCTATGTGCATTTCCTACTGTTCGGCCGTTTCGAGGGTCGGCGCCGGCCCGGCCGCCATGTCAGTCCCTTCGCCGCGGCGCAAGACAACGCCTGCCCGGCGCCGGACACGGCAAACGTTCTGAAGCCGGTCTTCGACACGCCCGCCATGCTGCGCGCGGCCCATCGCGTTGCCGGCTTCGAGCGGGTCCTGCACATTGCGCATCACGAATGGCACGGCATCCGCCAGGCCACAGCCTATTGCCCCGGGCATAAGCTGCTCATCCCGGCCGAAGGTACACTGGAGGAAGCCGACAAGGCCGGAATCGCCGAGGAGATCCAGGCTCTCGGCATCACGCATGTCGTTTTCCAGGGCTATTCGGAAAATGCCGACCAGTTGCTCCTGGCCCTGAAGTCCCGCTTCGGATCGGATCTGCGCTGCCATGCGGTCACGCACGTCACCACGGCGCAGTTCGAGCACTACTTCGAAATGGTGATGCAGGCACGCCTGCTGATACGGCTCCGGATGGGTTCCCTCCAGGGCCTCGCCTCGGTCAAGCCGGATTTCGGCGCCGTGTTCGAGAACTACTGGCCCAGCCTCATCGTCAACTTCGCGCCGGATCTGCCGTCGCAGCGCCGCGCGCAGCCGCCCGAACTGCGCTCGGTCTATGCGCCGCTCGACCCGGGCTGGCGCAAGAACATGTATACCAATGTGCTCGGCGCTCTCGCCGCCGGCAATGTCGAGCAGGTCAAGACCGCCAATTTCCCCAACGGCCTTGAAAGCCTCGTCAATCTCGACCGGCTACGGCTCGTCGGCTATCTGCGCGGGCGCGACCTCTTCGAGGAGATGGCGCGCAGCTCGCTCGTGCTGCTGGCCACCCTCGCCGAATGCCAGCCCATGACCCAGCTGGAGAGCCTGGCCGTCGGCACGCCCGCCATGACGGGACCGCTGTCGATCCGCGAGTTCGACGACGATCCGCTCATCCGACTCTGCACCACACCGCATCTCGACAATCCGGCCCTGCTGGCGCGCGACGTCGAGCGGCTGGTAGCGGCCCGGCACGCCGACCCGGGGGCGATGGCGGAGATGATCAGTTGCCACCTCGCCCGCCGCCATGCACTGGCAGCGCAGCGCTATGGCGATTTCCTGGCCCTGTGACAGCCATGACGAAACCCGCGATCTGCTTCGTGACCAATGAGCTCTATCCGCTCGGCCCCGGCGGCATCGGGCGCATGCTCCACAATTTCGCCCGGCACAACGAGACGCTGGGCTCTCCCGCGGAGATCCACTTCCTCGTGCCGCCCGAACTCCTGGCAAGCAGGCCCGATGCACCGATGCTGCTCGCCGGGACGTTCGACGGACTCGCGCAGGTGCACATCTGCCCGGACCTCGCGAACCGGCCGGACCTGATGGCCCAGCTGCTTGCGCGGGCCGGCGCCCATCCCTGGACATTGGAATGGCACCTGGCCGAATCCTATCGGTACTACCAGGGCCTCCTCGCTGCAGAGCGCCGGCGCGGCGCACCGTTCGACATCGTCGAGTTCCCGGATTTCGGAGGCTGGGCCGTGGCGAGTATCGAGGCAAAGCGCGCCGGCCTTGCCTTCACGCAGACACTCATCGCCGCCCGCATCCACTCGACACAAGGAGTGATCTACCGGGCGGAGCGTTTCACCCACCACCCCGGCCATTCCCTCGGCATTGTCTTCGATGCCGAGCGCCATCTGCTCGCCCATGCCGACCTGATCGTGGGGCACGAACGCACCGTCCTGGCCTTCAACGAGGACCATTACGGCCTTGCCGGACGCTGGCGAGGACGCTGCCTGCTGGAATTTCCGCCCATCCTTCCCGACGATGGCGACGCGCCGGTACAGGCGGAGCGCGAGCCTTTAGACTTCATCTTTTCCTCGCGCTTGCAACCCTTCAAGCGGCCGGACCTCTTCATTCGTGCCGCAATCCTCTTCCTGGAGAGACATCCGGACCACGCCGGCTGTTTCAGGCTCGTGTCCTATGGCTGGGACGAGGCCTATATCGCCGGCCTGCGGGCGCTCGTGCCGGAGACGCTGAAGGAGAAGATCCTGTTCGTCTTCGGCGCCAGCGCCGCCGAACGCGCGAGCCATCTCGCCCGCTCGGTGGTGGTCGTGCCGTCCGACTACGAGAGTCTGTGCCTGTTCGCCTTCGAGGCGAGCCGGATGGGTTGCAAGATCATCCTCAATGGACGCTGCCCCGCCTTCGGCAAGACCTCGCGCTGGCAGGACGAAAACAATTGCCTGCTGTTCGATGGTTCCGTCGCGGGTCTTGCTGCCGCAATGGAGAAGGCACTGTGCTGGGCTCCCTCTGCCACAGCCAGCGTAGCCCCCGACACGCCCTACTGGCTGCGGCCCGCGGCGTGGCCCGTTTCGCGTGCTCCCGCCGTCGCGCAGGTGAAGCGTCCTGGTGTCACGGTCGTCTGCCACGGGATTCGCTCACCCGCCGAGTTCGAACGGCTTTTCGATACCGTGCTGCCTCTCGATGCCGAGCTCGACCTGGCGGGCGGCACAGATGCGGTGCAGGTCCTGCTGCCGCGTGGGCATTTCGCCCCGGACGGGCCCGAGGCGCGCCGCGTCGAGGCCCAGGGCTGGCAGGCCGTCTTCCCCTCCGGCAAGAACGAATGTCCCGAGATGCTGGGGCGCCGGCTTGCCGCGCTGGAGCGGGAGGCGGTGCTGCTCCATCCCTTCGGCTTCGAGGCAGCGCCGGGTTTTCTCGCCCTCGCGCTCGACGCGATGGCCCGGGATGCGGAACTCGCCCTCGTCTGCGGCCATGTGGAACTCGTCGATCCGCATACGGCGAGAAGCGACTATCTGCGCGCCTATGCCGGCGAGGCGCCATCGATGGCGCTCGTCTCGAGCCGCATCGCGTCGCCGTTCTGTCTGCTGCGACGCGATCTGCCGACCCGGGTGCCGTTCGATCCGCGGGCCGGCGACCTCTGGTTCGAGGTCTTCGCCCGGGAATGTGCGCTGACGGGCGAGGGCATCCTCGTCATGCCCGTGATCGCGGCCACCATGGACGCCTTTCTGGCGGGGCGACGCGAGACAACCAAGAAGATCTCCGGCGGGCTCACCGATGCGGCAGGGATCGCGGTCGGGCTGCCTGCCCGCCTCCTGAGCCTCGACCCCGTCCAGCCGCCCGGAGATGGGCCCGATCGACCGCTGACGCTGCATGGCGAGCAATTGCGCCCGGTCTCGCGCATCCATCCCCAGGGGCGCGTGCGGGAATGGGAGCCGGTGCAATGGCATGGCGGCAGCCGAGGCATCATCGTCCACCCCATCGCAGGGGAGGTGACGATCGGCGAGTTGCGCGGCCCGCACCGGCGGGTGGGCCGCATCGTCGCCCATGTGCGCAACCTCAGCGAGCACAACGGCGGGGTCGAGGCAGCCGTCGCCCTGGCGCGCGGCAACGCGGCGACGCAGCGCATCCTCGCCCGTCTCGACGGGGGAGAGATGGCGGACGACGTCGCCCTGAGCGCCTGGCAGACTGTGGGGCCCGGCCGGCAGGCACTGATCGAACTCTCCGCCTATGGCACGAGCCGGGGCAACGATCGCCTGCTCCTCATCACGCGGCTGCCGCCCCGCGGCGAGGAGAGCGACTGCCATCTCGCCTTCGAACGCGTGGAGCTCTGGTTCAACGAGAACATCCTCTGACGGTGCGAATGCCGCGCATGCGGGCGACATCGGCGCTCCCGCCTTCAGCCACGCGCCCCGCCGTCTCACGCAAGGAACAGCCATGATCCCACCCTTCGGCCTTCTCGTTGCCCGCCAGCGATCCGGCACCGGCGCGCTGGGCAGCCTCCTCGACTGGCGCAACCATCCGCAATTCTATTATCTCGGCGAGATCTTCCACCCTGATGGCCTCGGCGATCGCCACAATTATTTCACCCACCTCCGCGACTACGTTCGGGAGGATCCGCTGAATGCGTTGGCGCAGAACGCACCGCAGAATTTCCGGAGATTTCTCGCGACCTTCGCCGGAGAAGGCCGGACGCTCCTGCCCGACGTCAAATACGACAGCCTGCATAGCCTCAACGGGCCCTGGCATGCGCCGCTTGCGCGGCCGTGGCTCCTGGAATTCGCGCGGGCCGAAGGCGCGCCGATCATCCACCTCACGCGGCGCAATCTCCTGGAGGTCTTCGTCTCCGGCCTGCTCGCGGCCGCCAACCAGGTCTGGCACACGGTCGATGCGGCGGAGGTGACGATCCGTTCCGCGGTCGTCGATATCCCGAAGCTGCTGCGCTTCATCGACGGCATGCAACGCGAACGACAGGTGATCGAGCAATGGCTCGACGGGCACCAGCCGCTCGTCGCGCTCGATTATCAGGAGATGTTCGACGCCCAGGGACTGCTGGCGAGCGAGCGGGCCGATGAGATCGCCCGCGCCTTCGGCGTGGACCCGCTGGCGCAGCGCAGGCCGTCCCTCGTCAAGCAGGCGCCGTGGAGTCTCACAGAATCGATCCGGAACTACGACGAGGTGGCAAAGGCGCTCGCCGGCACCCCTCATGCCTGGATGCTCGCCGGGGACGGCCCCCCGACAACCCGGCCCACGCCTGCCACCAAGGGATTGCCCGTGCAGAAATTCGTCTTCCAGAACTCCACCATCACCATCAACGGGCACAGTGTGACGATGCACAGCATCACGGCACCCTGGGGGGAGGACGACAACCTCCTCGGCGCAATACGGCAGGGTGCCTTCGACGAGCCGAAGTCCCTCGCCTACTGGCTCTTCCTGATGGAAGGCGCGCCGCAGAACGGGATGGTGATCGACGTTGGAGCCTATACGGGCCTCTATGCGCTGCTGACGGCGCGGGCCCGCCCGGACCTGCTCTCCATCGCCTTCGAGCCGTCGGCGGTGACCTTCGGCCGTCTCATCTACAACATTCAGCTCAACGGCTTTAATCCGCGCATCGTGCCCTGTCATCTGGCGGCATGGAACCGCGAGGAGATCCTGACCCTGCCGCACAGGTATGGCTTCTTCAGCCTGTGCTCGGGCGAGAAGATCAGTCAGACACAGGCGGTCGACCACACTGAGACGGTCAAGGCCGTACCGCTGGACGCCATCCTGCAACCGGCGCGGCTCGACTACCTCAATGCGCCACAGCTCGCGGCGATCGCCAAGCGCCCTGTCGTCGCCGTCAAGATCGACGTGGAAGGCGTCGAGCCCGAGGTGCTGGAAGGCGCGCGGCACGTCATCGCTGCCCACCGGCCCGCCTTCATCTGCGAGGCGCTTGACGCTGAGGCTCAGAACAGGCTCCAGACCTTCTTCACCTCCGTCGGCTATGCGGTCGAGCCGATCGCGGACGAGCGCAACGTGCTCGCCATGCCGGAAGACCACTATGGCGGCTTCGCGCGGGCATTCGCCGCCTGGGCGGCACGCAACGGCACGGCGGCGACCATCGGGGGGCATGTCATCGAGGATTCGCGCTTCGAGACGGAGCTGTGAAGCCGACGGGCCCCCTGCGAGTCACGCAGTTGTCAGAGCTCGGCCTCGGCCACCCAGTGCCAGTACACGGCCTGGGTCGTGGCGGTCGTGACGAAGTCGATCATGCAGCCGGCGCCGCCGGGCACGTAGACGCCGCCGATGGTGATGTCCGCGTCCGGCTGGGCGCGCACCTGCCCCGCGGCGCCGGTGGTCGGGTTGTAGATCGTCACCGTGGGCGCCGCGCGCTTGATGACGCGGAAGGGAATATCGGCCCGGTGATTGGTCGCGATCTGGAAGGTGTTCTGGTTGCGCCGGCCCATCTGGCTCGCCGTGCCCGGCGCCACCTCGAGATTGTATGACTTCTCGAAATAGCGCTGGCACATGATCAGCTCCTGGCTGAACGGCCGCACCTCGAAGGCTGACGGCACCGTGCCACGCTCCAGCTGCGGCAAGGCGAAGGTGCCGCCCGAGAAACGCACGGTGACATTCGCACCGCCGGCAAGCGACACGGTGCCGCCCTTCGCCACGGCCGCGCCGTTGACGCTGGCGCTTGCCGTGCCGATCCATGAGAGCACGTAGGTGCCGGCCACGACGTCGAGGCCCTCGATCACCTGCTCGACGCCGCCGGCCGGCGCGGTAAAGGTGCGATAGCCGTTGGCCTCGGTCCAGGCGAGCGCCTGCCCCGCAGCCACCACCCGCCAGCGGTCGAGCGTATAGCGGCCGGCGGCCGCCGTCGCCGTGCCCGAGACATAGCCGCGCTGGTTCACGAGGCCGCGGGCGTTGATGAGGAGATTGCGCAGGCCGCACTCCTGCCGCGTCTGCGGAAGTGTTACCGCGCCGCTCGCGGGATCAATCCGCAGCGCCGGCGTCCAGAGCGAGCCGTCCTCCGAGACCTTGATCTCGAAATGGTCGCTGCCGGCGAGGCCGATCTCGGCGCGTCCCGACCAGTCGCTGTTGAAGATGAGCGAGACCGTGTCGGCGGAGCCTTCCTTGTTGAGCGCCATGCGCAGCGTGCCGCTACCCCCCTCGCCTGTGTATTTCGCCGACCAAAGGGCATTCTCGAGCTTGGCAGCAAAGCCATTGACCTCGTCCGCCCGAGTGCCGACGCCAAGAGCGGCGAGATTGTGCAGCTCGGTCGGCGTATCGTCCTGCATGGTAGCCCATTCCGTCCCGGTCCAGACACGAAGACGCCCTTCGCCCGTCACATAGGCCATCCAGCCGGGCGCAGGGGCGAAGGTCAACCAGCCGCCGTCGACGAAGATGGCGACGTGGTGGTCCCTGCCTGTCCAGGCATCCGTCGCGCCCTCACCGACAATATGGCGCGCGCCTTCGGCCGGGTCGGCCGGTGGCACCGTCCGGTCCGTGTCCGCGACGGCAAGTTGCACCAGCGCATCCAGCATGTGCAGCGCCTCGTTATGGGTCACGTGTTTCTGCGCCTGGCCGGCGGCGATATAGGGCAGCTTCAGATTGGCGGTGGTTTCGGAAGCGATGGCCACGGCAGTCCCCATGAATGATCTGATGCAATGAATGATCCCATATAGGAAATTAAACCTATAATAGGGATAATGTCAACAGCCGTCGCTCGGACGTCGCCGTCGCGAGGCTTGCAAGTCGTTTCACCCATGGCTACATTCTGCCCGTTTTCCTGCGTTGTTTGCCATTTTTCATGTTTGATCCGATTGCCGAGCCATGCTGGACGCGACCGGCGCCGCCCCGCCTGCAAGCCAATCGACCGACCGCTTTGCGCTGAGCGCCCATCAGCGCATGCTGGAGGCGGAGGCCGTCCACGTCCTGCGCGAGACCGCAGCCGTGTTCCGCCGGCCGGCCCTCCTCTATTCGATCGGGAAAGATTCCTCCGTCCTGCTGCATCTGGCGCGCAAGGCTTTTTACCCGGAGGCCATTCCCTTCAAGGTCGTTCACGTCGATACGACCTGGAAGTTTCGGGAGATGATCGCCTTCCGCGATGCGCAGGCATGCGCGCTCGGCCTCGACCTCGTCGTCCATACCAATCACGAGGGGCTCGCGGCCGGCATATCGCCCTTCAGCCACGGCGCGGGCCTTTACACACACGCGATGAAGACGGTGGCACTGCGGCAGATCCTCGACCGTCTCGGCGCGGATGCGGCCATCGGCGGGGCGCGACGCGACGAGGAGAAGAGCCGCGCCAAGGAGCGCATGTTCTCGGTGCGAGCGCCTGGCCACCGCTGGGATCCGAAGATGCAGCGCCCCGAGCCCTGGGGGCTCGCCAATACGCGGCTCCTCGAGGGCGAAACCATGCGCGTCTTCCCCCTCTCGAACTGGACGGAGCACGATGTGTGGGCCTATGTCCGCGCCGAGGCAATCCCGGTCGTGCCGCTTTATTTCGCGCGCGAGCGGCCCGTCGTGCGTCGCGGCGACAGCCTGATCATGGTGGACGACGCCCGCCTGCCGCTCGCGCCGGGCGAGACACCGCAGCCGATGCGGGTGCGCTTTCGCACGCTCGGCTGCTACCCGCTGACGGCGGCGGTCGTATCCGAAGCCGCCACCCTCGATGCCGTCATCGACGAATTGCGCAGTTCGCGCCGGTCGGAGCGTGCCGGCCGCCTCATCGATGGCGAGCGGGCGGATTCCATCGAGGCCAAGAAGGCGGAAGGATATTTCTGAGTGCGCATCATCGATGCCTGCGCGACGAGCGCCGCGCCGATCGAGGAACACGGCCTGCTGAGAGTCCTTGCCTGCGGCGCGGTCGACGACGGCAAGTCGACCCTGCTCGGGCGGCTGATGGCCGACGCCGGCCTCGTGCCGGAGGACCAGATGGCGGCCGTTGCCGGCGCCGGCGGCGAGGATGGCTTCGACTACGCCCTGCTGCTCGACGGCCTCGCCGCCGAGCGCGAGCAGGGCATCACCATCGACGTCGCCTACCGTTATTTTGCAACGGCGCGGCGCAGCTTCATCGTGGTCGACGCTCCCGGGCACGAGCAGTTCACCCGCAACATGGCGACCGGCGCCTCAATCTGCGACGCCGCGGTGCTGCTGGTCGATGCGCGCAAGGGGCTGCTCCCGCAAACGCGGCGGCATGCGGTCATCGCCGGTCTGATGGGCATCCGCGATGTCATTCTCGCCGTCAACAAGATGGACCTTGTCGGCCATGACGAAAACGTGTTCAGGGCCATCGTGGCGTCGTTCCGCTCCCATGCCGACAGTCTCGGCCTCGATGTGCGCTCCGTGCCGCTCTCGGCGGCCCTCGGCGAGAACATCGTCCATCCCGCCGCCGCGATGCCGTGGCACGCAGGCCCCACCCTCCTCGACCTCCTTGAGACCCTCGCGCTCGCGCCGCGGCGCACCGGCAGCCTGCGCTTTCCCGTCCAGCGCGTCAGCCGGTCGGATCCGGACTTTCGGGGATATCAGGGCACGGTCGCCGGCGGCCGTGTCCGGCGCGGCGATCCCGTGGTCGCTTTGCCTGGCGGGCAGCCGAGCCGCATCAGACAGATCGTCACCTTCGCCGGCGAGTTGGAGGAAGCAGGGCCCGGCGAAGCCGTGACGCTGGTGCTCGACCGCGAGATCGAAGCCGGCCGCGGCACGGTTTTCGCCTGCCCGGACAACCCGCCGGCCTGCGTGAACCATGTGGTCGTTCGCCTCGTCTGGCTGTCCGAGATGCCGCTCGGCACGGGCCGGGAGTTGCTCATGCGGCAGGGCACGGACCTCGTGCCCTGCCGCATCACCGCCCTGCGCAGTCGGCTCGACGTCGTGCGCATGGCGGAGAACCCGGCAACAACGCTCGGCGCGAACGATATCGGCACGGCCGTTCTCGAGACAGGCCGTCCGGTCGTCGTGGAGCGCTATGGCGACAACCGAACGCTCGGCTCCTTGCTGCTCATCGACCGGCTGAACAACGAGACTCTCGCAGCGGGCATGGTGGTCGAAGCCGTGAACGCCGCCGCCAACGTCTACTGGCAGCGCTTCGATACGACCACGGCAGACCGGCCGAGCGCCGGGCGGCAGACCCCCGCCATCCTCTGGCTCACGGGTCCCTCCGGCGCCGGCAAGTCGACGGTGGCGAATGCGCTGGAGCGCCGGCTGACCGCGGCGGGATGCCACGCCTATGTGCTCGATGGCGACAACATGCGCCACGGCCTCAACCGCGATCTCGGCTTCTCGCCGCCCGAGCGCGCCGAGAACGTGCGGCGCCTCGCCGAGGTGGCGCATATCCTCGCCGATGCCGGCCTCATCGCCATCGTGGCGGCCATCGCCCCCTATGCCCAGGACCGGGCCAACGCCCGCGCCATTGCCAAGGACGTGCCGTTCTACGAGATCTTCGTCGACACGCCGCTCGATGTCTGCGCCTCGCGCGACCCCAAGGGGCTCTACATGCGGGCCCGGCAGGGCCTCGTCAGCGACTTCACCGGCGTCGGCGCCCCCTACGAGCGGCCGCAGGCGCCCGACCTTCGCCTCGACGGCACGGCCGAGACGCCGCAGCAGGAAGCCGGACGCATCGTCGATCTCCTCGCCGCGCGCGGCCATGTGCCTGCTGCCTGATAAAAGAGGCTCCGCCGCAGCCCCCGGCCGGAAAGTGGCCGTCTTTTCCGGGCAGGATTGCGTTTCATCAAGGACGCGGGTCCACCGCGCGCCCAAGCTTGGGTTCTCCAAGAGGGAGGGAGAGACGATGACCCCGGACAA
Source organism: Chelatococcus sp. XZ-Ab1 (assembly GCF_029309855.1). NCBI lineage: Bacteria > Pseudomonadati > Pseudomonadota > Alphaproteobacteria > Hyphomicrobiales > Chelatococcaceae > Chelatococcus > Chelatococcus sp. XZ-Ab1. Next base: position 525,617 of record NZ_JARKII010000002.1, on the reverse strand, counting down.
GCAAGCCACACGTCCGCGCCGCCCGAACGCCGGCGACATGCAACTGCCGCTCGAGGCATTCCCGCTCTGGATCAAGACTTCCACCTTCGACCTGCCGGTCGCCATCGGCACGGAGATGCTGCACTTCATGGCCCGCCGCCTGGAGGCCCAGGCCTCATTCTGGCAGGATCTCGGCCGCTGCCGCGACCTGCCGGAGGCCATGGAGCGGCAGACGGCCTTTGCGCAGCAGGCGGTCACGGACTATACGCAGGAATTCGCGACGCTCGTGCGCAAGGCCGAGGACAAGGTCATCCATACGGAGCACTGAGTGCGCGGGCTCCACGCCGGTCCGTCGAGGCAGGATGACGCCGACACACCACGTCACCGAAGATCAGGACGAGATCCTGCGCTTCCTTGCCTCGCCGGACAGCCATGGCGGGGGTGGCCCCGTCAAGCGCATCGACACGCACGGCGCGATCGTCTTCCTCACCGGCTCGGACGCCTACAAGGTGAAGCGCGCCGTGCGCTTTCCCTACATGGATTTCTCCAGCCTGGAGAAGCGGCAGCTCGCCTGCGAGCGCGAGATCGCGATCAACCGGCCCGGTGCGCCGGATATCTATCTCGGCCTCGTCCCGATCGTGCGCCGGGACGGCACGCTCAACCTCGGCGGCCCAGGCACGATCGTGGAGTGGGCGGTGCACATGCGCCGCTTCGACGAGACCCGTACGCTCGACCGCCTGGCGGCCGAGGGGGCCCTGACGCCTGCCATCGTCGCGGCCGTGGCGCGGGCCGTCGCGGAGGCTCATGCGCGGGCGCCCGTCCATCACGGCGCCGATTTCGCCGGCGCGCTCGCGGCCATCATCGCCGAGAACGGCACGAGCCTCGCCGAGCAGCCCGTTCTCTTTCCCGCGCAACGGACGGAGCGTTTGACCCGCCAGTCGCTCGCCGCGCGCGAGCGCGTGGCCACGCTACTGGCACAGCGCGCCCGGGATGGCCATGTCCGCCGCTGCCACGGCGATCTTCATCTCGGCAACCTCGTGCTCCTCGACGGGGCACCCCGCCTGTTCGACGCCCTCGAATTCGACGAGGCGCTGGCGACGACGGACGTGCTCTACGACCTCGCCTTCCTGCTGATGGACCTGATCGAGCGGAACCTGCAGGGCGAGGCCAACCTCCTTCTCAACCGCTACCTCGTCGAGAGCCGCGAGCCGGGCCACCTCGCCGGGCTCGCCGCGCTGCCGCTCTTCATCAGCGTCCGCGCCGCGATCCGGGCGAAGGTCACCGCGGCAGGGCTCGCCCATCTCGACGAGGAGGCGCGCGAGCGGGCGAGCGCCGAGTGCCGGCGCTATTTTAGCCTCGCCGAAGCCGTCCTCGACCCCGGACCGCCGCGGCTCGTCGCCGTCGGCGGCCTCTCGGGTACTGGCAAGAGCACTCTTGCCGCGGCCCTCGCCCCGCTGATCGGCCGCCCGCCCGGCGCCATTCACCTGCGCAGCGACGTCATCCGCAAGCAGCTCTTTGGCGCGGTTGAAACGGAGCGCCTGCCGGACAGCGCCTATGATGCAACGGCGACTGCCGCGGTCTACGACCGGCTGTGCCGCGATGCCCGGGCGGCGCTGGAAGCCGGCCGGCCGGTCATCGTCGATGCCGTACACCAGCGCCCAGGCGAGCGCGCCGCCGTCGCAGCACTCGCCGCAGACCTCGGCATCCCCTTCACCGGGCTGTGGCTCTCAGCGCCGCTCGACAGGCTTGTCGCGCGCGTCGAGGCCCGCCGCGGCGATGCATCGGATGCGGATGCCGCAGTCGTCGCGATCCAGGCCGCGCGCGAAACGGGCGACGTCACCGCCGAGCCAGGCTGGAGGGCCGTCGACACGGACGGCACACCGGATGACGTGCTCGCGCGGGCCCGATTGGCCCTGGCGCAGGGCTGACGCGCCTACGGCTGCAAGGACGGTCGGGCGCTGCCCTCGTCCGGCGGGAAACGTGCCAGCGTCGCGATCACAGCCTCGTCCTCCACCTGGCCGAAATCAAGATAGGCGGCTCCGACGGCCCAGAACGGCTCCGGTGTCTCGAGGCAGACGACGGCATCGGCCTCGTCGCAGAGATCGGCGACGACGTCACGCGGCGCGACCGGCGTCGCGAGGACAAGCCGCGCCGGTGCGCGGCGGCGGATGGCCCGCAGGGCCGCCCTGACGGTCGCGCCCGTCGCGATGCCATCGTCGACCACGATGGCGCAGCGGCCTTCCACCCGCACGGGCGGGCGCGATCCGAGATAGAAGCGACGCCGGCGCTCGATCTCGGCGAGTTCGCGTGCCCGCACGGCTTCGAAGTCGGCAGGCGCAATCTGCGCCCCCGCGATGATCTCCTCATTGCACACGGTGATGGGCTCGGCCCCGTCAACGACCGCACCCATCGCAAGCTCCGGCTGCCGCGGCACTCCGAGCTTGCGCACGAGGACGAGATCGAGCGGCGCATGGAAAGCGGCGGCAATTTCGGCCGCGACCGGCACGCCGCCGCGCGGCAAGGCGAAGACCACGGGGTCCTCGTTCCGCCATCCCGCCAGGGCCTTGGCGAGCCTTCGTCCCGCCTCCACACGGTTGAGAAAAGGCATGGCCCACTCCTGTCCCGCCCCATGGCACTGTCGCGCAGGGCAGCGCCATGGCCATCCTATCGCCAGAGCCCCGGCGCGTCATGGGCAGGCGACCACTGTCGCCCATGGACGGATCGCGGCGCGCACGGCGGGGACGTCGAGGGCGTTCGGCGTGTCCTGCAAAGCTTCCAGGTCCGGCTTGAAAAGCTTGTCGATGACAGCCGCGACCGTACAGGTCTCCGCGAGGTCCTCGGCCACCTCCGTCACCGGCATGTGGCCTATCCGTTGCGCTCGAAGGACCCGCCGAGCGATCGCCACCAAGCCGTTGCGGACGCCATCGCCCGCGCCGCAGGGCACCTGCGGGCAAGAATCAGTGGACGCGGGGCGGTCGCGCTCAACCCGCTCAGCCAACATGCCAGCCGCCGTCGACGAAGAGCCGGGCGCCGTTGATATAGGCCCCCGCATCGGAGGCGAGCAGCAGGCAGGCGCCGACGCAGTCCTGTGGCAGGCCAATGCGTCCTGCCGGGATCTCGCTCTCCACACGCGCCCGATAGGCCGGATCGACGAGGACGGCGGCGTTGCGCTCGGTCGCGATGGCGCCGGGCGAGACCGTATTGAAAGTGACGTTCTGCGCCGCATATTGGCGCGCCAGGTTGACCATCACGTTGGTCTGGGCGCTCTTCAGCGCCGCATAGACCACCAGGCGCGGATTGGGCCGCACCTCCTGGATGCTGCCCATGGCGATGACGCGGCCGAAGCCGCGCGCCGCCATGCCTGGCACCACGGCCTGCAGGAGGAGGAGGCTCGCGGTGAGATTGACCGCGACCTGTTGCGCAATCTCCTCCTCCGTCACGTCGCGCCAGTCGCGGCGCAGCTCGAGCGACGCATTGAGCACGAGAATGTCGATCGGCCCCAGCGCCTCGGCCACGGCCTCCGGCAGGCGCCGGCAGGCGTCCGCCTGGGCGAGATCGGCGGCGAACGCCTCGGCGCGGACACCGGCGGTGCGCATCTCCTCCACCGCTTCGTCCAGCGCCGCGCTTCCCTCCGCGCCGTGCACCGCGACGGCGCCGCCGCTCTGCGCGAGGCCGAGCGCGACCGCCCGCCCGATACCGCGGCTCGACCCGGTGACGAGGGCGACGCGCCCGTCGTTGCGGAATGGGCTCCCCATGGCTCAGGCCTTCAGATGCCAGGTGACGAGGACGGTGAGCGCGGCCCCCTCCGGCAGGTCCGCGGCGATCCTGAGCCACGTCCCGAAATGCGCGACGCGCGCGAAGGTGACTTCGCCGGCCCGCACCGGCAGGTCGAACGCGCTGCCCTCCGCCACCCAGTGCATGCCGTCGGGCGACAGCTCGACGCGGGCACGGCCCGGCGCGCCGACCGCGTCCTTCAGGGCGCGCACGAAGACAACGGCCTCGCTCGCCCAGCCGGCCTCGTAGGGCTCGGTGGCGGATGCGCCCCGCCACTCCTCATTGCGGGCGACGACGGCGGCCTGGCTTTCGCGCAGCATCAGAAATCTCCCGACAGGCAGACGGAATCGATGAAGAGGCTGGCGCGCTTGTCCGTGTCCGTCTCGACGAAGAAGGCGAGGTTCAGCATGCACCAGAGGTTGCGCATGGCCGGTATGCGCATGCTGTCGAAGCCCGACAGGTCGAATTCCCGGTCGTTGCAGGCAAGGCCGGTCGCCTGCATGGTCGCAAGGTCGAAGTCGAAGCGGCAGTAGTGCCAGTTCACCTTGGTCGGAATCTCGTTGTAGCAGAGCCTCTGCCCGCCGCCGGCGATGTCCTCCCATCCTTCCGGCGCCAGGTGATAGTGCGTCACCGTCTTGTTCCCGGCGCCGACCGCGGCGAAGGGCTCGTTCCGGCGCTTGAACTGCCACTTCTGCACATGCGCGCCGTCGAGCGCGTTGAGGAAGCGCAGATGCGGCATGATGCGCCAGGCGTCGCCGTCCTGGTCCCCCGTCTGCAGGTCGTAGAGGAAGCCGATGGAGCGCACGTCGGTTTCCGACAGGCGCAGCTCGTTCGCCTCGGGCTTGAAGGTGAAGTAGAACTCGAGCCGGATGGGGCCGCGCCGACGGAAGGTGAGCCGCTTGATCGAGACGTTGCGCGCGCCCGCCCGCGGCCGGGTCGCGATCTTCAGCGCATAGCTGCCGTCGAAGCCGCCGTGGCTGCCGAAGTCCCATGTCGGCAAGGTCGACAGCATGGCCTGTGAATGCTGGGCATAGCCCGGATGCATGGCATCGAGCGTGTCCTCGTAATTGCCGACGAGCTGCGTCCAGCCGCAGAAGCCGCGGTCGAAATCGTCGAAGGCGATGATGCGCGGCAGCGGGTCGAAGCGCGACAGGGCGGGATCGGCGAGACGCAGGGCCGAAGCGATCTCATGGCGGTCGAGTGTCATCGGGATGGTCCTTCTCAGCCCTTGGTGGCGCCCGCCGTCAGGCCTTCGATGAGATGGCGCTGGCACAGGACGACGAAGGCGAGGATGGGCAGGAGCTGCACGGTGGTGGCGGCGAAGAGGACGCCCCATTCGACGCCCTCGAGCGAACCGATCATCTCGGACAGCACGAGGGGCGCGGTCTTGGCGTTCTTCGTCGTGAAGATGAAGGCGAAGAGGAACTCGTTCCACGCATAGACGATGACGAAGATGGCGACCGCCACCATGCCCTGCGCCGACAGGGGCAGGATGACGCGGCGGAAGATCTGCGCCTGGCTCGCCCCGTCCATCATCGCCGCCTCGTCGAGCTCGCGCGGGATCTGGTCGATGAAGGTGCGCATCACCATGGTGCCGAGCGACACGAAGAAGGCCGCGTAGAGGATGATGAGCACCGCATAGGTGTCGTTGAGCCCAAGCGCGTTGACGATCGGGAACAGCGGCAGCGTCGTCACGATGGGCGGCAGGAGACGCAGCGCGATCATGGCGAAGACGGAGCCGGAGAGGAAACGGCTGCGCCAGCGCGAATAGCCGAAGCCCGCGAGCGTCGAGGTGAGCACCGCGAGCAGCGTCGCGCCCACGGTGACGATGAAGCTGTTGGCGAGCCCGGTGAAGAAGTCGCCCCAGCGCTGCCACAGGGCGACGAAATTCTCGAAGGTCGGCCGCCAGCCGACGCCGGTCGCGAAGATGTCGCGCTCGGGCGTGAAGGCGGCGCTCACGATGAGGGCGATCGGCCCGAGCGACCAGGCGAGCACCAGGGCAACGGCAACGGCCTTGCCGAGGAGGCGCAGGAGCCCGGAGGGCGTGAAGGCAGGATCAGTCGGCACGGGCGAACATCTCCCGGTAGAGCCGGCGCAGGTAGAAGGCGGCGAGCAGCAGCGAGGTCACCACCATCAGCCATCCGGTCGCGCTCGCCGCGCCGAAGTCGTTGTAGCGGAAGGCCTCGAGATAGAGGTAGACGGCGACGACCTCGGTCGAGCGCGCCGGCCCGCCCTGCGTCAGCAGCCACACTTCCGAGAACAGGCGGTAGGCGAAGATGTAGCGAAACAGCATGGCGACGAGGATGGCCGGCATGAGCAGCGGCAGCGTAACGCGGCGAAAGCTCTGCCACGCGCTCGCCCCGTCGATCTCGGCCGCCTCGTAGAGGTCCTTCGGGATGGCGAGCCGCGCCGCATAGAGGATGATGAAGGTGAAGGGCAGGTGCAGCCAGATGCTGAGCAGAGCGACGAGCGCCAGCCCGTGGCTCGGCACCACGGACCATTCGAGCGGCGGCAGGCCGATCCCGGTGAGCACCCGCGTCATGAAGCCGGTATCGGGATCGAACAACGTGCGCCACATGACGACGGCGCCGACCTCGCTCACCGCGTAAGGCGCGAGGACGGCGGCGATGAGCAGCTTCCGAAAGGGCAGACCGGCTGCGAACAGCACCGCCATGGCAAGGCCGAGCACGACTTCGACATGCACGACGACGAGCACGACGATGACCGTGTTGCCCAGCGCCCGCCAGAAATAGGGATCGGCGAGGATCTTGGCGTAGTTTGCGAAGCCGACGAAGGTCGCCGCCCGGCCGAAGGTCGACTGCTGGAAGGAGAGCCACAGCACATAGACCGCCGGGATGAGGATGACGAAGGCGAGCAGCGCGAGCGCGGGGGCGAGATAGGGCAGCGCCCGGCGCGGCTCCTGCATGGCGGAGATCGAGAAGGCCGCCATGCGCTCACTCCGTGATGCGGTGGGCGGCGAGCGCCGCCCGGTCGAGCGTGATGCCGAGTCCCGGGCCGGCCGGCACCGGCAGCGCGCCGTCGACCATCGTCGCCGGATCGCCGACCGGCTCCATGAGCAGCGCCTCGCGCAGCGGATTGCGATAGACCATGCACTCGAAGGCGAGGCAGTTCTCGGCGGCGGCGGCAAGCTGCAGGCTGGCAGCGACGCAGACAGCACCCGACCAGCCGACGTGCGGGGCATAGGCGACGTTGAAGCTCTGTGCGAGCTCGGCGATGCGCCAAGTCTCGGTGATGCCGCCGGCCCGCGCCACATCCGGCTGGATGAGGCCGATGGAGCGGTCCTGCAGCATTGGCAGGGCGTCGAGCGCCGTGAAGTCGCTCTCGCCCGCGGCGAGCCGCACGTCGAGCTTGTCGCGCAACAGGCGATAGCCCCCGCGATCCTCGGGCCGCAATGGCTCCTCGAACCAGTCGTAGCCGCACTCCTCGAGCGCGCGTCCGACGCGCACGGCATCGTCCAGGTCATAGGCCCAGTTGGCGTCGACGCTGAGGCCGACGGCGTCGCCGGCGAGGCGACGCACGAGGCGGATGCGGTCGATCGAGGCGGGCACGGAACGGCCCGTCTTCACCTTGATCTGGCGGAAGCCGGCAGCGAGCGCAGCCGCGACCTCCGCCTCGACGGCCGCGTCGTCGAACCAGTTGATCGAGGAAGCATAGGCCAGGACCGTGCCGCGCCCGACGCCGCCGAGGAGCTTCGCCACCGGCATGCCGGCGGCCTTGCCGGCAATATCCCACAGGGCGATGTCGACACCGGCGACAGCCTCGACCAGCATGCCGCCGACACGGCCGGTGAGCACCCCGCGCATGGCGTTCCACAACCGGCGCCGGTCGAGCGCATCCTCGCCGACGATCCTCGGCGTGAGCACGCCCTCGATGAAGCGCGCGTAGGCGGCCGCGCCGCGCCGGCCGAGGCATTCCCCGAAGCCGACGAGACCCTGGTCCGTCTCCACCTCGACGACGACGATCTCGACCGTTGTCCAGTCGCCTTGCGAAGTCCGCTGCGCTGTCGGCAGCGTGGCGCGCAGCGGATGCACCTCAACCCGCGCGATACGGCCGGCTGCAAGCCTTGGAGTGTCAGGCATGATCCCGCCTCTGGTTTCCTCTCTTGTATCTCACCTATCTGATAAGTTTCTAGGTTGCAACCCTGCTGGGTTTATGCGATGAAGGCACCATGCAGGATCAACTCGACATCGCGGCCGATGCCCGCGCCGACGACTGGGCGACGCTCCTCGGCGCAGCCGATATCGCGCCGAGCCGTCTCGGCGACGCGGTCATCGAGCGGTTGACGGAAGCGATCATCGACGGCCGCCTCAAGCCCGGCGACCCCCTGCCCTCTGAGGGGCAGATCGCCGCCACCTTCGGCATCTCCAAGCCGATCGCGCGCGAGGCGCTGCGCGAGCTCGCGGCGATGGGCGTCATCCAGGTGCAACAGGGCAAGGTCAGCCGCGTGCGGGCCATCGACAGCGGGCCGCTGGCGCGCTTCTACCGCTTCGCCGTCGGCAGCACGAAGCACGGCCTGCGCGAGGCGGTGGAGCTGCGCCGCATGCTGGAGCCGCATATCGCTGCGCTCGCCGCCGAGCGGCGCACCGAGGCCGACATCGCCGCGATGCACGACATCCTGAAGCGGATGGAGGCGACGCTCGGCGACGTGCCGGCGTGGATCGAGGCGGACCTCGCCTTCCACAACCAGGTGGCGGCGATGGCGCACAACCGGCTCGTCATGCTGCAGCTCAAGGGGCTCGAGCCCGTCGTGCGCATCATGATGGTGCGCTTCAACGCGCGCGAGGCGCGCACCATGGACGATTGGCGCGTGACGCTGGCGCGCCACGCCCTCATCGCCGAGGCGATCGAGGAGGGCAATCCCGCAGCGGCGGAAGCGGCCATGCGCAGCCACTTCGCCGCCGCCGATGCCGCCATCCGCGAGATCTTCGGGCCGGACCCGACGCCGGGCCGGCCAGGCTAGGCCCATATCACCAGCGAGGCCCGCAGCAGAACGGGCCCGAAGGGAGGGAACGAGAATGGCACCGATCGACAGAAGGACGCTGCTGGCAACGGCAGGGGCGGCGCTGGCTGCCCCGAACATCGCCTTCGGCCAGGCGGCCAAGGGCCCGCCGCTGCAGGTCTTTTCCCACCGCGTCCACAAGACCGTGGCGACCGGCCAGAGCGGCGACGTCACCGCCCCCTGGACGGCCGATACGGGCATCGCCGTCGAATGGACGACGTTCGACACGGGACCGTTGCAGGAACGCCTGTTCCGCGAAGCCTCCCTGTCGCAGACGAGCGTCGACGTCGGCTTCATCCTCAACACCCAGGCGGTGCCGCGCACGGCCGAGCTCTTCGAGCCGCTCGACGACTACATGCGCAGCGACCCGCCGGAGGATGTCGCCGACATCTTCCCCGGCCTCATCGAGGGCATGACCGTCGGCGGCAGGCTTGTCGCCGTGCCCGTGCGGCATGCCTCGTCCGGCCTGCACTGGAATGCCGACATCCTCGCCGAGCGCGGCTTCGAGAAACCGCCGGCGACGATGGAAGAGCTCGTCGAGGTGGCGAAGGCCGCGACCTACAAGCGCGCCGACGGCACCAATTGCGTCGGCCTGTGCATGCCGGGCGTCACCTATCCCAATGTCATCGACATCGCCCGCGCCTGGGACGGCGATTTCATCACGAAGGACTTCAAGGTGGTGGCGGATCAGGAGGGCATGCTCAATGCCATCCGCCTGCTGCGCGGCCTGTTCGAGGCCGGCGCCTTCCCGCGCAACTTCACCGCCCTGACGACCGAGGAGGTCGCGACCTGGATGCAGCAGGGTCGCGCTGCCATGGCCCTGCAGAGCATGGGCCGCAACCGCATCTTCAACGACCCGCAGAAGAGCAAGTTCGCCGGCAAGATCATGACGGGGGCCGTGCCGATCTCGGAAACGCTGAAGGACCGCTATGCGGTTGCGCCGGCGAAGGTCGAGTTCTGGGGCCTCGCCATCCCCAAGAACAGCACGCGCAAGGACCTCGCCTGGAGTTTCATCAAGGCGATGCTGACGAAGGACGCGACGCTCAAGATGGCGCTGAGCGGCAACGGTCCCGTCCGCGCCTCGACCTATGATGATGCCGGCTTCCGGGCGTCGGTACCCTATGCGGATGCCGAGCGCGACGTCCTGAAGGTGGCGCGCGTGCCGGTGCCCGCCTTCGACGAGGCGGCGCGCGCCGGCGACATCTTCAAGGAAGAGGCCGAGGCGGCGGTCCTCGGCATGAAGAGCCCCGAGGCGGCCATGACGTCGGTCGTCGAACGGGTCAGGCCGTTGCTGCCGTCCTGACGACGCAGCGCGGCGGGCGATTAAAACAACGAAACCGGAGGAGATCCGCGATGGCGGAGGATATCGCTTGGGCAAGGAATGACGGCTGGCGTCTGTCACGCCGCCAAATGCTGCAGCTCTCGGCCGGGGCCGCGCTCGCCGGCCTCCTGCCGCGCACGGCCATGGCCGCGGGGCTCGAACTCAACGTCTTCGGCCATCGCGTCCACCAGGCTGCCGCGACGACCGGTCCGGGCGGCGACGCGACGGAGGCCTGGCGCCAGAAGAGCGGCAACACCGCCTCTTGGGTGACGCTCGGCGACGTCAACGCCATCCACGAACGCCTCCTGCGCGAGGCGACGCTCGGCACGACGACAATCGACGTCGCCTATCTGCTCAACGGCCGGGCCGTGCCGCGCAACCTCAAGCTCTTCACGCCGCTCGACAGCTTCCAGAAGGAGACGCCGATCGCCGAGTTCGACGACATCGCGCCGGGGCTCGTGAAGCCCCTGCAGCTCGACGGCGCGCTCTACGGCGTGCCCGTGCGCCACGCCACCAATGTCATCATCTACAATGAGGCGCTGTTCGAGGAGCGCGGCGTCGCCCTGCCGAAGACCTTCGAGGAACTCGTCGAGGCGGCGCGCAAGCTCACCTTCAAACGCGACGACGGAACCCAGGTCTACGGCCTCGCCTTCACGCCGGTCTTCGCCTCGAACTTCCTGACCATCGCCCGCTGCCTCGATGGCGACTACATGACGGAGGACCGGAAGATCGTGGCGGCCGAGGCTCCGATGGTCGAGGCGCTGAAGGTGCTCGCCTCGCTGTACAAGGACGGCGTCCTGCCGCGTAACACGGCGACGCTCAACAACGAGGAACTGACGACCTGGATGCAGCAGGGCCGGGCCGCCATGAGCATCCAGCCCTTCGCCCGCCTCGCCTCCTACAACGACCCGCAGAAGTCGCGCTATCCGGGCAAGCTCAAGCCACTCGTGCCGCCGATGGCCGAGGCGCTCGTCGGCAAGGCGAGCTATGCGCCGACGGTCGAGTTCTGGTCGCTCGTCATTCCGGCCAATTCCAAGAACCAGCGCACCGCCTGGGATTTCATCCGGCACCTGTCCTCGCCCGCCGCGACGACGCAGATGGCGCTCAATGGCAACGGGCCGGTGCGGATCAAGACCTATGCCGACCCGGCCTTCGGCAAGAGCTACCCTTACGCCAGCGTGGAGGCCGAGGCGGTGGCCGCCTCACGCATCCACCTGCCCGCCTTCGACGAGCAGGCCCGCGCCCACGATATCTTCATCGAGGAGACGCAGGCCGCCGTCTTCGGCATGAAGACGCCGCAGGATGCCATGGCGGAGGCGGTGAAGCGCGTCGCGCCCCTGCTCGGCTGACGTTGCCCTTCAAGCACCGGGCGCACTCCCCGGGTCCGATCCGATCAGGTTTCAATCTGACGGGATCCGGCTCTACGCGCCTGGCCGCGATGCCGGCATCGGCCCGACATAGCGCGACTGCGGCCGGATAAGCCGGCCGGCCTTTTCCTGCTCCAGCACATGGGCCGTCCAGCCCGCCATGCGGCCCGCCGCGAAGACATTGGTGAAGCTCTCGCGTGCAAAGCCCACGGCCTCGAGGACGAGCGCCGTATAGAACTCGACATTGGTCTCGAGCGGCCGCAGCGGCTTGCGCTCGGCGAGCAGGGCAAGGGCCTCCGCCTCCACCGCCTCGGCAAAGCGGATGCGGCCGCCGGCATCGCGCAGGCCGGTCACGGCGCCCTTCAGCACGTCGGCCCGCGGGTCGCGCACGCGATAGATGCGGTGGCCGAAGCCCATCAGCCGTTCGCCGCGCGCCAGCGCCTCTGTCAGCCACGGACGGATCCGGCCTTCCTCGCCGATGGCGTCCAGCATGTCGAGCACCGGCCCCGGCGCCCCGCCGTGGAGCGGCCCCTTGAGGGCGCAGAGCGCGCCGATGACCGATGAGAACAGCCCCGCCTTGGTCGAGGCGATGACGCGCGCCGTGAAGGTCGATGCGTTGAGGCCGTGGTCGGCGACGGTGACGAGATAGGTGTCGAGCGCGCGCACATGGCTCTCTGCAGCCGGGCTGCCGTGCAGCATCCTGAGGAAATCCGCTGCCTGCCCCAGATCCATATCCGGCGCGACCGGGTCCTCCCCGGCGCGGCGGCGGTGGATCGCCGCGGCGAAGACCGGCACCGCCGCGACCGCGAGCACGTGATGCGGCCCCTCCTCCGCGTCCGCCAGCGCCGACAGCAGCAGGCGCAGCGCCTCGACCGGCGCGAGGCCGTCCGTCGCCGGCAGCAGCGGCGGCAGGAGCGCGAAGGCGTGGGTGCGCGCACGGCCGAGCGCGCTGCGGATCTCGGCCTCCTCCATCGGCTCGGGCGCGAGGTCCCGCCACAGCAGGCCGAGCACGCTCTCGAAGCTTCTGCTCGCAAGGGCCTCCAGATCGTGCCCGCGCACGATCAGGCGCCCGGCCGCGCCATCGACATGGCTCAGCACGGTTTCGGCGGCGATGACATCGTCGAGCCCCGGCGCGGCATGAGCGGCAAGCGGGGCAAGGGCGGGCGGTAATGGGTTTGAACGGCTCGTCATGGTCATCCTCGCGAAAAGCTTGCCACGAGGATGGCGCTGGAATACATATAGTCAATATTGATTCATGTAATCAATCTAGGAGCGACGGTGGCGCAGCACGACCGGTTCATGGACGCGGCGGCGGCTGCGCAGAGCCTCGGCGTCAGCCGGGCGACGCTCTATGCCTATGTAAGCCGCGGCCTCATCCGCGCGGGCGAGGCCGCGGGCGATCCGCGCCGGCGCCTCTACAGCGCGCACGACATCGAGGCGCTCAAGCGACGCAAGGAAACCGGCCGCCGACCCGCTCGGGTCGCGGAGACGACGCTCGACTGGGGCCTGCCGGTCCTCGCATCCGCCATCACGCTCATCGAGGACGGCCGCCTCTACTATCGCGGCCACGAGGCGACCCGCTGGGCCGAGACGGCGACGCTGGAGGACACGGCGCGGCTCCTCTGGAACTGCGAGGGGCGGAATCCCTTTGCGGAGGCGCCCTCAGGAGTACCATCCCCCTGGGATGCCGCGCTCCTCGCCCGCCTTGCCCACCTGCCGCTGTCGGAACGATGCCAGGCGCTGCTGCCGCTCGTTCCCACCGGCCGCGCCATCGCCTGGCAGCGCGACGTGCGCAGCCTCTGGCCCGGCGCCGTGGCCTTGCTGCGTGCGACCGCCGCCGCGGCCAGCGGGACGGAGCCGGACGGCGACGACGTCCACCGGCATCTCGCCCGGGCCTGGCATCTCGACGAGAGGGGCGCCGACATCCTGCGACGGGCGCTGGTGCTCGCCGCTGATCATGAGCTCAATGCCTCAGCCTTCGCCGTGCGCGTCGTTGCCTCGACGGGGGCCTCGCTCGGCGCCTGCCTGAACGCCGGCCTCGCGGCCCTGAGCGGTCCCCTGCACGGCGGCACGACGAGCCTGGTCGAGATCCTGTTCGATGAGGTGGAGCGGGCCGGCGATGCGGCCGCGGTCGTGGAGGCGCGGCTCAGGCGGGGCGAAGGCGTGCCGGGCTTCGTCCACCCGCTCTATCCGGAGGGTGACCCGCGCGCCGCCGCCCTCCTGCCGCTGCTGCCGGCGGATGCTGCCCGCGATGCCCTGGCGGAGGTCATGCAGACAAGCGCCGGGCGGCTGCCCAACATCGATTTCGCGCTGGTGGCCCTGCGCCGGGCGTTCAACCTGCCGGCGGGCGCGGCGCTCGCGATCTTCGCCGTCGGCCGCACCGTCGGCTGGATCGCCCACGCGCTGGAGCAGCGGCTGGAGGACAGGCTCATCAGGCCCCGCGCACGCTACACCGGACCTTCCGCCGAGGGTGTCTGAGAAGGGCGAAACCGCCCCGCGCTCACTCGCGGCGGTCTCCGTAGAGCTCCTTGATCTTGCGGTGCTGCTTCTCCCGCTCGCCGGGGCTCAGCCGCCGGCGCCGCATCAGGACATAGATGACGGCGGCCGCGAACAGCACCGGGCCGATGGCGACGAGGAAGAACCAGAAATACTCACCCATGGGTGCCTCCGTCCTCCGCCTCAGTAGCCGCCGATGATGGGCAGGATCTCGCCCGTGATGTAGCTGGAACAGTGCGGCGAGGCGAAGAAGACATAGGCGGGCGCGATCTCCTCCGGCTGGGCCGGGCGCTTCATCGGCACCTTGGCGCCGAACTGCGCGACCTGCTCCGGCGGCCGCTCGGACGGGTTGAGCGGTGTCCACACGGGCCCGGGCGCGACAGCGTTGACGCGGATGCCGCGCGACACCAGGTTGGCCGCCAGCGCCCGCGTGAAGGCGTGGATGCCCCCCTTGGTCATCGAATAGTCGATGAGTTCCTTGCTGCCGTCGATGCCGGTAATCGAGCCGGTGTTGATGATGGCCGAGCCCGGCTTCATGTGCGGGATCGCCGCCTTGGCCATGAAGAAGTAGCCGTAGAGATTCGTCTTCAGCGTCGTGTCGAAATGCTCCGGCGTGAGATCCTCGATGTCGGAGGCGTGGTACTGGAAGGCGGCGTTGTTGACGAGCACGTCGAGCTTGCCGAATTCGTCGAGCACGCGCTTCACCGTCTCCTCGCAGGTCTCCTGCCTGCCGACGTCGCCGGGCAGCAGGATGCAGCGGCGGCCCTCCTTCTCCACCGCACGCCGCGTCTCCTCGGCGTCCTCGTGCTCCGAAAGATAGGCGATGGCGACATCGGCCCCCTCGCGCGCGAAGAGCACCGCCACGGCCCGGCCGATGCCGGAATCGCCGCCGGTGATAAGCGCCGTCTTGCCTTCGAGCTTCTTCGAGCCGAGGTAGTAGGGCGCATCGTACATCGGTGCCGGCGAGAGCTTGGCCTCGACGCCGGGCTTGCGGTGATGCTGCTCCGGGAAGGGCGGCTCGGGATAGCGGCGCGCGCCGGCCTGCATGGCGCCATCACCGCCGCCGCCGTCCTTGCGACTGTCAGCGGCATCGACCTTCTTCTGCACCTCACGCTGGCGCGCCGCTGCGGCGCGGGCGTTGTGCGACATGCCTGGGCGAGTGTCGGACACGAAAACCTCCGGGCTGCGGAACAGTGTCACGCCGCCATCTTGCGGCAATGCTCGGCACAGGTACGGCAGGCCTCGACACAGGCCTGCATGTCCCCGAGCCGCTGGCAATCATCGGCGCATTGGCTGCAAATCTCGGCACATTCGGCACATACGTGCCGGTGATGCTCGGAGCCGATGAGCATGAAATGCGCGGCCGTGCGGCAAATCTCGGCACAGGCCATCATCAGCGTGAAATGCCGCTTTTCGGTATGGGCGCCGCCGAGCGCCAGACAGTGTCCCATCGCGGTCGACTGGCACGTTCCATAGCAGTGAAGGCAGGCATCGATGCAGGCTCGCATGTTCCGGTCGGTGTGATGCATGGCAGCTCTCCCTGTCCTGGCCCCCCAATCGCGTCCGGTCCCGATTGTTCCCCGCCGGGCGGAACCGCGCCGCTCCTATGCGCATTGAGCGATGGCCGTTGCCGGGGAGCGGTCCCGGCCACTGGATGGAGTCCGCCCATGAGCCCATTGTCGGGGAAGAGGAGCCCCCTGCTGCGGAAGCTGAGCAACTTCAGTACCTTTGATGCCGATGAGACGGCCGCGATCGAGGCGCTCGCATCCGAGCCCGTGCCCTACCGGCCGCGCGAGATCATCATCGAGGAAGGCGAGCGGCCGCAGGGCGTGAACCTTGTCCTGTCTGGCTTCGCCTGCCGCTACAAGGCGCTGCCGGACGGCCGGCGCCAGATCCTCGGCTATTTCGTGCCGGGCGACATCTGCGACTTGCGCGTGTTCGTCCTCGAGGAGATGGATCATTCCATCGCGGCCGTGACGGCGGCGGAGGTGGCCGTCCTGCCGGCGGAGGAGATCCGGCAGGTCACTGCCCGGTTCCCGCGCATCACCACCGCCCTGTGGTGGGCGACGCTCGTCGAGGAGGCGATCTCGCGCGAGTGGATCCTCAACATGGGCCGGCGCTCGGCCGGCGAGCGCACGGCCCATCTCTTCTGCGAAATCTATCACCGCCTCAAGGCGGTGGAACTCGCCGACGGGGGGCGCTTCACGTTTCCGGTCACGCAGCAGGAGCTGGCCGATGCCCTCGGCCTTTCCGTCGTCCACGTCAACCGGACGCTGCAACTGCTGCGCCGACGCGGACTCGTCGACATGGAGAACGGTACGGTCATTCTGCCCAACCTCGAGGCGCTGGAAGACTACGCCATGTTCAATCCCCGCCACCTCCATCTGCGCGAGCGGGCGCGGCCCGATGCCTCGGCGCCGCTCGAGACGACCTGAGATGCACCATC
Source organism: Chelatococcus sp. XZ-Ab1 (assembly GCF_029309855.1). Classification (NCBI taxonomy): domain Bacteria; kingdom Pseudomonadati; phylum Pseudomonadota; class Alphaproteobacteria; order Hyphomicrobiales; family Chelatococcaceae; genus Chelatococcus; species Chelatococcus sp. XZ-Ab1. The sequence goes on along the minus strand of NZ_JARKII010000002.1, from coordinate 509,214 downwards.
CTCAGGGCGCGGTTGCGGCCGCGTTTCTGGCTGCCCGAGCAGCCTGAAACCGAGAGGATATCCGGCATGCCCGTCCCGGTTCGGCGACGAGGACGGCGCAGGCCGAGTCGAATCGCAGAGCGGCGAGCGATGCGCCGCCCAGACAACCGGCCGTACGGGCGGCTCAGGCGGGGATGGCGCCGTGCCGCCGCACGCGGTTGCGCCCGGCCCGCTTGGCCGCATAGAGCGCCGCATCCGCGCGCGCCACCAACTGCCCAAGGCTTTCGCCGGCGCGGGCTTCTGCCAGGCCGAAGCTCGCCGTGACCTGCCAGCCGTCGGGCAGGGAGCCGAACCGCGCCTCGCTGACCGACGCCCTCAGCCGCTCGGCGAAGGCCGCGGCGCCCTCCGCGTCGCACCCGGACAGGAGCAGTACGAATTCCTCGCCACCGAAACGGCCCCCAAGATCGCCTCGCCGCATCGCCCGCCGCACCAGGGCCGCGAAGGTGCGCAGCACCTCGTCGCCGGCCGGATGGCCAAGGGTGTCGTTGATGTTCTTGAAGCGGTCGATGTCGGCGATGACGAGGCATAGCGGATGGCTGTGACGGTCGGCGAGCCGCTGCGCGGCACCCTCCTCGAAGCCGCGCCGATTGAGAATGCCGGTCAGCGGGTCGAGGTTGCCCGTGCGGCGCAGGTCCTCGATGACATCACCGACCGTCACGGCAAGGAGCGCAAGCGCCAGGGCGACACCGAGCACGGCGAGCGAGAACTGCAGCGCGAGCCAGAACGGCGACAGGCCGAACTGGGCCGGATCCGGCGCCGCGACGCCAACGGTCAGGATCGTCCGCGGGAAGAAATGCAGGGCAAAAGCCAGGAGCGTCCAGAACAGCACGCGCTCCGTCAGGCGCCCCTTGCGCATGTCACGCAGTCGCCAGGCCGTTGCGAGGCATATCAGCCCATAGCCGAAATTGAGGATGTAGATGCGGACCAGCAGGTCGCGGTCGACATAATAGAAATACGCGATGCCCCCGACGATGAGGAGTGTGATGGCGGCCTTCTCGGCCAAGGAGGTGCGCTTGCCGGTCCGGGCGAGCAGCCCTTCGGTGAAGGCGAGCACGCTCGCAGTGTAGATGAAGGCCGAAACGACGGCATTCGGCCCGGCGCCGGGCGGGATCTGCAGGATCTGCGACAGCGTGCCGAGACAGAACAGCAAGCAGGAGGCGCCGAAGACCAGAAGGTGCCTCCGGCGGCGGTCGAAGGTCCACGCCAGCACGAAGCTCGCCGCAAAGACGAGCAATATGGTCGGACCTACCAACAGAACCAGCCGCATGGCGCTGCGCGATGCCCCATTTTCCGCAAGGTCTGTCCGGCGCTGCATATCGCCCGCATGCAACCTCTGCAAGTTGCGTCGGTTGCGGCCGGGCGCTGCCCTGCTAGCGCATCGCGCGCCGTCCGACGGCGAGCGCCGCCATCGCGAACAACCCACAGGCCAGCGCGACGAAGATCGGCAGGCCATGGCCGGCTGCCTGCATGGCGAAGCCGGCAAGCGCCGGGCCGACGAGCGCGCCGACGCCCCAGAACAGGCCCATGCCCGCATAGATGCCGATGATGTCGCTGCCGGAGAATCGGCTGCCCACGATCGCCAGCATCAGCGTGTAGATGCCGACGAAGACGCCACCCCAGACGAAGAGGAGGGCGTAGGTCATCGCGGGACTGGCGAGCGCAAAGGGCCAGACGGCGGCACCGAGGGCCGACACCGCAGCGAGGGCGACGATCAGGCGCTCCCGGTCCATCCGGTCGCCTAGCCAGCCGATGGGCACCTGCAGGACGATGGCGCCGAACATCATGTAGGCCATGAGCTGCGTGGCATCGCCCTCGCCCCAGCCGAGCGACATGGCGTAGAGTGTGAGGAAGGTCAGTCCGGCCGTCTCGATTGCCGCATTGAGGGCCGTGGCGCCCATGGCGACCGGCGCAAGACGCATGTAGCGCAGGGGATCGCCGTGGGCGGGCTTCTCGAAGGCCGGCGCCGCGATCCGAGCAAAGGCGATGAAGAGAGCAGCAGAGGCCGCAAGGGTGGCGCCGATGCCATAGGCAGTGAAGCCCTCCGACCCCACGAGCGACAGGATCAGCGGTCCGAGCGCGAAGCCGACGGACAGGGCGGCGGTGTAGGCGCCCATCGTCCGTGCCCGCGAGCGCTCGGTGCTCAACGCGTTCAACCATGTCTCGGACAGGACGAACAGCACCTCAGAGGCCGCGCCGAGCAGTATGCGCAGTGGAAACCAGAGCCACACCAGGGGTATCAGCGGAAAAAGGCACAGGAGCAGCGCCGCGCAGCAGAGCGCGCCGGCGATCGCCCGCCGCAGTCCCAACCGGGCCCCGATCCGTGGAAGGAGGAAGGCCATGGCGAGGACGCCGACGGCATGCATCGCCGCATTGGCACCGATGAGGCCCTCGCTCAAGCCGCGTTCCGCCAGATCGAGCGCGATCAGCGCCGCGCTCAGGCTGTAGGTCAGCCCGAAAACCGCCGCCGTGGCGATGATGCCCGCACGGGCCAGGACGGCGCTGCCCCCGACGATGCTGGTGTACACGCGAACCTCTCAGTCGCCGGACGGCACGGCGGCGGCAGCCGAATGGTCGGACGGAGCCGGATGGACGCGGCCGCCGTCCGGCCGCGGCTCGAACTGGGCGATCAGGGCGCCGACGGCCCGGGCGTAGTCGAGGACGATGCCGGGCGTCCAGGCCATCCACGCCGCCCGGCGGCGCAGCAACCCTGCGATCCACAGCTCGGGTGCGCAGAGGAGGCGCAGCAGCAAGGCGGGTGATCGCGCCGCCTCGGCAAAACGGCCCTCAATGGCGACCTCGAGCGCACTCGCAACCGCGCTGGAGCAGTTGCGATCCGTGAGATTGTAGGTCGCATCCGCTCGGTAGACCTGCCAGAACGCGCGCAGCGCCCGCCGATTGAGGCCGGCGAGCCGCACCTGCACGGTCGAGGGGCACCATTCCGCACTCTCCTCGGCATAACTCGGCTTGAACAGACCGGGCACGTCGTTGTCCGGGGTTGCCCTGAGGGCGCGGGCGAACTGGGAGGGCGCCCGGTCGATCTCAACCGCGGGATAGTGGCTGATGTAGATGTCCGGCGGCGCCTCGAGCGCGGCATGACCGGTCGAGACGATGCCCTTCTCGTCCCGGGCCGCGACATAGCGCTCGACGCCCCTGTGCAGGGGCACGATGCCGCCGGTCGGCGTCCACACGTGCACGATGACGTCGCCCTCGTCCGGCCCCTCACCCCGAACGGGAAGGATCCGCCGCGGAGAGCCGGGCCTCAGATCCCGTGCGCGCCCCCTTGCTAGAATCATCGCGACGGACGTGTCGAGCGGCAGCCGTCGGATGCGCAGCGCCAACCCGCACAATCCCATGGCCGATACGATCATCAGGGTGCCGACGTCGGCACCGACTTCCCCCTGCCAATGGCTCGGCCAGGGCACGAAGGACCAGAGGCCGATCAGGAACTCGACGGCCGCCTTCACGATGGAGAGCCGCCAGCGGTGAAAGCGCACGACATAGGCGCTGCTCGCCCGCCAGACGGCGTCACCGACGAGGAGCGCGCCGACCAGGATGCCAACGAGGATGCCGCTGTGCCATGGCGCCTCGATGATCAGGAGAACGATGATGAGGAGAACGGCCGCCTTGCCGAGACGCAGCAGCCGGCGCCCGTCCGGTGCCGAAAGGCCGCTGACCGCGGAGAAGGCGGCATCGACGAGCAGCGGAATGGCGAAATAGGTGGACGAGAAACGCAGGCTGTCGTCGAGCGCGGTCACGACGAAGAAGAGGCCGATCGCCATCCACAGAAGCCCGAGGACCCCCACGAGCCACCACTTGCGACGCACCATGCCGCCGCCGATAAGCAGGAGAAGAAGCTCCAGCATGCTTGGCCACGCCCCCGGACACCGGCATGTCGCTCGCTCCGCAGCCGGCATCGTATCCCGCGACGTCGCCATGCTAGTTCGCCCCCTTGTCCAAAGTGTTAACGGTGGCGGCCGGCTCCGGACAATCGGGCAGCGCAGGGGCGAGCATGAACGGCAGGAAACCCTGCAGCCACAGCCCGAAGGCGCTCGCCCACAGGAGGGCGGCGAGGCCGTAGTGCAGCCCGTGAAGCGCCGCAACAAGCCCTGTCTCGGGGGCGGTGCGCACCAGCGCGGCCATCGCGACGAGCAGGAACGCGGCCCTCGCTTGCCACGGCATCGCCAGTATCCGGCCGGTGTGCCTGAGGCCTGCGATGGCGAAGACGGCGAGCAGCGCGAGGCCGAGGCAGCCCATGCCCAGCATGTGCAGCCCGGCGGCGGGGGAGACCGATGCCCCGAGCTGCCCCGCGCCGATGAGCAGAAGGCCGGTCCCCGCTGCGGCATTCGCGCCGGCCAGAGCCAGCACGTGGCTTGCCAGCACGCTGCGCCCCACGAACCATTCCGCCAACCGGTCCATGAAGGCCGCGCCGGCAGCGAGCGCGAGGAAGGCCGGCGCCGAGGATTGCGGAAAGGCGAGCTGTGCCGCCCCGTAGAGGGCCGTGAGCCCGGCGGCGAGATTCTGGCGTCCGGGATGGGGCTTGTAGGGCGTCGTCTCACCAGAAGGATCGAGCGCCAAGTTAAGCACGACCACGTTGATCCGCGACAGAGACAGCGCGAACAGGATCACGAAGACAAGGAGGCTCGCGACGAGCAGGCGCTGCGCGAGCGCGAATTCGCCCGCCATCCAGGCAAGGCGGATGGCCATTTCAGCCGCAACGAGCACCACGAGCCAAGCCGCGAAGGACCAATGACGCCACAGGCGCCGCCGCGCCATCGGGACGGCGACATGGGCAAGGAGCAGTGACAGGAAGGCGGCATCGCCTGCGAGCGCCAGCGGCACGAGCGCATCGGCGGCGAGAAGCCCGACGATACGCCCTGGCAACCAGACCCCCACGAGGAGGAGCAGCGCCGGGCCGCGGGGCCGGTCCGTATCGGTCCATTCCGGCACGGCCGAGGTCAAGAAGCCGGCGAGCGCGGCGGCACAGGTGCCGAAGACCATCTCATGCGCGTGCCATTGGCCCTGGGGCACCACGCCCGAGAAAGGCAGGTCGAGCGACAAGACCAGCGTCCACAGGAGCGGCCAGAGGGCGCCGTGCAAGGCGGCGACGGGAAAGAAGAGGCGCAGGCCTTCGTCGAGGAGAAGCAACGGCTGCAACCTAACCGAACGTTCGACGGAGACGCTCATTGCAGCCGTCCGGCCCCGTCGAGGATTTCGGCGAAGGCCTCTTCGCATGACCAGGCCGCTACGAGGTCGAAAACGAAGCGCTCGTCCCGCGCGCCCGGCCGGCCGGGTATGGCCCGCAGGTCGATGATGCCGCGCCGGCGGGCCGAGAGCACGACCAGCCGGTCGGCGATGCGCGCGGCTTCACCGAGATCGTGCGTCACGAAGAGGGCGCAGAAGCCCTCGCGCGCCGCCGCCTGCGCGAGGTGATCCTGCATCATGCGGCGCAGCCCGGCATCGACGGCCGAGAACGGCTCGTCGAGAAAGACCACGTCCGGCGCGACGGCGAGCGCACGGGCCACTGCTGCACGCTGGCGCATGCCGCCAGACAGTTCCGGCGGGAACTTGTCTAGATCATCAGCCTCGAGGCCGACCTCCCTTGCTCGCACGGCGGCGATCTCCCGCCTGTGCCGGCGGGGCGTCCCCGCGCAGGCGAGGCCATAGGCGATGTTGTCGCGCGCCGTCAGCCATGGCAGCAGCCGCGGCTCCTGGAAGACCATGGCGTGGCGCCTGTACGCGCGATGCACGCGGCCACGCAGCGGCACGACGAGCCCGGCGGCGATGTGCATTAGCGTCGTCTTACCGCAACCCGACGGGCCGACGAGAGCGACGATCTCGCCGGCGGCTAGGGCGAGGTCGATGCCTTCGATGACAGTGCGGCCGAGGAAGGCATGGCCGACATTTTCCAGCCGCAGCTTCATGGCCTGACGCTCCAAGGCTGTTTGACACTCCCCGACTGCCCGGCCGTGCGCCAGCGCTCGGCCGCCTCGCGCAGCGGCTGCAGAACGAGGTGATCACTGCCGAGCGCGCAGAGGACGACGAGGACCGTCAGGGCCATGACCTGCGGGATGTCGAACAGGGCGCGCGCTCTGGCGAGTGCACCGCCGACACCGCCGGCATTGCCGAGGAGTTCTGCCATCACCGCGACCTTCCAGGCGGTGCCGATGGCCGTTGTCCAGGCCGCGAAGAGATAGGAGAGAAGATGCGGCAGCGTCACATCCCGGAAGCGGCGGAGCGGCCCGGCGCCGAAGGCGCGCGCCATGGCGTCGAGGCCGCGGTCCCGCGTCGCCACCCCTTCCAGCGCTCCCGCGAAGGAGATGGGCAACGCCGCGACGACGACGGTGGCGACCGCCGAGCCGCCCGAGGCGCCGAACCAGATGAGGGCGAGGACGATCCACGAGATCGGCGGCACGCCGAGGATGAAGGTGACGACCGGCTTCATCAGCCTCAGGGCGGCAAAGGAATAGCCGGCGACGGTTCCCGCGGCCGCGCCGATGCCGGCCGCAAGCATAAAGCCGTTGAGCGCGCGCAGCCCCGTCTCCTTCACGGCCGCGCCGAACCCCGGCTCAGTCGCGAGATCGGCGAGTGTCGCGAGTGTCGTCAGCGGATCCGGCAGGATGAAGGCCCCATAGATCTCGTGCGCCATCTGCCAAGCGGCGGCGAGGCACAGGAGCCCCGTCGCCCCGGCCCAGGCCGACCAGAGATAGCGCCCGAACCAGGCGGCCACCCCCTTCGCGTCAGAGCGCATAGAAGCCGGCATCGGGCTGGCCGCCGCCGATAATGCGCGGGTCGTCTTCGGCCAAGGCGGCAAAGAAGCCTGTCAGCGCCTCGCGGGCGGCGGAGGCACGCAGGGCGACGAGATTGCTGGAGGCGATCGCACGCCCGACGACCGGTGCCGGCAGTTCGAGAGCCGTTGCGGCGGCTCCGCCCGCAGCAGCCGGATCGGCCTTCACGCGGGCAAGGGCGGCTTCGAGCGCCCCCTGCAGGGCTTCGAGCCCCTCCCCGCCTAACCTGTCGGCTAGCGCTGGCATCACAGCGAGGCCGGCCTGCGGCATGGAGGCCGCACCCGTGGCCACCTGCCAGGCCCGCCGGCAATCGACGGCGCGCACCAGTTCCTTGCCCGCCATGCCGCCGCGCAGGATGGCGGCCGAGGCCGCCGGCTCCGACAGGAGCGCGGCATCAACCCGTCCTGCGAGGAGAAGCTGCACGGCCTCCGGCGGCGAGCCGACGTAGTCGAGATGGATATCCCTGCCCGGCGTCAGCGCGGCCTTGGCCAGAAGCCGCCGCAGCACGAGGTCAGGCATGTCGTTGGCGAACGGAACGGCGACACGCCGGCCGGCAAGTCCGACGACCCCCTCCGCGTCAGGCGTGCCGACCACATAGAGCAGACCCTCCGTCAGGACGTTGAGAAGCCGCAGGCCGGCACCCCTGTTGTAGAAATTGGCCGCGACATAGGTCGGCACCACGACCGCCTGCATCGTGCCGCCCGCGATCCCGGCGCGCATCTCGTCAGGCGAGCGCCAGACGCGAAAGTCGAGGGACTGGCCCTGGATACTTCCTGCGGCCACCGCCTGCGCCAGGAGGACGGAGGGTGCCGCGGGCGGGCCCCAGAGCGTCATGGCTGGCGAGGCGGCGAGGGCGGGGCGCACGGCGAGAGCGGCGATGCCGGACAGCATGAGATGACGGCGATCGATCATGACCAATCCTCAGTTTCGTTGGGCTTCCGGCCCGATCACAGACAGGCGGAAGCCCGGGTGGCGCCGGCCCTCCGTCTTGGAATACTTAAAAAGACATATTTTGTATGTCTTTTTTATCGCGCAGGCTTGCCGGCTCCTGTCAAGGGTGGGGACTCGCCCATGTTGAAAAATCGCATCGACGATGCATCTTTTCCGAACACCTTCGCGCATGGGACCCTGCGGGCATGAGGCTCACGAACTTTTCCGACTATGCCCTGCGCATGCTGATGCTGGCGGCATCGGCCGGTGCGCGGCTTATCACCATCGAGGAGACGGCGCGCACCTTCGGCATCTCCCGCGCCCATCTGATGAAGGTAGCGACAGCGCTGACCCGCGCGGGCTTCCTGAAGGCGGTGCGTGGCCGATCCGGCGGCCTTGCCCTGGCGCATGACCCGAAGGACATCAGACTCGGCGACGTCGTGCGGGCGACCGAGCCCGATTTCCATCTCGTCGAATGCTTCGCCACGGACGATACCTGCCTCATCACGCAGCCCTGCCGGCTGCCGCGCATCCTGCGCGAGGCGCTCGATGCCTTCACCGCGACGCTCGACCGCTACACCCTCGCCGACATCCTGCTGAAGCCGGAGGACTTTCTGCAGTCGGCCGCCCGAGATGGGCGGGTCGTATCTCGCTATCGTGACCGGAGCAACCGATGAGACATGCCAGACGCCTGAACCGTAGCAGTGACGGTGGCTTCCTCGTCGACGCGACCCTGCTCGGTGGCCTCCTCGGCATCGCGCCCTCCGCGCTGCCCGAGCTGATGCGCGCCGGTGAGGTCACCAGTCTGTGCGAGCGCGGCGAGGAGGAGCACCAGGGGCAGTACCGGTTGACCTTCTTTCACAAGGGGCGCCGGGTGCGCCTCACCGTCGACGAGGCGGGTGAGGTGCTCCGGCAGTCGGTCGTCGATTTCGGCGAACGCACCTTGCCCGGGGCCATGCATCGCCCGGGCGGGCCCTGACCACCGTCAGTTGATGGAGGGATCGGCGCGCAGGCGCTCGGCGGCGGACATCTGATCGCCGCAACCATCGGTCTCGGCGTGATGAACTTCTTCGGCACGAATGCGGCCATCATGGCGCTCGCCGTTGGTCTCGCCATAGCCGCGATGCTCGTAACGCGCAGGACCCACGCACCGGCCGGCGCCAACCCGCTCCTTGTCATGCTCGCCGGGGCCGACTGGTCCTTCCTCGTGACGCCGGTGCTCACCGGCGCGATGACGCTCGTCGCCGCCGCCCTCCTCTATCACCGCTGCACCGGGCGGAGGGACTATCCGCGCTACTGGTCGTGAAATACCGGCACCTTCTGCAAGATCGAGGTGAGGATCAAGAACCGGCCGCTGGCCGGCAATCCGAAATCCTTGCAGATGACGGTGTTTGGCCTGGTGCGGCTCGTGGAAAACCGCGTGCGCACCCACGCGCTAGGGTGCGCGTGAGCCTCAGCCGATGCGCGTCATGCGCCGCACGTCGGCGGACCTGATGATGCCGCGGCTGCGCTCACCATGGGCCACGAGGTGCGGAGCCGCGAGGTGCCGGTCGAGCGCCGCCTCGTCGCGCCAGTTCTCGTAGAAGATGAAGAGGCCGGGATCGGCGTTGTCCCGGTGCAGGTCGTACTGGATGCAGCCGTCTTCCGCCCGCGTCGGGGCGATGAGTGCTTCGAGCGCCGCACGGGCGGCTTCTTCCTGTCCCTCCTCGGCGCGGATGATGGCGACGACGGTCAGCATGGGCGAACGAACCTCCGGCAAGTGTCCCAACGTGAAGGGGCCGGCGGCGAGCCGGCCCCGTCGCCACCGATCCTACTCGGCCGCGATGCGCCGCGCAGCCGCCTCATGCTCCATGGCGCGGCGCACGCGCACGGCCTCGCTGTCGGCGATCTCGACATCTTCCCAGCGCACGACGCCGCCGGGCGCGACTGGCCGCTTCAGCGCCACCTTGTGCGCAAGGCCGATGGGCAGCGCGCCGATGGCGAGCGAATCCTCCGCCCGCATCACCCGCCCCCAGACGGTGTAGCCGCCTTCGCCGTCGAGCATCTCGCCCGGCACCAGTGCCTTCTTGGCGACGGCCACGACGTCCGAGCGGAAGGCGCTCGGCGCGCCCGTCGCCTCGCCGCGCAGCGCGGCATTGGCGACGCTGACGCCGAGCTCGAGGCCGATGAGATGCACGGTACGGTAGAGCGCGGCATAGCGGCCGGACGGGTCCACGGTGATGTTGTATTCGCGGAAGCAGCGGCGGGCGTAGTCGCCGCGCGCATCACCGTCCGCCGCCTCGAAGACGACGTAGACGCCCCAGCGCAGGTCGTTGACCACCTGGCGCCCGTCGCGCTCGACGCTGGTGACGACCTCGACCATGCCCTTGCGCTCGAGCACGCCGCCGTCGGCGACGGGCCTGAGAACCTGGGGCAGGTCGTGCACGCCGGCGGGCGGAAAGAGGAGGCCGTCCTTCGGCGCGAGCAGACCCGTCGCGTTCGAGATCGCGGCCATCTCGATGGACGATTTGGTGCCGTCGATGAAGGAGTTGAACATCTGCGGGTTCATGCCGCCGAGGGCCGCCTGTTCCGGCGTGATGCCGAAATGCGTCCACACCGTCTCCGGCGTCGACTGGTGGTAGCTCGGCATGTACTTGGTGCCCTTGCCGGCGGCGACGACGCGGAAGCCGCAGGTCTCGGCCCAGTCCACCATCTCGCAGACGAGCGCCGGCTGGTCGCCGTAGGCGAGCGTGTAGACGAGGCCGGCCTTGCGGAATTCCTCCGCGAGATAGGCGCCGGCGAGCACGTCCGCCTCGACATTGACCATGACCATGTGCCGGCCGTTTCTCGCGGCCAGAAGGGCGTGGCGAATGCCGGCGCCCGGATTGCCTGTGGCATCGATGACGACGTCGAGGCCATCAGCCTTGATAAGCGCCTCCGAATCCTCGCCGACGTGCGTGCCGCCCTTCGCCAGGGCATCGGCGAAGGAGGCGGCGGCGACGGCCTCGACGTCCCAGCCGGTGTTGGTCATGGCCTTGCGGGCGCGCTCGGCCGAGAGGTCGGCCACCGCCATGAGGTGCAGCCCGACTGTGGTGCGCACCTGCGAGAGGAACATCGAGCCGAACTTGCCGGCCCCGATGAGGCCGACCCGCACGGGCCGGCCCTCGGCTGCGCGACGCTTGAGCATGGAAGCGAGATTCACGGGGATTGCTCCTGTTCAGATCAGAAGTGGATGGTGAAGGCCGGCACGAAGGCGACGAGCCCGAGCAGCGTGATGGCGACGAGGTAGAACGGCCACATCTCGCGGGTGACGGCGCCTACGCTCTCGCGCGAGATGGCGGAGGCGATGAAGAGCGTCGTCCCCACGGGCGGCGTGAACAGGCCGATGGCGAGGTTGATCGTCATCATCACGCCGAGCTGGATCAGGTCGAGCCCGATGGCCCCGGCAAGCGCCACGAACAGCGGCCCGAGCAAGAGGATCGCCGCCGGCAGGTCGAGGAACATGCCGACGAAGAGCATGACGAGGTTCATCATCAGGATGACGAGCCAGGGCTCCTTGAGCGTGTTCAGCGCCCAGTCCGCCAGCATGGCCGGGATGTTCTCGACGGTCAGGATGAAGCCGATGAGGTTCGAGGCGGCGATCACCAGCATCACGACGCCCGTCGTCGCGAGCGTCGCGATGATATTGGCGAGAAGCCCCGTGCCGTTGAGGTCGCGGTAGAAGGCAAAGCGGATGATGAGCGCGTAGGCGACGGCGATGACGCTCACCTCCGTCGGCGTCGCGATGCCGAAGCGCAGAAGCACGACGATCATGAGCGGCAGGGAGATGGCTGGCGCCGCGACGAGCGCCGTCTTCGCCACCGCCTTCGCGCCGCCCTCGATGCGCACCACCGGCAGGTCGCGCGCGCGGCCGATGAGCCAGCACGAGACCATGAGCCCGATCGTCAGCATCGCGCCGGGCAGGAGACCGGCGAGGAAGAGCTGCGCGATGGAGGCGTTCGAGACCGCCGCATAGAGGATGAGCGGGATCGACGGCGGGATGAGCACGGCGATGATGGAGGAGGAGGCGGTGATGGCCGCCGCCAGCGCCGGCGGATAGCCCTCGCGCCGCATCCACGGGATGAGCATGGCCCCGAGCGCGGAGGCGTCCGCCACCGCCGAGCCCGACACGCCGCCGAACAGCGCCGAGCCGAACACGTTGACCTGGCCGAGGCCGCCGCGGAAACGCCCGACAAGCGCGGCGGCGAAGGCGATGAGCTGCTGTCCCAGCCGCCCCGACATCAGGAGCGCACCCGACAGGATGAAGAAGGGAATGGCAAGCAGCGGGAAGCTCTGCATCGGCTGGAAGATCTTGAGCAGCACCACCGTGCTCGGGATGTCGCCGAGGAGGAGGATCGCCGCCGTGCCGCTAAGGACGAGCGCATAGCCGATGGGCATGCCGACGAGCATGAACGCGGCAAAGAGAATAATGAGCAGGACCGTCATGACACGGCCTCACCATGGTGGCCGCCCGGCTCCATGCCTTCGCGCGCCTTGAGCGGGTCGCCCGCGTCGCCGGCGATCCGGAGGGCCGTGGTCAGCGCCGTGACGGCGATGAGCACGCAGCCGGTGACGAGCGCGAGATAGGCGAAGGACATCGGCAGGCCGAGAACCGGGAACCGCTCGGCGGACGTGACCTCGATCACCATGCGTCCTTCGAGCGCGAGGAAGACGAAGATCGCCGCGACGAGGAGCTGGACGATGACGAGCACGACGCGGCCCATGGCCCGCGGCATCAGCAGGATGCCGAACTCGACCACGATGTGCCGGCCGAACTGCGCCGCGACGACGATACCGGACATGGCGAGCCACGGGAACAGCAGGTCCGGCAGTTCGTTGACCCAACCGATGCTGGCGTTGGTAGCGTAGCGCACGATGACCGAGGTCATCACCGCCACGAAGAGCGCGACTGTGACGAGCGCACCGATCGCCTGGGCGAGGAGAAGCACGGTCCCGTCGATGATGCGCACGAGCGCGGCAAGGCCGCTGCCCGTGCGCTCGGCGGGACGGCTCAGGGCCGTCACGAGCCTGCCCGCGCGGCGTCGACGAGCTTCGGCACGAAGTCGCCGAACTGGGCTTGCCACTTGTCGTAGACCGACTTCGTCGCCTCGCGGAACGGACCGGGGTCGACCTCGTTCACAGCAACGCCGGCGTCCTTGATCTTCTGCAGCAATTCGCCGTCGGCCTTCAGAGACAGCTGGCGCTGGAAGTCGCGCGCCTCGCGCGCCGCCTCGAGGATGATGTCCTTCTCCTCCTGCGACAGGCCGGACCAGGCCATCTTGTTGATGAGGAAGGGCGTCACCTCGTACTTGTGTCCCGACAGGGACATGAACTTCTGCACTTCCTGGAATTTGGAATAGTAGATGTTCATGATCGGGTTCTCCTGCCCGTCCACGACGCCCTGCTGCAGGGCAAGGTAGAGCTCGGAGAACTTCATCGGCGTCGGATTGGCTCCGAGCGCGGCGAAGATATCGGTGCCCATCGGGTCTGGCGGCACGCGCAGCTTGAGCCCCTTGAGATCGTCCGGTTTCGTGATGGGGCGCACATTGTTGGTGATCTGGCGGATGCCGTTGTCCCACCAGGCGAGCACGATGAGGTTCTTCTCCTCGGCCTTCTTGGCAAGCTCGTCGCCGATCGGCCCGTCGATCACCTTCCAGGCGCTTTCGAGATTGTCGAAGAGGAACGGCAGGCCGAGCGTCGTCACTTCCGGCACCACGCCCGACAGCGAGCCCTGGCTGTTGAGCGACATGTCGAGCGTGCCAAGGCGCAGCGCGGAGATCATCTCCACGTCGTCGCCGAACTGGGCATTGCCGGCGACGGCCACGGTCAACTTGCCGCCACTCGCCTCCTTCACCTTCTCGGCGAAGGCAAGGGCGGCCGTATGCCGTGGATTGGTGTCCGACGTGGCATGCCCGAGGCGAAGGGTCTTGGCTTCGACGGCGATGCTCGACAGACCGAGCACGACCGCAAGGGTCGTCGTGGCCGCAACATTGATCCAGCGCATGGAACACCCTCCCGTTCGCGCCGCGCCCGCGCAAGGCGCGGCGACGTTGTAAAAATGAGATTTGCGTTTCCCGGCCATCGCCGCGCCGCGGCGATTACTTCCCTGTGCGATGGCTGCTTGGCTTTTTGCAGTGCAGCACTTGTTGTCACGGTTAAAAGGCTAGGACAGCTTGGTCTTTAGGACAAACCAGTTTTATGATCCGATTGTTTAGCTGGTCTGAAAGGTCGCCATGCATCTTCCCTACCGGGCCATCAGCGCCTTTCACGCTACCGCGCGCTGGCGCAGCCTGACCAAGGCGGCGGAAGAGCTCGGCGTCACGCCCTCGGCGATCAGCCAGCAGGTGCAGTTTCTCGAGACGCATCTCGGCACGTCGCTCCTGACGCGCCGGGGCCGCGGCATCGCCCTGACCGAGGCCGGCGAGCGCTATTTCGAGATGATCGACCCGGGGATCGAGCGCATCGCGACGGCGACGCGCAACATGCGCGGCTACAATGCGGTCACGGTGCTCACCGTCCGCGCTGCCCCCACGCTGGCGACCAAATGCCTGCTGCCGGCCCTCGCCGGCTTCCTCGACGACAACCCCGACCTCGAGGTGCGCATCGACGCGACGAACGAGCCGACGGACTTTGCCCGCGAGGGCGTCGATGTCGAGCTTCGTCACGGCGAGGGGCGCTGGCCGGGCCTGTTCGTCGATCCGGTCTACGAGGAGACGGTCATGCCGCTGTGTGCGCCGCAGCTCGCGCCGCCCGGCTCGCTCGGCGCCGCGGATCTGTTCGGCTTCCGCCTCATCCAGTCCGTCAAGACGCTGGTGCAGTGGCCGGACTGGTTCCGCCACGCGGGCATCGACATGCCCTCGCGCGTCAGGCGCGTGCTCTTCGACCGTTCGTACATGACGATCGAGGCGGCTGCCGACGGCATGGGCATCGCCCTCGAGAGCGACCTCACCACCTGGCGCGAGCGCCGCGACGGGCGCCTCGTCTGCCCCATGCGCGATCCGTTGCCCCTGCGCATGGTCTCGCAATGGTTCGTCTGCCCGCACCAGAACCTGCGCCACCGCAAGGTGCAGGTCTTCATCGCCTGGGCGCGGGAGGTCCTGTCCCGTCAGCCCGGCGGCGGCCGGCGTCCCTGAGCGCTATCCGGCGCCCCCGCGTGGCCGAGCGATGTCGTTGACGCCCTCCGCGTCTGGCGCAAGGCCGTAGCTCATGCGACGCATCTGGCCGATCACGCGCTCCATTTCGTCGTCGGGCAGGACCGGCGGGTCGCCGAGCGTCAACGCCTGGACATAGAGGCGCGACAGGGTCTCGACCTCGATGGCGAGCCACAGTGCCGCCTCCAGCGTCTTGCCGAGCGCGATCTGGCCGTGCTGGCCGAGGAGGCAGGCCAAGCGCCCCTCGAGCGCGGTAAGCGCGTTGTCGGACAGCGCCTGCGTGCCGAAAGTGGCATAGCCGGCGCAGCGGATGTCGTTGCCGCCCGCAACACCGACCATGTAGTGGAAGGCGGGGATGCGCTTGTGGTGGCAGGCGAGCGTCGTCGCATAGACCGAATGACAGTGCAGCACCACGTCGATGTCGTCCCGCCTGCGCAGGATGTCGCGGTGGAAGCGCCATTCGGATGACGGGCGGCGGCCGACATAGGTGCCGTCGAAGTCCATCTCGACAATGTCCTCCGGCGTCATCGTCTCATAGGGCATCGACGAGGGCGTGATGAGAAAACCATCGCCGGTGCGGACGGACAGGTTGCCCGCCGTGCCCTGGTTGATGCCGCTCGCATTCATGCGCCGGCAAATGTCCACCATCTCGCGGCGCAGGGCCTGCGTGTCGCTTGCTGCCATGGAACGCTCCTTTCTCATGATGTCGGGGCAGCCGGCCCGTCGCGATGCACCGCTTCGCGCCACCGCTCCGCATAGGCGGCAAAGACCGGCGGAAGCGGGCCGGCCTCGCTCAGATCGACGGGGGCCGGCTGCGATCGCTCACCATGGCCGGCGAGGAGTGCCGCTCCGGCCGCGACGCCATAGGCATCGAGGCTGAAGCGCACGCGCCGGCCGGGCGCGAAGGCGGCGGCAAGCGCCGGATAAAGCGGCTCGCGCACGAAGCTGCCATCGAGGACGACATCCCTCCCCGGCCCCAGCGCATCGAGGCACTCGGCCGTCAGCAGGGCGCAGTAAAGGACGGCGAGCGCCTTGCGCTCCGCTGGCGTCGCCGGCGGCTCGCCGCGGATATGGCCGCGCCCGGCGCTTCCGGGAAAGAGGCTGTCGCTGTCGCCGAAGGAGGGCATCGCCATGGTGCCGCGCGCGGCAAGCCGGGCGGCGGTCTCGATGGCGACAGGCTCCGCCGGGGCATCCGGACCCGCGATCGCCGCGAATTCCCGCCCGCCCATGCTGAGAACGCCGCCGAGCGGCGCGCCGAAGACATCGCTGTTGCAGGTCATGCCGCGATGCTCGTCGAGCCGCGCGAGCGGCGTTCCGCCCGACAACCCGACGATCCAGGTGCCGGTAGAGACGACGCTCGCCGCGCGCAACCCCGCCGCCTGGTAGCGATAGTAGTTCACGCTGCTGTCGTGGCCGCCGGCGAAGATGGCAAGGTCCTGCGGCAGCCCGTGACGGTCCGCGAGCACCGGCCGGATCCGGCCCACCGCCTGCCAGGCCCTGGCGAAGGGCGGCATCAGCCGTTCCCAGCCGCGCGCGCGCACGATCGCTGCCCAGCGCCGCTCGGGGACGTTCCACAGATGCGACTGGGCGCCGAGCACGCTCGCCTCCGAGACGGCAACGCCGGACATGACCCAGGCCCAGTATTGCGGGATGCCGAGATACCAGCGGGCCGCGGCGACCACCTGCGGCGCCTCCCGTTCCATCCAGAACAGCTGGCGTGCCTGGTGCGTCGCCCCGTGCATCAGCGCGCTGCCGCGGTCGAAGAACGGGCCAGCGAGCGGCGCATAGGCCTCGCGGACGTCCTCCGGCAGCGGCTGCTCGTAATCGATCATCGGCAGCGCCGCACCGTCGCCCGTGTCGGGATCGGCAAGGGCGAGGACGCCGCCGGAGCCGTGCCCGACCGGCACGAAGCCCTGCAGCGCATGGCGCTTCCCCAGCGTGCCGAGCCCGTCGAGCAGCCAGCCACGGATCGCCGCAAGGTCGTGGTGCCGCCAGGGCGGCCCCTCGCGCACCGGATTGGCCACGCTCAGGGTCTCGAGCACGCGCCCGTCGGCGTCGACGGCGCTCAGCTTGATGTTCGTCTTGCCGACGTCGAACACCGCGACGACGCCGCCGGCCCGCATCCCGGCCATCGCGTCCTCCGCTCAGATGAGGCCGTATTGCCGGGCCTTGTTGCGCAGGAAGGGCAGGCCGTTGCCCATGACCTCCGCCTCGTCCTTCGCCACCGGTCGCCAGACGGCGAGGCCATAGGCCACCTCCGGTGGCATGTTGATGAAGCTCTCCATGGCGAGGCCGCCGCGGAAGCCGATGGCGGCGAGCGCCGCGCAGATCTCGTCCCACGGCACGTTGCCGCAGCCGGGCGTGCCGCGGTCGCTCTCCGACATGTGGATGTACTTGAGGTGCTCGCGCGCATCGAGGATGCCCATGGCGGCGCCCTTCTCCTCGATGTTCATGTGATAGGTGTCGAGGTGGACGAAGACATTGTCGGCGCCCACCCGCTCCACCATCTCCACGGCCTGCCGCGCGGTGTTGATGAGGTGGTTCTCGTAGCGGTTGACCGCCTCGATGCCGAGCTCGATGTCGCGCGCCTTGGCGTGCCGGGCCGCCGCCGTCAGCGCGCGGGCAATGTTGTCGTATTCCTGCTCGGTCGGCGGCACGCCGGTGCGCTCGCCGATGCCTCCGAAAATAACGCCGGACAGCGCCTCGGCGCCGATCTCCGCCGTCTTGTCGATGGCGACCTTGAGATAGTCGATCGCCGCCTCGGGCCGCTGCGAGGCCCAGGCCTGTTCGGGCAGGCCGAGCGAGCACACGGCCCTCAGGCCCGCCTTCTCGAGCAGCGCACGCGAATGGGCGGCATCGACCGCCGGCGCGTTGAGCAGCGCGATCTCGATGAAATCCATGCCGTAGGATTGCGCGGCGGCGACCGCCCGCTCCGCCCCGGCCCGGTCCCACGTCATGGTCCACATGCTCGTGTGGACGCCGAATCCCTGCATCGCTACCTCCTTCGTCTTCGTTCGAGTGCCGCCGCGACCTGCCCCGCCAGCCAGCGCAGAACCATGACCGCCACCAGCAGCATGCCCCACACGGCCGTCGCCAGATGCTGGCTGGCGCCGAGGAGGTTGAGCCCGGAGGACAGGAGCTGCAGCACGGCGAGCGCCACGACGACGGGGACTGCCCGGCCGAAGCCGCCGAAGGGATCGACACCGCCGAGAAAGCAGGCGAGCACGGTGATCAGCAGATAGGCCTCGCCATGGCCCACGCGCACGGAATTGAAGCGCGCCATCATGATGATGCCGGCGATCGCGCACATGAGGCCGGAGAGCGTGTAGACGAGGACGATGACCTTGCGCGTATCGACGCCGGAATAGCGCGCCGCGGCGCTGTTCGAGCCGATCATGTAGATGTTGAAGCCGAGCCGCGTGCGCGACAGCATCAGATGCCACAGCCCGGCGCAGGCGAGGAAGACGATGAGCGGCACCGGTACGCCGAGGACCATGCCGTGGCCGAGCGGGCGGATGAAGGCCGGAAAGCCCGAAATGTCGCCGCCGCGCGTCAGGAACTCGCCGAGCCCGCGCAGAAAGATCATCATCGCCAGCGACACGAGGATGGGGTGGGCGCGCGAGAAGGCGATGACGAGCCCCATGACGAGGCCACTCGCCGCCCCTGCCGCGAGCGCCAGCACGACGCCGAGGGCAAAGGCGTCCGGACCTGCGTTGACGCCGCCGTTCTGGTGCAGCACCCAGGCGACCGTCAGCCCAGCGATATTGGCGGTGAAGGTGATGGCGAGGTTGAGACCGCCCGTGAGAATCGGCAGCAGCATGGCGAGCGTGAGCAGGCCGAGCTCGGGCAACTGGAAGGCGACCGAGCCGAAGGTCGCCGACGACAGGAAGCGCGGCGTCGCCAGGCTGAAGATCAGCATCACCATGACGAAGGCGGCGAGCGGTCCCGCCAGGTCCGCGCTCAACCCCTGCGGCGGGCGCTTCAGGGGCAGGACCACGAAGGGGGACGTCATGGCGCCGCCCTCCCCTCGCTGCGCGTCGCGAACAGCTTTCCGATCTGCGCGTTCGACAAGGTGATGGCGACGAGGATGATGACGCCGATGATCATGCGGAAGGCGTAAGGCGACGCCCCGAGCAGGTTGAGCCCGTTCTGCACGATGGCGACGAGCAGCACGCCGAGCACGCAGCCGAGCACCGATCCCCGCCCGCCGCCGAGCCGCGCCCCGCCGAGGACGACGGCTGCCAGCACGTCGAGCTCGCGCCCGTAGAGCGCATTGGGCACCACCTCCTGCGCATAATGGGCCTGCACGAGGCCGCCGATGCCGGCCATGAGGCCGAGCCAGCCGAAGGCGATGAACTGCATGGCTGCGACGCTGATGCCGAAGCGGCGTGCCCCTTCGGGATTATCGCCGAAGGCATAGAGCTGACGCCCGGTCGTCGTGTGGCGGATGAGCGCCCAGGTAGCGAAGACGCAGAGTGCCATGACCAGCACCGGCAGCCGCAGCTCCGCCCAGTTGCCGTCCGCCATCTGCCGCTCGAACAGGATGACCTTGCCCGTCCACCAGTCCGGCAGGTCGTAGATCGACACGCCGCGCGTGAAGAACATCAGGAGGCCGAAGTAGATGTTGAAGGTCGCGATGGTGACGACGATGGAGATGATGCGGAAGCGGTGGATGAGGAAGGCGTTGAACGCCCCGAGCAGGATGCCGATGCTGCCGGCGATGAGAAGGCCGCTCACCCAGCCGCCGCCCCCGATCTGAGCGAGCGCCAGCGCGGTCAGATATTGCACGACGGAGGCCGCTACGGCGAAGGAGATGTCGATGCCGCCGGCGATCAGCACGACGAGCAGGCCGACCGCGAAGATGATGTTGACGGCGCTGGCGTTGGCGAGGTCGAAGAGATTGACGAGCGTGAAGAAGCGGTCGCTCGCCAGCGACAGGACGAGGCAGATCGCCACGATCACCGCGAGCAGCACCATCTCGGTGGTCTGGGTCTGAAGCCTCCTAAGCATAGACCGCCGCCTCCAGCTCCGGCAGCGCGATGCTGCGCGGGTCGTATTCGCCGACGATGCGGCCGCGCGCCATGTGCAGCACCCGGTCGGCGTTGTAGTAGACCTCCGGCAATTCGTCGGAGATGAGGATGATGGCGAGCCCCTCGGCCGCCAGCCGCGCCACGATGTCGAAGATACCGGCCCGGGCCCCGACGTCGACGCCCACGGTCGGCGCGTCGAGGATGAGGAGGCGCGGGTCCGTCGCGAGCCACTTGGCGATGGCGACGCGCTGCTGGTTGCCGCCCGAGAGGGTCGAGACGGCATCCTCCTGCCGGCCGATCTTGATGCCGAGTTCGCCGACCCAGCGGGCGACGAGCCCCTCCTTCCGGCGCCGCGAGATGAGCCCGCCCGTCATCACCTTGCCGAGCGAGGCGATGACGAGGTTGTCGGCGATCGACTGCGGCTGGATGAGGCCGAGCGAGAGCCTGTCCTCCGACAGATAAGCGATGCCGGCGCGGATCGCGTCCCGGTTGGAGCGGAAGCGCACCGGCTTGCCGTCGAGGCGGATGGTGCCCGCATGCGGCCGGCGCATGCCGAAGAGGGTCAGGGCGAGCTCCGTGCGCCCGGCCCCGAGCAAGCCCGTGATGCCGAGCGTCTCCCCGCGCCGCACCACGAACGAGACGTCTTCGAACTCGCCAGGGCGCGTCAGGCCTTCAACCGCGAGGACGGCGGGTGCCGTGCCATGCGAGCGGGCGCGGACATTGGCGTCGAAGGTACGCCCCGTCATCAGCTCCGTGATACGCGAGGGGGTCATCTCCCTCGCCGGATAGACGCCGACGAGCCGCCCATCGCGCAGCACCGTCATCCGGTCCGCGATCTCGATCACCTCCGCGAGGCGATGGCTGACAAAGACGACCGCGATCCCCTCGCGTGACAGGGTGCGCACGATGGCGAGGAGATGGCTGGTCTCGGCCTGCGTCAGCGAGGCCGTCGGCTCGTCCATGAAGATGATCTTCGCCTCGCCGACGAGCGCGCGGGCGATGGCGACGATCTGCCGGCGGGCGATGGAATAGTCGCGCAGCGGCAGGTCGAGGTCGAGGCTGGTGCCGAGGCGCGCCAGCACCTTCCGCGCGGTCTCGCGCATGGCCCCGTGGTCGACGCGGCGCGGGCGGCCGCCAACCACCTCCTGGAAGGCGATGTTCTCCGCCACCGACATCTCGGGGAAGAGGGCAAGGTCCTGCCAGATGACGCGGATGCCCGCCGCTTGGGCCGCGACCGGCGTCATTTGGTCGTAAACCTCGCCGTCGAAGCTGATACGCGCCTCGCCGTCCGGCCGGTAGACGCCGGTGATGACCTTGATGAGCGTGCTCTTGCCGGAACCGTTCTCGCCCGCAAGACAATGCACCTCGCCGGGCATCACTTCGAAGGAGACGCCCTTGAGGGCCGTCACGCCGCCGAAGGTGACGCTGACGTCGCTCAGCGATAGAAGGGGCCGGGGCGCCGGCGCGGCGCCCGGTTGAGCCGTAGCCATGTCTCGTCCGCTCTCGCTTGCCGGCCCGTTGCCGGGCGGACGGGCCACCCGGCCGAGGTGGTTCAACGCTGCCGATCCGGCTCTCAGAGGCCCATGTCGGCGAGCCGGTCCACCGTGTCCTTGTTGATGGCGACGAGCTGGTCGACGATGAGGTTGTTGCCGTCGGGCGTGACCTTGCCGAGGCCCTCGATCTCGTCGCCGGCCTCGATCTTGCCCCCCTTCATCAGCCGGTCGGCCAAAGTGACGAAGACCTCGCCGGCCTGTTTGGGGTTCCACATGAAGCCGCCCGAGATGGCATCGGATTTAATGAGCCGGCGCCCCTGTCCGGGCGAGAACGGCCCGAGCACGAAGATCTCGCCGACCTTGCGCCGCTCCTCGACGGCGCGGCCGGCGCCGATCGGCCCCTGGCTGCCGAAGGCGAGGAACCCCTTGAGGTCCGGATGGGCCGAGATGAGGTCGAGCGCCGTCTTGCGGCTGGCGTCGACATCCTCGGCAACACCGTAGCGCTCGCCGACGAGCTGCATCTCGGGGTACTTCTCCTTGAGGTGCGCGATAGCGGCATCGGCCCAGGCATTGTGCAGTGGCACCGTCAGCGAACCGACGAAGACGGCATACTTGCCCTTGCCGCCCATCTTCTCGGCGAGGAGTTCGGCATGAGCCTCGCCGAAGCCGGTGGCGGAGGCGAGCTCGAAATTCCAGTCGGCGCCCTTCTGGCCGGGCGATTCATGCGTGATGACGATGATCCCGTTGCTCTGCGCCTTGCTCAGCACCGGCTCGAGCACGGTGGCGTCATTCGGCACGACGCCGATGACCTTGACGCCCTGGGCGATGAGATCCTCGATGGCGCGCACCTGCAGCGCCGGATCGGCGCTCGTCGGGCCGACCATGAAGGCGTCGACGCCGAGCTTGGCGCCCCGCTCCTTGATGCCGGCCTCCATGGCGTTGAACCAGGGAATGCCGCCGATCTTGACGACGACGCCGACCTTGCCGGTCTCCTGCGCCGCTGCCGAAAAAGCCGATGCGATGGACAAGGACGCTGCAACCGCAGCGACAAGCAGTTTCCTCATGCTTTCCTCCCAGGCAGCCGTGTCCGCGCCCTTCGCGGACAATCCTGCTCGCAGCCCTGTCGTTGACCGATCTTTGCGGGGCTTGCACAATCGATGGTGCAACTATTCCGCAGTTGCTATCCTGTCGTCAAGCCGCGATTAAGCCCGTCGGGTATTTCCATGCAGGACGGGCACGGCGGCAGTCGGATCGGCCATGACGAGAAGCGGCAAGAGAAAGACGATCTACGACCTGTCGGCCCTGTCGGGCTGCTCGCCGTCGACGGTGAGCGCGGTGCTCAACGGCTCGTGGCGCAAGCGCCGGATCAGCGAGAAGACCGCCACGCTCGTCCTCAAGCTCGCCGATAGCCAGCAATACACCGCCAACCGTCAGGCCCGCGGCCTGCGACGCTCCCGCTCCGGCCTCGTCGGCCTCCTGCTGCCGCTCTACGACAACCGGTATTTCTCGTCGCTCGCCCAGACCTTCGAGGCGATGGTGCGGGCGCGCGGCGAATGTCCGATCGTGGCCAGCGCCAGCCGCGACCCGCGGGCCGAGCGCGAGACGGCGGAAAGCCTCATCGCCTATTCGGTGGACGAACTCTTCATCTGCGGCGCGACCGACCCCGATGGCGTACACGAGATCTGCGAGAAGGCCGGGCTCAGGCACGTCAACATTGACCTGCCAGGCACTCGGGCCCCCTCGATCATCAGCGACAATTATGACGGCGCGTGCCGGCTTACGGAGGCCGTCATCCGCCACTGCGCCGCGACAGAGCCGCTGCGCCCGGAGGAGCTCTACATCTTCGGCGGGCGCGACGACCATGCGAGCCGCGAGCGCATCCGCGGCTTCCGCGCCGTCAAGCGCACGCTGCTGGGCGCCGACCCCGACGTCTGCATCCAGCCCACGGGCTATTCGGCCAACAACACGCGGCTCGCCTTCGAGGCGTTCTTCGCGCGCGAGGGACGGCTGCCGAGGGCCATCATCATCAATTCAACCATCAATCTCGAAGGTTTCCTGCGCTTCATGGCGGGCTTCCCGGACGCCGCATTCAAGGATCTCGTGGTGGGCTGCTACGATTACGACCCGTTCGCGTCCTTCCTGCCCTTCCCGGTCATCATGATCCGGCAGGATGTCGAAGCCATGCTGGCCCGGGCCTTCGAGATCATCGCGGATCCCGCGGCCGCGGCGCAGATCCATCTGGTGGCGCCTGAGCTCGTGCCGCCGCGCACGGCCCTCGCCGGCCCGCTCGACGCGCTGAAGGACATACCGTCGCCGCCGGCGGGTCGCCCGACCGGCGCCGGCGTCGCTCATCCCGCATGACGCGGCGCGGCCTGCCTCTCAGGCGTCCGCCACGATGAGTAGCTCGAAGGTTACGCAGGTCGCGTTGCCATCGTGCCGCAGGCGTCCACCGCCGATGGAGCCGTCCATGCCGACGAGCGCGATGTCGAGATCGCAGCGGCCGGCGCGCACGCAGCCCGCGGTGACGAGCACCTCGGTCGCGTAGGAGGCCATCTCCGGTGCTTCGGTGAAGGTCGCGCCGACGAGGCTGCCGATGCCGTGGACCGAGGCATCGGCGATACCGCTTTCGCGGCAGATGCGCTCAATGGTCGGCACGATATCCTCGTTCGGCTTGATCGTGCAGGCCATCGCGCGGGCGCCGTCGTGCTGCGCCATCTCGGTGGGCACGGCGCGGAACAGCCGGAAGTTCGTCTCTTCATCCTCCCGCACATCGAAGAGCGCACCCGCAAGGCCCCAGGCGGCGACCTCGACGGGCTCGCACAGGCACGAATCGAGCGGCAGGAGATGGCCCATGCGGCGCTCGCCGCCCGCCGGCGTCCAGAGACCGTGGCAGTGCAGGAACGGCTCGCCATCGCGGCGCCCGACGACGAGCCCGGCATCCTCGATCACCGTCACGCCCGCGGGCGCGAAGGTTTCGCTGTACCAGGCGGCGTGCGTATCGTCCGGCGCGGCGGCGGGAATAACGTAGCGTATCGGATCGACGCGGGCGCCGGCGAGGCGGATGTAGCCGCCGGCAAGGCCGGCCTCCGCGAAGGCGCGGCCGACCGCCTCGTTGATGCTGGTGCCGGCGGCAAGCGTCAGCCGCAGCGGCACCGCCGCGCACGGTACGGCGAAGAAGCGTTGGCGGGAGACGGGCCCCGGGTGGCGGATGCTGCGCATCGGAACCTCCTCAGGGCACAAGGCCTGCATGGATGAAGCCGCCGTCGACGGCGAGAATCTGGCCGTTGACATAGGCCGCATCCTCCGAGAGCAGGAAGGCGACCGCCCCGGCGATCTCGCGCGGCGTGCCGTAGCGCCGCTGGGGCACGCGCTCGATCCATTGCCGGCGCACATCCTCGGTGTGGACCGCCTTCGTCAGCGGCGTGTCGACGGGCCCCGGCGCGACCGCATTGACGCGGATACCGGCTGCGCCGAGCTCGGTCGCCATGACGAGCGTCAGCAGGTTCTGCCCGCCCTTCGATGCGCCATAGGCGCTGCGGCCTTTGTTTCCGGTGAGGCCCGACACGGAGGTGATGTTGACGATAGCGCCCGGCTCCTTCGCTGCCAGCCAGTGGCGCGCCGCGGCTCGCGAGACGATGAAGGATCCTGTCAGATTGACGTCGACGATGCGGCGGAAGTCGGCGACACTCGTCTCCACCGCCGGGCGGTCGAGGGCGATGCCAGCGCAGTTGACGACGCCTGCCAGGCGATGCTGTGCCGTGATCGTCCGGATGGCTGTCTCGATCCCGACTTCGTCGGTGACGTCGCAGGCGATGCCGTGCACCATGGGCAGGCCGAGGTCGCGGCAGGCCGAATCGAGCGCCTCGCGCTTCATGTCGATGAGGAAGACGGCTTGTCCGCGCTCGCCGAGAAATCGCGCCGTCTCGAGACCGATGCCGGAGGCGCCGCCGGTGACGGCGACGGCGCCCTTCTCGCTATTGCTCATCGCGCCCTCCTCACGCTGGGGCCTTGCTGGCGATCTCGCCGCGCCGCTCCAGCTCCTCCCGGATCATCTTCTTCGTGATCTTGCCGTAGGCCGACTTGGGCAGGGCCTCCCAGAAGATGAAGCGCTTGGGCATCTTGTAGCGGGCGATCTTGCCGTCCAGCCACCGGTCGAGCCCGAGGCTCTCGGGCGCGACGCCCGGCCGGGCGACGCAGACGGCATAGCCCACCTCCCCCCACAGCGGGTCTGGCACGCCGACCACCGCGACTTCGCCGATGTCGGGATGCTGCAGGATCTTCTCCTCGATCTCGCGCGGGTAGATGTTCGACCCGCCGGAGATGTACATGTCCGACGCGCGGCCGGTGATGTAGACGAAGCCGTCCTCGGCCATATGGCCGAGATCGCCGGTGCGGAACCAGCCGTTGCGGAAGGCCTTGGCGTTGGCTTCGGGGTTGTCGTAGTAGCCGGCGAAGACGGCCGGGCCGATGACGCAGATCTCACCCGTCTCGCCCGGCGCGACGGGATTGCCATTATCGTCCTGGATCTCGACCTGCATGCCCGTGCGCTCGAATCCGCAGGTGCCGATGCGCGCCTGCGGTCCGTCCTCCAGACTGTGGTAGACCGGCGGGAGCACGGTGATGTTGCCCGTCACCTCGCCGAGGCCGAAATATTGCACGAGCACCGCCCCGAGCGTTGCGAGCGCCTTCTTCTGGTCCTCGCGGTACATGGGAGCGCCGGCATAGATGACGTAGCGCAGCGAGGAGTGGTCGAATCGGCCGACGCTCTCGTCCTCCACCAGCATCTTGAGGATGGTGGGCACCGTGAAGAGATTCGTCACCCGCCATTCCTCGACGAGCCGCCAGACGGTCGGCACGTCGAGCTTGTCCGTGGGTAGCAGGATGGTCTTCGCCCCGTGCGCCACCTGCACGAGCTGGTGCACACCCGCCCCGTGCGACAAGGGCGCGACCACGACGGACGCATCCTCGCGCGTCGTGCCCGGCATCAGGTCGCACAGATGGTTGGTGATGACGAAGGCCATCTGACCGTGTGTGAGCACGGCCGCCTTCGGGCGCCCGGTGGTGCCAGAGGTGTAGAAGAACCAGCACGGATCGTCTCGCTCCACCGCAACGCTCGGCACCGTCCGGCCGATGTGCTGCGCAACGAGGGCGTCGTAATCCTCGCCAAAGTCCGCCGGGCCGATGGCGATGGTGAACGCAAGATCCGGCGCCGCCTCGCGACAGGCGTGCGCATGGTCGGGGAAGCCTGCGCCGCAGATGAGGCCGCGCGCGCCGCTTGCTTTGGCGAGATAGGCGACATCCTCCGGCGACTGGCGGTAGTTCGCCGGCACCCATACCGCACCGAGGCGGAAGCAGGCAAACATCGATTCGAACATCTGGTTGCAGTTGGCGGACTGGATGAGGACCCGGTCGCCCTTGCGAAGGCCGAAGCGGTCGCGCAGGGCCGCCGCCATGGCGTCAACCCGCGCCTCCATCTCCCGCCAGGTCCATTGCTGCTCGCGCCAGACGAAACCGATGTCGTCCGGATTGCGCCGCGCCGTCTGGGTAAGGAAATGGGAGAGGTTCATCACCCGCGTGGAACAGGGCACAACCCCTCCGGGTGGCGTCATCGTCATCGTGGCGATCTCCTGACCTGATTCCTCATGGCGGCCTGTCCGCGCGGCGAACCGCGGGTCGCGAACATCTGGGCGAGGCGCTCCTCGACCACCCGCACCTCGAGCGCGAGATAGCCGGCAAGTTCGCTCTGGCGCTCGGGCTGCATGCGGCTGTCGATAGCTGCGATCGACAGCGCTCCGGCGAGCCGGCCGTCGGGACCCCGCACCACCATGCCGATGCCCCAGGAATTGGCGAAGATGAGCCCGGGGTTGAGCGCGAACCCCCGGGCGCGGGTCGCCGCCACGCCCTCGCGTATGCGCGATGCCGGCAGCATGGGATATTTCGCCTTGAGCACGGACTCGTTCGCCGCCAGCACCGCCTCCACCTCCTCGTCAGGCAAGGCCGCGAGCATGGCGAGCGAGCCGGCACCGACACCGAGCGGATGCTCGAACCCAGCCTGCAGCGCATGGGTGCGCACCGGATAGGTGCCCTCCTCGCGGTAGAGGCACACGGAGAAGGTATCGCGCCGGACCGACAGGAAGCTCGAATCCTCCGTGCGCTTCGACAGCCGCGTCAGGCTTTCCATGGCAACCTGCAGCAGGCCGAAGCGCCGCGAGGCCAGCGAGCCGAGCACATAGGCCTCCTCGCCAAGGTAGTAGCGGCGGCTCGTCTCGTCCTGCTCGACGAGGCCGGCACGCATCAGCGCGAGCAGCAGGCGGCGCGCGGTCGGCTTGTTGAGGCCGCTCTCCTCGACAATGTCGGTGAGCGAGGCACCCCGGTCGGCGTGGCGCCCGACCATCGAGAGCAGGCCAAGCGCCCTGTCGACGCTCTGCGCCCCGGTCTGGTCGCGATCACGGGACAGCGCGAGGGCCATGGCTCAGGACATCGGTCCGACGGCGCAGCTCTGGCCGCCGTCGACCGGCAGACACACGCCGGTGATGAAGCGCGCCTCGTCGGAGACGAGGAAGACGGCCGCGGCGGCGATGTCCCAGGCCGTCCCCATGCGGCCGGTCGGCACGAGCGCGTTGCGGGCGGCCACCATCTCCTCGACCGAGCCGTACTGGCCGGAGATCTGCTTGTAGATCATCGGCGTGTCGATGAGGCCGGGCATGATGCAATTGGCGCGGATGCCCTGCCGGGCATATTGCATGGCGAGGGCCACCGTCGCCTGGTTCACCGCCGCCTTGGTGGCATAGTAGGAGAAATACGGATAGCCGACGTAGCGGATGGCCGCGAGCGAGGAGATGTTGACGATGGCGCCGCCGCCACCCGTCAACATGTGCGGCAGCACGGCCTTGGCGGTGCGATAGACGGAGCCGATGTTGAGGTCGAGCGCGGCCTGGAACCGCTCCTCGTCAAGCTCGACCGGGCCGCCCATGTGGGTCACGCCAACATTGTTGTGCAGGATGTCGATGGCGCCGAACGCCTCCATCGCGGCGGCAGCCGCCGTCTCGACCGACGCGAGGCTCGTCACGTCCGCTGCAAGCGCGATGGCTTCGTTGCCCTCCGCGCGAATGATCGCCGCCGTCTCGGCCGCGGCCGCCTCGGCAAGATCGACGCAGGCGACCCTCGCCCCTTCGCGGGCGAAGGCGACGGCGGTGGCCTTGCCGTTGCCCCAGCCGGGGCCGGACGAGCCGGCGCCGAAGACGATCGCGCATCTTCCCTTCAGTCGATCGGCCACGGTCGATGTCTTCCCTTGTGATGAACTTCGCCTTTGCCGGCCCGCCGCGACGAGCACGACGCGGACCGACGCAGGTCTTCACCTCCCCTCGCCTGCGAGGGGAGGAAGAAGCCTACCCTCATGGTGCGACTAGCGCCCGTCGCTCCTTGAGAGACCTGCTCCAGACCGGTTACGCTGGCGAGATCGCCTTCTCGAAGATCGCCCACGCCTCGTCGCCGTACTTGCTCTTCCATTCCGCATAGAAGCCGGCGTCGCGCAGCTTCTTGCGGAAGGATTCGGGCTCGGGCTTGTTGAACTTCATGCCCTTGCCGGTCAGTTCCTCCTGCAGCGAGGCGTTCAGGGCGGCGACATCCGCGCGCTCCTTCACCGCCGCATCGTTGAGGTTCTTCGCCACGATGGTGCGCAGGTCCTCCGGCAGGCGCTGCCAGGCGCGCCTGTTGGCGAGGAACCAGAAGCCGTCCCACATATGGTTGGTGAGCGAGCAGTACTGCTGCACCTCGTAGAGCTTGGCGGTGGCGATGATGGCGAGCGGGTTCTCCTGCCCGTCGACGATCTTGGTCTGCAGGGCGGAATAGACCTCGGCGAAATTGATGCTCGCCGGTGCCGACTCGAAGGCCTTGAACATCGAGGTCCACAGCGGGCTCACCGGCACGCGGATCTTGAAGCCCTTGAGATCGTCGGCCGTGTTGATGGGCCCGGTCGAACTCGTGATCTGGCGAAAGCCGTTGTCCCAGATCTTGTCCATGACGACGAGATTGGCCTTCTCGATCTCGCCGCGCACATATTTGCCGAGGTCGCCATCCATCGCATGCCAGACAGCGTCGTAGTTGGGGAATGCGAAGCCCATGCCGCTGATTGAGGCGTTGGGCACCAGCGTCGACAGGATGAGCGGCGACAGCGTGAAGAACTCGACGCCGCCCGAGCGCACCTGACTCAGCATATCGGTGTCGGCGCCGAGCTGATTGTTGGGGAAAATCTGGATCGAGACACGACCGCTCGTCTCCTCGCGGATCTTCTCGACCGCCTCCTGCGCGCGCTTGTTCATGGGATGCGTCAGCGGCAGGTTGTTGGCGTACTTGTAATTGAACTCGGCGGTCTGCGCGCCGGCATATTTCAGCGTCCCGGCGAAGGCGACCGAAGCGGTGCCTGCAAGCATCGTGCGACGAGAGATCTTCATGGGTCGTTTCCTCCTGATTGGACGTCTTCTTAATGTTTTCAAAGATAAGCCGTCGACAGCGCCGGAATGGCCGCGATCAGCAACAGCCCGACGACGAGCGCGCCGAGATAGGGCCAGATCGCCGCCATGGCCTCGTCCGGCGAGACGTCGCCGATCTTGCAGGCGATGTAGAAGCCGATACCGATGGGTGGCGCCATGAGACCGACGTTCATCGCCGTCACGATGACCATGGAATAGTGGATGTCGTTGATGCCGAGCCGCGCCGCGATGGGAAACATGATCGGCGCCATCAGCACGATGGCCGGCAGCCCCTCGAGCACGCAGCCGAGCACGAGGAACACAACGATGCTGACGAGCATGAAGGAGAACCAGCCGCCCGGCAGATCCGTCATGTAGCCGGCAAGCTGGTTGGCGAAGCCTGTCTGCGTCAGCGACCAGGCCATGGCCGAGGCCGTGCCGAGGATGAGCAGGATGGCGCCCGAGAGCGCCGCCGTCTCCACCAGCATGCTGTAGAACTTGCGCAGGCTGATGCCGCCATAGAGCACGATGCCGATGACGATGGCATAGAGCACCGCGATCGTGGAAACTTCGGTGGCCGTCGCGACACCGCCTCCGACCGCGCCGCGGATGAGGAAGGGCAGGACGAGCGCCGGCGCCGCGACGACGAGCGCCTTGCCGACGACGGCCAGTGGCGCGCGCCTGACCCCCTCCATGTTCTCGCGCGCCGCCTTGATGCGCGCCAGCACGGCGAGCACGACGAGCAGCACCATGGCAATGACAAATCCGCTCGTGAACAGCCCCGCGATCGAGACGCCCGCCACCGAGCCGAGCACGATGAGCACGATCGAGGGCGGCACCGTGTCCGCCATCGCCGCACCCGTGGCGAGCAGCGCGATCATCTCGCGCGGCTTGTGACCGCGACGCTTCATCTCCGGGAACAGCGCCGGCGCCACCGTCGCCATGTCGGACACCTTGGAGCCGGAGATGCCGGAGACGAGGAAGAGCGAGCCGAGCAGGACATAGGACATGCCCGCCTTCACGTGCCCGAGCAGCGAGGCCATGAACTCGACGATGGCCTTGCCCATGCCGGTCGCGTCGAGCACGCAGCCGAGCAGCACGAAAACCGGCACCGAGAGCAGGATGAGGCTCGACATGCCCTCGTCAATGCGGCCGATGAGCACGATCACCGGCACATGCGTGCTGAAGAGGATGAAGGCGATCGTCCCCATGCCGAAGCAGAAGGCAATCGGCACGCCGGCAAGAAGACACAAGGCGACCACGCAGACGAGGAAGATGAGGATGTTCAGATAGCCGAGCGACAGGAAAAAAGGCGAGAAATGCCAGCCGAGCAGCCCGAAGGCAGCGACGAGCGCCACCGCGCCGGCAAGGTTCGGCAGCGTCGATTCCCGCACCGCATGGCCAACCGCGAGCGCGAACATGAGCACGAGCCCGACGACGAGCGCCGAAGCGCGGAAACTCATCGGGATGTTGAGCGCCGCCGAAGTGACGTACCATTCTTCTTCGACATATTCGACCGCCGGCATGATGAGTGCCATGAGGACGGCGGCGACGATGACGAGCGCGAGCGTGCTGACAAAGGCCCTGGCCCTCTCCGGCATGAGGCCGAGGAAGAGCGTCAGGCGCAGGTGCTCGTTGCGGTCGATGGCGATCGCCGCGCCGAGCATGGCAAGCCAGAGGAACGAGATCGACGCCGCTTCATCGATCCACACGATCGGCAGCGACAGCACATAGCGCGACACGACCCCTATAAGGAGCAGGCCGACGACGGCAACGAGCAGAACCGACGCCACGAACTCGACCGGCCACATCAGGCGCGAGCCCGGCCGCGCATCGACAACCTCCGACGGCGTCTCGAGCACCAAAGAGTCGTTGTTCGCGGCAGCCATCCTGCGCGCCTCCTCCCGTTTTCCTCTCCGGCCCACCCGCCCTGATGACGGCGAGGCGGCACGCGGTTCCACATTATGATTTTTGATGGCGTAGGAGAGCAGTCATCGCACGGAATGGCGAGGCAGGCAATACTGATCCTGCAGCGCGGAAGGTCCGTATCGTGGACTTACAACATCCGTCCGGTGGGCTTGAGCCCATCCGGACGCCCTCGCCAGACTTGGCCCGCCTCGGGATCAGCCGCCACCGGCCCGCGCCGCCGGCCCGCGGCGTCCCGGAGCAGCACAGCTTTCGTCGCCCGGCAGGCGCGTCAGAAAGGCCGTGACGTCACAGGCGCTCATCGCCCCGGCGTAGAGATGGCCCTGCGCATTGTCGCAGCCGAGCTCATGCAGCCGGCTGGCCTGGCTGAGCGTTTCGACGCCCTCGGCCGTGATCTGCATTTTCATGCGATGACCGAGGTGGATCACCGCCGAAACGATCGCCTCGTCGTCCTCGTTGCGCTCGATCTCGTGGATGAAGCTCTTGTCGATCTTGATGTGGTCGATCGGGAAACGCTTGAGATGGCTCAGCGATGCGTAGCCAGTGCCGAAATCGTCGAGGGCGATGGAGAAGCCTGCGGCGTGGAGCTCTTGCAGCGTCGCCGCCGCGTCGGCCAGCATCTGGTCGAGGAAGACGGCCTCCGTGATCTCCACCTCGATCCACCGGGCGGGTATTCCTCGCCTGTCGAGCATCTCCATGATGGAGGAGGCGAGGCGGCGATCGCTGAACTCGGCCGGTGAGACGTTGACCGCAACCTGCACCGGGGCGAGGCCATGATCGAGCCAATGGCGCATGTCCGCGGTGACGCAGGCGAGGACCTGCTCGCCGAGCGCGCGCGACAGCTCCGGATCCTCGAATGCGACGCTGAACGATGCCGGGGTGAGCAGGCCGCGATCCGGGTGATTCCAGCGCGCCAGCGCCTCGAAGCCGACGATCCGCCCGGAGGCGAGGCAGACCTTGGGCTGGTAGTAGGGCACGATCTCGCGGGCCCTGAGGCCGCGCCGCACGTCCTCGACGAGCGCGATGCGTTCCTCCACGGCCGCACGCAGGGCGGGCGTATAGGTGACGAAGCGATTGCGGCCCTCGGCCTTCGCGCGATAGAGCGCGATGTCGGCGCTCTTCAGCAGATCCTTGGCATTCGCCCCGTCGTGGGGAAAGGTCGCGATGCCGATGCTCGCCCGCGTCGCGAACGTCCGCCCACGGGTTGCAAAGGGCGCGAGGAGCGTCGTGCGGATGCGCTCGGCGAGCTTCTCCGCCCAGCCAGCGGCAGGCGGCTCACGCACGAGAACGGCAAATTCGTCGCCGCCGAACCGCGCCACCACGTCGCCAGCGCGCACCGCCCGGCGCAGGCGGGCACCGACCTCCATCAGCAACTGGTCGCCCGCATCGTGGCCGAGCGTATCGTTGACGTCCTTGAAATGATCGAGATCGACGAGGAGCAGGCTGAAGGCCGGGGCCTCACCGGACATACCGCTGCATATATGCTCCAGCGTCTCCTGGAACGAGGCGCGGTTGCTGAGACCCGTCAGGCCATCGAGGCTCGCCATGCGCCAGGCCTCCTCCTCCGCCTGCTTCTGCGCCGTGATGTCGAAGGTGACGCCGACGAGGCGGTCGTTCCCCACCCGCTCGCCGCGGATGGCGAGCCACAGGCGTTGCCCGTCGGGCCGCAGGTAGCGGATTTCGATGGTGTCGCCGCAATCGGGCGAGTGCAGGAAATCGCGCCTGAGCTGCCGATCCTGGGGGTGAATGCAGGCGAGGATCTCCTCGACCGGTCCAGAGCCGATCCCCAATATGCCGACCGCATTTTCACTGCGGGTGACGAAACCCGTCGTCAGATCCTGTTCCCAGGCGATCATCCGCGCCGCCTGCAGCGCCAGCCTCAGGCGGCGCTCGCTGCTACTGAGCGCCTGCAGCGACCTCTTCCGCTCCGTGATGTCGCGAACGGTACCGATCTTGCGGACAGGCCGCCCGCGACCGTCAACAACGGTGCGTCCCGTCGCCGCCACCCATCGTTCCTCACCCGTGTCCGCCCGCAGAATCCGGTATTCGCCGCGATAGACGGAGCCGTCGGCCGGGCTGTCGACAAAGAAGCGCCGCTCGACCTCCTCGCGGTCGTCCGGGTGAACACGCGCGCGGAAGGAATCGCGATCAACCGGCATCTCGTCGGGCAGACCGAGGATGGCGCGCGCCTGCGTGTTCCATTCACGCCTGCCGGTGACGAAATCGGCATCCCAGATGCCGAGCGCGGTACTCTCGACGGCGAGGCGCAGCCGCTCCTCGCTGGCCCGCAGGGATTCCTCTGCCTCCATACGCTCGTGGATGTCGGACAGCTTGCCCACCCACTCGCGGATTGCCCCGTCAGCATCCCGCACGGGCACGGCCCGTGCCTCGACCCAGCGGAAGTCGCCGCTGCGCGTCAGCACCCGGAAACTGGCATCATAGACAGACCCGCCGGCCAGCGCCGTCTGCCAGCGCGCCATGACCCGCTGACGATCCTCGGGGTGGACCGCCGCGAGCCAGCCCCAATCACGGAAGTCGTCGCCCTCCTGCGCCGATACCGACGCCCAGCCCCATTGCTCGGTCACGCGCCCGTCCGGTAAAGCGATCCACAGGACCATGGCGCTCGTCTCATGCAGCGCGCGGTAGCGCTGGGCGTTCAGCGCGAGCAGCAGCTCGGCCTTCTTGCGGTCGTCTATGTCGATCGTCGTCCCAAGCCACCCCTCCATCCGGCCATCGGCGTCGTAGGTAGGAGCGCCGCGGGCCGTCACCCATCGATAGGCGCCGGAGTGATGCCGGAGGCGATAGTCGA
Organism: Chelatococcus sp. XZ-Ab1; assembly: GCF_029309855.1. Taxonomy (NCBI): domain Bacteria; kingdom Pseudomonadati; phylum Pseudomonadota; class Alphaproteobacteria; order Hyphomicrobiales; family Chelatococcaceae; genus Chelatococcus; species Chelatococcus sp. XZ-Ab1. The sequence goes on along the minus strand of NZ_JARKII010000002.1, from coordinate 474,562 downwards.
TCTCGTATCCGTCCTGTGCGCTCAAGGCCCGCCGCCACGCATGTCGGACCCTGGCGCGGTCGTCCGGATGGATCCATTGCGCCAGGTTGTCCGACGTGATCGTGCCGGGCGGGACGCCTACAAAATCGTGCCAGGCCTTGTTGAAGGCATCTCCCTTGCCGTCGGCGCGGCTCATCCAGAGCATCTGCGGCGTGCCGTTGATGATCCGGTCGAACCGCCGGGAAAGGTCGCTCACCTGCCGCCTGAGGCGGGGAGCCGACCAGGCATTGCTCGCGGATGGCGCCCGCCGCGCGACGCGGCGTTTCCTTCTCGGCATCTCGACGTCTCACCGCACCGGCCGGCCCGGGGGCTCACCGCTCCCGGACGGCCGACCCTTCCCTCCCGCCGAAGGCGAGGCCGGCGCATGATCGTCACGCCGGCTGCCCTCGAATTAGGCATTAGGTCAGCAGGAAAAACGTGAAGCAACACTTAAGTCTGTCGCCCGCCCCGGTGAGGCGCTCGCGGCCTTGGGTTGCGAGGGCCGCCGGAAGCGATGCGCCCGGCCGGCGATGCGGCTCTTCCGCTATTCCGCGGCCTGCCGCCGCGCGGCAAGGTTGCGCTCCCAGGCAAGCGCGTGGGCCACGATGGTGTCGAGGTCGTCGAGCTCCGGCTTCCAGCCGAGCGTCTCGCGGATGCGCCCGGCACCGGCGACGAGCGCGGCGGGATCACCGGCCCGGCGCGGCGCATGGTTGACCGGAAAATCGACGCCGGAGACGCGCTTGACCGCCTCGATGACCTCGAGCACCGAATAGCCGCGCCCGTAGCCGCAGTTGAAGACGGCGCTCTCGCCGCCCGCGGCCAGATGGTCGAGGGCGAGGACATGGGCCCGCGCCAGGTCGCTCACATGGATGTAGTCGCGCAGGCAGGTGCCGTCCGGCGTCGGATAGTCCGTGCCGAAGACATCGAGATGCGTGCGCTCGCCGAGCGCCGCCTGCGTCGCGACCTTGATGAGATGCGTGGCGCGCGGGCTCGACTGGCCGGAGCGACCGGCCGGGTCGGCGCCCGCCACGTTGAAATAGCGCAGCGCGACATATTTCAGCGGATGCGCCCGCGCCGTGTCGCGCAGCATCATCTCGGTCATCAGCTTCGACGTGCCGTAAGGCGAGACGGGATCGAGCGGCGCCGCTTCGATGATCGGGCTCTCCTTCGCATCGCCGTAGACGGCGGCGGTCGAGGAGAAGAGGAAGCGCGGCACGCCGTTCGCCACCGCTGCGGCGATGAGCGCGCGCGACCTGACCGTATTGTTGAGATAGTAGCCGAGCGGATCGGCGACCGAATCCGGCACCACGATGGAGCCCGCGAAATGCACGATGGCATCGACGCCGTGCTCGCGGATCACCTTGCCGAGCAGCGCCTCGTCGCCGCAGTCGCCCTCGACGAAGGCGGCCTCGGGGTGCACCGCCCAGCGGAAGCCGGTGCTCAGGTTGTCGAGGACCACGACCTCGCGCCCTGCATCGCGCAGGGCGAGTACCATGTGGCTGCCGATATAGCCCGCACCGCCTGTCACCAGAACCGTCATCGCCACCCTCTTGAGATCATCCGTCGTTGCATGTGTCCTGCCCGGCCTTATCAGCCACCGCGCTTCAGTTCCACCGGCACGCGGACGAGATCCCGATCCCACGTGACCTTGCAGTTTCTCAGTTGATAACGCGTGAGATAGAGATAGCCGCGCTCGCCGAAATCCTCATAGGAAAAGGTCTTCGCATCGGGGTCGATGAGCGAGGGGTAGAAATAGGCGTGCCGTTCGTCGCACGACTTGTCCCACAGGAGCTCGGCCGCCATGACGAGCCGCGGCTCGCTCCATTCGATGAGATCGCGCGAGGTGGAGGTGAAGAAGCCCTCGACCACGCGGCCGTCCGGCATCTTGCGCTTGTCGCCGAACACCGCCATCACCTCGCCGCTATCGCGCAGCGTGACGAGCCCGCCGATCATGCGGCCGATGATGCGCGTCGCCACTGGCGTGCAGGTGTGCGCGTCGGCATCGGTCACCTCGTCGCGGAAAGGATCGACGAAGCGGGCGGAGAAATCGCGCCCGTTCCACGCCCGCCAAGACGCCGGATCGCCAAGGTTCTTCGTACGGATGAGACAGGCGCCGCGCTTCTGCGCCCGGTAGCCGTCGGCGAAGATGAAGGCGTAGTACCAGCCGTCGCGCTTGATGATGTTGGTCGGATTGGCGTAGCCGACGCGCGCCTTGCGATCGGTCGGGAAGTCGTAGGGCAAGGTCGCCACGACGGGCGGGCCGCCCTCCCCCTCCGGCCGGAAGCTGCGGCCGCCGTCACGCGAGACGAGCCCGGTGACGGTGTTGAGCAGGCAGGCGCTGTACTTGCCGGCCGGACACTGGCCCGGGGTGCGCTCGCCGCGCAGTTCCGTGTGGGCCAGCGCATAGACCGTGCGCCCGTCGCCCGTATAAACGCTGCTGATCCAGCTGAGGTCGTCGAAGGCGGCGAGCTTCGGCGAGCGGTTGGCTTCGTAGATCACCGCGCAGCTCGGCACCACCGCATCGAGGCTGGGGCCGAGCAGCGCGCGGTTGTCGTTGTGGCTGATGATCAGCCGCACCTCGCCATCCGCGTTGCGGAAGGCACGCGCCGGAGCATCCGGCACGTGGCTCTTGACGCAGGCGTCGCGGGACCAGTCGAACACGGTCTCGACCGGCCCCGTCGGCGCGAGGGAATAGCCGCCGGAGGTCTGTGCGCGGGCCGCGCCGGGCATGAGCCCGGTCGCGATCGCACCCGCGAGCGCTCCTGCAATGACAGCGGTGGCTACCCCCCTCGCGCTGGCCGCCATCACGCCACCTTGCGCGCCGGCTCCGGCGTCTTCTGCATGACGTCGACCATCTTGGTGTCGGCGCCGTTCTCGACGAGGAACTGGCGCATCTCGCGATAGGTGTGATGATAGGCCCGGTTGAACTTGTCGAACAGCGACTGGTCCCAGTATTCCTCGAGCACGAAGTCCTTGCCCGAGAAGACGTCGAAGCTGGGGATCTGATACGTCTCGGCGAATTCCACCGTGCGGCTGTCGTAGGTGAAGTAGATGGATGGAGTGCCGTTCGACAGGGCCATCAGGTTGCCGTGCAGCCGGTAGCCGAGGACGATATCCTTCTGCTGCACCAGCGCCTCGTAGTCGGCAACGACGTCGGAATAGAACAGCCGCTCGCGGTGCAGCTTCTCCATCACCTCGTCGAGATACCACTCGGAGACCCACTTGTTGGCCCGCAGCGCCTCGAAGGCTTCCTCCTTCTGCTCGGGCGTGCCGAAGACGATCTTCTTCTCTTCGACCTCGCCCTGGGCCATCAGGACCACGTCGAAGCGCTGGGCCAGCGACTTCACAAGGTCGCGGTGGAAGGTGAGATAGCGCTTGATGTCCTGCGCATAGGCCGGCGAGACCTCACGGCGCATGGTGATGCCGGCGTATTTCACCTTCTCCAGCGGCGGCAGGGTGATCGCCAGGTTCGGGTCGTTGCGGCGGAAGGCCGTGGGGCAGCCGACGATGCGCACGTTGCGGATGCCGATGTCCCACAGGACCTGCGCCGAATAGGCGCCGCGCACGCCGATGGAGGTGGTGGAATCCGCCATCATGCGCAGCACGGTCTTCGTCTCGTCGGACAGTTCGATCTTGCCCTTGACCGGTGCCTGGGCGCCGATGCCGAAGGCGATGACCGGGATCTTCAGCCGCTGCAGGACCTCGAGCGTGCGGCTCCACTTCATGTCCTTGTGCACGTAGTTGGAACCGCGCAGGAAGACGTAGTCGTATTCCCGGTTGATGCGGTCGATGTCGTCGAGGTTCGGGTTGGCGATCTGCAGCACGTCGAGCTTCTCGTAGTTGAGAAGCTTCAGCGAGGAATCGAAGACGAAGGCGTCGCCGATGTTATGATAATGGTTGATGTGCGCCTGAACATCCTTGTAGCGGTACCAGCGGACGCAGTCGTGATCGTAGACCTCTCCCGAGGGGATCATCACGAGAATTCTTGCCATAGGACCTCTCCCTTTCACCTGTGGCGTTACGATGGACAATTCAGGCGCTGCGCGCCGCCGCCGAGGGCACCGCGGCGGTGGCCCGGGTCGCGGCGCGCTCCGCGGCGACGGCGTTGTAGAGATCGAGGTGGCGCCGCGCGCATTCCTCGTAGTCGATGGGGCGGGTGATGCGCGCGCGCAGCCGCTCCCACAGGGTCTCGTCCGTCAGCGCCTCGACCATGCGGTCGACGAGGTCCTCCGACGAGCCGACGCGGAAGTGCAGGCCGTCGACGCCGTCGGTGATCTTCTCGGCCATGCCGCCGATGTTGCTCGAGATGAGCGGGCGGCCGTGGAAGAAGGATTCCTGGATGACGATGGGCGAGTTCTCCCACCAGATGGAGGGGATGATCGTCCAGTCTATGGAACGCATAAGGCGCGGCATCTCGCTGTTCTGGTAGGCGCCGTAGAAGCGCACGCGCGGGCCGGCCCGCTCGATCAGCGCCTCGATCTTCTCCTGGAAGGGTTTGGGCTGGCGCTCGAGGTTGCCGCCGAAGATCATCAGCTGGGCATCCTCGCCCCACACCGCTTCAGGAATCCGCCCGACCGCATCGAGCAAGACGTCGACGCCCTTGAAGGACGTGATCTGGCCGAAATAGGCGAAGCGGCAGCGCCGCCCGCCCGCCGGCAGCGGCCGCGGCGGCGCAGGCTCGGCGATGTCGAGCCCATTCTCGATGACAGTGAAGCGCGAGGCGTCAAGCCCCCAGTCGACATAGCGCTCGACGAGGAAGCGGCTCGGCGAGACGAAATGGTCCGCAACGTCGAGGAGGCCCCGCACGAAATGCTCCCGCCGCAGGAAACGGGCCGGTGAGATGTCAGGGAAGCAGGCGTTGCAATCCGCCGGCGAAGCGCGGTTGCAGAGCTTGGCGCCACCGGTCTTCACCATCTGCCCGTGGTGGTGACAGATGGAGAGGAACTCGTGGAAGGTGACGATGATCAAGGTCTCGGGCAGTGCCTGCCGGACGGCATAGAGGCATTCGAGGCCGAGGCCGATGAAGTGGTGGAAATGCACCACGTCCGGCCTGAGATCGCGTACCACGCGCAGAAAATCGCACTCGATCTCCTCCGTATTGCGGTTCGACAGCAGAAAATGGTCGTATTCGTCGGCGTGGTAGAGGATCTCGCCCTGTTTCTGGCGCAGGCTCAGAAGTGCCGTCGCGCCGTGGCGCGCGACCGGATGGCCGACGCGGGCGAGGTAGCGCGAGCCGACGCCATCGATGCGGTTGAGCCCCTTATGCAGGTTGTAGGATGCAATCTCGGCGCCGCCGAGCGAAAAGCTCGGGTGGCCATGCGAGACGACGAGCACGCGCAGCGGATGGTTCGCGGCACGCGGCGTCTGACGGTCGGCTCTCGAACGATCGGTCATCTTCACCCCCGCATGTTGGCGACAAGGAGCGACCAGCGGCGGTTGAAGCTCCAGCTATCGGCACGCTGGGCGAGCTTCTGCCACGGTGTCGCGATGGCGCCGGCGTTCTCTTCCGCAGCGATCATCTCGACCTCCGGCAGCCACATGGACGGCGTGCCGGCGAGCTTGAGCTGCAGGCACAGGTCACGTCCCTTTTCCGTGGCGCCGAGATAGGACCGGTTGAAGCCCCCGACGGCCTCCATGGCGGCGCGCGGCAGCATGCAGCAGGCCACCGTACCGGCGACGACGTCACTCGGTTCGGCGTTGCGCACCACGTCGCGCGGATAGCCGATGTAGCGGTCGCTCAGCCGCCGCTCGCCATCCTCGGTCTCGAGCCACGTTCCCGCGAAGCGGATGGAATCATCCTCGAAGACGATGGTGGGGCTGACGAGCACCTTGCCGCCGCGGGCCCGGTAGGCGCGCTCCATGCGCGACAGCCAGCCGGCCTCGCGCGGCAGCACCGAGGCGGAAAGGAAGGCGAGCGTCTCGGCGCTCGTGGCGCCCACGGCCGCCTCGAAGGCGTCGCACATGTCCTCGATGCCCTCCGCAACGACGAGCCTGAGGCGCAGCCCGTAGAAGCCGGCGAGACGCTGCGCGTCGGCGCCGATGCGGTCGGCATGGCCGATGGGCACGGACAGGATGATCGGGACGTTGCGCGTCTCCGGATCGAGCGCCAGCAGGCAGAGGGCGACCGCCGCCTCCTCCGGCTCGCCGGCGGCGCCGACGACGAGCGCCAGCGGCGCCGCCTCGTCGAAGCCGAAGTCGCGCGTCTCGACGACCCGCGGCGCGGGCCGCTCCATGGCCTGCAGCATCGGCCCGATGTGGCGCTCGATGGCGACCGACGCGGTCGCGGTGTGCGGATCGAGTGCCGACATCAGGCGCTCGAGCGCCCGGCGCGACAGGCCGCGCGTGACCGTCAGCGGGTAGAAGGCGATCGTGTCCTCGCCGATCGCCAGCTCGAAATAGGCTGGGGCGCCGTCGCTCGCCGAGACGCCGGGCACGAAGGCGAGGAAGCCGTGATCGTGACGTGCGGGATCGACACGCCCGGCAAAGAGCGGATCGTTCTGGAAGGCATGAGTCACGTCCGGTCGCGGCAGGCGCGTCCAGGTGCCATTGATGCCCTCGGCCATGGTGCCGCAGCGCAATGCGATCGTGTCGACGAGCCCGTCTGGATCGAGCATCCAGCCCGACACGAGCATGCCACCGCCCGGGACCTCCGCCACCATGTCCATGCCGAGGCGGATCGGCTTCTGCAGTGCCGAAACGGTGTCGCGGCCATCGAAACGCTGCGCCGCGCGGCGCAGCTGTCGCAGCGTCTCGGGGCTCGCCTCGGCGCGCGGCAACACGTCACGGATGTGCGCGGGTACGTCGGTCGAAGCGAGCAGCACGCGCCGCTCGTAGATGTCGAGCGCGCGCCAGCCCTCAGCACCCCGGAAGAACAGGCGCTCGAAGGCATCCGCCTCGACGGGCACCTTGCCTGGATCGAGCAGCCCGACGAAGCCGCGGCCGTTCCCACCGAGGTCCTCGCGCGGCACCGTCGCGGCGACGAAATCGCCGACGAGGAAGCCCTCGTGCGAGACGAGCAGGCGCGTCGCATCCGCCGGCAGTTCGGTGGACCATCCCTGCAGGTAGATCTCGCCCGTATCGAGAGCACCCATCACCTCGACGAAACCGTCGTTGCGCGCCGCGACCTGCAGCATGGTGAGCGCCGCGGCGAGCCGCCGCTGACTGCCCTTGCCCGCCATCAGCGCCTGGATGAGCCCGTCGACAGCCTCGGCGAAGGCGTCGCCCGCATCGCCAGCCATGAGGTGGAGCAGCCGCGGCAGCGGCAGCGCGCGGCGCATCAGCGTGAAGCGCGCCGGCCGCCCCGCCCGCCGCATGACGACGGAGCCGAGACGCAGGCGCCCGTTGATCTGCAGCGGTATGGCGGCCACGAATCCGACCGCGGCGTCGGACGGCGCGCCCGGCCGGCGCCAGGAGACGACCGTCGCCTCCATGCACATCGCCGGGTCGCCGTTGAGCAGCACTTGGAGCGTCTGAGGCATGGCATCGGCCACGCCGAGGACAAGCACGAATTCCTCGCCGATGGGCGCGGCGAGCGCCGTCTCGCCGTCGATGGGCAGGTCCGCCTGGTCGGTCATTGATCCTCTCCCCCTGATCGAACGTGCCAGACCCGCCTCACGCGCCCATCCTCCCGACGAGGACCAGCAGCACCGCGATCGACGACGCAGCGGCCACGAGGCTGAGCGCGCCGAGCAGCGCCACTGCGCGGCGCATCGGTCGGTCGGCCGTGTGCGTCAGGTCGCGGATGCGCTCGTCGAAATCGGCAAGCGTACGGTCGAAGCGCATGAGGAACACCTCGATGTCCGATACGCGGCGCGTCAGCTCGGCCTGGCTCGCACGTACGAGCTCGACGGCGGCGCCTATGCCCTCCTCATTGGAGGACATCTTCTCCACCTGCTCGGCAGTCATGCGCAGCGCCTCGGCCGCCTCGCGCTGGATGATCTGCGAACGGCGCTGGGCCGCGATCAGAACGTCGAGCTGATCCAGCACCCGGCCGAGGGGCGTGTTCATCGCCGCCTCCGCCGCTCGCTCGTCCTGCGAGGGCATGCGCAGCGCCGTCTCCTGGCCCGTCGACGGCGAAGTGGCGATGATGGACAGCTGGTCGATATGGTGCAGCACGAATTCCGGCAGATCGACCTCGAAGGCATGGGCGCCGTCGCCGACACCGTTGCGGCGCAGGTCCACCCGCGGCTTGTCGGCCACCGTCGACAACACCTGGCGCCCGGCGATGAGCACCTTGACCTGCAGTCGCTCCAGCGGGCGATTGCGGTCCCATACCCAGCCGAACAGACGCGATCCCTCGATGGCATCCATGCGACCGTTGATGTCGGCGGCGAGATTGGCGGCCGCTTCGGGCGCGGGCGTCGCCGACTGGGGCGCTGGTCGTTCTGTCGTTGCTTGCGCAGCAGTCATGAGGCTTTCTCCTCGTTCAGGCGGCGTCGGCCATACGGCCGGCGCGGCTGTAGAGGGCGATGTGCCGGTCCGCGACCTCGCCGATATCCGGCGGCGCAGCGATGCCTCCGACGAGCCGATCCCAGAGGCCCTGGGTCTCCGCCGCCTCGCGCATCGCCGAGGCGAGCGCGGACGGATCGTCCGGCCGCACGAGCAGGCCGTCGACACCGTCGCGCACCATTTCGGCCATGCCGCCGATGCCGCTCGCGATGACCGGGCGGCGGTGGCGGAAGGCCTCCTGGATGACGAGCGGGGCGTTTTCCCACCAGATCGAGGGCATCACCACCCAGTCGACGGCCGCCATCAGGGCCGGCAGTTCGTCGCGGCGGTAGGGGCCGAGCCGCACCACATGCGGCTCCACGGCGGCGGCGAGTTCGTCGACTTCCGCCACGAAGTGCTCGGCCTGGAACGGCGCCCCGCCATGCAGGCGCAGCGCGAAGCCATCGAGGTCCGCGAGCCGCGCCGCCGCCTTCAGCAGCACGGTCACACCCTTCCACGGATTGAAGTTGCCGAAATAGCCAAAAACCGGCCGCCGCCCGTCGGGGGAGGAGCGATGGGCGGCAGCCGGCACCGCCGGCCGGCCGTTCGCGACCACCTCGATCGCGCCGGACGGCAGCCCCCACGCGACGTAGCGCTCCTTGAGGAAGCGGCTCGGCGCAATGAACAGGTCGACCTGCGAGAAGTGCGTCTTCAGGTGGCGCTCGCGCAGCAGGAAGCGGTCCGCACCGATCTCGGGGAAGCAGCCATGGCAACGGTGCGGCGAGGCCGCGTCGCAGCGCTCGCGCTCCTTCGTGCGCATCATCAGCCCGTCATGCGCGCAGATCGGATAATAGTCGTGCAGCGTCACAACGATGCGCGTTTCGGGCAGAAGGCGTCGCACGAGGGCGATGAACTCCACGCCGACGAGCAGGAGGTGGTGGATATGCACCACGTCCGGCCGGAAGCTCTCGATGAGGCCCTTGAGGTCCGGCACGACACCATAGGTATCGGTCTGGCTCATGTAGAAGCGGTCGAAATGGCCGCTCCACAGCACCACCTCGTCGCTCGCCCCCGGCAGGCCCTGAAAGGCCGTGCCCGGCCGCGGATCGCGGTGGATGCGGTTGGTGGCGGCCAGGAACAGGGCCTCGAGCCCCCGCTCCTTCAGGCTCAGGAACAGGTCGTGCGCGAAGATCTCCGTGCCGCCGGGATGGAAGTCGGGATGGTTGTGCGCGACGACGAGCACCTTCATGCGGGTGCCCCCGGGCTCTTCGCCACGATGACGTCCTGATAATGCGGCGCGTCGGTGCCGCCGCGCCAGTGGCCGAGGCTCACGCGCTCGATGCGCAGGCCCATGGTCTCGACCGCATTCTCGACGAGGCCGGAATCGAAGCCGATGGCCCCGAGCGGCGCCTCCGGATCGGCCACCCAGGTGCCGGCCTCTTCGCCGCGCTGGAAGCGCGGGCGGGCGCCGTCCCGCGCATGGTCACCCGGCGTGACGATGAAGGCGGTGAGGAACAGGCGCCCGCCCGGCGCGAGCAGGCGCGCGACCTCGCGCATGTAGGCCGTGATCTCGGCGAGCGGCAGGTGGGTGGCCACCGACACCATGGCGGCGAAGTCGAAGCTGCCGTCAGAGAAGGGCAGCACCACGTCCTCGCCGGCAAGCGGCCCCTCCGGGTTGTAGAGGGGATGCGCCACGTCGAGGCGGCAGAAGCGGAAATTGGGATAGACGGGCGTGATCGTCTGCGTGCACCAGGCGATGCCCTCGCCCACCGGGTCAATGCCCTCGTAGACGGCGTCGCTGTCGAGATATTGCGTCAGCGGCACGGCCATGCGGCCAATGCCGCAGCCGATGTCGAGCACCCTGTCGCAGGGCTTGAGACCGCCGAGGCGGACGAAATGGCCGAGGAACTCGGCGCCGATGGCGCGGTAGTCGCCGTCGCCGACGAAGACGTTCTCGGGCGGCGGCGCGGGCAGGAAACGGTTGTTGAGCACCGACCCGGTCAGCCAGGTCAGGCGCGCCTCCTCCGCCGCCGTGAGCGGTGAGGCATCGCGCGAGGAAATGCGGTGGGCAATCTGGGCTGTCATGCACAAAGGCTCCTCTCCCGCCGGCGCCGACGGCTGCCGCGGGATTCCATGATGTCGGTGATGAGATCGCCCCAGCGCGCCGTATGGAGGGCGCAGTTGTATTGCCAGGCGATGCCGCGCATGTAGTCGGCGCTCTCCTTCATCGACTTGCGCTCGAGGTGGTAGAGCTCCACCGAAGGCGCATAGAGGATGCGCCGCCCGCGCGCCGTGATCTTCAGGCACAGGTCGCTGTCCTCGTAATCGCCGATGACGTAGTCTTCGGTGAAGCCGCCAACGTCGTCGAAAAGCGGGCGCGGCAGGACGAGGCAGGCGCCGGTCACGGCAGGCACGATACGCTCCTTACAGGCCGGCGCATAATCGCGCGGCATGCCCTTGTGGAAATGCTGGTTGAGCCAGCGGCCGCGATGGTCCTGCGAGAAGAACATGCCCGCATGCTGAAGCGAGTCGTCCTCGAAGAGCAGCTTCGGGCCGACAGCCCCGATGCCGCGGCGCCCGTCGAGGCGTTTCGCCAACGCCGGTAGCCAGCCGGGCGCTGTCGGCACCACGTCCGAATTGACCATGGCGAGGACCGGGCCTCGCGCCTCGGCGGCGCCCGTGTTGCAGGCCCGCGCGAAGCCGGCGTTGCGCGCCATGACGACAAGCCTCATCGGCAGCGCATAGACGAGGTGCAGCCCGGTGAGGAGATGCTCCACGTCCCACGCCTGATCGGGCGAATCGAGCACATAGATCAGCTCCGCATGGTCGCGGAACCACGCATCGGCCGCGAAGGTAGCGATCTGGAAGCGCAGGAAATCGAGCACGCGATAGAGCGGCACGACAACAGATACCCGGGGCCGCGCCAGAGGGCGCCCGATCGTCACCACGGATGGTTCGCCGATACGACCGCGTGCCTCGGCGTGGAGCCGCTCGATCACCGGCGCGATGGTGCCGGCCAGAACCGCTTCGTTCACATGCTGCGGTGGCACGGCCCGCAGGGCGGCCGCGCGGCGCTCGGCCGGATCGACCGGCTGCGGGCCGGGCACGAGATCGTGGAAGGCGCCCGACTTGAGGCGCAGCCGGAAGCGCGGCTGCAGCAGCGGCACGGCGCCCTGAAAGGCCGGCGCCCGCACCGCGAAGCCGGTGGCGCGCAGGCGGATATCCTCGCCAGGCCCCTCGATGTCGACGGGAAAGCGGTGAAGGCCCGGTGTCAGATCCTGGGGCCCTTTGCACGTCACGGCCTCGATGCCGGCAACGAGGTCGCTCGGATCGCGATACCAACCGGTGACGAGCGTGCCGGAGGCCGTCGCCAGCGCGGTGGCAATCTCGGCCGACGGCGTGGCGCCCCCGCCCGCGACGCGACGCGGTTGCAGAGGGGCGCGCAGCTGCGCTTCGAGCGCCATGGCCTGTCCCGCCTCGGACCGCTCCGAGAGCTCGCGCAGGAGATGCTCGCGCAGGCCGGGCGCGCCCTGCGCCTTCTCGCGCAGCCAGCGCACCATCGTCGGCGGCTGCGTACCTGCCTGCGTCAGCGCGCGCACGCTCATGCCGTCGGGCCCTGTCAGCACGATGAGGGCTCCCGGCCCGGAGAGCGCGGCATCGCCGGCCAGCCAGTGCACGCTCTGGCGGCCGTCCCGCCGCAAGGGCGCGCAATGCGGCACGCCTTCGAGCTTGCAGAGACCTCGGTCGCTGACGGCATAGGCGGCATCGATCCGGCCGAAGCCGGCGGCCAGCATCGTTTCGACGAGAACGAAATCATCGGCGGCGCGCGCCAGGATGACGGCAGCCGGCGGATTGGGCGCCATCGCCTGCAGCAGCGAGCGCAGCAGCCGCAGATAGGCGCGGCTGCGCCGCAGGCGGAACAACGACGGCCAGAGACTGAGGAGCGCGGACAGTAGAGCAAGGCGGCCCGCGGCGTCGAGGCCGTCCAGCAGACTTGCCGCATCGGCCGGGGCAACCGCCTCCTGCGCGCCGATCGCGATGTCCACCCGCTCGCCGGGAGCGCTCGCGGACAGGCAAATGTTCAGCGGCATGCCGGCCGGCCGGCGCAGGGCCCACAGAAGGCGCGTGCCGCCCTCGGCCAGCGTCAGGCGCAGCGAAGCCGTGGGTGCGATCGACAAGCCACCTGCGACGGACAGCGGCACCACGGCATCAACCGCCTTCGCCACGTCCCATGCGAGCAGAAGCACCTCGCGATCAAGGAGAAAAACTCTCGGATGCCCGGCCTCGGCAGGCTCGGCAGCCCTTTCGTCGACATCAATCAACGCCATCCGTTCACCCCGCATCGGCGGGGGCGTCGCAGCCGGGCCCGGCCGCGACGCCCCTCATTGTCAGTGGACGGTGAAGTAGTCGCCCGGATTCTGCTGGACGCTCTCGGCGTCCGTATTGACGAGGGTGATCGTGTCGCCGTTGCCGAGGTCGATCACGGTATTGGCGCCCGCCTGGTGGATACGGTCGACGAGATCGTCGGCCGATGCGATGCCCGTGCCGTTGATGTCCTTCGCGATCTGCAGAACATCTTCGCCGACCTTGAAGTCGAGCACGACATCGTTTCCGCCGCCGCCGGTGAAGACAAAGACGTCGTTGCCGGCGCCACCCTGGAGAATGTCGTCACCGGCACCGCCCTGCAGGATGTCGTTACCCTGGCCGCCGATGAGGACGTCGTTGCCTTCTCCGCCCTGCAGGATGTCGTCGCCCTGGCCACCGCGCAGAATGTCGTCGCCAGCGCCGCCCTGCAGGATGTCGTCACCCCTGCCACCGTCGAGAATGTCGTCGCCGGCGCCGCCCTGGAGGATATCGGCCCCCTGGCCGCCAAACAGGATGTCACTGCCTGCCCCGCCCTGCAGGATGTCATCGCCCTGACCGCCAAACAGGAGGTCGTCTCCTTCGCCGCCGAACAGGGCGTCATCGCCCTGGCCGCCGAAGAGCCGGTCGTCACCCTCGCCGCCGAACAGAACGTCATCGCCCCGACCGCCGAAGATCAGGTCATCGCCGCCGTGGCCCCAGATCACATCTGCGCCTCGTGTGCCAAAGAGGGTGTCGTCGAAGGCGCCACCTTCGAGAGTCGCCATAGCTGTCTCCTTCGTTGGTTCGCCGGAGAGCGGACATCCAGCCCGGCCTTGCCGGCTCGTCTTCATGTGCAGTGTGCAGCGCACAACAGCATTTGACGGCGGGACTATAGGGGCGCTTTCTGCGAGTGTGAAGTCATAAAATAATAGTTCATGGAATGACTTTTGTATTGCCATAATATCGTCATCAAATCAGCAAGTCATTTTCATATATTAATGCTTCAATTTGCTGCGAAAAAAGTTCGAAACTCGAATTAAATGCCGCGGCGCAACACCGGAAGACGTCGCCACGATGCGATAGACGACAGGTATCGTTGGGCGGTTTGGCGGTGCAGCAAGGCAGCCCCTCCGGAGTTGCCGGGCTCCGGGGGGCGCAGCGAGACCCGACGCCGGCTATTCTTCGCGGAAAGCCCGGTTGAAGCTCTCTGTGATTGGTGCCAGCAGGTAGTCGACGGCAAGCCGCGGCTTGTTGATGATCAGGATCTCCGCCGGCATGCCGGGATAGAGCCGTACCGACGGATTGGCCGCAAGGCTCTCCGGCAGGATTTCCGCCCGCACGACATAAAACGCGGCCTGGTTGCGCTCGTCGATCTGCTGGTCGGCCGACAGATAGATGAGACGGCCGTCGAGCGGCGCCTGGCTGCGATTGTTGTAGGCGAGGAGGCGCACCCGCACCGGCGCCCCGACGTGTACGGAATCGATGTCGCGCAGACTGACCTTCGCCTCGACGATGAGCCGCTCCTGATCCGGCACCAGATCCAGGATCGCCTGGCCGGCAGCGATGACGCCGCCGGGTGTGCGCATGCGGATATCGGTGACGATGCCGTCCTCCGGCGCCAGCACCGCGACGCGCTCCAGCACGTCCTTGGCGGAATGCATGCGCTCGGTCGTGTCCGCGAGCTCGAGCTGAGCCTGCTGTAAATCGGCCGCCACCTGCTGCTGGAAGTCCGTCTGAAGTGACAGGATCTCCAGTTCGGCCGCAGCCTTGGCCTGCTCAGCCTTGGCCTTGCGGGCCACGAGCTCGCCGGCGCGCCCGGCAAGCTCGCTCTCGCGTGTCTGCAGCTCGGTCAGGCGCGGACGGGGCGCATAGCCCTTCTCGACGAGAGTGGAGATGGCCTGCAATTCGCGGTCGAGCAGTTCCCGCTGGCGGGTGTTGGCCTCGGTCTGGGCACGGATGGCGGCAAGCTCCGCCTCCTGCTGTTCGATGGTTTTCCTCTGAATGTCCACCTTCCGGTCGAACATCTCCCGGCGTGCTCTGAAGAGGTTGCGCTCGGCGCGCGTGACCTCGCGGGCGATGGGACTCGGCGACGTCTCGAACGCCTCCGGAAAGACGAGTTCCCCGGCCCCCGCCTGCTCCGCCCTGAGACGCACCAGGCGCGCCTCGAGACCGATGCGCTTGGCATCGAGGGCGGCATAGTCGGCGCGGGCACGCGTGTCGTCGAGGCGCACCAGCGGCTGGCCGGCCTTGACGGTCTCGCCCTCGTGCACCAGCAACTGCTTGAGGATGCCGCCCTCGAGGTGGCTCACCGTCTTGCGCTTCGTATCGACGATGACCGTCGCCGTCGCGACGGCAGCACTGTCGAGCTGCGCGGAGAAAGCCCATCCCACGAAGCCCCCGAGGCCCAGGACGACGGCCACCAGCCCCGCGATGACAGGACCGCGCAGCGTCGGCACGGGCGGCCCATCTGCCTCGTAGCGCTCGGCCCAGTTCTGCGCGGGCACCGCCTCGAGGCGGCGTTCGTTGGCGCGCTGGCGTGCGGCCTCGCGCGTCTCCGGCGCGACGATCTCAATGTCCTTCTTCATGCCGGCCTCCCGGAACCCGCGAGCGCAGCGACGCGGCCCCCGCCGTCCGCCACTGCAGCGGCCGGCTTGTCGGCCGGGTGAATGCTGGCCACGATCGAGGTGCGGGGCCCGAACTGGCTGACACGGCCGTCCTGCAGGACGAGCAGCTTGTCGACGACCTGCATGATCGACGGCCGGTGCGCGATGAGCACGACGATGGCACCGCGCTGCTTGGCCGCCACGATGGCTCGCATCAGAGCCTGCTCGCCCTCGGCGTCGAGATTGGCGTTGGGCTCGTCGAGCACGATGAGCCGCGGCTCTCCGTAGAGCGCGCGGGCGAGGCCGATGCGCTGGCGCTGACCGCCCGAGAGCGTGTAGCCGCCGTCGCCGAGTGGTGTGTCGTAGCCGAGCGGCAGCCGGCCGATCATGTCATGGACATCCGCAAGGCGCGCGGCCGCGAGCACTTGGCGTGGATCCGCCTCGCCCATGCGGGCGATATTCTCGCGAATGGTGCCATCGAGCAGCGACACGTTCTGCGGCAGGTAGCCGACCATCTCGCCGAACGAGCCACGCTCCCACAGGAACACGTTGTGCCCATCGAGATAGACGCCACCGGCCGTCGGCTTGAAGACCCCCACGAGGAGCCGCGCGAGCGTCGACTTGCCGGCTGCGGACGGCCCGACGACGCCGAGAATCTCGCCGGGCGACAGGGCGAAGGACACGCCCTTGAGCACCGGCACATCCGATCCGGGCGGCGCAAAGACGAGACGGTCGACAAGCAGGTCGCCCTCGGTGCGCGGGGTCGGGGTCGTATCGCGCACGGGTGCCTGCTTCTCCAGCAGCTCCCGCACGCGCTTCCAGGCCGCGATGGCGAAGACCCAACTGCGCCAGCCGTCGACCATCGTGTCGAGCGGCAGCAGGAGGCGGCCGGTGATGATGCTCGCCGCGATCATGGAGCCGGGGCTGACCTCCTGCTCGATGACGAGCGTCGCGCCGACGGACAGGACGGCGATCTGCATCATGTAGCGACACGTGCGGGTGACGGAATGGATGGCCCGCCCGCGGCGCGCGGCCGTGTCGAGGAGGTCGAGCGTCCGCATTTGTGCGCTGCGCCAGCGCCGCGCGAGCGCCGGCAGCATGCCCATGGCCTCGATGGCCTCGGCATGACGGAGGCTGGCGCTGATCTCGCTGATGTTCTCGACCGACGATTCGCTGGCGCGCTTCAGGGCGCGTCGGGTGAGAAAGTCCGATACGAGGCTGAGCACGACGAGAATCGTCGCCGAGATGAGCGCGAGGATGCCATAGAGCGGATGCAGGGCGAACAGCACGGCGAGGAAGATGGGGCACCAGATCACCTCGAGCGGCACGCCGATCGCGCTGCCGGTGAGGAAGGAGCGAATGTCGTTGAGATCGCGAATCGCCTGGCTGGCGCGCACGCCGCCCCGGCCTACCGAGGCGGCGATGGCCGCCTGCAGCACCGGCAGGTTGAGCCGGCGCACCAGCGCCCCGCCCATCACCTGGAAGGTGAGTGAGCGAATATAGTCGAGGACGCCGAAGAGGACGAGCCCGATGCCGGCGATGATCATGAGCATCACCAGCGTATCGAGGCTCTGGCTGTTGATCACCCTGTCATGCACCTGAAGCATGAACAGTGGCACGATCAGCTGCAGCATGTTGATGATGCCGCTGAGGATGCCGGCATAGACGAGGCCCACGAAGAAGGTCTTCTGGCCCTGGTGAATGAGGTCCGCGGCGCTGGCCGGCCTCTTGGTGTTCTTCATGCGTATACCGCTCCGGACGGATGGGCTTCGGCCGTCCCTCACTTTTGCCCGAAAATTCGTGCAAGAATGTGTCGATGCGTGCCTCTTCGCAACGAAGACTTTGCCATCGCGGAAGAATCGCATGCATTGTAACGTTATAATGATATAAAGGCCGCCGGCGACTCGATCGGACAGGCCTAATGAACTGGGAAAACGCTGCAAGGATAGTTCGAAAATCGATCTAAAACTGCAGCGATACGACGGGAACCAGCATGGAACACAAATCTGCCAATGAGATGACCGCTTTGACAGCCATGCCGACCAACGGGCACAGGGCCTATTTTCCCGGCTCAATGCCTCGCGAGGAGGCGGGCGATGCCGGCTCGGTGGCGCACCTTGAGCTGGTTCGCTGCATCGAGCGGCTGCACCGCCGCTATCTCGACCTGTTCCGCGTCGACCTCATGCGGATCGGCGCCGACGATCTCAGCCCTGCGCAGGTGATGATGCTGTTCACCATCGGGCCCGACGACCTGTCGGTGCGCGACCTCATCGACCGCGGCTACTATCTGGGCTCGAACGCCTCCTACAATCTGAAGCGGCTGGTCGAAGCCGGCTATGTCGAGCGCAGTGCCTCCGTGCGTGATCGCCGCTCCGCCCGCATCCGCCTGTCGGACAAGGGGCGCCAGCTCTGCGAGCTGGTGCGCGGCGTGGACGAGGGCTACCATCGGCTGGTGGTGCGGGATGATGGGGAACTGCGCGACCTCGAGATCACATTCCGCACGCTGCGCCGGATCGAGCACACCTGGACGGACGCCCTGAGGTCGGGCGAAGCGCGCATCGCCTGACGGCGCGATGCGGGCGATCTTCGTCCACCGGCACTTCCCGGGGCAGTTCGGCCGCCTCGTCGACCGCATGGCGGCCGAGGGGTGGGACATCACATTCGTCTGCGAGCGGGCGGAGCAACGCCCCTCGCACATCGCCATCGTGCGCTACATGACGGAGGGCCGGCGGGCTGCGACGCCGCATCCCCATCTGCTGGCGACAGAGCTGCACGTGCGCACCGGCGCGCAGGTGGCCGCGGTGCTCGACAATCTCAAGCAGCGCAGCGGCCCGCCGGCGGTCGTCATCGGCCACATAGGCTGGGGCGGCCTCCTCTTCGCCAAGGACGTGCTGCCGTACACGCCGATGCTCGGCTATTGTGAGTTCTTCTACCGCGGCGAGGGCAGCGACGTGGGTTTTGCGCCGGGTGAAGAGCCCGCGCTCGACGACCGTATGCGCCTGCGCATGCGCAATTCGGCGCAGCTCCTCACCATGGAGGCGATCGAGGCCGGCCTCAGCCCCACCCGCTGGCAGCGCCACCAGTATCCCGCCGAATTGCGCCGGCGCATCGTCGTGTGCCACGACGGCATCGACATGGCTCTCTGCCGGCCGCAGGCCGGCGTCCGGATGAAGCTGCCCGACGGCCGCGTGATCGCCGAGGGCGATCCCGTCGTGACCTTCGTCGCACGGGACCTCGAGCCCTATCGCGGTTTTCCCCAGTTCATGCGTGCCGCCGCGCGCGTCGCCGCGCGCCATCCCACGGCCCTCTTCGTCGTCGTAGGGGGCGACGGCATCAGCTATGGCCGTGCGCGAGACGACGGCCGCTCCTGGCGGGAAGCGATGATGGAGGAAACGGGCCTCCCGCCCGAGCGCATCGTCTTCCTGGGGCGCATCCCCCACGCGGCGCTCGTGCGCCTGTTCCAGATATCGGCGGCGCACGTCTATCTGACCTACCCCTTCGTCCTGTCGTGGTCGTTCCTTGAGGCGATGGCTTGCGGCTGCCTCGTCATCGGGTCCGCCACCGCACCGGTGCGGGAGGTGCTCGCGCATGGACGCAACGGGCTCCTGGTCGATTTCTTCGACGAGGAGGCACTGGCCGAGACCATCGTCGCAGCACTCGCTCGCGGGCGGACCCTCGCACCGCTCAGGACAGCGGCCCGGGCGACGGTGGCGATGCGCTTCGCCCTCGAGCGGTGCCTGCCCCGCCAGATAGGTCTCGTCGAGACACTTGTGGAGCGGATGACCCTGCGTCGCGTTGCCCACCGGCCGCAGGGGCGGGGCTATCCGAAGGCATAGGGCAGCAGCCGCTCGCCCGGATCCTCGCCGGCCCAGATCCGCTCCAGGCTGTCGACGATCACCGGCCCGTAATCCTCATAGGGAATCACGACGGAGGACAGCCACGGCGCAAGCCACGGATTGATGGGATTGCCGTCGATGCCGACCAAGACCACGTCGTCCGGCACGGCAAGCCCCGCCTCCGTCAATAGGCGATGAGCGCCATAGGCAATGAGGTCGCTTGTGCAGAGCACGGCCCGCGGCCGCTGCGGCGCCGCGACGATCGCAGCGGCCGCCTGATAGCCGATATCGAGATGGTCGTCGCCCGGCGCGCTCAGGCGCATAAGCATCTCGGGCGCGATCCCGGCTTTCGTAAGGACATCGATGAAGCCGTATGTCCGGTCCCGTACCGCCGAGGAGGAATGATCGGAATGGATGACGGCGAGTGGTGCATGGCCGTTCGCCAGAAAATGCGCCGCGACGGCGGCCCCCGCGCCGCGGTTGTCGATGCCGACGAACGGGGCTCGCTCGTCGTGCGGATTGCGCCGGTTGACGAAGAGAAAAACCTCGCCTGCCTCGCTCGCCGCCCGCAGGGCCGGGCTCGCCACGGCGCCGAGGAAAATCACGGAGCGCACCAGTTGCGCAGCCATCGCGGCGAGATATTCGTCCTGCAGGTCGGCCCGGTCGTGTGTGTCGCACAGCACCATGACATGGCCGACGCGGCGCAGGGCCTCTTCGGTCGAGGCGGCGATGGTGGACATGGCCGGGTTGGCGAGGTTGGGGGCCAACAGCGCCACCACGTTGCTCTGGCGTTGCCGCATTGCCCGTCCGATTCGATCCGGCCGGTAGCCCAGTTCATCCACAGCCTGACGCACGCGGGCGACCGTTTCGGCAGAAGCGCGACCGACGATGCCGTTGACGATGCGCGAGACGGTTGAGATGGAAACACCCGCACGGTCCGCCACCTCGGCGAGGGATGCCCGCGACCCTGGTTTCGTCGAAGTGCCCCTGATCCTGGCAGGCGCCAAACCCCATCCCTCCCCCTTGCTTGCATGGACAATCGTCCGCAGACCTGCCGTAAGGTCAACTCTGCGCTTTGGTTTCAGCGCGACTTGAGATTCAACTTGCATGGCAGGCAAACGTTTGCCAAGTTCCTTCTGTCGGAAGGCAAACGTTTGCCAATGCCCTTTGAGCAGCGCCTTTCGCGAGCAAACGAGTGAGACGCCGCCGAAGCGGCGCGGTTGGAAGCGCACGGGAAAGAGAATGTCGGCGCAGGACGAAATGGATGGTCCGGGCCAAATCGACCCCTACCACCACCTTCATGACGAAGCCTACGAGCGCCGTTTCGCGAAAGGTTACGTGGGCTGGCGCGACATGGTCTTCATGGGTGGCCGCGCGGCCGAATCGCTCGACGGCGAGTGGCGCTTTGCGATCGACCCCTACGACGAGGGCCTGCGGCAGAAGTGGTATGCCGACGCCCCCGCCCCGGTCGAGGCCTGGCCGGTGCCCCGCGACTACGACACCAACGCCGAGGTGACGGCGCCGGTGCCCTCGTGCTGGAACGTGCTGCGGCGCGAATGGACCTATCTCGAGGGCGCGGCCTGGTACACGCGCTTCTTCACGCACCGGACGGGCGCAGATGAGCGCATCGTTCTGCGGGTTGGTGCGGCGAATTACGAGGCCCGGGTCTTCCTCAACGGCATCTTCGTTGGCGCCCACCGCGGTGGCTCGACGCCCTTCTTCATCGAGCTGACTGGCCATCTCGTCGACGGCGAGAACCGCCTGCAGATCCAGGTCGACAACCGTCGTCGTCCAGACCGGGTGCCGATGCAGCACACCGACTGGTTCAACTACGGCGGGCTCTACCGCGAGGTGTCGCTCGTCCGCCTGCCGCCGGTCTTCATCCGCGACTTCGGCGCCGCCCTGGTGCCCGGCAGCGGCGGACGGCGCCTGCGTTTCGACGTAACCCTGTCCGATCCCGTAGACGGCACCGCGACCATCGCGGTCGACGGCCTGATCGACGCGCTCGCCCTGCCCGTCAGCGGCGGCTTCGGCTCCATAGAGGTCGAGGCCAGCCCGGCGCTTTGGAGCCCGGACACCCCGCGCCTCTATGCCGTCACCGTTCGTTGCGGTGACGACGAGATTGGCGACCGCGTCGGCTTCCGCGAGATCAGCGTCGACGGCCGGCGCATCCTCCTCAATGGCGAGCCCATCTTCCTGCGCGGCATCTGCGTGCACGAGGACGACGTCGCCCTCGGCAAGACGACGAGTGAGGCCGACCTCGTCCGCCGCTTCGACCATGCCAGGGCGCTCAACTGCAATTTCCTGCGCCTCGCCCATTATCCGCACCATGAACGGGCGGCCGAGCTCGCCGACGAACTGGGTTTCCTTTTATGGGAGGAGATCCCCGTCTACTGGGCCATCGCCTTCGAGGCGGCAGATACCTTCGCCGATGCCGACAACCAGCTGCGCGAGATGGTGCGGCGCGATCGCAACCGAGCCAGCGTCATCATCTGGGGCATCGGCAACGAGAATGCCGACACCGATCCGCGCCATGCCTTCATGAGCCGGCTCGCGGCAACGGCGCGCGAGGCTGACGGCACGCGGCTCGTCTCGGCCGCCTGCCTCATCAATCGCGCGCATTTTCGCATCGAGGACAGGCTCGCCGCCCATCTCGACGTCATCGGCCTCAACGAGTATTTCGGCTGGTACGAGCCCTCGATGGAGGGACTCGAGCGCCTCCTCGCAAACTCCGACCCCGACCGTCCGGTCATCATCACCGAGACGGGGGCCGACGCCGTGGCGGGCCTGCGCGGCCCCGCCACCACCTTCTTCACCGAGGACTGCCAGGAGGCCGTCTATCGCGCCCAGCTTACGACGCTGGCGCGGGCCGGCTATGTGCAGGGCGTCTGCCCCTGGATCCTCTACGACTTCCGCACCGAACGCCGTCAGACCGTCTTCCAGCGCGGCTATAACCGCAAGGGCCTCGTGGCCGAGGACAAGACTACGCGCAAGCGGGCTTTCGACGTCCTCGCCGCGTGCTGGGCCGAACGGCGGCGGGCGGAGAACGGCGGCGCGGGCGGGCAGGCGCCGCTCGCGACGACGAATCAAGGCGCCAGTTAAACCGGGAGGACCCTCGTGATGTTCAAGACCACACGCCGCAGCGCCATCGCGCTCGCTGCCATCGCCGCTCTCGCGCTGCCCCTGCCGGCGGCGGCCAAGACCACGCTGCGCCTCGCCCATTCGCTCGCCAAGGACCACCCGGTCGACAAGGCGATGGAGAACTTCGCCGCACTTGTGAAGGAGCGCTCCAACGGCGAGGTCGAGGTCCGTGTCTTCGCCGCCGGCCAGCTGGGCCAGCAGCGCGAGCTCATCGAGCAGCTGCAGAGCGGCGCACTCGACTTCGCTCACACCAATGCCGCGCCGTTGGCCGCCTTCGAACCGACCTTCGGCATCTTCGACCTGCCGTATCTGTTCCGCGACGACGCGCACTTCTTCAAGGTGACGGATGGCGAGATCGGCCGCGAGATCCTTGATTCGGCGGCGGCCAAGGGCCTCGTCGGCCTGTCCTACTACGATAACGGCACGCGCAGTTTCTACGCCAACAAGCCGGTGCCCACGCCCAAGGATCTCGCCGGCCTCAAGATCCGCGTGCAGCCCGGCCCGGTCGCGACGCGCATGGTGAACCTGCTCGGCGCCACGGCAACACCGCTCGCCTGGGGCGAGCTCTATACGGCGCTGCAGTCGAAGGTTGTTGATGGCGCGGAAAACAACGTGACCGCGCTGACACTGGCCAAGCACGGTGAGGTGTCAAAGGTCTACACGCGCGACGAGCACACCCGCGTGCCGGACGTCTTGCTCATCTCCGAGATGACGATGTCGCGGCTGCCCGCCGCCCAGCAGGACATCATCCGCCAGGCCGCGGTCGATTCCGGCAAAGCCCACAACGAAGCGTGGAAGGCCGAGCTCAGGAAGGCCGAGGGTGATGCCGTCGCCATGGGTGTGACCTTCGTCGATGCCGACAAGGCCACCTACCGCGCCGCCGTGCAGCCCATGTACGACGACCTGAAGGCGACACCGGCGCTCGCCTCGCTCGCCGAGCGTATCCAGGCGCTCAAGTAAGCCACGCAGACTGCGCCCCGCTCCGAATGGGCCGGGGCGTTCCACGCTGGTCAAAGCTGTCGGAGAGGACAAGAGCATGGGCACAGGCCTCGGCGTCATACGGCGCCTCCACCGCGCACTCGATGCGCTCGTGCTCGCCATCACCGTCCCGCTCATGGTGGTAATGCTGGGCTGCGTCGTCTGGCAGGTGCTCGGGCGCTACTTCTTCGGCGCCTCCACCTCATATACCGACGAGATCGCCCGCTTCACCTTCATCTGGGTGAGCCTGCTCGGCGCGGCCTATGTGCTCGGTCGGCGCGGCCACATCGCCATCACCGCCCTCACGCAGCTCCTCTCCTTCGGACCGCGGCGGGTGCTCGAGTGGATCATCGCCCTGCTCGTCGTCGGCTTCTCCGTCGCCGTCATGGTCTACGGGGGCTATGCGCTGACCGAGCGCGCGGCGCGCCTCGTGCAGGTGTCGCCGGCGCTCCAGGTCTCGATGGGCCTCGTCTATTCCGTCATTCCGATCTCCGGCGCCCTCACCGCGCTCTACGCCGCCCTCGTGCTCGCCCAGTGGGCGAGCGGCGGCGAGGTCGCGGAGGACCATGTGAGCCTCGACTGATCGGCCAGGGACGACCTCGCATGGAACTCTCCCCCGCCCTTGTCCTCAGTGTCGCCTTCGCCGTTCTGCTGGCAGCAGGCGTGCCTATCTCCTTCGCCACGGGCCTTGCCTCGATCGCAGCGCTCCTCACCATCATGCCGCCGGGGCCGGCACTCGCCGTCACCGCCCAGCGCATCGCGACCGGGCTCGACAGCTTCGCCCTGCTCGCCATCCCCTTCTTCTTCATGGCCGGCGCCATCATGAACCGGGGCGGCATCGCCCGCCGGCTCATCGACTGTGCCAAGGTCTTCGTCGGCTGGATGCCCGGTGCGCTGGCGCAGATCACCATCCTCGCCAACATGCTCTTCGGCTCGGTATCGGGCTCGGCCGTCGCCGCGGCCTCGGCCATCGGCGGCACCATGCAGCCCCTGCAGAACAAGGAAGGCTACGACAAGAGCTTCAGCGCTGCCGTCAACATCTCCTCCTGCATCACCGGGCTCCTCATTCCGCCGTCCGGCGCCTTCATCATCTATTCGCTCGTGTCCGGCGGCACCTCGATCGCCGCGCTGTTTGTCGCCGGCTACCTGCCGGGCCTCGTTCTCGGTCTCGCCATCATGATTCCCACCTGGATCATGGCGAAGAAGCGCGGCTATGCCCGCGCACCCCGCCTCTCCACCGGCGAGAAGCTGCGCGCCATCGTGGCCGCCCTGCCAAGCCTCGGCCTCGTTGTCGTCGTCATCGGCGGCATCGTCGGCGGCGTGTTCACGGCGACCGAGGGCTCGGCCATCGCCGTCGTCTATGCCCTGACGCTCGCGCTTCTCTACCGCGAGCTGTCCCTGCAGGACCTCTATCGCATCCTCGTCGACACGCTGGAGGCAACCGCCATCGTCTCACTGATGGTCGGCACTTCGATGGCCATGGCCTATGTGATGTCGCTGGCCGAGATCCCGCAGATGATCGGCGAGTGGGTGCGCCAGGTGTCCGACAGCAAGGTGATGGCGCTGCTGCTCGTCAACATCGTGCTGCTCATCATGGGCACCTTCCTCGACCTGACGCCCGGCATCCTCATCTTCACCCCCATCTTCCTGCCCGTTCTGCAGAGCTTCGGCGTCGATCCGGTGCATTTCGGCATCATCCTCGTCTTCAACATGTGCCTCGGCATCGTCTCGCCGCCCACCGGCAGCGCCCTCTTCATCGGCTGCGCTATCGCCAAGGTATCGATCGAGCAGGTGTTCCGCCCCCTCATCCCCCTCTTCCTGTGGAGCACCGGCGCCCTGCTCCTCGTCACCTACATCCCCGCCATCTCGCTGTGGCTGCCGCGGTTCTTCGGGCTGATGCCCTGACCCGCGCCGCTGCAGACCCGACGACCTGGAGACTAGAACATGCTCGTGCTGACGGGAGCTCGTCTCGTGTCGGTCGACGCGGGCCGCGTCGAACTCGCCCTCGACAGCGGCTATCGCGCCATCATCGACCTGCTCGACACCCATCTCGCCCGGTTCCTCGTGCTGCGGCCGAACGGCCTGCGCATCGACCGCACCTGGTCGCTGTCGCCGGAACTTGCCGGCGAGGCTGAGGAGCCCGACGCGCTCACGGGGCGCAACCGCCTGTCTCGCAGCGGCTTCCCCGGCATCGCGGCGACAATCGCCGAAGATGAGGCCGCCATCACGGTCGAGACCGCCTTCTACCGCATCCTGGTGCAGCGGGCGCCACTGCGGCTCGACTGGTTCTTCCGCCAGGAGACCGACGGAGCATGGCGGCAGGTGCTCGCCGATCGGCCGACGAGCGCCTATGTCTTCGACCGCCACGGACCACGCCTTGCGCACTATCTGGTGCGGCGGCGTGAGGAGCGCTATTACGGCTTCGGCGAGAAAAGCGGGGATGCGGACAAGCACGGCCGGCGCCTGCGCATGGGCACCATCGACGCCATGGGCTATGATGCCGAGCGTAGCGACCCGCTCTACAAGCACATCCCGTTCTATGCCACCGTGCGGCCCGATCGCGGCGGGGACAGCGTCGGCCTCTTCTACGACAATCTTGCCCGCGGCGCCTTCGACCTCGGTCAGGAGATCGACGCCTATCACGGCGACTACCGCAGCTTCGAGGCGGAGGATGGCGACCTCGACCTTTACGTCGTTTTCGGCCCGAGCCTTGCCGAGGTCACGGCCCGCTTCACGGCGCTGACCGGCCGCACGGCCCTGCCGCCGCGCTGGTCGCTCGCCTATTCGGGCTCGACCATGCAGTACACAGACGACGCCGACCCGCCGGCGCGGTTCGAGGAGTTCCTTGCCCTGCTCGCCGAGCACGGCATCCCATGCCGCTCGTTCCAGCTGTCGTCCGGCTACACCATGATCGGCGACAAGCGCTACGTCTTCCACTGGAACCGCGACAAGTTTCCGGATCCGGCCGGATTCGCGCGCCGGCTGCGCACGGCGGGGCTGGAGATCGCCGCCAATATCAAGCCTGCCCTTCTTACCGACCACCCGCTCTTTGCCGAGGTCGAGGCCTTTCGCGGCTTCGTGCGCGACAGCGAGGATGCGGCAAAGCCGCATCTTACGCAGTTCTGGGGCGGCACGGGCGCCTATCTCGACTTCACCAATCCGCGGACGTCGGCATGGTGGAGCGCCAAGGTGAAGACCAGCCTTCTCGACAACGGCATCGGTTCGACCTGGAACGATAACAACGAGTTCGAGATCTGGGACGATAAGGCAGGCTGCGACCTCGCTGGCGCCGGCACCACCATCGCCACGCTGCGCCCGGTGCAGACCAACCTGATGATGCGCGCCTCGCATAGGGCCCAGACGGCGCATGCCCCGGGCAAGCGGCCGTATCTCATCTCGCGCTCGGGCGGGCCGGGCATGCAGCGTTACGTGCAGACCTGGACGGGCGACAACCGCACCGCCTGGAAGACGCTGCGCTACAACCTGCGCATGGGCCACGGCCTGTCCATCTCAGGTCTCTTCAACTTCGGCCACGACATCGGCGGCTTCGCCGGACCGAAGCCGGAACCCGAGCTCTTCGTGCGCTGGATCGAGCACGGCATATTCTGGCCGCGCTTCACCATCCATTCCTGGAACGACGACGGCAGCGCCAACGAGCCGTGGATGTACCCGCAGGTGCTGCCACTCGTGCGCGCGGCGCTCGCCTTCCGCGAACGGCTGACGCCCCTTCTCTACACCCTCCTGTGGCGAGCGCATCGGGAACACGTGCCCCTGCTGCAGCCGACCTTCTTCGCCTTTCCGCACGACCCCCTGACCTACGAGGAGGACGACAGCTTCCTCCTCGGCGACGACCTCCTCGTCGCGCCCGTGGTCGATCCCGGCCTCACGGCGCGCACGGTCTATCTGCCGGCCGTGCCGGAGGGCTGGTTCGATT
This sequence comes from Chelatococcus sp. XZ-Ab1, assembly GCF_029309855.1. Lineage (NCBI taxonomy): Bacteria > Pseudomonadati > Pseudomonadota > Alphaproteobacteria > Hyphomicrobiales > Chelatococcaceae > Chelatococcus > Chelatococcus sp. XZ-Ab1. The sequence goes on along the minus strand of NZ_JARKII010000002.1, from coordinate 447,281 downwards.
TCCATACGGGCGCGTGGCATCCCGGCGGCAGGCGCATCGAGGTGGCGGCGCCGCTCGGCCGCTGTCCCCTTCTCGTGCGCGGCGCCACCATCCTGCCGCTCGGCCCGGCGCCGGGCGAGCCCGCAACACTCGCGCTGCGGCTTTTCTCCCACCACGGCGGCCTTCGCCCGCGCGTCGTCTTCGACGACGACGGCGAGAGCATCCTCGATACGGCAAACCACGTTCTCCTCAATTGCGCTATGCTGCCCGATGGGCAGGTGGAGGTCCTGCGCCGCGGCCGCCATGCGCCGCGCTGGACGCATCTGCGCCTTGAGGACCATGCGGGGGCAACGCTCTCCGAACGGTCGATGACAGACGTGCGGATCGTATCCGAAACACCGTGATCCCGAGCCTCTTGACGAGGCGACGGCCCGGCTGTTGCGACAGGTGGGCGCCGGGAAGGTCCCGCGCCCGCCCGGCGTCGCGGACGGCGCAAACGCACCCATCAAGGTCCAATCGAGCCTCGTATCCAGCGCGGCTCCGAGACCCTTCGACGATCGGAGGATCGAACCGTTTGTCCGAGGCGGGCTGTTCGGGCTATACTTCTATTCCTACGGGTCGCGGCAGGTCTCGGTGCTGCCGGAAGTAGATGTCCGGCGGCGAGGGGCTGCGACGTCTCGAACTGCGGTTCGGGAGGGACGGATATGGCACGGCGAGCCACCGGGCGGTGTGGAGCCTCGGCCCTTGCGCGAGGTCTGCCGCGTGCGGTCCTGACATTGTTGGCAACCCTTGGCGCATTGATCGCCCTCTCGGAAGTCGCGGCCGCTCAGGACGCGGCCGCCGGCGAACGCGTCTTCGCCCAGTGCAAAGCCTGCCACCAGGTCGGGCCCAATGCGCGCAACGCCGTCGGGCCGGTGCTCAACGGTCTCTTCGGGCGCAAGACCGGCATGGTCGAGGGTTTCCAATATTCCGGCGCGAACAAGGGCGCCGATATCACCTGGACGGAAGAAACCTTCGCGGAATACATCCGCAATCCGCGCGAGAAGATTCCCGGCACCAAGATGGTCTTCGCCGGAGTGAAGGACGAGCAGAAGATCAAGGATCTCATTGCCTATCTGCACAAGTTCGACGAGGCGCCCGTCGCGCTGACGCAATAGGCCATGGGCGCGGCCGTGCGCCCGATGGAACCCGCGAGGTGAAGGGGCCATGTACGTCGCTCTCGCCTTGTTTGTCATCGCCATCGGCTCTGTGGTGTTCCATCTCCTGAGCCCATGGTGGTGGACGCCGATCGCCTCCAACTGGAGCTACATCGACCACACCATCACCATCACCTTCTGGATCACCGGGCTCGTCTTCGTCGCCGTCGTCCTCTTCATGGCCTGGTGCGTCTGGCGCTACCGCCACCGGCCGCAGCAGGCCGAGGTGCTCTACGAGCCGGAGAACAGGCGCCTCGAATGGTGGCTCACGGTCGTCACCGCCATCGGCGTCGCTGCCATGCTGGCGCCGGGGCTCTATGTCTGGCGCCAGTTCATTACCGTTCCGCCCGATGCCGACGAGGTGGAGATCGTCGCCCAGCAATGGCAGTGGAGCTACCGGCTGCCGGGGCCGGACGGCAGGCTGGGCGCCACGGCCATCCGGCATGTCTCCGATGACAACCCGCTCGGCCTCGACCCGGACGATCCGCGCGGGGCGGATGACGTCATGGTGCAGGGGGGAGAGCTTCACCTGCCCGTCGGCCGGCCCGTGAAGGCGGTGCTGCGCTCGCTCGACGTGCTGCACGACTTCTACGTGCCCGAGTTTCGCGCCAAGATGGACCTCATCCCGGGCATGGTCACCTATTTCTGGCTGACGCCGACGCGAACCGGCACCTTCGAGGTGCTGTGCGCCGAGATGTGCGGCGTCGGCCACGCTTTCATGCGCGGCTTCGTCGTGGTGGCCGAGGAAAGCGACTACCGCGCCTGGCTGGAACAGCAGCAGCCGGCGCGCCCGGCGGCGCAGCGGGCGGTGCCGGTGATAGCCGAGCGGTGAGATGCCGGCCGCGCGGCGGCCGGGCAAGGGCGGAGGGTTGAAGCGATGGCCGACGTTCCCCTCGACAGGGTGGCAGAAACCGCAGCGACCGAGGTGGAGGACCTCACCCTCCACCATCCGCACAGCTGGCTGACGCGATACGTCTTCAGCCAGGACGCCAAGACCATCTCCATCCAGTACACGGTGACGGCGCTGGCGATCGGCTTCATCGCGCTCTTCCTGTCGTGGCTGATGCGCCTGCAGCTCGGCTTTCCCGGCACCTTCGCCTTCATCGACGCCGCCGCCTATTACCAGCTCATCACCATGCACGGCATGATGATGATCGTGTACGTGCTCACCGCAGTGCTCCTCGGCGGCTTCGGCAATTACCTCATCCCGCTCATGGTCGGCGCGCGGGACATGGTCTTCCCCTACGCCAACATGCTGAGCTACTGGTTCTACCTGCTCGCCGTCGTCATCCTCCTCGCCAGCTTCTTCGCCCCTGGCGGCCCGACGGGGGCGGGCTGGACGCTCTATCCACCGCAGGCGATCCTTTCCGGCACGCCCGGCCAGGAGAGCGGCATCATCCTGATGCTGGTGTCGCTCATCGTGTTCATCGCCGGCTTCACCATGGGCGGCCTCAACTACGTGGTCACGGTGCTGCAGGGGCGCACCCGGGGCATGACGCTGATGCGCATGCCGCTGACGGTCTGGGGCATCTTCACGGCGAGCGTGATGGCGCTGCTCGCCTTCCCGGCCCTGTTCGTCGCCTCGGTGATGATGCTGTTCGACAAGATCTTCGGCACCAGCTTCTTCATGCCGTCGCTCATCGAGCTCGGCACGCGGCTCGACTACGGCGGCGGCAGCCCCATCCTCTTTCAGCACCTGTTCTGGTTCTTCGGCCACCCGGAGGTCTATATCGTTGCCCTGCCGGCCTTCGGCATCGTCTCCGATCTCATCGCCACGCACGCGCGGCGCAACATCTTCGGCTATCGCATGATGGTGTGGGCGATCCTCGCCATCGGCGCGCTCAGCTTCGTCGTCTGGGCGCACCACATGTACGTCAGCGGCATGAACCCGTGGTTCGGCTTCTTCTTCGCCACGACAACCCTTATCATCGCCGTGCCGACAGCGATCAAGGTCTACAACTGGATCTTGACCCTGTGGCGCGGCGACATTCATCTCACCGTGCCGATGCTCTTTGCCCTCGGCTTCATCGTCACCTTCGTCAACGGCGGCCTGTCTGGGCTCTTCCTCGGCAATGTGGTGGTCGATGTGCCCCTGTCGGACACCATGTTCGTCGTGGCGCATTTCCACATGGTGATGGGAATCGCGCCCGTGCTCGTCATCTTCGGCGCCATCTACCACTGGTATCCCAAGGTCACCGGGCGGATGATGAACGAAGTACTCGGCAAGCTGCACTTCTGGATCACCTTCCTCGGCACCTACGCCATCTTCTTCCCCATGCACTATCTCGGTCTCCTCGGCGTGCCGCGGCGCTACCACGAGATGGGGGAAGCCAGCTTCTTCCCGGCCTCGGCGCAGATGCTCAACGCCTACATCACCGTCCTCGCCCTCGTCGTCGGGGCGGCACAGCTCCTCTTCCTGTTCAACCTCATCTGGAGCATCCGGCACGGGCGCGAAGCCGGCGGCAATCCGTGGCGGGCGACAAGCCTCGAATGGCAGACGCCCGAAACGCCGCCGCCGCACGGCAACTGGGGCAGGGAACAGCCCACCGTCTACCGCTGGGCCTATGACTACAACGTGCCCGGCGTCGCCCAGGACTTCATTCCGCAGAACATGCCGCCGGAGGCCGTGCCATTGGGGCCCCGACCCGCGCCGGGAGGCATGTCGTGACCGCGGCTGTCGCCTTCCTCGTCCTCCTTGCCGCGCTCGCAGCCTGGTGGCTGTACGGCCAGCGGCTGATGAGCCGGCCGTGGCTGGCGGCCGGTATCGTCGAGGACACCGGCGGCCTCGCGCACATGCCGGCCGCCAAGGTGGGGCTCGGCGTCTTCCTCGCCGTCGTCGGCGCCCTGTTCTCGCTGTTTCTCAGCGCCTACACCATGCGCATGCAGCTGGCCGACTGGTCGGCCCTGCCGGTGCCGCGCATCCTGTGGGTGACCACCCTGCTCATCCTCCTCGCCAGCGCCGCCCTCGTCTGGGCCGTCCGGTCGGCCCGGCGCGGCGAGAAGGAGCGCGCGCTCGACGGGCTCCTCGCCGCCACGGGCTTCGGCTCAGCCTTCCTCGGCGGCCAGCTCATCGCCTGGGACGAACTCGCGGGCTCGGGCTACCGGCTGGCGGACAATGCCGCCAATTCCTTCTTCTACGTGCTCACCGGCCTGCATGGCGCGCACATCCTCGGCGGGCTCGTGGCGCTCGTCGCCGTGACGGTGAAGCTCTGGCGCAGCCCCGATGCCGCGGCGGCGCAGCTGCCCGTCGAGCTCTGTGCGCTCTATTGGCATTTCCTCGCCCTCGTCTGGCTCGTCCTCTTCGCCGTCATCACCGGCTGGGCGGGGGATTTCCTCGCCGTCTGCCGCCAGTTGCTGTCGTGAAAGGAAGGCGCGATGAACACCGCGTTCACCGAGCATCGCACCCGCGAACCCGAGAGCGGCCTGGCGACGATCGTCACCGACTTCTCCGCCGATCAGCGCGCCTTCCGCAACGTGTCGTGGGGGAAGGCCATGATGTGGATCTTCCTCCTCAGCGATACCTTCATCTTCGGCACCTTCCTCATCGGCTACATGACCGCGCGCATGTCGACCGCCGAGCCCTGGCCCAATGCCAGCGAGGTCTTCGCCCTCGAGATCGCCGGGCATCATCTGCCGCTCATCCTCATCGCCATCATGACTTTCGTGCTCATCTCGAGCAGCGGTACCATGGCCATGGCGGTGAACTACGGCTACCGCCGCCAGCGCCGGCCGACGGCGGCGCTTCTGGTGGTGACCGCCCTCCTCGGCGCCACCTTCGTCGGCATGCAGGCCTTCGAATGGACGAAGCTCATCAGCGAGGGGGTCAGGCCCTGGGGCAACCCGTGGGGGGCGGCGCAGTTCGGCTCCGCCTTCTTCATGATCACGGGTTTCCACGGCACGCACGTGACCATCGGCGTCATCTTTCTGCTGATCGTCGCCCGCAAGGTCATCCGCGGCGATTTCGACCACGGACGGCCGGGCTTCTTCACAGGCCGCAAGGGACGCTACGAAGCCGTCGAGATCATGGGCCTCTACTGGCACTTCGTCGATCTCGTCTGGGTCTTCATCTTCGCCTTCTTCTACCTCTGGTGAGGAGGACGCCATGAGTGAGATCGCCCGCAGCGACGCGGCTCACCGCATCGTCGTCAAGGCCCACCCCATCCGGCTCTATCTCGTCGTTTGGGGCTGGCTCTTCGTGCTGAGCGCCTTCTCCTATCTCGTAGACTACTTCCACCTCACGGGGACGCTGCGCTATTCGCTGATCCTGACCTTCATGATGCTGAAAGCGGGGCTCATCGTGGCCGTTTTCATGCACATGGCATGGGAGCGGCTCGCCCTCGTCTATGCCATCCTCGTGCCGATCGGCGCCATTCTCGCCTTCCTCGCCGCCATGGCCGTCGAGGCGGACTACACGTTGCTGACGCGGCTGGCCTTCTTCAGTGCGGGCCAGTAGGCCACCGGTCGACGGGCTCGCCGCCCCTCGGCCGGCATCCATCGCCTCTTCCCTATCGCGCCGCGCCGTCCGCCACGGCGCTTAGGATGGCGTGCGCGGCACGGACGCGGTCGGGGTTAGGATAGAACCGGTTGGCGAGGAGCACGATGCCGAGGCGCCTGCCCGGCACGACGGCGACATAGGCGCCGAAGCCGTTGGTGGACCCGGTCTTGTTGAGTAACACGTCCGGCCGTGGCAGCGCGGGCGGAACGAGCCAGGTGGCGGCCTTCCCCTTGCCGCTCGCCTGCGGTGTGTTGCCGGCGACCAGCGTCTCGAGCGACACGGGATAGTCGTATCGCTCCCAGCCGAGGCCTTGGGTCATCTCGCCGACGCGGACATAGCCCGTCTGCGTCGCGGCGATGGCCCGGCGCAGCCGCGCGTCCTGCGGCGGCGCGATGTTGGCGTCGAGAAACTTCAGGAGATCGGCCGCGCTCGTCCGCACGCCGTAGGCCGCCGCACCGAGCACGTCGAGGGAAATGCGCCGCGGCTTGCCTTCCCTCGTGTAGCCGAAGGCATAGTCTGCCATGCGCTCCGGCGGCACGCGGACATGGGTGCTCGCCATACCGAGGCTGGGCAGAATCGTGGCTTCAAGGATGTCCTCGTAGGAGCGGCCCATGCCGGCAGCGGCGAGATGGCCGAAAAGGCCGATGCTCGGGTTCGAGTAGACCCGCTGCGCTCCCGCCGGATAGGCGGGCTTCCAGCTGCGGAAGTAGGAGACCATGCTCGCCTCGTCCCTGACCTCGGGCGGGAACTGCAACGGCAGGCCCCCGGCCGTGTAGGTGGCGAGCTGCAACAGGGTGATCCTGTCGAAGCTGGAGCCGCGCAGCGCCGGCATGTAGCTGCTCGCCGGCGCCGTGAGCGAGACTTCGCCCTCCACGGCGCCCCAGGCACCCACCAGCCCCGCGAAGAGCTTGCTGACCGAGCCGACCTCGAACAGCGTCGTCTTCGTTACCGGATGCCCGCTTTCCTTCGACGCCACGCCATAGTTGAAAAAGTAATGCTTCCCGTCCACCGTGAGGCCGACGGCCATGCCGGGAACGGCATGCTCTCTCATGACCGGCTCGATGGCAACGTCGACGATGGCCTTCAGCAAGCCTCTATCCAGTTCTGCCGCACAAGCGCCCGCTGTCGCAAGAAAAATGGACGAGCACATGATGTATATGGATACGATATATTTGATTTTCATCGATTATGCTCCTATAAATCACATGCCTTTCTCGCAGATTAATCGCCTTTGTATGATTAATCGCGCGCGGGATAGTCGAAATACAATTCCATGACCGTCTCTCGCAAACGATAATATCTCGGGGGAGCCATTAGAAAATTTGGGGCCGCCATGGTCCGCCGCTATCTGCCACTCAATGCCTTGCGCGCCTTCGAGGCGTCGGCCCGCCACCTGAGCTTCACCAAGGCCGCCATCGAGCTGCGGGTCACGCAGGCAGCGGTGAGCCATCAGGTGAAACAGCTGGAGGCGCAGCTCGATGCGACGCTCTTTATCCGCCTGCCCCGCGGCCTGATGCTGACGAGCGAGGGCGAGACCCTGCTGCCGGTGCTGCAGGGCTCGTTCGACCGCATCGCCACGGCACTGGAGCGTTTCGAGGGCGGCGGCCGCGAGGTGCTGACCGTGGGCGCAGTCGGAACCTTCGCCGTCGGCTGGCTGCTGCCGCGGCTCGACGCCTTCCGCGCGCGCCATCCCTTCGTCGACCTGCGCCTCTCCACCAACAACAACCGCGTCGACATCGCCGCCGAGGGCCTCGACTACGCCATCCGCTTCGGCCAAGGCGCCTGGCACGGCATCGATGCCCTGCCGCTGCTGGAGGCTCCCCTGTCCGTTCTGTGCGCGCCGGAGGTCGCCCGGTGCCTGACAAAGCCGGAGGATGTGCTCGCGCACCGGCTGCTGCGCTCCTACCGCAGCGATGAATGGCCGCAATGGCTCGCCGCCGCGGGCGTCGGGGCCGGCCCGGCCGTGCCCGAGAGCGTCGTCTTCGATTCCTCCCTCGCCATGATGGAAGCCGCCCTGCAGGGTTTCGGCATCGCGCTCGCCCCGCCGCTCATGTTCGCGCGGCATCTCGAAACAGGTGCCCTGCGACAGCCCTTCCCCGTCACCGTGGCGACCGGCCGCTACTGGCTGACGCGGCTGCAGTCGCGCAGCGACACGACGGCCATGGCGACCTTCCGCAACTGGTTGCTGGATGAGATCGGCGTGGAAAAACCGGCCTCCGAATGAAAAGGGCCGGCTTGCGCCGGCCCCTCGTTCTTCACGGCAGGTTCCTGCGGCTCCGCTCAGATCTCCTCGTCGCCCCCGAAGAAGCCATCGAAGAAGCCGCCACCCTCGTCCGCCGCTGGCTCGGGCTCCGCCTCCGGCGTCGTAGCCTCGGCAGCCTGGGCCTCGTTGCCGCCGAACATGCCGGCGATGGCATTGCCCAGCAGGACGCCGCCGGCGACACCCATGGCGGTCTGCGCCGCGCCGGCGAGGAAGCCGCCACCGCGGCCGGGCTGCATCCCCGCCGGCGGCACCGCTGCAGGCGCCACGCCGCCCGGGGCGGCCGCACTGCGCGGCATCGGCGGAACGGAACCGGCGCGGCTCGTCTGCCCGCCGCCGAAGAGGCCCGACAAGAGGCCGCCGGCCGGGCGCGACGCCTGGCGCTCCAGCTCCTCGATGCGCCGCTGCGCCTCCCGCAGGGCGTAGTCCTGCATCACGATGGTCTGGGCCATGAAATAGGGCGCCCCCGGCTGCTGCGCCATGCGCTCGCGGATGAAGCTCTCGGCCGCCTGATCCCGCGGGCCCGCCTGGCGCTCGACCTCGCCGAGGCGGGCGAACAAACCCTCGATGGCCTGCCGGTCCTGATTGTCCATTGTCACGAAGCTCCGTTGCTCGAACGAATTCAGCCTTCCCGCTCGCCGGTGAAATTCAACAGCAGCTGGAAGATGTTGACGAAATTGAGATAGAGCGAGAAAGCGCCGAAGACAGCGAGCTTCTGCTGCGATTCCGCATCGAAGTTCTCGGCATAGCGCTCCTTGATCGCCTGCGTGTCCCACGCGGTCAGGCCGACGAAGACGAGGATGCCGATGACCGAGATGGCGAACTGCAGCGCGCTCGATCCGAGGAACAGGTTGACGATGCTCGCGATGATCACGCCGATGAGGCCCATGATCAGGAACGAGCCGAACTGCGACAGGTCCCGCCGCGTCGTGTAGCCGTAGAGGCTCGTCGCGCCGAACATCGCGGCAGCGATGAAGAAGGTGCGGGCGATGCTCGTGCCGGTGAAGACGAGGAAGATCGAGGCGAGCGACAGGCCCATGACGCCGCAGAAGGCCCAGAACAGGCCCTGCGCGCCGGCCGCCGACATGGTCTGGATGCGGAAGGAGAAGAACAGAACGAAGGCGAGCGGCGCCAGCATCACCACCCACTTGAGCGGCGTCGAGAAGATCGGCACGTAGAGCGCCGGCGTCGTGCCAACGATGAAGGCGACGACGCCCGTCAGCACGAGGCCGAGGGCCATGTAGTTGTAGACGCGCAGCATGTGCTGGCGCAGGCCCTCGTCGAAGAGTGCCCGATCGACGCGGGCACCGCCCGCCTGCCAGCCGTAGCCATAGTTCGGCATGTTCATCGCTTGGTTCTCCTGGGGTGGATCAGTTGCTTGGGTTTGCACTCAGTAGAGGGCTCGGACCAGCCGGTCGGCGGCCCGGTCGAGTTCCTTGGAATCGGCGCGCGCCACGAGCGCATAGGCGACCTCGCCCATCTGCCAGTAGGCGGCGGCGAGATCGCCGTGGTGAGCGACCGTCGCCGGCACGACATCGAAGGCGCCCGGTCGCACGGCAAAGAGCGACACCGTCCCGAGCGCCTCGGTGCGGATCGCCATCTCGACGCTCGGCCCGAAGGTGGAGGGGAAGATCTGCACGTCAGCGACGGACCAGCCCTCGGGCAGGGGCGGCAGGCCGATCGCCGTCGCCGAGCGGATCTCGGCCGGGTCGTAGCGCGGTACGGCGGGCTGCGACGCCATGCCGGCGCGTACCTCGGCCGTGCGGTGTGCCTGCATGGCATCCACCACATAGGCTGGCGGGATCGCCGAGGCGACGACCTCGCCGACGCGCAGGGCACCGAACTCGGCGTGGGCGAGCCAGCCGGTCCCAACGAGGACGGCGACAGCCGCCACCTTGCGCAGCTGGCGCAGGAAACGGTCGCGCGACAGCCCCCGCTCCAGCCGCAGGGCCGCTTCGGCCGTCGCGCTGCGCCCAACATAGGGCGGCCCGGCGAGGGCCAACCGCAACTCGTCGCGGATCTTGAGGTCCGTGATCACGCGGACCGCCTCGTCCGGATGCCGGACGAGGTGCGCTTCCACCTCGATCCGGCGGGCCACGGGCAACTGGTCCTCGACATAGGCCTCGAGATCGGCCTCGGTGATCGGATCAATGGGACGGTCCATCGGATCCTCCTACGATTTTGAGGTCTGGCGCCTTGCCCCGACGGGCGCCGGCTTCCCCCTCCTCGAGTGCCCGGAGCGCCGCGCGCGCCCGGGCAAGGCGCGACATCAGCGTGCCGGAGGGAATGCCGAGGGCTTTCGCGGCTTCGGCGAAGCTCATGCCCTCGATGGCGACGAGGTGAAGCGCCGCGCGCTGCTCGTCGGGCAGGTCCATGAAGGCGCGGCGCAGCTGGGCGAGGCGCAGCTGCTGGTCCTGGACCGCCGGCTGGTGCTCGGGATGGAGATCGGCCACGAGCGCCTTGCGGCGCTCGTCCGCCCGCCGGGCCCGCTGCCCGTCCACGAAAAGGTTGTGGAGGATGGAGAACAGCCATGCGCGCAAGCCGCGGCCGGCCTCGAAGCTGCCGCGCCGCTCGTAGGCGCGCAGCAAGGTATCGTGCACGAGGTCCTCGGCAGCGACATCATCGCGCGTCAGCGACCGCGCATAGCGGCGCAGCGCCGTGAGCTGTCCGAGGGTGTCGAAGCGGGACCGTTGCGACGTCATCAGCTCCATATACGGAGCCGCCGACCGAATTCGTCCCTTGGACGTCGAAATTTTTGCGGCCCCGCGCCCCCTACACCACGCCGGCGTCGACGATGAAGTTCTGGCCCGTGCACATGCGTGCCTCGCCCGACAGGAGGAAGACGATCATCGCCGCGACGTCCTCGGGCAGGATCTCGCCGGGCAGCGCCTGGCGCTCGGCCGCACGGGCGAGCCGCTCGGCGGTCGCGGCGGCGCGCTGACGCTCCGTCATCACCCAGCCGGGCGTGACGGCGTTGACGCGCACGCCGCCCGGCCCGAGTTCACGCGCCAGCGAGCGCGTGAAGCCGATGACGGCCGATTTCGCCGTCGTATAGGCGATGAGGTTGACCGCGCCCTGCATCCAGGAGGTGGAGGCGAGGTTGACGACCGCGCCGCGGCCGGCGCGCAGGCCCGGTGCCACCGCCTGGGTGACGAACATGAAGTGGCGCAGGTTCACGGCGAGGCGGTCGTCCCAATAGTCCGGCGTCACCTCGGTGAAGGCATGGCGCTCGTCATGGCCGGCGTTGTTGACGAGGAGCGCGACGGGGCCGGTCGCCTGCTCGCCGTCCCGGATCGCGGCAACCGTCGCCGCGACGTCGCGCAGGTCCGCCCGGCGGAAGACGACGCCCGGCGCCTCGGCCACGAGCCGCTCGCCCTTGTCCGCATCGATGTCGAGCACGAGGCAGCGGGCGCCCTGGCGCGCGAGCGCCATGACGGTTGCCCGGCCGATGCCGTCCGCGCCGCCGGTGACGAGCGCGACGCGGCCGGCGAGATCAGGGTAGAGCGCGCTCATCCCGCAAAAGCCGCCGTGGGCAGGCCCGGCACGGCGACCGGCAGCGCGAAGAGCCCGCCCGAGAACGGCGCCTCGGTGAGCACGCGCGAGGGCAGGCGCACGCGCGCGGAGGTGATAAAGAGTGTCTTCAGGTCGGCGCCGCCGAAGGCGACGCTCGTCGGCCGCGGCACGGGCAGGCCGACGTCCCGGTCGATCCGCCCGTCGGGCGCATAGCGGCGCACGCGCCAGCCGTCCCACAAAGCGCACCAGACGAAGCCGTCGCTGTCGACGGCAAGCCCGTCCGGCCTCCCCTCCTCGGGCGGCACCTCGGCGAAGACGCGCCGGTTCTCGACCGTGCCCGTCTCGGGATCGCAATCGAAGGCATAGATCCGGCCGGGCACGGAATCGACGAAATAGAGCGTGCGCCCGTCCGGGCTCCAGTCGAGCCCGTTGGCGGCGGTATAGCCGGAGGAGACGCGCCGCCAGGAAAGGTCCTTCTCGATGACATAGAGCGAGCCCGAGGTGCGGCTCGCGTCGAGGCGCATGCTGCCTGCCCACAGCCGCCCCCGCCGGTCGCACTTGCCGTCGTTGAAGCGGTTGTCAGGAATGTCCGCCTCGGGGTCGACGAGCGGCGTCGTCGCGCCCGTCGCGAAGTCGAGACCGACGAGGCCCGTCTGCGTGAGGGCCACGAGGCCCCCGCCACGGCGCGGCAGGAGCGCGCTGATGAGCTGCGGCAGGCGCAGTTCCTCGTTCTCGCCCGTCACCGGGTCGAAGCGGTTCGCCGAGGGAGCGAGGATGTCGACCCAGTAGAGCCGCTCGTGCCCGGCGATCCATACCGGCCCCTCGGCGAGATGGGCGCCCCACGGCAGGACGCACGCGACGGCGGGATCAGCGCCGTGGCCGGGACCGAGCTGGGAGGTGATGTTCATGGGCGCGGCGCCGACATTGCCCGAGACCTGCCGCGCCGCCGCCATGAGATCGCGGCCGAGCACGTGCAGGCGGTCGTTGGGAAGGCGCGCGCTCGGGCCGAAGACGCCCATCACCGCGATCGCCTTGCCGGTATGGTCGAAGATGGGCGCGGCGGCGGAGGAGACGCCCTCGACATGCTCGGACACCGAGATCGCATAGCCGCGGGCGCGGATCAGCGCGAGCTCCGCCGTCAGCGCCGCCTCGTCGGCGATGGTGTTCGCCGTGTGCCGGGTGAGCCGGATGCGGTCGAGGAGCGCCCGCTGCTCGTGCGGTGCGGCGAAGGCGAGGAGCGCCTTGCCGCCCGCCGTGCAATGGAGCGGCGCCCGGCGGCCGACCTCGATGCGAAAGCCGAAGGCACCGCCGCGGCTGCGCTGGTCGATATAGAGCACCTCGTCCGCATCGATGGTGGCGATGGCCACCGTCTCGGCGATCTCGTCGGCCAGGCGGTCGAGGACCGGAGCGGCCGCCCCGCGCAGGTCGAAGGATTCCCACACCCGGTGCGCCAGCTCGAAGAGCCGGTGGCCGAGCCGATAGGTGCTGTCACTCTCCTCGTGCCGCACGAGGCGGAAGAGGACGAGGGTGTTGAGCATGCGCGCCAGCGTGCCCTTGGGCAGGCCGGTCGCCGCCTGCAGGTCCTTGAAGCGCGGCGGCGTCTCCGCTTCGCCGATGACCTCGAGCAGGTAGAGCCCCTTGGCGAGTGCGGCCGCGCCGGTGGGGACGTCCCGCTCCTCCGGCCTTACGACCGCTGCCGCGCGCTGCGCGCCGCGACCGCCTCGTCGATCATGCGCTCGATGGTCCATGTCGGCGTAAATCCCAGTCGTTCCCGGATCTTGCGGTTGGCCGTCCGATAGTGGACGCCCGGCCCCGGCAGGTTGACCTCGCGCAGAGGCAGGCCCGTGCGTTCGGCCATGAGCGGCAGGGCGCGCGCGAAGTCAACCGGCTCGCTCGCCCCGAGGTTGAAGACCTCCCTGGCCGCGGCCGGATGGCGCAAGGCGAGCAGGATGCCCTCCACCATGTCGCGCGTGTCGGTGATGTGCATGGCGAAGGGCCGGCCGTTCTCGTTGCGCGACAGGACGAGCGCCTCGCGCCCGTCGTCCACCGCCTCGAGCGCCGCGACCGCCGCCGCGTTGCCGAAGGCCTCCTGCTGGCGGATCTTGGGGTGCAGGAAGAAGCGCGGACCGGAGAAGAAGCTGTCGGGATCGAGCAGCTCGGCCGCATCCTGCGTGTGCGAGAAGCGCAGGATCACCGTCTCCATGGCGCCCGTGCGGCCGAGAAAGCGCACGATCTCCTCGCCGAGGAGCTTGGTGAGGCCGTAGGGCGTGCGGGGCGCAAGCGGATGGTCCTCGTCGATGGGCTGATAGGCCGGCACGTTCTCGGGATAGACCTCGCCGGACGAGGCGAAGACGAAACGCCGGCAGCCGGCGGCCGCGGCCGCCTCGGCCACCATGCGCGTGCCGGTGACGTTCGCCTCCCAGAGTCTGTCGGCATCCTCGCGCCGCCACGACATCAAGGCGCCGAGATGAAGAACGGCCTTAGCGCCCTCCGCCGCCTGCCGTGCGGCGGCCGGGTCCGAAAAGGCGCCGATGACCTCGCGGTAGCGGGGATGATCGATGCCGGCCGGGCGCAGGTCGAAGCCGACGACCGCCTCGCCTTCGTCGAGGAGGCGGCGCGCGACCCGCGATCCGATACGGCCGGCACTGCCGGTGACGACGATGCTCATCGGAGGATCCTCATGGGACGATGCTCATGGCGAAACCTCAGCGGATGGCCCGGTGCGTGTCGGCGTCGAAGACGTGCAGGCGCGCCGGGTCGAAGGACAAGGTGATGGGCTCGCCCGTGGCCACCGCGCCGGCATCGACCAGCCGGGCGATGAGGGCGTCGCCCCGGCGCTCGTCGTCGGCGCCCTTGGCGTCCGCCGGTGCGCCGCGGTTCTCGTGCGGCAGGTCGACATAGATGTATTTCTCGCTCCCCAGGCTCTCGACCAGCCGCGGCCTCACGGCGAAGGAGACGGGGCCGTGCGCCGGCCCGATGTGCTCGGGACGCAGGCCGAGGATGACCGGCCGGCCGGCGATGCCGGGCACCGCCGCGAGCGGCACCGGCAGGGAGACGTCCTGCCCGAAGAGGCTGACGCGCGCGCCGCGCTCGTCGGCGGTAACGTTGCCGAGCAGGAAGTTCATGCCGGGCGAGCCGATGAAGCCGGCGACGAAGAGATTCTCGGGCCGGGCGAACATGGTGTCGGGATCGGCGATCTGCTGGATCTCCCCGTCACGCATGATGACGATGCGGTCGGCCATCGTCATGGCCTCGATCTGGTCGTGGGTGACGTAGATGGTGGTGACGCCGAGGCGCTTGTGCAGGGCGCTGATCTCGGCGCGCATGTGCACCCTGAGCTTCGCGTCGAGGTTCGAGAGCGGCTCGTCCATGAGGAAGGCCTGCGGCTCGCGCACGATGGCGCGGCCGAGGGCGACGCGCTGGCGCTGGCCGCCGGAGAGCTCCTTCGGCCGCCGGTCGAGCAGGTGGTCGACGGCGAGGATCTTCGCCGCCTCCTTCACGCGCCGGTCGATCTCGCCCCGGTCCATGCCGCGCATCTTGAGGCCGAAGCCCATGTTGCGGGCGACGGTGAGGTGGGGATAGAGCGCGTAGTTCTGGAACACCATGGCGATGTCGCGGTCGCCGGGCGCGAGGTCCGTCACGTCCCGCTCGCCGATGAGGACGCGGCCGCCGCTCGCCTCCTCGAGGCCGGCGAGGATCTTCAGCATGGTCGACTTGCCGCAGCCCGACGGACCGACGAAGACGACGAACTCGCCGTCGGCAATGTCGAGATTGAAGTCCCTGAGCACCGTGACGGCGCCGTAGGACTTGCGGACGTTCTCGATGCGGATACCGGCCATAAATCGCTGCTCCGGATTACTTCTCCGCGCCGGCGGTCAGGCCGCCGACGAGATAGCGTTCGAGGAAGAGGTAGATGACGAGGATGGGCAGGGCGACGAAGACCGCCGCGGCCGAGATCTCGTTCCAGTCGGTGACGTATTCGCCCTTCATGGTCGTGATGCCGAGGTTGGCCGTCCAGCTCTGCTGGGCATTGGTCAGGAAGGTGCGGGCATAGGCATAGTCCGACCAGGACAGCACGAAGCCGTAGAGGGCGGTGGCCGCGAGCCCCGGCGTCGCCACGGGCAGGATGACGCGGAAGAGCGCGCCGAGCGGCGAGCAGCCGTCGACCATCGCCGCCTGCTCGAGCTCGCGCGGGATGGTGTCGAAATAGCCCTTCAGCATCCAGGTGGTGAAGGGCACGATCAGCGTCGCGTGGGCGAGCACCACCGACCAGAGGCTGCCGATGAGCCCGACAGAGCGGAAGATGCCGAAGAGCGGGATGACGAGCAGCGTCGCCGGCAGCATCTTCGCCGTGAGGATGAAGAGGCCGAGGGACTGGCCGCCGCGCACCCTGAAGCGCGACAGCGCGTAGCCGGCAAAGACCGATACTGTCATCGACAGGGCGACCGAGCCGAGCGCCGCGAGCGTCGAGTTGGTCAGCCACAGGAGCATCGGCCGCTCCTCGGCGATCCGCGAGAAGACCTGCCATTGCGGCACGTCCGGCCAGAAGCGCGGCGGCAGCGAGCGCAGGTCCGCCGGCGGCGAGATGGCCGTCACGAACAGCCAGTAGATCGGGAACAGCAGCACGGCGCAGGTGGCGGCGACGCCGAGATAGAGCGCGATGCGCGAGGACCGGAGCTTCATCGCCGCCTCCTCAGTACATGGCTTCGGCGCGGCGGCCGACCATGAGAAGGCTCGCCAGCACGCACAGGACGAGCGTGACGATGCCCACGGCCGAGGCGTAGCCCATCTTGAAGAAGCCGAAGGCCTGCTCGTAGGTCATGATCGACAGCGTCTGCGTCGCCTTGAGCGGCCCGCCGCCGGTCAGCACGTAGATGATGGAGAAGTCGCGGAACACCCACAGCATGACGAGCACGATGGTGACGCCGAGCACCGGCATCAGCGTCGGGATGGTGATGTTGGTGAAGCGCTGCCAGGCATTGGCCCCGTCCACCTTCGCCGCATTGTAGAAATCCTCCGGGATCGACTGCAGGCCGGCGAGCGCCATGATGGAGACGAAGGGATAGCCCTTCCAGATCATGGTGATCGCCACCACGGCGAAGGCGGCGTCGGGGTCCGAAAACCAGTTGATCGTCTGGCTCGTCAGCCCGAGCGTGATGAAGAGCCAGTTCATCAGCCCGAAGGAGGAATCGAAGATCCAGGCGAAGATGACGACGGCGATCACCTCCGGCACGGCCCACGGCAGGGCGACGAAGAGCCGGGCGATGCTGCGGCCGCGGAACCTGTTGTTGACCAGCAGCGCCGTCGCGAGCCCGAGCACGAAACAGGCGCCGGTGACGATGACGAGCAGCTTGAACGTCACCCAGCAGGCCATCCAGAACTCGGCCGAGGTGAAGAGGCGCTCGTAATTCGCCAGCGTGAAGGGCCGCCGCGGCTGGTCGAGCCGGGCGATGCCGACGTTCTGGAACGACAGATCGAGCGAGATGAAGAGCGGATAGACGATGATGAGCGCGATCAGCAGCACGGCCGGCGCGAGCAGGAGATAGCCGAGCCAGTGCCGCCGGCTGGGACGCGCGAGATCGAGGCCGAAGCGGCGACGACGGCCCGGCGCGCGGGCGGCAAGCGGCTGCGCGGGGATGGACTGCGTGGACATGACGATAACCTTCTCACCGCGCCCGGGGTGCGGGAGCCCGCCGGCGAGGCCGGCGGGCCGGTGCTCGACCTGAGGCCTTTACTGTTTCTGGATCGCCTCGGCCTTCGCCTGCATCGTCGCGGCGACGGCCTTGGGGTCGAGGTCCTGGATGATCATGCGCTGGGCCTCTTCCATGACCATCTTGGCGAATTCGTTGTACTGGATCTCGAGCCCGGTCGGGATGCGGTCGACGCCTGCCTTGGCGGCCGCCTGGGCCGCCTCGACGAGCAGGTCGAAATGCGGCGTCTCGCCCTTGGCGCCCGAGACGTCGGCCCGCGGGCTCGGTGGCGTCGAGGCGGCCATGGTGGCGTATTTCGTCTGGAAGTCGTCCGAGGTCGCGAGGGCGATGAAGTCCCACACGAGCGCCTTGCGGTCGTCGGAGATCTCGCTCGCCATGCCGAGCACGTTGGACGAGCCGCCGACCGGCGGATCGAAGGGCACCATGGCGAGCTTCAGCTTATCCTTGGCCGCCCCCTTCTGCATGATGGGATAGAGCCAGGGGCCGTCGAACTTCATGGCGATCTTGCCGTCGGCGAAGAGCTGGCGCACCTCGCCCGCCGAGAGGTCGCGCGGCGTGAGGTTATCCTTCACCACCGCCTTCCAGCGGGTGAGGCCCTCGACCATCTCCGGCGTGTCGATGGTCACCTTGCCGTTGGCGTCGGTCCAGCGCCCGCCGGCATCGAGGACATAGTTCAGCATCTCGGAGAGATACTGCCCGCCGCCGCCCTTGGTCTCGTGGCCGGTGCCGAACTGGTCGAGGATGCCGTCGCCGTTGAGATCCTTCGTGGTCTTGCGGGCCGCGGCGATGAACTCATCCCAGGTCCTGGGAACGGCGAGCCCCTCCTTCTGCAAGAGCTCCTCGTTGTAGCCCATGACGTAGCCGAAATAGAGCATCATGATGCAGACGGTGTCGCCCTGCCATTCGCAGGTCTTCTGGCCGGCCCAGCCGTCGAGGTTGAGCTTCGCCTTCTCGATCCAGGGATCGAGGTTCTCCAGCCAGCCGTTGTCGGCGAATTTCTGGAACTCGAAGGAGGCGAGATGGACGATGTCCGGCGGCGAGCCGCCGGCGAACAGCGTCGTCATCGTATCCGAATAGGCGCCGCGCTCGACCTTCGTCCACTCGATCTTGACGCCCGGGTGCTTCTCCTCGAAGGCCTTGATGAGCGCACCCCACCAGTCGCCGACGCCCCGCTCGTCCTTCTGCCAGGAGACGAATTTCAGGGTCGTGTCGGCCGCGGCGGGGACGATGGTGCCGGTCGCCAGAAGGGCGCCGGCCGCCGCGGCAAGGCCCAGGGCTTTCAGTCTCTTCGTCAGATGCATGGCTTCCTCCCGTGGTCGCCTTGGGTCTGTTTCTTATGATCGCAACAGGTCGAGTGCCTCGCTGGACGGCTCGACGCCGAGCCCCGGCCCCGTCGGCAGGGTGTAGAACCCGTCCGCGCAGTCCATGTCGCCGGTGAGCAGGCGGCGGTTGGGCTCGAAGATGGAATGCTGGAACTCGTGGCAGTCGACGGCGGCGAGCGCCGCGCTCGCGTGCAGGCTCGCCGCGAGGAACAGCCCGATGCCGATGGTCGCGTGGGGAATGACCTTGAGGTGATGCGCCTCAGCATAGCCGCCGATGCGCATGAACTCGGTCACGCCGGTGTGGCCCATCTCCGGCTGGACGATGCCGCAGGCCCGGCGCTCGACGCGCGGCACGAGATCAAAGACCGTGCGCCACTCCTCGCCGGCCGCGATCGTCGTCGACACCTGCGCGGCGACGCGGGCGAGACCGGCAACGTCCTCCGTATGCACCGGCGCCTCGGCGAACCACAGGTCGTGCGGCTCCATGGCCCGGATGAGGCGGATCGCCTCCTCCGCCGTATGGGCCCAGTGCATGTCGCAGGCGATGCGCGCCTCCTCGCCGAGGCGCTCGCGCAGCGTCGCCATTTCCCTCGCCAGGCCATCGTCGGCGACCGGCGCGGCGAACTTGAAGGAGGAAAATCCCCTCTTCTGCCAATGCGCGGCGAGATCCGCACGGGCGGCGCGCGTTCGCTCCGGCAGGCCGGAGACATAGGCCGGGATGCGCTCGCGCCGCTGGCCGCCGAGCAGCTTGACGAGGGGCAGGCCGGCGAGCTTGCCGGCAAGGTCCCACAGCGCGATGTCGATGGCGGCGAGCGCATCGAGATAGAAGCCGCCGGTATAGCCGCGCACGCGCATGAGGTCGTAGAGGTCGTCGTGGATGACGGCCGCGTCGAGCGGGTCGCGTCCGACGACGAAGGGACCGAGCAGGTCTTCCACCAGCGCCAGCACCGTGCCCGGCGCGACGATGCCGTAGGTCTCGCCCCAGCCGACGGCCCCGCCCGTCGTCTCGATGCGCAGGACGACGCTGCGATCGACGGTGGGATAGACCGTGCGGTTGCCCTTGCGCACGATGTAGCCGCGTGCGCTCGTCTCCTCTCCCGGCCGCAGCGCGCCGAGATAGGGCGTCTCCCGCGGCAGGGTGATGGTGTGGGCGGTGACGGAAGCGACGCGCTCGGCCATCAGCGCGCTCCCACGGCTTCAGCCGCCGCTGGCAGCATGACGGTGAGAAGATCCGTCACCTCCTCGAACCAGCCGTCGATATCGGCCGTGCTCCACGGGTCGAGCTCCGGCGTCGGCGCGCGCACCTCGGCGTTGTCGAGGACGCCGCGCCGGGTCAGCACGTGTTTCGTCAGGCGCATGCGATAGAGCGCCTGCAGGGCGAGGAGCGGCAGGCTGCGCATGTAGAGGCTGCGGGCGCGGATGCGGTCCCCCGCCTGCCAGGCACGGTCGAGCGCCACGTGCAGGTCCGCGAGCTCCAGCGCCGGCATGGCGCCGCAGGCGCCGCGGGCATATTCGTCGAGGATGTAGCGCGCGCCGCCGCCACCGATGACGCCAGCCAGATGCGCCGGCGCCTCGGCGAGGATCGCGGTGATGGCCGGACCGGAGGGCAGCGTCTCCTCCTTGACCCAGCGCACCGCCGGCACATCCCGCACGACCGCGAGGATCGTTCGCGGGTCGAGATCCGAGCCGCGCGGGGCCGGCGCGTTCTGCAGGACGATCTCGGGGCCCGGCACTGCCTCGGCGACGCCGCGAAAGAAGGCGGTGACCGCCTCGCGGTCCGCGCCGATGCCCCGCGGCGCCTGGATCATCACGCTGCCGACGCCGGCAGCCAGCGCATCCCGGCAATGGGCGATCGTCTCTTCGAGCGAAGCTGCGCTCGCCCCCGCGACGACCGGGACGTGCCCTGCAACGGCATCGACGACAACGGCAAGGAGACGCCGCCGCTCCTCGCCGGAGAGGCTCTCCACCTCGCTGGCGAAGCCCGGGAAGACGACCCCGTCCACCCCGCTCCGCAGCGCGAAGGCGACGAGGCGGCGCATGGCGGCTTCGTCGATGGCGCCATCGGCCCGGAACGGCGTCGGCAGGACAGGCAGGATACCCCTCAGCACAGCGCTACTCCCATTCGATCCATATATTGGATCATTTGTTGCTTATTGTGGATCATATGTCCGGGTGCTAAGCAGTGTCAACCAAGAG
Source organism: Chelatococcus sp. XZ-Ab1 (assembly GCF_029309855.1). Taxonomy (NCBI): domain Bacteria; kingdom Pseudomonadati; phylum Pseudomonadota; class Alphaproteobacteria; order Hyphomicrobiales; family Chelatococcaceae; genus Chelatococcus; species Chelatococcus sp. XZ-Ab1. The sequence goes on along the minus strand of NZ_JARKII010000002.1, from coordinate 426,609 downwards.
AGACGGGAGGAGGTCCTGGAATGGGCGCTGACGCCGCGAAACGTGAGCCGAAGAGTGAGCCCAACGTCGTCCTCGATTGGGGACCGGCGCAATTCCGCGCCCTGCTGATCGGCCCGGACGGAGAAGAGAGTGAGCGCATCGAGACGCCGCAAGGTATCCAGTCGATGGTGGACGGCGATTTCTCCGGGCTCCTTGCGCGCACCCTCACACCGTGGCGGCAACGACGTGGCCCCTTGTCCATCGTCGCCGCCGGCATGATCGGCAGCCGCAACGGCTGGTTGGAGATGCCTTACGTGCCGACGCCGGCGAGTCCGGCGGATCTCGCGGCCGCGGCACGGCGCCTCGAACTCGAAGGGGGCGACACCGTCACTTTCCTGCCCGGGCTCACCCATCGGGCGGCCCGGCCCTATCCGGATGTCATGCGGGGCGAGGAGACACAACTCGTCGGCTTCGGCCTCGGGCGTGACATGACCGTCGTCCTGCCGGGCACCCACGCCAAATGGGCGCGCATCGCCGGGGGGCGCATCGAACGCTTCCAGACCTTCGTGACCGGCGAGATCTTCGCGACCCTGTCGCGCCACTCCTTCCTCGCCAAGGTCGCGGCGCGGCCCGCCGTCCCCGACCGCCAGGCTTTCGCGCGCGGCCTCGCCGCAGCGCGCGACGCGCAGCCGGACGCCGGCGGTCTCCTGACCCGCCTCTTTTCCGTCCGCACGGGGTGGCTCGCCGGAAAGATCACGCCGGGCGAGATGGTCGACTACCTCTCCGGCCTCGTCATCGGCTGGGAATTCGTCGAGGCCGAGCGCGGCGGCTGGTGCAGGGCCGGTGACACGGTCGCCGTCGTCGGCGACGACGACCTCGTCGATCTCTACCGCCGCGCCGCCGAGGCGAGCGGGCTCGCGGTCGTCATGGGTCCCGAGGACGCCGCCGTGCGCGGGGCGCTCGCCATCACCGCGCTTGTGTGATCTAGCCGCGGCCCGGCCGGCGCCCGCCCGACAGGGCGATGACGGCGATGATGATGAGGCCGGTGAGGATGAGGCGGACGCCGGCCCCGACGCCGAAGGTGTTGAGCATGGTCACGAGCAGGTAGAGAAACAGTGACGCGCCCCAGATGCCCGGCACGTTGGAGAAGCCGCCGGCGACCGAGGTGCCCCCGATGACGACGACCGCAATGGAGGCGAGCAGGAACTCCTCGCCCATGTTGAGCGAGGCCCCGCCCGAAAAGCCGGCGAGCAGCGCCCCGCAGAAGCTCGCGAAGACGGCGCTGAGGACATAGGTGGCGAAGCGCACGCGCGCGACGCGGATGCCGGCGAGCCCCGCCGCCCGCGCATTCTGCCCGATGGCGAGCACCGAGCGGCCGTAGACCGTGCGGCGCAGCACGAGTGCCATCGCCGCCGCGACCAGGATGGCGATGATGGCGAGGATCGGCACGCCGAGAACGCGCCCCGTCGCAAGCTCGGCGAAGATCGGCGGCGGCTTGATGCGCAGGCCGCGGCCATAGGCGATCGCCGTCGACTGCACGAGGAAGCTCGCCGACAGCGTCGCGATGATGGGCGGGATGGAGAGGATGCGGATCAGCGCGAAATTGAAGCAGCCGATGGCGAGCCCGACGGCGGCGACGGCGGCGAGCCCCGGCACGATCATCGCGTTGCTGCCGTCCATCACCTTCATGGCCACGGCCCCGGCGAGCGCGATATTGGCGGGGATCGACAGGTCGACATTGCCGGGTCCCGTCGTGATGACGAACATCTGGCCGATGCCGACGATGACGTAGAAGGTGGCGAAGGTGAGCGCCGCCGTCAGCACGTCGCCGCCGCCCTTGCCGCTGGTGAAGGCGGTCGTCGCGAGGAAGATGAGGCCCGCGCCGACGAAGGACCACAGCCAGGGCCGCTCAGCGGACCAGTCGGCGAGGCGGGAGAAGGCGCTTTGCCGCATCAGCGCCTCCGCTCGAGCCGGTTGACGAGGGCGCGCAGCGCCAGGACGACGATGAGGATGGCGCCCTGGGCGCCGATCTGCCAGTCGGGCGAGATGCGCAGGAAGGACAGGAGCGAGCCCGCGAGCGTCAGCGTCATGGCGCCGAGGACCGCGCCGACGGGCGAGACGCGCCCGCCGACGAACTCGCCCCCGCCGAGGATGACGCCGGCGATGGACAGGAGCGTGTAGCGGATGGCGATGTTGGCGTCCGCCGAGGTGGTGAGGCCGACGAGCGACAGGCCGCTGAGGACGCCGAAGAAGCCGGCGAGCGCAAACATCGTCACCTTGGTGCGCAGCAGCGACCAGCCGGCCCGCGCCACCGCCACCGGATTGCCGCCCGCCCCGCGCAGGATCGCCCCCCAGGCCGAGCGCATGAGGCCGACATGGACGACGAGCGCCAGGGCGGCGCTGACGAGGATGGCGAACGGCACCAGGGGCGTCCTGACCTTCACGAGCGCCGCGAGCCAGGCCGGCGCGCTGCCGCCCGGCGAAGGCAGGAGCAGCACCGAGCAGCCCAGCCAGAAGAAGGACATGCCGAGCGTGACCACGATCGACGGCAGGTTGCGCAGGTGGATCAGCGCGCCGACGAGGGCATAGACGACGACCGCGCCGAGGAGCACCGCGACCCCGAGAAGCGGGGTCGCATTGAGCCAGGTGGCGCCGACGCAGGCGACGAAGCTGACGAAGGCGCCGATGGAGAGATCGAGGTCGTTGACCGTGATGACGCAGAGCTGCGCGATGGTCGCGAAGGCGATCGGCATCGCGAGGTTCAGCATCAGGTTGAAGCCGAAATAGCTGATGGCCCGCGGCTGCACGAACCAGATGGCGACGAGGAGCGCCGCGAGCGACAGGGCTGGCAGCGCCGCCCTGACGAGGCGCGGCGAAGGCATCAGAGCGTTCATGCCGCCTCCTCGGCGAAGGACGACTGCAGCACCCGTTCTTCCGTGATCTCGTTGGCGGCCAGTTCGGCGACGATGGCGCCGGCGCGGAAGACGTAGACGCGGTCGCAGTGGCGCAATTCGTCGAACTCCGTCGTGTACCAGAGGAAGGTGCGCCCGCGCGCCGCCTCCGCCCGGATCATGCCGTAGACTTCCTGCTTGGTGCCGACATCGACACCGCGCATGGGATCGTCCATCAGCACGATGCCGGCATCAGAGGCGAGCGCCCGCGCGAACAGCGCCTTCTGCTGGTTGCCGCCGGAGAGCGAGAGGATGCCGTTGCCCATGTCGGGCGTGCGGATGGCGATACGCTGGCGCCATTCCTCGGCCATGCGCGCCTCCGCCGCACGGTCGATGAGCCCGAACCGGCGCAGGCCCCCGAGGGACCGTATCGTGATGTTCTCCGCGATGCTCCACAGCGGGAACACGCCATCCGACTGGCGGTCGCCGGCGACGAAGGCGACCGCGCCGGCAACGCGCGCGTGCGGCTCGCGCCCCTGAGCCGCGGCATTGATGCGCACGAGAAGATCGGTCTGGCCGTGGCCGGCAAGCCCGGCGAGGCCGACGATCTCACCCCGGCGCGCGCGAAGGCTCCGCCCGTCCGCCTGCCGCGCGGGACGCGCCTCGACCACGACCTCGCCCGCCCGCTGCGCCGCCGCCGCCCGCTTTTCATCCTCCCGTGCCGCGACGGAGCCCATGGCGGCGACGAGGCTATCGCGCGTGAAGTCGCGGGCAGGGCGGGTCTCGACGACGCGTCCGTCCTTCATGACCACGACACGGTCGCTGGTCGCGAGAATTTCGCCGAGCAGGTGCGAGATGAGGATGACGCTGCCGCCCCGGGCGACGAAGCGGCGCACGAAGGCCATGAGCTGCTCGGCCACCACCTGGTCGAGCGAGGAGGTCGGTTCGTCGAGGATGACGAGGCGCAGCGGCTCGTCGGTGACGAGGAAGGCGCGGGCGATCTCCACCATCTGCCGACGGGCGATGGAAAGGTCCGCCACCACGTCCGCCGGATCGATGCCGTGGCGCGGGAAGATGTCGTCGAGCATGGCCGCCATGGCCGCGCCGGCGCGCTTGCGCCAGCCGAAGCCCCGGAAGGCGCGGTGCATGACGCGGGCGTTCTCGGCCACCGTCAGGTTGGGGCACAGCGACAGTTCCTGGAAAACGCAGACGACGCCGTGTGCCCGGGCCGCAGCCACGCCGGCGCTCGCGGTGATGTCGTCGCCCGCGACCACGAGCCGACCCTCGTCGGCGGCGAGCGTACCGGCGAGCACCTGCATCAATGTCGACTTGCCGGCCCCATTGTGGCCGACGAGGCCAAGGCATTCGCCAGCCCGCACGTCGAGGTCGACGCCGGCGAGCGCGCGCACGGCGCCGAAACTCTTGCGCACACCCTCGAGCTGCACGATGGCAGAAGCCGACGGAGCGTCCATGGACCTGTCCCGTTCGATGCCCGCGGAAGAGACGGGAAGCCGCCCGGCCTTGTCCGCCGGACGGCTCCGATCGAGGCCGTTTCGGTCTACTTGCCAGCGACGACGGCCTTGGCCTCGTCAAGCGTATATTCCTTGTTGGCGACACCACCCGGCTCGGTCGCCTCGAGAGAGGCCTCGAGGTTGTCCTGGTCGATGCGCAGGAAGGGCACCACGAGGTCCTTCGGCACGTCCTGGCCGTCGAGGATCTGCTGGGCCACCCAGAAGGCGAGCGTCGACACGCCCGGGGCGATCGAGACCGACATGGTCTCGTAGCCGTTCGCGTCCTTCTGCTGCTTCCACCAGGTCAACTCGTCATGGCGGTTGCCCATGATGATGATCGGCGTCGGGCGCCCGGCCGCCTTGAAGGCCTCGGCCGCGCCGTAGCCATCGCCGCCTTGCGTCACGACGGCAGCGATCTCAGGCAGGCTCGGCAGGATGCCCGCCACCGCCTTCTGTGCGACGGTTTGCGCCCAATCGCCATTGACGGAGCCAACGACCTTGAACTTCGGATGCTTGGCGACGCCCGCGACGATCCCCGAATGGATCTCCTCGTCCACAGAGACGCCGGCGAGGCCCCGGATCTCGAGCAGATTGCCGCCGTCGGGCAGGCGCTCGGCGAGATAGTCGAGTTGGTCCGACCCCATCTTCTTGAAATCGACCGCAATGCGCCAAGCGCAAGGCTCGGTGACGATGCCGTCGAAGGAGACGACGACGATACCCGCATCGCAAGCCTCCTTCACCGCGCCGTTGAGCGCCGTGGGCGAGGCCGCGTTGACGACAATGGCATCATAGCCCTGGAGGACGAGGTTCTGGATCTGCGCCGCCTGCTCCGTCGCCTGGTTCTCGGCGGTGGTGAAGGCGTCCGCGGCCGCCACCACCTTGTCGGCCACGGCCTGGGAGGTGACCTTCTGCCAGCTCTTCAGCATGGCCTGACGCCAGGAATTGCCGGCGTAGTTGTTGGACAGGGCGATCTTCTTGTCCGCCGTATCGGCGAGGGCCTGCGGCGCGGCGAGAAGCCCAAGCGTGGCCGAGGCAAGCAGCAACCTTGCGATTTTCATCGTTTCACTCCCCTTGACGTAACGCCCCGTTCATCGGGATCTTTGGCCGCGCGGCAACGCCGCGATCTAACCGATTTATGCCGGTGACGTAACCAGCGGTTGCAAGAACTGTCAACTCACTGCAGTCTCGATTACGAAGGGACCGAGGCCGTCACGGCCAGCTCAAGCTCACCATGCAGACGGGCGCTGCGCAAGACGGCTCGTCCGCGTGCTGTAGCTGGATAGCGGAGGCTGAACGAAGCCGAGCCTCCGGCGTTGAAGGATGGCGGCACCCGCCGGTCGCTGCGCTCCCCGACGGACAGGGACCAGACGATGAGTGAACGCGAGCATCCCCTTCGCCCGTCTCCTTGGGCGCGCGCGGCCATCGCCGTGCTGCCAGTCATCGCCGCCTCACTCCTGGGCCAGCTCGTGACCTTTCCGAGCCTGGTGCCCTGGTACGCGGGGCTCGCCAAGCCGCCATTCAATCCGCCGAACTGGATCTTCGGTCCCGTCTGGACCGCGCTCTACGCGCTCATGGCCCTTGCCGCCTGGCGCATTCTGGGCTTGCCGCCCAACACCCCGGGCAGAAGGGTCGCCCTCACGCTCTTCTTCGCCCAGCTCGCGCTCAACATCCTGTGGTCCTGGCTCTTCTTCAGGCTTCACAGCCCGCTGGCCGGGCTCTTGAACATCATGCCGCAGCTGTTGATCATCCTGGCAACGATCGATCGCTTCCGCCGTCTCGACGCGATCGCGGCCTATTGCCTGTGGCCGCTCGCCGCCTGGGTAGCCTTCGCCACGGTGCTCAACCTCGAGATCTGGCGCCTGAATGGCTGAGAGCCGGCAAAACCCCGCGAGACACGATCCCTCCGAACCCGGCCGACCGGTCATCGTCTGGTTCCGGGACGATCTGCGCCTTGCCGACAATCCGGCGCTGGCGGAAGCGGCGAGGACCCAGCAACCGCTCGTCTGCGTCTTCTGCCATGACGAGGCGAGCCCGGGCCTGAGACCGTTAGGCGGTGCCGCGCGCTGGTGGCTGCACGGCTCGCTCGCTGCGCTCGACCAAGCGCTGCGCAAGTTGGGAGGGCAGCTCGTCATGCTGCGCGGTCCTGCGCGCGAGATCATCGAGCAGCTGGCAAGCGCTTGCAACGCCGGCGCGGTCTACTGGAACCGCCGCTATGGCGCGGCGGAACGCTCCATCGACGAGTCGGTGAAAACCGCCTTGCGCGCGAAGGGCATCGAGGCCGCCAGCTTCAATGGCCATCTGCTGCACGAGCCCTGGACCGTACGCAGCCGGACGGGCCAGCCGTTCCGCGTCTTCTCCGCTTTCTGGCGCACGGCCTCGGCACTCGGCACCCCACCCCGACCCCTGGCGGCCCCACACCGACTGTCCTTCCACGCCCTCGACGTCGCGCAACTGCCGGCCGTCGGCCTCACCGATCTTCAGCTCGAGCCGTCCAACCCGGACTGGGCCGGCGGCTTGCGCGAGGCCTGGATCCGCGGCGAGCCCGGTGCCCGGCCCGCACTCGACCGCTTCCTGGAGACGGCCCTGACCGGCTACGCGGAGCGGCGCGACCGGCCCGACCGGGCGGCAACGTCGCGCCTGTCGGCTTATCTGCGCTTCGGCAACATCTCGGTGCGGCAGGTCTGGCACGCGGCCTCGGCGGCAGCGGCAGCGCAGGCGCCCGCGGCCCAGCGAGGACTCGAGAAGTTCCTCGCCGAGCTTGGCTGGCGCGAGTTCTCCTATCATCTCCTGTTCCACAATCCCGAACTGGCCTGCCGCAACCTGCAACCCCGCTTTGACGGCATGCCATGGCGACACGATCCGCACGCCCTCGCCGCCTGGCAGCGCGGGCAGACGGGCTACCCGCTCGTCGACGCCGGCATGCGTGAACTCTGGGCCACCGGTTATATGCACAACCGCGTGCGCATGATCGCGGCCTCCTTCCTCGTCAAGCACCTCCTCATCGACTGGCGTGAGGGCGAGGCCTGGTTCTGGGACACGCTCATCGATGCCGATCCCGCGAACAATGCCGCAAGCTGGCAATGGGTGGCGGGATCTGGCGCGGACGCGGCCCCCTTCTTCCGCATCTTCAACCCGGTCCTGCAGGGCGAACGCTTCGATCCCGATGGCGCCTATGTGAAGCAATGGCTGCCGGAGCTGGCGTCCCTGCCGGCTTCCCGGATCCATCGCCCGTGGGAGGCTGGCGAAGAGGCGCTGGCCAAGCGCTATCCGCCACGCCTCGTCCTGCATGACGCCGCCCGCGAGCGGGCCCTCGCTGCCTTCCGCTCCCTGGGCTGATGCGGATTGGGCAGGCGGATGCGCCACGGATCGGGTGCGGCATCGCACATCGCACCTGTTGCGCCTCTTGACGAAGGCGAGCCGGCACGATTCCAGTGGTGTGGCTGCTGCGTCGCCGAATCCGGCACCGTCCTGTCGATGAGGCCCGTCGATGTGTCGCTTTCTCGCCTACCAGGGGGAGCCGATCTTCCTCGAAACGCTCGTGTGCGCATCGGAACATTCGCTGGTGCACCAGTCGCTGCACGCGGCCGAGTGCAAGACGGCAACCAACGGCGACGGCTTCGGCATCGGCTGGTACGGCGAGCGCGACATTCCCGGCCTGTTCCGCGACCTGCGCCCGGCCTGGTCCGACGAGAACCTGCGCTCCGTGTGCACACAGGTGCGCTCTGGCCAATTCTTCGCCCATGTGCGCGCGGCGACGGGTACCGTGACCAGCCGTGCCAACTGCCATCCCTTCGCTCACGGCCGCTGGATGTTCATGCACAACGGGCAGATCGGCGGCTATGCGCAGATCAAGCGCCGGCTCGAAGCCGCCCTGCCCGACGAGTTCTATCACGCACGGCAGGGCACGACCGATTCCGAGGTCCTCTTCCTGCTCGCCCTGGCCGAGATCGCGAAAGGCAGTCCGCCGCCCGAGGCGGTTGCCGCCACACTCGGCTTCACCAAGATGCTGATGCGCGACGCCAGTGTCGACGAGGCGCTGCGCTTCACCGCCGCGCTGACGGATGGCGAGACGCTCTACTGTTTCCGCGTCGCCTGCGACGATCGGCCGGCGAGCCTCTATTTCAGCGAGCAGCCCGGCGCAGTGACCGTTGCGTCCGAGCCGGTGGACCGGGGTGGCGATCACTGGCAGGCGGTGCCGCGCGGCGCCTTCATCACGGTGCGGCGCGGCACGGCAACGACGGTCGCCCCATTTCCCTGGGCGGCGGAAGCCGTGGCGGCCTGAGCACGGCGACCGGTCCGGTCAGACGGGTGTTCCGTCGTCTGCGGCCAACCTCGGCTTGCAATGCAGCCACCTCATCTGTGCACCGCGTTTCTCGGCCAGCATGGCACACAGCAGCGCGCGTTGGCGCTCCGTCCGGGCGAGGCGCGCCGCGGCGGTCGTCGCGACTTGCGGAGAGCAGGCCGAAACGAGGGTCTGGGCGTGGCTGCGGGCGAAACGCGCCTGCAACATGGCCGTCACGCCGGGCACGAACATCTCGTGCAGTTCGACGAGGATTTCCGTCCGCCGGAGTGCCGGCACCTGCGCCGGATCGAGAAGATCCGCCTCCGCCCCCTCCACATCCATCAACAAGAAGGCATCCGCCGTTGCGGCCAATGCCGTCTCGAGCGTCTCGGGCGTGCACGCACCGCGGACGTCGACGGCGGCATCGAGCCCGTTGAGGCTGCGATAGCGCGTGAGAAGAGCAGCGCGGGTGGCGTCCATCTCGTAGGCGATCACCGGCACGCCCGGCAAGCGGTACGCAAGGCCGAGGGCATAGTAGCCGTAGGCGGCGCCCACATCGATGACGGCCGCCGGCGCGCGCGCGATGACATCTTCGATGACCGGCACCAGCGCAGCCTCATAGCTGCCGACGAGCTGGGCATAGTACGATCCGCCGATGCCGCTGTCCGGGAAGCGCAGGCCTGCGAAGGGGCCGCCCATGATGCGGCCGCCGGCATGCCGCTCCACCGCCGCCGCCATCGCCCCGTAGCGCAGACGGTGCGCACGGCGGCGCATGGCCCGCCAGGGCCCCATCAGAAAGGGCGCATGTTGCTTGAGGGTGGCACGGATCATGGTGTGACCCCGGCTGTGCTGGTTGCGAGACGCCGGTCGGCGCCGGCGAGAATGGCGGTGACCCGTTCGCGAACGGGCGACGACTGCCGCGCCACTGCCCGGTCGACGACGGAATGCACCGGTGGAACTCAGGCCCCGCCATCGGCGCTCCCAATGCCGCAACAGTACCGGTAGCCCTCCGTCGTCACCTTCGAGAGGACGGCGCCGATCACGCGATCGGCATCGGCCGCGAGCGTGCGGATCGCCGCCTGCGCGGCGGCAGGATCGATCCTGCCCCATTCGACCACCAGCAGGGCGCCGTCGACACGGCCGATGATGGCGCGGCTGTCGACCACGGGCAGCAGCGGCGCCGCATCGACGATGACACGGTCGAAGGCCAGCCGCAGCCGCTCGAGCACGGCGTCGAAATGGTGGGTTTCGACGAGCTCGGCGGCATCGGCCACCGCTCCGGTCCGTACGGTCGGCAGGAACGTGAGCCCCGTCGCCTTGTCCTCCATGAGGATGGCGTCCAGCGGCTGCTCCCCGCGCAGGACCTCGATGAGACCCTGCTCGGCGTGTGGCGCCAGGACGCGGGTAAGCGCCGGATTGCGCAGGTCGCCGTCCACCAGCACCACGCGTTCGCCCGCGACTTTCAGGGCAAGGGCCAGATTGGCGGCGATCGTCGACTTACCCTCCCCCGGCAGGGCCGAGACGACGACGAGCACCCGGACACCGCCGCCTTCGGCTGAGCGCAGGCCGACGCGGACCTTGCGTACGGCTTCCGCGAAAGCCGACAGCGGCTGCTCCACGAGAATGCGCATGAGCGCATCCGCTGGCCGGTTCGCTGACCACAGCCATGATCGGGAGGCGTCTCGCCCGGCTGCCTGCGGCGCCAACGGCATCGGCCGCGGCCGTTCCTGGACGACGGGCAGAACGCCGAGGCATGGCACGCCGAGACAGGCCTCGACCTGCCCGATGCTGCGGAAGCCGACGTCGAGATGCTCGAGCGCGAAGGCGAGCGACAGGCCGGCAAGGATGCTGCCGGCACAGGCCACCGCAAGCACCAGCCCCGTCCGCGGGTAGCTCGGCCGCGTCGGCACGATGGCCGGAGCGACGATCTCCGCATCGGCGATCTGCAGGCTCTCCTGCTCCAGCGTTTCCTTGGAACGTGTCAGGAATTGCTCGTAGACGGAGCGCAGGGCCATGGCCTCGCGCTCGAGCTCGCGCAGCCTCACCGTCGACTCGCCCCAGCGGGCGGCCTCCTTCTTCAGTTCGGCGAGGCTCGCCTCGAGCGATGCCTCGCGCCCGACGGCAACCTCGTATTCGTTGCGCACGCCGGCCAGAATGCGCGCGAGCTCGGCGTCGATCTGGCGCTGCAGGTCATCCACCTGCGCCCTGGCGGCCGTGACGCTCGGGTGCTGGCTGCCGTAGCGTGCGCCGAGCTCCGCAGTACGGCGCGCGGCTTCGGCGAACTGCGTGCGCAAGTTGGTGACGACGAGGGAGCCGAGCGCCTCCGCGATCCCTGGCTCTCCAACCCCGGCGCTGGCCGCTTCGCGGATCTGCGCGAATTTCGCCCGCGCCTCGGCGGTCCTGGCCCGCGCGAGGATCATCTGCTGGCTGATCTCGGCAATCTGCTGCTCGAGAAGGTTGTCACCGGACCCGACGGAGACGAGGTTGTGCTCCGCCTTGTAGTGCTCGACCGCCCGCTCGGCGCCATACACCTGCTCGCGCAACGCCTCGAGGCGCCCCCCGAGCCACTGGGAGGCACGCTCCGTCGCCCGATACTTGGCGGCGAGCTGGCCGGCCACATATTCGTCCGCCACTGCATTGGCGAGCCGTGCGGCCTTCTGTGCGCTCTGCGACACGACCGAGATCTCGAGGACGTAGGTTCGCCCACGCCTCTTCACCTGCATGCGCTCGCGCAGGGCATCCAGCACCGCCGCACGCCGGAAGTCCGCCTCGTCATGGACGGGAGAATGTCGACCGACGGACACCTGCTCCAGAAGACGGAGGAGGAATCCCCGCTCGGCGAATTCGGGATCGCCCTCGAGCTTCTCGCGCGCGATCACGCGCAGGGCCAGTGTCGACGATTCGATGACCTCGACCTGGCTCTCGACAGCGGCCGCGTCCGATCCGATCCCCGAAAGCACCGCCTCGGCGGAGATCACGCGCTGCTGGCGCGGATCGATCAGCACCACGGCGGTCGCGCTGTAGCGCGGCTCGATCAGCGCCAGGGTCATGACGGTGATGGCGAGAACAAGACAGACGGTCGCCGCCACCATGCCTCCGCGACGGCGCAGCACGAGCCACAAACCGCGCAGATCGAGGATATCGCCCGACGCCGGGCCGTGGGCCTCTCCCGCCGGGACCGCCGGCAGCCCCGCGCCCTCGCTGGAACGTCGCGTCAACATCGAGATCCAGGCGCGTTCTGGAACGATTGAGAAGCGAACGGTTCGCGCTGCCGGGCGTGCGACTGCCGCCGCGAGCGGACGAGGGGCGCCCGTGGAGGCAGGCACCGGTCGCGCCGCGGGGCCGGAACGGTGCCGCTGGGGGCGGCACCGTCAGGACCTCGACGGGCTGACGATTCTCGCAGCGCGCACATGGGCGCCTCCCAGGGTGATCGGAGCGGGAGCACAACCGGCGGAAGGGAAGTCCGGCGCCCTTGCATTATGCGCGGCCTTGCATGTGCACCTCGCCATCTCAAGCAGCGTAACGGCTGGAAGAAAGATCTCGACATGGCAATGCCCTCGCAGCCGTCGCCGGCCGGGTGGCCGACACCCAAGTGTCAGATATATATTTTAACTTGCATTATACTGATAATACAATTTTAAGGCGTTGCCGTCGATGAAGCAATGTGGTGGCCGGCACTTTGGTCTAGCGTCCCGTGCGGGTCATCAGCACCACGGCGGCATGGAGACTGGTGGTCGCGTAGCGGCGCAGGAGTCGCCGCGGCTCGAGCCCAAGGCGGTACAGCCATTCGAGGCCGCAGGCCTGCATCCAGACCGGTGCCCGGCTGTGGCGTCCCGCCAAGAAGTCGAAGAGTCCGCCGCTCGTCTTGAGCAGCCCCACCCGGTGCAGACGGTCGCGATTGCGGACGCAGAACAGCTGCTCGCGGGGAACGCCCATCGATACCCACACGATGTCCGGCGCCAGTGCATTGATATGCCGCGCCAACGCCTCTTCCTCGTGCTCGGCAAAAAAGCCGTGGTGGGTGCCGACGATGGTCAGCCGCGGATAAAGGGCCGCGACCTGGCGCGCCGCAGCGGCGCAGGTCTCGACCGTGCCGCCGAGAAGGAAAAAGCTCAGGCCCTCGTCCTGCGCATGGCGGGCAACGTCATGGAACAGGTCCGTCGTCGCGACTCGTTCCGGAAAGGGCGTGCGGCTCAGGAGCCGCGAGGCGAAGACGGCCGACATGCCGTCAACTGCAAGCCCGCCGCAGCGGCGGAACAGCGCGCGCACCGCTGCCTCGCGATGATAGCGCGAGATGGTCTGGCCATTGATCGACGAGAAGAACGGCGGTGGTGCCTCGCCGCGCGGACGGCAGCGGCATATCGCCCCGAACAGTTCGGCCCATTGCCGGCGGGTGAGGCGCTCCCCCGGCAGGCCGCCGACGGTCAGGCGCGGCAGGCGGCCGGCGGCAAAGGCCTCGTAAAGCGCTTCGGTATCGCTGAAAGTAACGACCGGTGGACGCGCGCTGAGGCTGCTGGACAGTCGCATCCCGACCTCTCGATAGCATGATGGAGGTTCAATAGGCGTCATGACGCCATATCTGCGCGAATGTCATCTGCAATATCTTCATATCGAGTCCGAAAGACCAGTTGTCGGCATAGAACAGATCGAGCTCTATTCTCCTGCGCATCTTCTCGATCGTATCCGTCTCGCCGCGGCAGCCGTTGACCTGGGCCCAGCCGGTGATGCCGGGCCTGACATTGTGGCGGCGGGCATAGGACCGGATCAGGGCGTCGTAGTAGTCGTCGTGGGCGAGAGCATGGGGACGAGGGCCGACGAGCGACATGTCTCCGCGCAGGACGTTGTAGAGCTGCGGAAGCTCGTCGAGGCTCGTGCGGCGCAGAAAGCGCCCGACCCGCGTCACGCGCGGATCGTGACGGCGGGCCTGACGGATGTTGCGACCATCGTCCATCACCGTCATCGTGCGGAACTTGTAGATGACGAAGCTAGACCGGTTGAAGCCGTGCCGGCGCTGCCGGAACAACGCGGGGCCCGGGCTGTCGAGACGCACGGCCACGGCGATGACGAGAAGCAGCGGCGCCAGGAGAACAAGCACCGTGGCCGCCACCACGACGTCGAAGCAGCGCTTGACGATAACCTCGCTGCTGTCGAGCGGCGGACGCGCCAGCTGCAGGAAGGCGGCACCGTCGAGAAGGCGCAATCGCGCTTCGGCGAGGCGACTGGTGATGCGGTCGGGGCACAGATGCACCGCCACGGGCAGTTCGGCCAAGCCGCGCAGGATGCGGGCGATGCGCTCGTCGTCTGTCCACGGCAGCGCGACGAAGACCTCCTCCACTGCCTGCCGGCGCGCGAAGTCGAGCACGCTCGCACGGCAGGCCGGACCCGCGTCGAACAGTGCCGCATCGACATGGCCAACCACCTCGAGGCCAAAGGCTTCCGCGTCGAACGCGGCGGCGAAGCCGGTCATGCGCCCCTGCTCGCCCACCAGCATGATGCGACTGCGGGCGAGATAGCCCGAAGCCTGCGCAAAGCGGGCGACGGCAGCGAATAGCCGGTTGGTCATCGCCAGAACACCAAGGCCAACCAGGGCGATGATGCAGGCCGCGGCCCGCGAGAGATCGCCGCCGAGCTTGGTGGCAAAGGCGATGACGATGGCGGCCACCATCACGCCGAGCCAGATGCGGCGACGCATCCGCGCCTGACCGGCAGCCGTCAGGCCGGGCATTTCATAGCCGCGGCGCTCGAAGATGAGGACAGCGGTCGTACCAGCAACGGCCGCGCAGAAGACGAGCGCCACATCGGCCGGATAGGGCGTCGCCAGCCACCAGGCATGATAGCCCCGGTAGACCGCCGTTGCAGCGACATGCAACGCCCAGAAGTCGACGAGTGCGAACAGCATGGCCAGGATCAGGCGATCGAGCGCCAGCGTGCGCCGCTTCGGCAAGGCTTTGCCGACGCGCATCGCGACGACGGGACGGCGGCGGTCCGTGCGGGGCTGGTGCAACATCGCTTCAATGGGCAATCGAGGGAGAAACCCGGCGCTTCCCCGCAGAACGGCCAATTGCGGACAGCCTGTGGACAGCCGGCATATTCGAATTCTGCGTCCTGCAGATGCGCCGTTCAATGCATGCACTGTAAGGTTGTGACGCAATTGCTGACCGGCCGGTCAGCCGAGGCGGCAATCGCCGAGGAGTCGTTCGTAGGCGGCGGCCATCGCATCAGGGCTGTAGCGTCGTTCGAGGCGCCGGCCCGTCGCGGCCAGCCGCGCCGATGCGGCGGCGTCGCAGAGCAACGACGTCGCGGCTGCACCGAAAGCGCGCTCGTCCCGCGCGTCGGCAAAGAGCCCGCAGGGCTCGCCGTCGACCTGCAGCACCTCTCGCAGCACCGGCAGGTCATGGGCAAGGACCGGGACGCCCGCCGCCGCCGCCTCGACGACGGCGAGTCCGAAGGTCTCGGCCAATGAGGGAAAGACGAAGAGATCAAGCCCGGCGAGAATATCGCCGATCGCCTCGGCGGGCTGCTCGCCAAGCAGGTGCAGACGCTCGTCGCAGCCGAGTTCGCGCGCAAGCGCGACGAGCGCCTCCCGCTCCGGCCCCTGCCCGACGAGGACGAGATGCCGCCTGGCGTCGCCCGGCAGCAATCGCACCGCCGCCGGGAGGTTCTTGAGCGCGTGCAGCCGCGACACGCAGCCGAGAACCGACGCTTCCGCGCCGAGGCCGAGCCGGGCCCGCAGGGCCTCGCGCGCCGCGTCCGGCGGCAGGCAGCCGGTGCGCGGTCGAAAGCCGTGGTCGATGCGCACGATGCGGCGGCGATAGGCGGCGGGGTGGCTGTCGTATTCGCGCGCGACCTCTCCGGAATTGACGACGATGCGTGAATAGAAGCCCAGCACGCCGAGCACCTCGTCGAGCGCGGCCAATACGGGCCGCATGGCGAGGGTGGCGGAGGTGCGGTTGGCGAGGACGCAACGGACGCCGGTCACCCGCGCGATGGGCGCGGCGATCACGTTGCCCCAGTGCTGGAAGGTAACCGCCGCATGCGGCCGCACCCTGCGCAGATGGCGCAGGAGCGCGATGAGAAGCCGCAAGAGCGCGACGGCATCGCGTGGACGGCTGGCGGCACAGTAATGCACGCGCGGCAGGCCGTCGTAGTAGCCCGTGCGCCGGTAGAGAAAGCAGTGATGAACCTCGAACCCCCGCTCCGCGAGCTTCTCGCCGAGCAGACGCGCCAGCTCCTGGGCGCCGGCACCTTCGGCCTGAGGCTGAACGAACAGCAGTCGGAGGGGGCCGTCAGCCATGTCGTTCACCTGTTTGCATGCCGCAGGAGCGCGATGACCGACGGGTCGATGCCCAGCCGGCGTCGGCACAGGCTGTTGAGGATGACGGCCTGGAGGGACGCCATAAAGGCCACCGCTGCCGCCGCGCCGACGGCGCCGAAGGTGCTGCCCAGGACGAGGACGAGCACCATCCGCAGAACGAGGACCGCGATGCCCGCCATCGGATAGGCGCGCTCGTGACCGCACAGCAGCAACAGGTGCGGCGCCGGTCCCGCGAGAAGCGAAACGGCCGCCCCCAGGGCGAGGAGGCGGAGAATCGGCGCGAAATCCCGGTAGCCGTCGCCGAAAATCGCGAGCAGCGCCGCGCCCCATACCGCAACCACGGCGAGGCCGGTGACCGCCCCGACTGCCGCAAGCGACTGGAGCCGGGCCAGCAGGCTCTGCAGCCGCTGCCTCCGGCCGGTCGGGAAGAGCGCGGCAATTTGGCCGGAGGCATAGTTGGCGAGCCCCCCGGCGAGGATCGGGAAGATCGCCGCGACGCGAGCGGCGGCGAAATAACCGGCCGCGGCCGACGGATCGAGCAGCAGCCCGATGAGCACCACATCGAGATACTGATGGCCGGCGTCGAGGATGGCTGCGAGCCACATGCCACCCATCTGCCGCCGCCAGCCGCGCCGGTCGGCAGCAACCGGGCCAGCACCGCCCCGCATGCTGGACGAGAGCCGGCGCCATTGCCAGGTGGCGCTTGCGACCATGCAAAAGGCTGCCACGGCGAGGAAGGCCTCCGGCACGAACGGCCACCCGCCGGAGAGGCACGCGATGGCGGTGCCGGCGGCCGCCAGCCGCCAGACGACCTCCCGATGCCCCTCGGCCACGCCTATGCCGAGGCCCACGCGGCTCGCATGAGAGGTCAGATGCAGCATCGCCTGCGCCACGAGAAAGGCGCCGGCAGCAGCGGCGAGGCCCGGCGACGGATCGAGACCGGCTGCATGGGTAACCGTGAGCGCCACCACGAAGAACGCAAGCGCCGCCGCGATCATGTTGCCGAGCGCGAACCGCATGAGGCCATGCCGGCAGGCGACGGTCCCGGTCGCCCAGACCTTGAGAATGAGTGTTTCCTGGCCGCACAACGCGGCGACAGCCAGAAAGGACATGGCGTTGAACCAGATGCCGAGTCGGCCGAAGGCCTCGGCATCCAAGGTGCGGGCCGTCACGGCGAACATGCCGAAAGCTGCGGCCGCCCCTGCAAACTTGAGCGCCAGCACCGGGCCTGCCCCGGCGAGAATGGCACGCACCGGCCGTGCACCGTCCATCACGGGTGCCCCTCGTACGGCGGCTGCCCGGCACGAGAGGCTTGCTGCCGCACGGCACGGCCGATTGCGAGGCCGGTCACAAGCATCAAGGCCCCCATGGCGAGCGGCGCGAACAGCGCCTCCTCCTGAAAGGCCCCGTTGACCAGCAGCGCCGGCACGGCAACAGCGACGGCAGCGACGAACGGCCCGCCCCCCGCCCGATGGAGCCGCAGGGCCGTTCCGGCGATGACGACATAGCCCACCAGAAGCGCGAGACCGCCGATCCCCATCTGGTGCAGCAGTACGCCGAGCGCGCTCTCGACCGCCTGGCCGGCCGTGCCCAGGGCCTGCGCGCGCTGCCAGTCGCGCTCCGCCGGGTCGACGGCGAGGTTGCCGCCGCTGCCGAGGCCGTGGCCGAGCGGATTGGCTGTGAAGCTCTCGAACCCTGCGACGAGGCCGAGCACGTGGTAGTCGCGCTGCTCCAACCCGACGACGAAGGCCGCCGCAGCATAGATCATGAGCAGCAGCAGGAACGTCGGCACCGCGAGCCGCGGCAGGCGGCGCAGCAGCCAGAAGCCCGCCAGCGCCATGAGCACGAACACGACGGCGCCCTTCGAGCCGATGACAGCGAGAAGGGGCACGGTTGCGACGAGATAAAGGGGGCGGCCCGCGGCAAGGAGAACGAAGGACAGGATCCCGAGCAGATAGGCGAAGCTGATCGGATGGAAGTTCGGACCGTTGAGGCGGTGCAACATCGGGCCGAAGTCGGCGAACCAAGGCACGTTGAACGGGTTGATCAGCAGCATGTCGCGCTCGTCACGCAGCACGCGGCCGCCCGCTTCGACGGCTTTCAGCCACAAGCCGCTGTCGATCATGCGCCGGAAGCGCAGGGCGATATAGCCATCGGCATTGACGAGCGCCGCCAACGCGTCATAGGCGAGGAGCTCGGCATAGCCGAAGGCGAGCACCATCAGGGTGAGAGCCGGCAGGAAACGCTTGGGCGGCACCGCCAGGCGGGCACCGGCGACGAGGCCGATCTGGAACAGCATCACCGGAAGGGCGATGTTGCGCAGGTAGACGAGGGCGGCGCGCGGGTCGGCGATCGCACCAAGGACACAATAGCCACCAGCGGCGGCGATCATCGCGAAGGAGAGCGCCATCAGGCGTCTCGCCAACGGTGGGGCGCCCGCGCACCCCCTGAGATGGAAGGCGGCAAAGCCGGCCCACAGGAGCGCGGCGGTCAGGAAGCTGTAGCCCCGCACCGTGTCGAGCTCCTCCCTGTCGGGAAGCAGCGGCAGCAGCATCGCGACGAAACTGTTCTGAAAAGTGAAGACGAAGAGGAGCAGCGGCGGCACCATCCCGGGTCCGCCCTGCAGGAGACAGAGCGCCAGGGCGAGAGACATGACCGGGCCGAGCGCCGGAAAAGCCAGATGTCCCGCCACCGGCAGCGCAGCCGCCAGCGACGCTACGGCCAGGAAGACGCACAGCATCGGGTCGGGTCGCGCCGCTGCATCCCAAGACTTGGCAACATCCCGCAGATGAATTCTTATCGATTGCAAACTTCTCTCATATATTTCTGATTTAAAATTCCCAAAACTATCTTCATAATATCCTCATCGTCTTCATTCAAAATATTATCTAGAGTTTTCATCTTGCAATCCGCGAAGGATGAACGGCGAACGGCGCCATCCCAGTGGGTCGGCACGGCCAGAGGCCGCGGGACTGTATCGTGGAGCGGACCGGCGGGCCCAGCCCTCACGCTTCTTCGCGGCGCGGCACCGGCCATGTTCGGCTCCAAAAGCCCGACGGGTTCTTGCTCTGCTCACCGGCCTGTGCCTGCTGGGCCTCGCCTGCAACGGCGCCGTAAGGCTGGGTATGGCAGCAGCCGTCCGCTTCCTCGTGCCGGCCGTCGCGCTCGGGGTGGATGGGCTCGTCGACTTCAGTCGGCAGACCCCCGCCGTCGCCATGACCTATGCCGTCCTTCCCGGCGCCGGCTGCGCCCCTCGCATCCGCTGCGTTCCGTTCCTGACACCGCTCAGAGGCCGTTGATGGTTTCGTTCCCGCGCTCCACGCCGCCTGTCCGCAATCCCGCCGCTCGCCCTGCCTCAGCGCCTGCGCTTGCGCTGGCAGCCCTTCTGTCCGGCTGCTTCGCCCCCGCTGCGAACGACGGCGGGCCGTCGGCGGCACTTTCTCCGACGGCAGCCGGCGCGACAGACGCAACGATCTCCCGGCCCGACCAGCCGGCCCCGTCGAGCTATCGCTACCGCCTCGGTATCGGCGACCGCATCCGGGTGACGGTATTCGGCGAGGAGGCGCTCTCCGGACAGTTCGAGATCGACGGCGGCGGCGCGGTCACGCTGCCCCTCATCGGCGCAGTACCGGCCGAGAACCAAACCCTCGCCGACCTGCAGGACACGCTGACCAGGCGCTTCCGTGGCGGCCTCCTGCGCAATCCCCGCATCGTCGTCGAGATCCTCGCCTACCGGCCCATCTTCGTGCTCGGCGAGGTGCGCAACAGCGGCGAGTACAAGTTCCGCCCCGGGCTGTCGGCCTTCGAGGCCGTGGCGCTTGCTGGCGGCTTCACCCCGCGGGCCGATCAGCGGCGCATCTACATCCGCCGGCGCGGCGAAAGCGAGGAGCGGGCCCATGACATGGCCCGCCCCGTGCCTGTCTTTCCGGGCGACAACCTGCGCGTCGACGAGCGCTACTTCTAGAGCTCCATTCGGATCAGATTGCATCGCAATTTGCCGGGCCGCGGCCGGCTCGCCGCCATTGCCCACGATTTGCCACAAGGCAGGAGAAATGCTTGGGGCCCGTCTGCGGCGCGTCCGGGCCTCTTCGGCCGGTCGCGCCGGGAACGTTCGACTTCCGGCGCTGTTCGGGCCCCGGACCGTTGTCGAGGCCTTCAGCGTCCAGACTGCCGTGCCCGGAGGGACGGCCGCTGCGCAGGCGTCGAAGCTGCGCGGTTCATTGTCGATGCTTCGCTCGCATGAGGAGGTTTTGCCGATGAAGGCCCTGCCGATGAAGATCGCCCAGATCGCCCCGCTCGCCGAGAGCTGCCCACCGCGCCTTTATGGCGGCACGGAGCGCATCGTTTCCCATTTGACGGAAGAACTTGTCCGCCAGGGGCACGAGGTGACGCTCTTTGCCAGCGGCGACACCCGCACGAGCGCCGAACTCGTCCGATGCTCGGACATCGCCTTGCGGCTCAACCCGGCCGTGCGCGATCACGTGCCCTACCACGTTGCGATGCTGGATCGCGTGCGCGCGCTCGCCGACAGGTTCGACGTGCTGCATTTCCACATCGACATCCTGCATTTTCCTCTGATCCGCGATTTCGCCGACCGCACCGTGACGACCCTGCACGGCCGGCTGGACCTGCCGGACCTGAAGCCCTTCTATGCCGCCTTTGCCGACATCCCGCTCGTCTCGATCTCGGATGATCAACGCCGGCCGATGCCACCGGTCAACTGGGTCGGCACGGTCCATCATGGCCTGCCGCGGGACCTCCTGCCGTTCAACGACCGGCCGAAGGGCGGCTATCTGGCTTTCCTCGGGCGCATCTCGCCGGAGAAGCGGCCGGATCTTGCCATAGCGATTGCGGCGCGGACGGGTCTGCCGCTGAAGATCGCCGCGAAGATCGACAAGGTCGACGAGGCCTACTGGAGCGAGCAGATCGCCCCCATGGTCGCGGCGACGCCGAACGTCACCTACCTGGGCGAGATCGGCGACGCCGAGAAGGCTGAGTTCCTCGGCAATGCCGCCGCTCTCCTCTTCCCGATCGACTGGCCGGAGCCCTTCGGCCTCGTTATGATCGAGGCCATGGCGTGCGGCACCCCGGTCATCGCCATGCGCCGCGGCTCGGTGCCGGAGGTCATCGAGCACGGCGTGTCCGGCTTCATCGTCGATGACGTCGACCAAGCGGTCGCGGCCGTCGGCCGGCTCGGCCTCATCCACCGGTCGGCCGTGCGGGCAGCTTTCGAGCGGCGCTTCACGGTCGAGCGCATGGCCGAGGATTATGTCGAAATCTACCGCACGCTGCCGGGGGTCAAGGCGCGCTCGCCGCTCCTTTACGTGGCAGGTGGCGAGACCGGCCTGCAGGTCGTCGCCTGACGGCCGCGCGGCCCCGGTCCATCGGCTGACGAGAACGGGATTTGCGACATGCAGACGATCGGCGCAGAAGCTGTTCCGCATGCACCGGCTCCTGCAGGGCCCGGGGCAGCGCAGATCGCGCAGTTCTTCATTCCGGCCTCCGCCTCCTTGCAGGAGCGGCGGCCGCGCACCCTGAAGCACGGCGACACCTTCGCGGTCTTCGACCACAACGGCGATGCGCTCTCCGGGCCGGGCAGCCCGGAGGGCATCTTCCACCGCGACACCCGCCATCTCTCGCATCTCTACCTCACCATTGACGGCGCACGGCCGATGCTGCTCAGCTCGACCCTGCGCGACGACAATGCCACCCTGACCTGCGACCTCACCAATCCGGACCTGTTCGACGAGAAGGGGCGGCTCGTCCTCGGCCACGACCTCATCCATCTGCGCCGGTCCCGCTTCCTGTGGAACGCCGGCTGCTTCGAGCGGCTCGTGTTGCGCAACTTCGATGCCGAGACGCGGCGCCTTTCGGTCGAAATCGCCTTCGCAGCCGATTTCGCCGACCTTTTCGAGGTGCGCGGTTCGCACCGCGAACGGCGCGGCACGCATCACCCGCCCGACATCGGCGACAACCGGGTGGTGCTGTCTTACACCGGGCTTGACGGGCACCGCCGTGCCACGACGCTCGCCTTCGATCCCGCTCCGGCACGGCTATCCGGTAGCTCCGCGATTTTCATCCTCGACCTGCCACCGCGCGAGAGCATCTCTTTGTTCCTCGAAATCAACTGCGGCTTCGAGGGCGCCAACCAGCCGCCGCGGCGAGCCTTCTTCAGCGCGTTGCGCGACGCGCGGCGCGCGCTGCGCCAGTCCGCTGCGCGCGCGGCCTCCATCGCGACGTCGAACGACATCTTCAACGAATCGGTACGTCGCAGCGTCTCCGATCTCTACATGCTGATCACCGACACCCCCGAAGGGCCATATCCCTACGCGGGCATTCCGTGGTTCAGCACGGTCTTCGGCCGGGATGCACTCATCACCGCGCTCTGCACGTTGTGGCTCGATCCGACCATTGCCAGGGGCGTGCTCGGCTATCTCGCCGCCAACCAGGCAACGACCTTCGATCCGCTTGCTGATGCCGAGCCGGGCAAGATCCTGCACGAAGTACGCCACGGCGAGATGGCCGAGCTCGGCGAGGTGCCGTTCCGCCGCTATTACGGCAGCATCGACTCGACGCCGCTGTTCGTCATGCTCGCTGGTGCCTATCTGAAGCGCACCGGCGACCTCGCCACGGTCGAGCGCCTGTGGCCGCACATCGAGGCGGCCCTCGGCTGGATCGACAGCCATGGCGACAGGGACGGCGACGGCTTCGTCGAATACGGGCGGCGCACCGATGAGGGCCTCGTCAACCAGGGCTGGAAGGACAGCCACGACTCCGTCTTCCACGACGACGGAAGCATCGCGGAGGGTCCGATCGCCCTCGCGGAAGTGCAGGCCTATGTCTATGGTGCCTGGCGGGGGGTGGCGGCGATGCTGCGCCGCATGGGCCGCCCCAAGGAGGCCGAGGTTTACGGCGCCCGGGCCGATGCCCTGCGCCGCCGCTTCGACGACGCCTTCTTCGATGCGGCGCTCGGCACCTACGTCATCGCTCTCGACGGCGCCAAGCGCCCGTGCCGCGTCCGCTCCTCGAATGCCGGGCACGTGCTCTTCACCGGACTCGCCGAGCCGGAGCGAGCGGAAGCGGTGATGCACACGCTGATGGGGAGCTCCTCCTATTGCGGCTGGGGGGTGCGGACCATCGCGGATACGGAAGCGCGCTACAATCCGATGAGCTACCACAACGGCTCGGTCTGGCCGCACGATAACGCCCTGATCGCCGCCGGCTTCGCCCGCTATGGCCATCGCGGCGCGGCGGCCCGCCTTTTCCAGGGGCTGTTCGAGGCCTCCACCTACATCGACATGCGGCGCCTGCCCGAGCTGTTCTGCGGCTTCGCGCGCCAGCGCACGCAGGGACCGACCTTCTATCCCGTGGCTTGTGCGCCGCAGGCCTGGGCCGCGGCCGCGCCGCTGTCGCTGCTCCAGTCCTGTCTAGGCCTCGGTTTCGATCCGGACGGGATGAAGATCACCTTCGACCATCCGGTGCTGCCGGATTTCCTCGACCACGTCACCCTGCGGCGGCTGTCGCTCGCCGGCAGCGTCGTCGACATCGCCCTGCGCCGGTCCCGCGCCCAGGTGGTCGTGGAGGTGCTCAACCGCTCGGGGCCGGTCCGCGTGCTGACGACGAACTGAGCGGCAAGCTGGCGGGCGACGGGTGCCCGCAACGTCCCGCAGGGTGACGGGAGGGCAAGGCGGCGTCTCCCCTCCCCGGCCGCCCCCGTCAGGTACGACTGATCGAAACCCCGCCGTCGACGAGCACCGCCGCGCCGGTCACGAAACTCGCCGCATCCGAAGCAAGATGCAGCACGCAGCGGGCGATCTCCTCCGGTTGCGCCATCCGCTTCAGGGCGTGGAGGCCCTCGACGAAGGCGAGCAGCTCGGGCTTCGCGTCAGGCGCATTGGTGATGGCAGCGGGCGTATCCGTGCCGCCCGGCAGGATGGCGTTGGCGCGCACCCCCCTGGCGCCGAATTCGGCCGCGATCACCTTCATGAGGCCGATCATGCCCGCCTTGCTGGCCGCATAGGCGGACATGCCCGGCATGCCGACCGTGTGGCCGACGAAGGTGGAGGTGAAGATGAGCGATCCCCCGCCCCGTGCCAGCATCGCGGGAACCTGCCGGCGCGCGCCGAGAAACGCCCCCGTCAGGTTGATGTCGAGGATCGTCCGCCACGCATCGGCCGAAAGCTGATCGAGCGGTGCCATGTCTCCGACGACGCCGGCGTTGTTGAAGGCGATGTCGAGGCCGCCGAAGCGCTCGACCGCCGCCGCGACGGCTGCCTCGTGCAATGCCTCCTGGCGCACATCGCCGTCGACGGCGCAAGCTTCGCCGCCGGCGGCAGCGATCTCCTCCACGAGGGCCTCGAGCATCTGCCTGCGGCGGGCCGTCACGACGACCTTCGCGCCCTCGCGCGCGAAGAGCAGGGCGGTGGCGCGCCCGATACCGGAGCTTGCACCCGTGACGATGGCAACCTTGTCCTTGAGCATGTTCATCTGCAAACCCTTCGAAATGACCGCCGGGCGGCCGGAAGGGCTGCAACCTCGCAGGCGCCGGGCCGGCAGGCACTCCGCTTCTTGCGCCTGAAATGGAACGTGCCGACGTCGCTCAGCGCTCGTAGGTACCCACCAGGGTCGCTTCCTCGAGCAGGTGCTTTCTCGCCTTTTTCCATACGTCCGCCACGCCGACGTCGCCGAGGATGCCGAGGCGCGGCTCGGAGATCGCCGCAAGGCGGAAATAGTAGTGATGCACCCCGTGGCCGGGCGGCGGCTGCGGGCCGTCATAGGCCGTGTTGCCGAAGTCGTTGCGGGCAAAGCGAAAGCTCTCGCCCGCCCCCGGGTCTGCCCCCTGCGACAGGCCGCTCTGGTCCGAAGGGATGTCGTAGATGCCGAGGTGACGGAACGTGCCGCGCGGCGCGTCGGGATCCTCCATCACCAGCACGAGGCTGCGCGTGCCTGCCGGTACGCCCGCCCAGCGCAAGGGCGGCAGCAGGTTCTCGCCGTCGCGGGCGAAAGTGCGGGGGATTTTCTCGCCGTCGGCGAAAGCAGGGCTCGTGAGCGTCAGGGCCATCGCCTCCTCCCGGGATTGTCGGCCATCCTGCGCTGGCGAACGGGAACCGCAGCGGATTGTTCCCGCGCTATTCTCATTGTCCCCTATTCGAGGCGACGGCGGAAGAGCCAGGCGGCAGACATCAGAGCCGCGGCGGCGATCAGCGCGAGCGGCAAGGTCTGGGCCACGACCTCCGCCACCGGCAGGTCCTTCAGAAACACGCCCCGGACGATGACGAGGAAGTAGCGCAGTGGATTGACGATCGTGACCGGCTGGAGCCACGCGGGCATGTTCTCGATGGGTGTCGCAAAGCCGGAGAGAAGCGTGGCCGGCACGAGGAGCAGGAAGGCTCCGAGGATGGCCTGCTGCTGGGTGGCCGCCAGCGCCGAGATGAAGAGGCCGAGGCCGGCGACGGACAGGAGATAGAACAGGGCGCTGCCATAGAGCAGGCCGATCGAGCCGCGCAGCGGAACGCCGAAGACGACAACGGCCGCCAGCACGTATAGCGTCAGGTGTACCGTGCCGACGAGCATCGGCGGGATGACCTTGCCGATGAGGATCTCGTGTGTGCGCAGCGGCGAGACCATCAGCTGGTCGAAAGTGCCGAGCTCGCGCTCGCGCGCGATCGACAGCGCGGTGACGATGAGGCCGATAAGCAACGCGATGCTGGCGACGAGGTTCGGCACCATGAACCACTGATAGATGAGATTGGGGTTGAACCAATTGCGCGCCACCACATCGACCGGCGGCGGCGCCCGTCCGCTGACGGCGATCTCCGCGCCAAGACCCTGGATGATGCGGGAGATGTAGCCGGCCACGATCTGCGACGCGTTGGATCGGCGCCCGTCGAGGATGACCTGCACCTTGGCCGGCACGCCGGCCGCGATGTCGCGCGAGAAGGTCGGCCCGATGGAGATGGCGGCGATCGCCTCCTGCCGGTCGATGGCCGCAGCAAGCGCCGCCTCGCTCTCCACCGGCACGACGCGGCGGAAGTCCGGCGCGCCTTCGAGCCGCTGCACCAGCTCCCGGCTCGCCGCGCCGGCATCCCTGTCGAGCACGACGAGGTCGATGTTGGTGACGTCGAGCGTCGCCGCATAGGAGAAGACGAGGAGCTGCACGAGCGGCGGGCCGACGAGGATGAGCCGCGCCTTCGGATCGCGCAGCAGCGCAAGCAGTTCCTTGACGATAAGGGCCTTGAGGCGCGTCCACCACATGTCAGGCAATCCGCTTTGCGGTGTTGCGCGCGGCGAGCGCGAAGAGGACGAGGCCCATCCCCGCCATGACGGCGATGGCGGGCAGGAACATCGACCAGATATCGCCGGCGAGGAACACGCTCTGCAGGCTCGGGATCAGGTAGCGCGCCGGCACGATCAAGGTCAGCCACCCGATCGGCGCCGGCATGGAATTGATCTCGAAGAGGAAGCCCGACAGGAGGAACGCCGGCAGAAAGCCGGACATGAGCGCCAGCTGCGAGGCGAGGAACTGGTTCTTGGTCACCGCCGAGATGAGGAGCCCCTGCCCAAGCGCCGGCATGAGGAAGGCGGCCGAGAGCCCATAGAGAGCGACGAGCGAGCCGCGGAAGGGCACGCCGAAGAGGAAGACGGCGAGGCCGACACAGAGCGTCATCGCGGCAAGCGCCAGCACGAAATAGGGCAGGATCTTGCCCATCAGCAGCTCCGCCGCGCTCACCGGCGTCGCCATCAGCGCCTCCATGGTACCGCGCTCCCATTCGCGCGCGATGACGAGCGATGTCAGCAGGGTGCCGACCAGCGTCATGACGATGGCGATGGCACCCGGTACCAGGAAGTAGCGGCTGGCGAGCTCCGGGTTGAACCAGAAGCGCTGCTCGACAGCGATGCCGACCGGGGCCGATGCGGTCTCGCTCGCCCGCACGGCTGCCCAGGTGGCGACGACACCGCGCGCGTAGTTCTGCACGAAGCTTGCGGTATTGGGCTCGGCTCCGTCGACGAGCACCTGGATGGCGGCAGGGCGGCGGCCGGCGAGATCGGTGGCGAAGGTCGACGGGATGACGACGATACCACGCACGCGGCCGAGCACCAGCGCCTCCTCGAATTCACGTCGGTCATGCCCGTCGATGACATCGAAATAGCGCGAGGCGCGGAAACTCGCCGCCAGATCCTGCGCCGACGGCGTCGTCTCCTCGACGACGAGGCCGATGCGGGTGCGTGTCGTGTCGAGCGATACGCCGTAGCCGAAGAGGAAGATGAGGATGAACGGCAGCACGAAGGCGATGAGGATGCTGCTCGGATCGCGCACGATCTGCAGCGCCTCCTTGCGCACGAGCGCCCCGAGCCGCCTGAGACGGCCGGTGCAGTCCGTGCTGTTGCCTTTGCTCGTCATGCCGCCTCGACCAGACGTGATCGCTCGATGAGGGCGATGAAGGCATCTTCCATTGTGGGATCGGGCCGCTCGGGGCATGCAACGCTCGCCCGCAGCGCGTCCGGCGAGCCGAGCGCGATGGCCCGCCCGCGATAGATGAGCGCGATGCGATCGCAGTATTCCGCCTCGTCCATGAAATGGGTGGTGACGAGGACCGTCACGCCCTTCTCGACGAGGCCGTTGATATGGGTCCAGAACTCCCGGCGCGTGACCGGATCGACGCCGGACGTCGGCTCGTCGAGGAACAGCGCGGCCGGATCGTGCATGACAGCACAGGCAAGCGCGAGGCGCTGCTTGAACCCCAGCGGCAGATCCTTCGCCGATATGCCGGACTGGGGGGACAGGGCGAAGACCTCCTTCATCAGCGCGATGCGCTCACGGCGACGCGGACCGGCGAGTCCGTAGGCCCCGGCGAAGAAGGCGAGGTTCTGATCGACGCTGAGATCGCCGTAGAGTGAGAATTTCTGCGCCATGTAACCGAGCTGGTTGCGCGCCTCGGCCGACTCGCGTCGAAGATCGAAGCCGGCGACCCGGCCTTCGCCGCTCGTCGGCTTCAGGAGGCCGCAGAGCATCTTGAAGGTGGTCGACTTGCCGGCCCCGTTCGGGCCGAGCAGGCCGAAGATCTGGCCGCGCGGGATGGAGAAGCTGATGTCGTCGGCCGCGGTGAAATCGCCGAAACGTTTGGTGAGCCCCCGCGCCTCGATGACGGCCTCGTCGCCGCCAGCGGCCCGCATCGGGCTCGCCTCCGCCAGTTGCGAGCGCCCGCCGGGCCCGCCGCCGAGCATGTCGATGAAGGCGTCCTCGAAGCGCGGCGGCGTCGGCCGCACCTCGGCGCCCACCCCGGCCCGGCTCCTGGCCTCAGTGATGGCCGCGTCCCTCTCCTGCGCACCCTCCGCGACGACGAGGCGAATGGCCTCGCCCTGGATAACGCCGTCGACGATGCCGCGACCGCCGAGCACCTCGGCAAGCACCGCGCGCCTGCCCCGCCCGACGCCGGTCAGCCTGAAGACACGGCCATCCACCTGTCGGGTGAGATCCGCCGGCGGGCCGGAGAAAAGCAACTCGCCGGCGTTGAGCAGCAGCACGCGGTCGCAGGCCTCCGCCTCGTCGAGATAGGCCGTCGACCACAGGACGCCGATGCCATCGCCGGCAAGTTCCCTGACCATTGCCCACAGGTCGCGCCGGGATACCGGATCGACACCGACGCTCGGCTCGTCGAGCAGCAGCAGCCGCGGCTTGGTGAGGAGCGCGCAGGCGAGGCCCAGCTTCTGCTTCATGCCACCGGACAGGCGGCCTGCGAGGCGCCCGGTGAAGCGCCTGAGATCCGTGAAGGACAGGAGCCGCTCGAAGACCTCCGCGCGCTCGGCGGGAGGGAGCCCACGAAGGTCTGCATAAAGATCGAGGTTCTCCGCGACCGACAGGTCCTCGTAGAGCCCGAAGCGCTGCGGCATGTAGCCGATGGCCGCCTGCACGGCCGCCGCTTCGCTGCGCGTGTCGAACCCGAGCACCGAGAGCCGCCCCTCGTCCGGCAGGAGCAGGCCGGTCATGAGGCGGATCAGCGTCGTCTTGCCCGCGCCGTCCGGCCCGACGAGGCCGGTGATGCCGCCCTCGACAAGGCCGGAGACATTCTGCAGTGCCGGTGCTCCCTGGCCGAAGTCCAGGGTCACGTTCTCGATGCGGACGACGGGCTCGGCCATCTCATCCGCCTCCCGCCTCCGCCGCCGGCCGGGGCACCCTGACCGTGACAGGCATGCCCTGCCGAAGACTGCCGTCCGGCGCGTCGACGACGATGCGCAGGCGGTAGACGAGATCTGTCCGCAACGCCGGCGTCTCCACCGTTTTCGGTGTGAACTCGGCTACCGGCGAGACGAACCCGACTGTGCCCCGGTGCGCACGCCCCGGCTCCGTGTCGTTCGTCACCTCCACCGGCAGGCCGGGCCGGATGCGGCCGAGGTCCGGCTCGCCGACGTAGGCGCGCACGAAGACGGGCGCTTCGAGCGACAGCACGTAGACGACGTCGCCGCTTGCCACGATGGCGCCCGGCTCCTCGACGCGAGAGAGAATGACGCCCGCGGACGGCGCATGAAGCTCGGTATCGGCGAGAGCGGTTCGCGCCGCCGCCAGGCTCGCCCGCGCGGCATCGAGATTGGCCCGGGCGGCGGCGATATCCTCCGGCCGCGTGCCGTCCTCGAGGAGTCGCAGGGCGGCGCGGGCCGACTCGACCCGTGCCCGGGCCATGTCACGGGCCGCCGTCGCCTGATCGAGATTGGCCTGCGAGGCGGCGCCGCTCGGCCTGAGCTGGTTCTGCCGCTCGTAGGCGAGCTGAGCATTCTCGAAATCGGCCTGCCGTTCAAGATAAGCCGCCCGTGCCTGCTCGATTTCCGCCCGTCGCGGCCCCGCCATGAGTTTGTCCAGCACGGCCTCGAGACTCGCGACCTGCGCCTCGGCGGCGCGAACGGCATCCGCGGCCGGTCCGGCATCGAGGCGGGCGAGCGGCTGCCCGGCCTCGACCCGATCACCCTCGTCGACCAGCACCTCGGCGATTCGGCCGCCGACGCGAAAGCCAAGGCGCGCCTGCCGGATGTCGACATTGCCGTAGAGGGTCAACACCTCGCCGCGGCTCTCCCGCCAGCCGACCCGGCCCGGCAGGTCGAACCACCAGCCGGCGGCAGTCGCGGCAAGGGCAAGAGCGAGGAGGATGGCCGCCTTGCGGCCTCTGCTGCCGCTCACGGGGCACCTCCCGGCCTGAGATCCGCCACGAGCGTGCGGGCGAGGCGCCGCACGCGGCCTGTCTCCTCCGGACCGATCGCCTCCCAGCCGAGCTGGTGCAACACCGCCGCATGTGCCACGCGAAACACCATCACGCCGCCGAGCAGAGCAAGGGTTCTGAGACGCACGCCGTCGGAGTCGGGATCCGCCGCGACGAGGATGCCGACCAGCCGGCGGGCCACGTCGAGCGTCGGCTCCATGACACCTCCGTAGATGCGCTGGAAGGCTTCCGTCGGCGCCATCTGCTCGCGGATCAGGAAACGCGCCCAACGCTCCGAGTGCGGGCTGACGAAGAGCGCCGCCATCGCCTCGAGCATCTCGGCAAGAAGGGCTTGCGCCTCCTCCCGCCCGATCGAAGCCCCTGCCCCTTCAGCCTCCGAGAGCCTTTGGCGCAGCCGCTCGCGCAGGGTGGCGACATGAGCCTGGATGAGCCCCGCCAGATGCTCGGCCGTCGCAAGATAGAGCCCCTCCTTGCTGCCGAAATAGTAGGGAATAGCCTGGAGGTTGACTTCGGCCGCATCGGCTAGCTTGCGCGTGCTGGCGCCGTCGAAGCCGAACAGGCCGAAGACATCGATGGCTGCGTTCAGCAGCCTTTCGCGGGCGGCATCGCCGCGCCGCGGCGGCGGATCGTGCGTCGTTGACATGGAGACAGCATATGGTCAACCGTCGAACAAGTCAATCGAATGAATGACGATTACTGGCTGCCTCGCACCCCTCAAGGCTGCGGCGGCGCCATGCATTAACCATAGATCTCTGAAATATATACCGCCCGTGTGCCGTCGTTGACTTTTTGTTAACCGCTCCGTTAAGTGGTTCAGTTGTTTCTTTCGGGGAAAATCTATGCGTATTCTGTTCGTTGCGGGGGCACTCGCGCTAACCCTGGCCGCTTGCCAGACGGCCCAGGAATCGGCGGTCGATGCCGAGTTCACCTGTCGTGAAGCCGGCCTGCGGCCGGGCACGCGCTCTTACGACCGCTGTGTCAATGCAGCCTATAACAGCAACCGCCGTCAGGCGGACCAGGCGGCCTCACAGGTCGCGGTCGGAACGGCCGCTGCCCTCGTCGGCGGCGCCGTTCTGGGGGCGGCGACCGCTCCGCGCGGCTATTACTATCGCTGCAACGCCTGGGGTTGCTGGTAACAGCCGAACGAAGCCGCAAGTAAAAGCCCGGCAGGAGGCCGCTCCAGCCGGGTTTTCTTTGCGAGGCGCCGATCCTCAGTCTTCCTGCGGGATCGGCAGGGGGAAGAGGGGCCGATAGGGTCTGGCTTCGTCCACGGCGCGTGCGAAGGACGGGCGCGCCAAGAGCCGGCTGCGATAGGCGTGGACGTGGGCGCAGGCCGCCGGGATGGGATGCGTCCAATGAGCATAGAACAGGAACGGCGCCGCCCCGCAGTCAGCTAGGGTGAATGCCTCTCCCGCCGCCCAGACCCGCCCGGCCATCACGCCGTCGAGCCAATGATAGGCCCGATCCAGCATCTCGCGCGCCTCGGCGACGCCGCGGCCGTACTTCTCCGCTTCGCTCCGGAGGGCGTCGAGGACGATCTTCTGCTGGGGCGTCGAGATGTAGTTGTCGAAGAAGCGATCCATCAGCCGCGCCTCGAGCGCCACCCGCGGGTCGTCCGGCACCAGTCGATGCACGCCCGAATGATAAAGATCAAGATACTCGATAATGATGCTGGCTTCCATTACCGGCCGGCCGTCATCAATCAGCACGGGAAAGCGCCGCAATGGCCAGATGGCCGTCAGATCCGCCATCGCCTCGGGCCCATCCAGCATGCGCAGCGCGAAGGGCACATCCTTCTCGTAGAGCGCCACCAGCGCCTTCTGGCAATAGGAGGAAAAGGGATGAGCAAAGAGCGTCAGCGTCACGGCCGGCCTCCTCGTTCTCGTAAGGCAGATGGCCCAGCCGAAGCCGGATCATCCCGATCAGCCACCGTGCCCGCCAGAAACTGATTGCGCATTGCAATCGGTTCCCTTCTCCTCCATCTGATTGTAGTTTGCAAGCAGATAGTGAGGTCCCGCGTTGAGCAACGCCCGTCGGTCCGGCTGCCCCATCAACCTGACGCTGGAGCTGCTCGGCGATCGCTGGAGCCTTATCGTCATCCGCGATCTCATGTTTGGCAATCGACGGCACTTCCGCGAGTTGCTCGCCCTGTCGGAAGAAGGAATCGCCTCGAACATCCTCGCCGACCGCCTGAAGCGGCTTGTCGCGGCGGGGCTCCTGACGAAGAGCGCCGATCCGGCCCACCGGCAGAAGGCCGTCTATTCGCTGACCGAATCGGCGATCCAGCTCGTGCCATTGCTTGCGACGATGGGTGCCTGGGGCTGCCGCCACACGCCAGCGTCACCCGAATTGGCCATCCGGGCCAAGCTGCTCGAGGACGGCGGCCCGCCCTTGTGGGAGGCCTTCATGGACGAGTTGCGCAGCCTGCACCGTGGCTTGCCGGCCACGGGCCCATCCGTGCTGATGCGGTTGCAGGCCGCCTATGAGGCAGCCGTCGCTCCTGGCACAGTCGGCAGTCCTTGAAGCAGGGTGCCGACCACCCCGCCCTACAGCGGCCGCTTCAGCCTTCTGGCGAGGACACCGATGATGCCCTCGCGGAACAGCATCACGCAGATGACGAAGATGACGCCCTGAATGACCGTGACCCATGCACCGAGATGGGCAAGGTAGTTCTGCATCGTCACGATGACGGCCGCCCCGACCATGGGACCGAAGACCGTGCCCATGCCGCCGACGAGCGTCATCAGCACCACCTCGCCCGACATGGTCCAGTGCACGTCCGTCAGCGAGGCGAGCTGGAAGACGATGGCCTTCGTCGCCCCCGCGAGGCCCGCCAGCGTCGCCGACAGCGTGAAGACGACGAGCTTGTAGCGGTTGGTGGCGTAGCCGAGCGAGATGGCACGCGGCTCGTTGTCGCGAATGGCCTTCAGCACCTGGCCGAAGGGCGAGTGGATGACGCGGTAGATGAAGAGCACCCCAACGAGGAAGATCACCGCGACGACATAGTAGAGACTCGTGTCGCGCGACAGATCGATGAGGCCGAACAGGTGCCCGCGCGGCACGGCCTGGATGCCGTCCTCACCGCCCGTAAAGGGAGCCTGCAGCGAGAAGAAGAAGACCATCTGAGCGAGCGCCAGCGTGATCATGGCGAAATAGATGCCCTGCCGGCGAATGGCGAGCGAGCCGAAGACGAAGCCCAGCGCGGCCGCGGCCGCCGTGCCGAGGAGGATGGCGACTTCGGGCGGCATGCCCCAGACCTTGGCCGTGTGGGCGCAGATGTAGCTCGCCGTGCCGAGATAGGCCGCATGACCGAACGACAGGAGGCCGCCGTAGCCGAGCAGCAGGTTGAAGGCGCAGGCGAAGAGCGCGAAGCACAGCACCTTCATGAGGAAGACCGGATAGAGCAGGAACGGCGCCACCGCGAGGAAGATCGCAATGCCGACGAAGATGGCCCGATGCAGATGAGCGGCGTCCACCGCCGCCCGCGCGCTCGGCGCCGCTGCCATTCTTTCGCTGACGCTCGCCATCACGCGGTCCTCCCGAACAGTCCGGCCGGCTTGACAAGCAGCACCACGACCATGACGACGAATATCACGGTGGCAGCAGCCTCCGGATAGAACACCTTGGTCAGCCCCTCGATGAGGCCGAGTCCGAAGCCGGTGACGATGGAGCCGAGGATCGAGCCCATGCCGCCGATGACCACGACGGCGAAGACGACGATGATGAGGTCGGCTCCCATGTTGGGGTTGACCGAATAAATCGGCGCCGCAAGGACGCCCGCGAGCGCGGCGAGACCGACACCGAAGCCGTAGGTCAGCGTGATGAGCCGCGGCACGTTGATGCCGAAGGCCTGCACCAGCGTCGGGTTCTCGGTCGCGGCACGCAGATAGGCGCCGAGCCGCGTCTTCTCGATGACGAACCAGGTGGCGAGGCATACCGCGAGCGAGGCGACCACCACCCAGCCACGATAGTTGGGAAGGAACATGAAGCCGAGGTTGCGGCCTCCGGCGAGTTCCGGCGGTATGCTGTAGGGTAGACCCGAGACGCCGTACTGATTGCGGAACAGTCCCTGGATGATGAGAGCGAGGCCGAAGGTCAGCAGCAGGCCGTAGAGATGGTCGAGATCGCGCAGGCGCGCCAGGAACAGCCGATCGATGACGATGCCCATGGCGCCGACGATCACCGGCGCAAGGAGAAGCGCCCACCAGTAGCCGATGCCCGCGTAGTTGAGCAGCATCCACGCCACGAAGGCGCCCATCATGTACTGGGCCCCGTGGGTGAAGTTGATGATGTTGAGGAGCCCGAAGATGATCGCGAGCCCGAGGCTCAGGATCGCATAGAACGAGCCGTTGATGAGGCCGAGCAGCAGCTGGCCGAAAAGCGCCTGAGGCGGAATTCCCAGAAGTTCGAACATCTCTCGACCGGCCCGTACACGCGCGGCAGGGAGGCCGGGGCGGCACGGCCGCCCCGGCGCTTCAGGTCAGCCCTTGACCAGGGGGCATTCACCCTGATCGAGCGGCCGGAAGGCCTCGGCCGCGGGAATGGTGGCGACGAGCTTGTAATAGTCCCACGGTCCCTTCGATTCCTCGGGCTTCTTCACCTCGAAGAGATACATGTCGTGGATCTTGCGGCCGTCGGCCCGCACTTGGCCCTTGCCGAAGAGCGGATCGTCGGTCGGCATCTCCTTCATCTTCGCCATCACCTTGGCGCTGTCCTTGTCCTTCAGCGCCTCGACGGCCTTGAGATAGTGCAGCGTGCCTGCATACACACCAGCCTGGACCATGGTGGGCATCTTGCCTCCGCTCTTCTCGGCGAAGCGCTTGGCAAAGGCGCGCGTCTCGTCGTTGAGGTCCCAATAGAAGGACTCGGTCAGCACCAGGCCCTGCGCCGTCTGCAGGCCGAGAGCATTGACGTCGGTGATGAAGACCAGCAGCCCGGCCAGGTTCTGCCCCGCCTGGGTGATGCCGAACTCTGCCGCCTGCTTGATCGAATTGATCGTGTCGCCGCCAGCATTGGCAAGACCAATCACCTTGGCGCCGGACGACTGGGCCTGCAGCAGGAACGACGAGAAGTCGCTGCCCGGGAAGGGATGGCGCACGGTGCCGAGCACCTTGCCGCCCGACTTCTCGACGACGGCGATGGTGTCGCGCTCGAGCGCATGGCCGAAGGCATAGTCCGCCGTCAGGAAAAACCAGGTGTCGCCGCCGGCCTTGACCATGGCGCTACCGGTACCGTTGGCGAGCGCCCATGTGTCATAGGTCCAGTGCACCGTGTTGGGCGAGCATTGCTTGCCGGTAAGGTCGGACGCCGCCGCACCGGAGTTGATGAAGATCTTGTTCTTCTCGCGCGTGATCTGGTTGATGGCAAGCGCGACCGACGAGGTTGGCACGTCGAGGATCACGTCGACGCCATCCTGGTCGTACCACTGGCGCGCGATATTGGAGCCGATGTCGGGCTTGTTCTGGTGATCGGCCGAGACGATCTCGACGTTGATGCCTTTGTCCTTGGCCTTGAAATCCTCTACCGCCATGCGCGCGGCGATC
Source organism: Chelatococcus sp. XZ-Ab1 (assembly GCF_029309855.1). Lineage (NCBI taxonomy): Bacteria > Pseudomonadati > Pseudomonadota > Alphaproteobacteria > Hyphomicrobiales > Chelatococcaceae > Chelatococcus > Chelatococcus sp. XZ-Ab1. The sequence continues at coordinate 390,878 of NZ_JARKII010000002.1, read as the reverse complement.
ACCGAGCCCTCTCCGGAAAGGTCGGCATAGGTGCCCGAGCGGTCGTTGAGCACGCCGAGCTTCACCGAAACCTGGGCCTCAGCCCCGCCGGCGAACAGGGCGACGAGCGCCGTGGCCAGCAACATGCGTCCGGTCTTCATGGACTTGTTCCTCCTCGTCTCTTCCCCACTGCGGCCAAGCCGCAGGCGCTAGACGCCCAGATAGGCGTGCAGCTTGTCGATATTGGCGTCGAGTTCCGCGTTGGGGATCATATCGACCACCCGCCCCTGCTCGACGACGTAGTGCCGGTCCGCCACACGGGAGGCGAACCGGAAGTTCTGCTCCACGAGGACGATGGTGAAGCCCTCGCTCTTGAGCCGCGCAATGGTGCGCCCGATGTCGTCGACGATGACGGGCGCAAGCCCCTCCGTCGGCTCGTCGAGCAAAAGGAGCCGCGCCCCCGTGCGCAGGATGCGGCCGATGGCGAGCATCTGCTGCTCCCCTCCCGAGAGCTTGGTGCCCTGGCTCGCGAGCCGCTCCCTCAGATTGGGGAACAATTCGAAGATCTGCTCCACGGAGAGGCCGCCGGGCCGCACCTGCGGCGGCAGGAGCAGGTTTTCCTCCACCGACAGCGAGGAGAAGATGCCGCGTTCCTCCGGGCAATAGCCGATGCCGAGCCGCGCGATGGTGCGCGACGGCATGCGCACGGTCTCAACCCCGTCGAAGACGACGGAGCCGGTGCGTTTCCTCATGATGCCGATGATCGACTTCAGCGTGGTCGTCTTGCCGGCGCCGTTGCGTCCGAGCAGCGTCACCACCTCGCCCGGCGCCACGTCGAAATCGATGCCGTGCAGCACGTGGCCCTCACCATACCAGGCGTTGAGGCCACGCACGGAAAGGAGCGGCGCCGTCGCCGCCTTCGTCGCGATGTCGCGTGCCGCCTCAGGCATGACCGGCTCCTATATAGGCCTCGATCACGGCGGGATTGCTGGAGACGGTGGCGTAGTTGCCCTCCGCCAGCACCTTGCCGCGGGCCAGCACCGTGATGTGGTCCGACAGCGAGGCGACGACCGACAGGTTGTGCTCCACCATCAGGATCGTGCGGTTGGCCGAGACGCGCCGGATCAGCGCGGCGATGCGCTCGACGTCCTCGTGCCCCATGCCCGCCATCGGCTCGTCGAGCAGGAGCATCTCGGGATCGAGCGCCAGCGTCGTCGCGATCTCCAGAGCGCGCTTGCGGCCGTAGGACAATTCGACCGCCGGCAGCGCCGCGAAATCGGTGAGCCCAACCGCGTCGAGCAAATTGAGCGCCTCGTCGTTCAGCGCGCGCAGAACGCGCTCTGAACGCCAGAAGTCGAACGAACCGCCGCGCTTGCGCTGCAGGGCGACGCGCACGTTCTCGAGCGCCGTCAGATGCGGAAAGACGGCGGAGATCTGGAAGGAGCGCACCAGGCCAAGCCGGGCGACGGTCGCCGGCCTGAGCGCGGTGATGTCGTTCCCCTTGAAGGTAATCGTCCCCTTCGTCGGAGTGAGGAATTTGGTCAGAAGATTGAAACAGGTCGTCTTGCCGGCCCCATTGGGACCGATGAGCGCATGGATCGTGCCCCGGCGGATGTCCAGACTGACCCCGTCGACCGCTACGAACCCCTTGAATTCAATCGTCAGATCCCTCGTCGATAGAATGATATCGGCGGTCACGATGCCGTTCTGTCCTCTGGGCTTTTTTATTTTGAGCCTTGTGCTTGGACTGTGCACCGCCTCGCGCTTCAAAATCAACCGGCTTTTGCGCCGAAAGGATGCGCATGATTGGGAATGGACCGCCGCAGACCCGCCGGGGCAGCCGGTTGGCGCCGAATCCGGCCGATTCCCTCCGTCACGCGAAGCGCTTCGCCCCGGCGACGCACAGGACGACGCCGGCGGTGACGGCCATCATCGCCGTATCGACACTCTCGCCGAGCAGCGCCGCGGCGATGGTGAGGCCGAAGAAGGGCTGCAGCAGCTGCAGCTGGCCGACGGCCGCGATGCCGCCCTGGGCAAGGCCGCGATACCAGAAGACGAAGCCGATGAGCATGCTGAACAACGACACATAGGCAAGACCCAGCCAGGCCTCCTGCGAGGTGCCGGCGAAGGAGGCGGGCATGGTGAGGAAGGCGAGCAGCACCATCACCGGCAGGGCAAGTACGAGCGCCCAGGAGATGACCTGCCAGCCACCGAGGCGGCGCGACAGCACCGCCCCCTCCGCATAGCCGAGGCCGCAGGCGACGATGGCGCCGAGCATCAGGAGGTCGCCGGTCAGCGAGGCGGAGAAGCCGCGGGAGGCGGCAAAGCCGGCGACGAGCGCGCTGCCGAGGCAGGAGAACAGCCAGAAGACGGGGCGCGGCCGCTCGCCGCCGCGCAGCGTGGCGAAGATCGCCGTCATGAGCGGCAGGAGCCCGACGAAGACGATGGAATGGGCGGCCGTGACGTGGCGGAGCGCCAGCGCCGTCAGGAGCGGAAAGCCGACGACCACGCCGAGGGCCACGACGACGAGCGGGCGCAGGTCCTCGCGCCGCGGCATCCTCTGCCGGAAGAGGACGAGGAGCGCGCCGCCGCACAGGCCGGCGATCACCGCCCGCGCCAGCGTGAGGAAGACGGGGTCGAATCCCGCCACAGCCACGCGCGTCGCCGGCAGCGACCCGCTGAAGATCAGCACGCCGAGGAAACCGTTGATCCAGCCGCTCACCGACCTGTCCATCGCATCCGCTCCCGATGCCGTGGTATCGCGCGGTGGTGCTGGCGGCGCCAGAGACAGCTCAGTACAATCTGCGATTACTGTTCTGGTTCATGGAGCAATACAGTTGCAATGAACGCCCCATTGCCCCGGGAGGCCGGCAGCCGCGTTGCGCAGGTCGCAGCCGCCATCCGCGCCCGCATCGCGGAGCGCTCGCTGGCGCCCGGCGCGCGACTGCCCTCCATCCGCAAGCTCGCCGCCGCGATGCAGGTGTCACCGTCGACGGTGGTCGAAGCCTACGAGCGTCTCGTCGCCGCCGGTGCCATCCGGGCGCGCCGCGGCTCCGGTTTCTACGTTTGCGGTCCGTCGGCACCGCTGACCCTGAGCGCACTCGCTCCCCGGCTGGAGCGCGCCATCGATCCGCTCTGGGTGTCGCGGCAGGCCCTCGAGACGGACCAGGGCGTGCTGAAGCCCGGCTGCGGCTGGCTCCCGTCCGACTGGATGCCGCAGGAGGCGCTGCGACGCGCGCTGCGCACGCTCGCCCGCTCGGGGGCGGATGCGGCCCTCGCCGACTATGGCACGCCGCTCGGCCTGCCCGCGCTCCGCCAGCTCATCGCCCGGCGCATGGCGGAGCGCGGCATCGCCGCTTCACCCGACCAGATCATCCTGACCGAATCGGGCACCCACGCGCTCGATCTTCTCTGCCGCTTCCTCCTCAGCCCCGGCGATACGGTGCTGGTCGACGATCCCTGCTACTTCAACTTCCTCGCACTCCTGCGTGCCCACAGGGCGAAGGTCGTCGGCGTGCCCATGACACCGGCAGGGCCGGACGTGGAACGCTTCGCCGCCATCCTCGCGGCCGAGCGGCCCCGGCTCTACGTCACCAATGCCGGCCTGCACAACCCGACGGGCGCCGTCGCCTCGCCGGCCGTCGCGCATCGCCTGCTGCGCCTCGCCGAGGCGCACGACCTCACCATCGTCGAGGACGACATCTTCGCGGATTTCGAGGAGGAGCCGGCCCCGCGGCTCGCCGCGCTCGACGGGCTCGAACGCGTCATCGAGGTCGGCAGCTTCGCCAAGACGCTCTCGGCCTCGGCGCGATGCGGCTTCATCGCGATGCGGCCGGACTGGATAGAGCCGCTGAGCGATCTGAAGACGGCCACGAGCTTCGGCGGCGCGCATCTTGCCAGCCACATCGCCTTCGCCATTCTCGCCGACGGGGGCTACCGCCGACATATGGAGAGCGTGCGGACGCGCCTTACCCGCGCACGCCAGCGCACGCTGGCGCGGCTCGGCGCGCTCGGCATCGCGCCGTGGGTGGAGCCGCGCGCCGGCATGTTCCTGTGGTGCCGCCTGCCCGAGGGGCGCGATGCCGCCGCAGTCGCGCGTCATGCGCTCGACCGGGGCGTGGTGCTGGCGCCCGGCGATGCCTTCAGCGCCTCGCGCAGCGCGGCGGCCTTCCTGCGCTTCAACGTTGCCCAGTCCACGGACCCGCGCATCTACACCGTTCTCGCCGAAGCGATGGCGACGTGAAGCGGGGGGTCGGCATCACGCTGCCCCACCCCGCTCTGCCGGTGCCCGCGATCAGACGCGGGCGAAGGTCGCCGTCGCCCGGCCCTTGAGAAAATGGCCCTGGCCCATGGTAGCGAAATCGAGGGCGAGGCCGGCGGCACCGTCGATCAGGTCCGTGATACTGCCGTGGCGCAGACCGTCGACGAGTTGAAGAGCGGGACCGACGAAGGGCACCAGGCCCGACAGGGATCTCAGCGCCGTCCCGAACTGGCCGGAGAAAAGCCCCTTCGCCGCGTCATAGACATTGCCGATGATCGGGATCGACCGCACCGCCTGCTCCAGGCTGCCCATGGCCAGGCCGTTGAGGACACCGAAGGGAATGCCGACGAGCGGCAGCTTGCCGAGGATGTTGCCGGCGAGGCCGAGAACGCCCTTGGCCAGGCCCTTGAACCATCCGAACAGACCGCCGGAGCTGGGCCTGAAGTCGCCGGCAACCGATATCCGGGCCTGCGCGCCGGACCGGGGCGTGAAATCCCCGTTGATGGAAAACTGCGCCGGTCGGCCCATGGCCTGCCCACCGCGCACGGAACCGGCACCCGGCTGGGCCGCAGCCCGAGTCGCGCTGGACCAGTTGCCCGTGAGGACAGCATCGCCTCCGGGGCTGCGCAGGCTGAGATTGACGGCTATACTCATAATGTATCTCCCAATGAAGCACCTCCCGCGCCACGATCACGGGACGAATATTGCCTTGCTCAGAAGAGCCCATATGAGTGGCGAGATCGACATCGAAGGATAGAAATTGTGTTTTCGCAGCAAGATCGCCGGAGATGCGTCACACATGGCCGATCTACGATCCACGCGCGCAAGGAATGACCGGTGCTCGATAACTGGACAACCGGCGTGGTTGATCTGTGGGCCGTCCGAATAGCCTGGAACGGGACCGTCCGCGCGGCAAAAAGGCCCGCTCAGGCCGGCCAGCTGCGCATCGCCAGGCGTCCGACCATCTGCAGCTCTGCACGCGAGACCCCGTCGCGGGCCTGAACCGTCAGGCCCTGCAGCACCGTTTCAAGGAAACGGGCGAGCGCCGCCGCATCAGTGTCGGCCGGCAGTTCGCCGGCCGCGATGCCCTTGCGGATCCGCGCCTCAAACTGATCGACGTGACTGGCCCGCATCTCGGCGAGGGCCGTGCGAACGGAGGTCGCAGCGGGAGAGCAGTGCGTCGCCGCCGTCGCGACCATGCAGCCGGCCGGCTGACCTTCGCGGGTCAATTCATGCGCTGCAGCCTCGAAAAGCCGCTCGAAGGCCGTGCGCACCGGGATATCCTCGGCGAGGATGCGCGCGGTATAGCTGCCGGGCCCCTCCAGGTAGCGGTCCAGCGCGGCCTCGTAGAGCTTCTCCTTGTTGCCGAAACAGGCGTAAAGGCTGGAGGGACTGAGACGCATCGCCTCGGCGAGGTCGTCCATCGAGGTCGCCTCGTAGCCCCGGTCCCAGAACAGGACCATGGCCGCATCCAGCGCCGCCTCACGGTCGAAGCAGCGCGGACGCCCGCGCGGGCGCTTCTCCGCTGTCACGTCATTTTCTGGAACCATCGTTCTATAAATTCTTGACGGACCCTGTTCGGCTGCCTAACTGTGTGTGCATTGTGGAGCAATCGCTCCATTAATAATATGCGGCACCGGCGCGGCAAGGCGCAAGTGGCCGCAGCATCGAAGAGGTCCCGCACCGCTGCAGCCGGCGCCCCTCGCGCCTTCCATCAAAGTCCCCTTTCATTCCGGAGCTGGATTCATGTCCACTGCCCCAACGGGAACCGCTTGCCTCGATTCAGTCCTTGCGCCAACCGTACGCCACTGGCTCGCCGCCGGCTCGGTTGGCACCGCCGCCTTCGCGCTCGTGACCGCCGAGTTCCTGCCCGTTGGCCTGTTGCCGGCCATGGCCGCCGATATCGGCATCAGCGAGGGCCAGGCCGGCCTCATGGTCACCATGGCGGGCGTGCTCGGCGCCCTTGCCGCTCCCACGGTAACGGTGGGCGCCGGACGGCTCGACCGACGCAACGTCCTCATGGTCCTCGTCGGCCTCCTCGTTGCCTCCAACCTGATCGTCGCGCTGTCCACCTCCTACCCCCTCGTTCTCCTCGGCCGGCTGCTGCTCGGCATCGGCGTCGGCGGCTTCTGGTGCATCGGCGTCGCCATCGGCCCGCGGGTCATGCCTGAGCCCACAGGCACGCGCGGCACCGCCATCATCTTCGCCGGGATTTCGCTCGGCACGGTCGCGGGCGTGCCGGCAGGGACCTTCATCGGTGATGTCCTGGGCTGGCGCGCGGCCTTCGCAGCCGCGGCGGGGATCGGGGTCGCGGTGCTCGTCGCGCAGGCGCTGCTGCTGCCGGCGCTGCCGCCCCAGCGCGCCATCCGCTGGCGCGACCTGCCGGCGCTGCTCCACGTGCCGAAGGCGCGCATCGGGCTTCTGGCCGCTTTCTTCATGTTCGGCGGCCAGTTCTTCGCCTATACCTACATCGCGCCTTATCTCGTCCAGATCACAGGGCTCGGCTCGGGCATGGTCACGGGCCTGCTGCTCGCCTATGGCACAGCCGGCTTCTTCGGCAATGTCGCGGGCAGCTGGGTGGCCGGGAAGGATGCGCGCACCGCCGTCGCCGCCACGGCCCTCGTCCTCGGCGCCTCGGCGCTGGCACTTGCCGCCTTCGGCGCGATCCCCATGGCCGCCATCGCCATCATCGTCGTCTGGGGGCTGGCCTTCGGCGCATTGCCCATCGCGACCCAGACCTTCATGTTCCGCGCCGCTTCCGAAGCATTGGAGACCGGCGCCGCCCTTCTCGTGTCGCTGATCCAGGTTGCGATCGCCCTCGGCGCCACCGTCGGCGGCCTGACCGTCGACAGCTTCGGCCTCGTCAGCGCCATGGTGGCCGGCGGTATCGTCATGATGCTCGGAGCGCCTGTGATCGCGATGCTCGGGCGCGAGCGCAGCGCCGCGGCCGCCGTGTCGCATTAAGAGCCCGACGCTGCACCGGTCCGGCCCCTGGTGCCGGACTTTGTGGCCTGTCACTTCCACCCCAGGTGCCGCTCGACCTGGTAGAGGAGATGCAGGACAACTGTGCCGACGAGGGTTGCGAAGATGGCGATGATCCAGAAGCCGAGGCCGACCGACAGGCCAATGGCGGCGGCGAGCCACACGCCCGCGCCGGTTGTCAGCCCATGCACCTCGCCCTTGGCGAAGACGATCAGCCCTGCGGCGAGGAAGGCGACGCCGGCCGTCACGGCCTCCACCACGCGCAGGGGGTCGGATCTCACCTGGTCGATGTCATAGATCGGCGCGCGAACGACCTCGCCAGCGAGCAGTCCGAAGACTGCGGCGGCAAGGCCGACAAGAAGATGCGTGCGCAGCCCCGCCGGCCGGCCACGCATCTCGCGCTCGATGCCGATGACGGTGACGCACAGAAGCGCCCCGCAAATGCGCGCGAGGATAACGTGATATGGCACCGCTGTGCGCGGCAGAATATCGGCCAGGATGTCAGCGAGCGCCTGCTCCAAGTCGCCCTCCGTTCCCGTTCGCTTGTCCCCGGCCGTCAGGACTTTGAGGCGTGCTCGGGCTTGCCCCTGCGGGAGGTGGACGCCATCTCGCGCAGCTCGCGCTCCGACATGGACTCGACCATGCTCTTCGCAGCGCCCTTGAGCTCGCTCTTCTTCTTCTCGCCGCGCTTGGCGGCGAGCGCCGCGCCCGCGGCCTTCTGCTGGGCTTTCGATTTCGCCGGCATGACGATCTCCTTTCGTGGCCGCTCACTGAGCCCCGCTGCTCCAACCCGCAGGGCATACCGCCGGTTCCGACCGGCGCAGGTGAGAAGCCGTGACAAAGGGCGGCTGAAGCCGCCCTTTGTCGGGCCGGTGCAGAGAAGCCGTCAGGCAGCCCGCTGGGCCCTGCTGTTCGCGTCCTTCTCGGCGAGCTTCGTGAGCATCTCGTCGGTCTGCGCTTCTTCCTTCAGCGTCTCGTCGAGGAGCTTCGCCGCATCGTTCATGCCGAGTTCCTGGGCCCAGCGCCGGAGCGTGCCGTAACGCGTGATCTCGTAATGCTCGGCGGCCTGGGCCGCGGCGATCAGGCCGGCGTCGAGAGCGGGCGTGTCCTTGTACTCGGAGAGCACCTCCTCTCCTTCCTCGATGATACCGTCGATCGCAGGGCAGGTCTTGCCACGTGCCGTCTTGCCGCAGATCTCGAACACCTGCTGCAGGCGCGCGACATGGCCCTCGGTTTCTTCGCGATGCTGCTGGAACGCCGCCTTGAGCTCCTCGGCGCTGGCCCCGCGCGCGAGCTTCGGCAAGGCCTTTAAGAGCTGCCGCTCGGCATAGTAGATGTCCCTGAGGCCTTCATAGAAAAGATCGTCCAGCGTCTTGTTCTTCATGGGTCTGCTCCTTCCATCGGCCGCCGAACGGCGGATGCGGGCCGAACCGCATCGCAGACGGTTTGTTCCGCGCCCGGTGAAAGGCCGCGGCGCGCGCCGGCACCTATGGCTCGGCCATTTCCGCGAGCAGGCCGGCAGCCCGCGCGGCATTCTCCACCGCGCGGCGAGCACCTTCCGGCGCACGGAAACCATCGACGGCGTCCCGGCAGGCGGCGCAGGCGCGCAGGTAGGCGTTGTCGCGCTCGCCCGGCCAGTCGCGCTCGAGGAACTCGAGGGCTTCCCAGGCACTGCAGGCCACGAAGATGCCGGTTTCACCAGCGCGCAGCTTGACGGGAACGCGAAACGGACGATGGCCCACGTCTCTTCTCCTTCTTCTCTAGGCCCAGGGGTCCGAACCGCATCGGTCGACGCGGCCCATCGAAACGCATACGCGTGAGGTTTGTTCCCGTCCGGCCAAGCCTGAAGGCCCGCGAACTGATGCAAGATGAATGCCAGTTTGCTGGAATCGCCCGGCGACCGCTCCGGTCGATGCGCACCGGCCTGATCGGCTTGGCCCGGCTGGGGTCTTGTGCACCGGGACGGGACTACCGTCGTGGCCGTGCCGGCCGGCATGCTGGCCCATCGTGCACCTGCAGGCAGGCGACACGCGCGATCAGCAGGCTTTGAACCGCGCGCGCGGGCGGCTACTAAGGCCAGGCCTCCACCATGCGGGAGCGGCTTTTGGCTCGCCTCACCGGAATTCTCGCACGCGTCGCCATCGGCGCAGCCGTCCTCCTGGTCTCCGTCTGGGCGGCGCTCGCCCTGTGGTACCGCCTGTCTCTGCCCGAGGAGGCGCGGCTCCTCGCCGCCGGCGCTTTCGGCCTCCTCGGCCTTGCGACGATCGTCGCCCTCGTGCGACGGCGCGCCGCCGCCGCGAGCCTCTTCGCGCTCGCCGTCGCCGGCGTCTTCGTCTGGTGGACGAGCATCGTGCCGCCCGCGGATGCGGACTGGTCGCCGGATGTCGCCCGCCAGGTCACGGGAACCGTCGACGGCTCGGTGCTGAGCCTGACGGGCGTGCGCAATTTCGACTGGCGCGGCGAAGACGACTTCACGCCCGCTTGGGAGACGCGGCGCTATGACCTCGACCAGTTGCGCACGCTCGACATGTTCATGTCCTACTGGGCCGGGCCGAGCATGGCGCACATGATCCTGAGCTTCGGCTTTGCCGACGGCCGGTACCTCGCCTGGTCGGTCGAGGTGCGTCGGCGCAGGGGCGGCGGCTTCTCGCCCATCGCCGATCTCTTCAAGAGCAACACCCTCGTGCTCGTCGCCGCCGAGGAGCGCGACGTCATCGGCGTGCGCACTAACATCCGCGGCGAGGACGTGCAGCGCTACCGCCTCGACATCCCGCAGGAGATGATCCGGGCGCTCCTGCTGCAATATGTTGCCGACGCCAATGCGCTCGCCACGCGACCGACCTTCTACAATTCCCTGACCAGCAACTGCACGACGACCGTGGTGCGCATGGCGCGCGCCCTGGGCGACGTGCTGCCGGCCGACTGGCGGCTCATCGTCAACGGTTACCTGCCCGAATATGCCTATGACATGGGTGCCCTCGACAGCAGCCGGCCGATGGCGGAACTGCGCGCGGAGGCGCGCATCAGCCCCAGGGCCCTCGCGGCGGGACTGACGTCCTCCTTCTCGCAGGACATCCGTCAGCCGTGAACGGCGCCGTCCGCCCCCCTCGCGGTCCGGGCGATCGATGCTATAGCTGCCGCACGAACGCTCGAGAGAGGCCGGAATGGCGCGCGAAATCACGATCTACGGCATCAAGAACTGCGACACGATGAAGAAGGCGCGCGCCTGGCTCGAGGCCCGGGACGTCGCCCACGCCTTCCACGACTACAGGAGTGCCGGCATCGATCGCGAGCGGCTCACGGACTGGGTCCGGCAGGCCGGCTGGGAGAAGCTCCTCAACCGCGCCGGCACCACATTCCGCAAGCTGCCCGGCGCCGACAAGGAAGGGCTGGACGAGGCGAAGGCCGTCGGCCTGATGCTGGCCAATCCGTCATTGATCAAGCGGCCGGTACTGGACATCGACGGCAGGATCGTAGTGGGCTTCAGCCCGGCCGGCTACGAATCCGCGCTCGCATAGGCCGGCCGGGCCGGGGCGCCCTCCGCCGGCGCCTCCACCGGTGGCCGCCAACCACATCCACGGCCGGCAGCGCGCCGGACTACCCGGCAGGGCGACCGATGGTCGCCCTGTTTGTCCGCACCGCCCAGTGGCGTCACTTGGCAGCAGTCGAGGTGTTGAGCTTGTCGAACAGCACGGTCATGCGCTTGCCGCCGAGCCCCGGCAGCTTGACTGCCTTGGCGGCATCAAGGTTCGGCACCTCGTCACCGACCTGGATCAGCCCGACCATGCCCATGCCGACATGCGGCAGACACTTGTAGCCATAGAGGCCCGGCTTGTCGAAGGTGACGACGACCTCCTGCGAGAGCTTGCCCTTGAACGGCTCCACGCCCTCCGGGATCATGCCTGGGATGGTCTCGGCGTTGTGGCTCTTGTCCGTCGGCACGAACTTCACGGTATCGCCCGGCGCGATCTTCAGGAAGGCCGGCTCGAACACCATGGCCTGATTGTCCGAACCCTTGTTGAGCATCTTCACCTCATGTTCGGCCGCCACGGCCGGCAGCGCCAGCATCAGGGCGCCGAAGGTCAGAAGCATGCGGGTCTTGCAGCGGTTCATCATATCGTCCTCAATCGTTTAGCCCGCCCCGGCGGGCGCGGCGGGGAGCCGCAGTCTCGCGATCTCCATTCACGACCGTCAGTCTAAGCACTTGATGCGGTGCACACTTTGCGCCGTATCAAACCGGAAGGTTCCGTCAGACCTGCCAGCCCTCGCGCTCGGGCAGCGGGCGCCCGGCCGCAAGCGCATCGGCGAAGGCGTGGTTGATGTCGCGGTGGATCGCCTCGTCCTCGCGCATGGCGACGAGCATGTCGGACAGGCGCGCGTCGTGCGGCAGGTTCCAGTAGCCCACGGCAAAGGCGGGGGCCGGCACGTTCTCCTCCTGCCCGGCTTCGAGGCGCCCGATCCGCCGTGAATAGTCGCGCACCGCCGCCTCGGCGAGATAGCCGGTCAGGCGATGGCCGGTGCGCGGCGAAACGAGGTGCAGCAGGAAGAAGGCGTTGTAGAAGAGCATCTGGGCCACGGCAATGAACAGTCGCTCGCCCGGTCCGGGCTGCTGCAGTGCGACGAAGGCCATGAGGTGGGCACGCTGGCTCTCCGCCTCGTCCATGAAGGCCCGCACCCAGCCGCGATCGTCGATCATGCGCCGCAGGCATTTGAGGTGAAGAAGCGTCGCCGCCACCATGGCCGGCACGGCGGCGACCGTCTCCAGCACGACCGCGCCGTCGCCGTAGCGGCGGCCGAAGAAGAGCGAGGCTGCCCCTTCCATGAGGCGGACGATGCCGGCCGCGATGCGATCGGCCACGCTCGCCGGCGTATGGTGGCGGGCAAAATCGCCCTTGTCGATCATCAGCATGCTCAGCCTGTCTCGTTCTGCGACCCGGTCGCGGCGGCGCGGCGGAAGGCCGCGCGGCACCTGCGCCACTGGCAGGATAGATGTCAAGCGCGGCGAATCTTTGCGGCGGATCAAAGCGCTGCCGGCGCGGTGGTGGCTGGATGCGCCCGGCCGCCGCCGGCGTCGGGGCGGCGCGAGGCGCTTAGGGACATGCACGGTACTGCGGAACAAGACATCCTGTGCCGGACCGACCTGTTCCGCGGCCTGTCCCCGGATTCGCTGCGGGCACTGCGCCGCAGCGCCACCCGCCGCCGGCTCGCGACGCAGGACCCCGTCTTCCACCAGGGCGATCGGGCGGAGACCTTCTATGTCGTCGCGGAGGGCCGCCTCCGGGTGACACAGACGACCGCCGACGGCCAGCAGGTCATCATCCGTTATGTCGGCCCGGCCGAGCTCGCCGGCCTAGCCGTCCTTGCCGGCGACGATCTTCATCCAAGCACGGCGACCGCCGTGGCGGACAGCGAGGTCATCGGCATCTCCCGCGCCGTCATCCGCGAGATCATGGCACGTCACCCGGAGGTGGCGATGAATGCCGTGTCCGTCATCGCGGCACGCTATCGCGAGATGCAACAGCGCCTGCGCGAGATGTCGACGCAGAATGTCGAGCGCCGCATCGCCCACACCATCCTGCGCCTAGCCCGGGAGGCCGGCCGGCGCACCGCACGTGGCATCGAGATCGCCTTCCCGCTCTCGCGCCAGGATCTCGCCGAGATGACGGGGACGACGCTGCACACCGTGAGCCGCACCCTGAGCGCCTGGGAAGGCCGCGGCCTCGTCGACAGCGGTCGCCGGCGCGTCGTCGTGCGCCGGCCCCATGAACTCGCCATGCTGGCGGATGCAGCGGGCTGAACCCGCTCACCACCGCTCCGACGCGAGGACCAGCGCACGGCTCGCGTCCTCCTTGTCGACAAGGCGGCGCAGGCGCGCCGCCACGCGCCGCCAGGCGCTCTGCTCGTCGAGCACCAGACGGATGCCGAGATTGGCCGGCGGACGGCCGACGGAGCAGCCCCCCGCCTTGGCGTCGCCGATGAAGTCCGACACATAGCCGCGATGGGCGCCGGCCACCGTCCGCACGCCGCAGTTGACGGTGGGCTTGCCGGCGAGCGCACCCTCCTCGTCGAGCCGGTAGCGGGCAAAGCAGGTGCTCGTCCAGTCCCAGACATTGCCGCCGATGTCGAGCACGCCGTGCTCGTTCGCGCCGAAGCTGCCGAAGGGTTGGGGCTCAGCCTCGGCCACGATCTCGCGGCGCGATTCCTCGTCGTAGCGGGCGAGCCAGCGATTGGCGACGTCGCCGCCCGGATCGTCGCTCACGGCATCGTCCACGAGGCGCGAACCGGCAGCATAGGACCATTCCTCGTCGCTCGGCAGGCGCCAGTTGCGGCCGGTCTTTTCCGACAGCCAGGCGGCATAATCGCTGGCGTCGTGCCAGGTGACGCCGACGACCGGCAGGTCGTCGCGCCCGACCGCCCCGCCGGGAGCCGGACGGCAGGCGCCGTCTGCAACGCAGCGCCCGTACTCGGCGGCGCTCACCTGCCGCTTCATGATCATCACGGGCTGCTCGACAGGCATCTCGATACGCGGGCCGTTGACCGGCCGCTTGCCGCGCATGAACTCCCCGGGCACGCGATAGTCGAAGCGCCCCGGCGCGATGTGCACGACGTCGGGCATGGCCAGTTCCGTTTCCGCCGCATCGGCCCGGACAGCGAGGCCGACGAGGGCAAGAGCGGTGCCGAGAAGAAGGGTGCGAAGAACGCAGCGCATGGCGGAATGATCCGGAAAGGGCGGGCCATCCCCAATGGAGGATGGCCCGCAGGGGTCAGTGAACCGCGGGAGCTGCCGCCCCATCGACGGCGCCGAGCTTATCGCCCGCGCCGATCGGCTCCGGCGGACGTACCTGCTTCATGAGGTCGTCGTCCCAGGTGCCGTCGACCTTGAAGTGCGCGGTCGCACCGAGTTCGAAGGCCTCGATGAGATTGTGGTTCACGTAGGCATAGACGCCGGGCTGCAGGAACTTGTAGAGCGCAGCCCCGGCCGAGCCGCCCCGAATGAACCATGTCTCGAGGTCCTTCTCGGGCGGGTTGGCGAACTTGCCGGTCTCCCAGACATAGTCGCCGTGGCCGCCGATGAGGTGGGGACGGGTGTCGCGATTGGCCTGCGAGTGCACGATGAGCACCTTCTCGCCTACCTTGGCCCTGAGCGCCTTCTCGCCAGTCAGGGCACCGACGGCGCCGTTGAAGACCACGTGCGTGGGGGTGAGCTTGCGCATCACCTCGATGGTGTCAGCATAGGAGTCGCCGACGGTCTCGTAGGTCTTGAACTTGCCGTTCTCGTCCCGCGGCACGTAGAAGTCGTTCTCGCCGACGTAATAGACCCGGTCGTAGGTCAGCGAATTGCCCTTCTCGTCCTTGAGACCATCGCGCGGCAGCACCATCACCGTGCCGCTCATGCCAGACACCACATGCCAGGGCACCATACCCTCGGGTGCGCAGTGGTAGACGAAGACGCCGGGGCGGGTTGCCTTCCAGCGCAGCACCACCTGCTCGCCGGGATGGATGAGGGTCAGCCCGCCGCCACCGAGCGCGCCGGTCGCGGAATGGAAGTCGATGTTGTGCGGCATGGTGTTGGTTTCGGGGTTGATCAGCGTCAGCTCGACGTAGTCACCCTCGTGCACCACCATCATCGGACCCGGCACCGAGCCGTTGAAGGTCATCGCCTGCAGCTTGGTGCCCTCGTTGTCGATGACGAGTTCCTTCTCCTCGACCTTCATCGTGAACTGGACGACCTTGGGCCCGTCCTTGGCCGCCTGCTCGTGCGGGTGGACGAAGGGCGGAGCGACCAGCTCCACCTTCTGGCGCGGCATGTTGGACAGGTCGTCCGCCATGGCCGGCACCGCGACGGCGATGGCCGACATCGCCACACATGCCAGGATATTGCGCCGGGTGAACATGGTTTTCTCCGTTGCGTGTTGCCTTGTTCGATGAGGCAAGCCTCGCATGCAGGCCCCGCCGGAATTTGCGTATTCGCAACTTCCCCGGGGCCCGCGATCCGGATGTTTGTGCTGGCACAAAGAGCCCGGCGGGGAGCTCAGACCGCCGCCGCTGGAGGCGGGTTCTCGCCCGTCCATTCCACCCCGCCGCCCGGCAGGCCGAGGAGCGAGACGGCCCGCCGCGCCGTTGCGTCGACGACGTCGGAAACCGTCTGCGGCTTCATGTAGAAGGCGGGCACCGGCGGGGCGACGACGGCGCCAGCCTCGCTCACCGCTGCCATGGCCCGGATATGGCCGATGTGCAGCGGGCTCTCGCGCACAAGGAGCACGAGCCGGCGCCGCTCCTTCAGGTGCACGTCGGCGGCGCGCACCAGGAGGTTGTCGAGGATGCACCCGGCGAGCGCGCCCAGGGTGCGGATGGAGCAGGGCGCCACCACCATGCCGGCGGTGCGGAACGAGCCGCTGGCGATCGACGCGCCGATGTCCTCGCACGGATGACGGATGGACAGGCGCTCGATGCGTCCGAGGGCGTGGGGTCCGACCTCGTGGGCGAGCGTGCGCTCGCCGGAGCGGGTAACGACGCTGTGCACCTCGATGCCGCCGAGCCCGGCCAGCAGTTCGACGGCGCGCAGGCCGAGCGCCGCGCCCGAAGCGCCCGAGATGCCGACGACGATGCGCGTGCGCCCGTTCATGCGCCTCCCTCCTCGATGCCGAGACGCCGCCAGAGCGCGTCGACACGCGCCGCGACCGTCGGGTCCTGCCGGATGACGCGGCCCCATTCGCGCGCCGTCTCCGGCCCGATCTTGCCGGTGGCGTCGATGCCGAGCTTGCCGCCGAGGCCCGGCTTCGGCGAGGCGAAGTCGAGATAGTCGATGGGCGTGTCCGCGAGCTGCACGAGATCGCGCGAGGGGTCGGAGCGGGTCGAGACCGCCCACATCACCGCCGCCCAGTCGCGCACGTCGATGTCCTCATCGACGACGATGAGCATCTTCGTATAGGTGAACTGCGGCAGCATGGACCACAACCCCAGCATGAGCCGGCGCGCCTGGCCGGGATAGCGCTTGGCGATCGCCGCGACCGCGATGCGGTAGGAGCAGGCCTCGGGCGGCAGCCACAGGTCGACGATCTCGGGGAACTGGCGGCGCACCAGCGGCAGGAAAATCTCGTTGAGCGCCTCGCCGATGCGCGAGGGCTCGTCCGGCGGCCGGCCGGTATAGGTGGACAGGTAGATCGGCGCGCGCCGCATGGTGACCGCGGTGACATTGAGCACCGGGAAGTCCTCGACCGAATTGTAATAGCCGGTGTGGTCGCCGTAGGGCCCCTCGGGCGCCGTCTCCTCGGCCGAGACGAAGCCCTCGATCACGATCTCGGCTTCAGCCGGCACCATCAACGGGATGCTGACGCAAGGCGTAAGCCGTGGCCGCTCGCCGGCGATAAGGCCTGCAAAGCCCACCTCCGACACCGTCTCGGGCAGCGGCAGGACGGCGGACAGGATAAAGGCGGGATCGGCTCCGATGACCACGGCGACGGGCATGTCGCGCCCGCGGGAGCGCCACTGGTGGTGGTGCTTGGCCCCGCCGCGGTGGGCCAGCCAGCGCATGATGGCCCGGTCGCGGCCGATGACCTGCATGCGGTAGACCCCGACATTGACCGTGTCCTCCCCGGCATCCTCCGGCGGACGCGTGATGACGAGCGGCCAGGTAATGAGCGGCGCCGGCTCCCCCGGCCAGTGGGTCTGCACCGGCAGGAGGCCGAGGTCGATCGCCTCGCCGGTCAGCACCCGCTCCTGGACGGGAGCGCTCGCGACACGCCGCGGGCGCATGGCCATCACGGCGCGGGCGAGCGGCAGCTTGCCCATAGCCTCGCCGAGGCCACGCGGCGGGCGCGGCTCGCGCAGCTCCGCCAGCATCTCGCCGAGGCCGGCAAGGCCATTTCCGGGCGAACCGTCGTTGCGCCGCCCGAAGCCGAGGGCAACGCGCTCGACGGTGCCGAAGAGATTGACGAGCACGGGGATGTCCGACACCGCGCCGTCGGCCCGCACCGGCCGCTCGAAGAAGAGGGCCGGCCCGCCGGCCTCGAGCACGCGGCGATGGATCTCGGTCATGTCGTGGCAGATGGAGACGGGCTCGGCGATACGTCTGAGCTCGCCGCGCCCATCGAGATGGGCGAGGAAGGCGCGCAGGTCGCGGAAGGGGGGCTGTCGGCGCAGCGTCAAGGGCTGTCCTTCGGGCAAGCGTTGCGGATCCGCGGACAGCACAGCCCCGGCGCCCCGCCGTCTTTGTCCTGGCGCAAGAAGGGGCGCGGCGCCCGGGTGTATAGGGCGGCTGGAGGAGACCGACATGCCATCGGAACAACCTGCCCGGCGTGCCGCCGGGCACGAGGAAGCCGCCGCCGACACGCCCGGCCGGGTGCCGCTCGTCGTGCAGCTCGCGCTGCGGCCCTTGCCGCTCCTGCCGCTGCAGCCCATCCTCGCGGCGACGCTCAGGGCGGTCCTTGCCAATCATCCCGGCATCTTCGAGCGGCTCGGCCCGCACGCGGGCAAGCGCTTCGGCCTCGCGCCGACGGACCTGCCGCTCGCCTTCCTGCTCGAGACCCTGCCGCGCCGCCCGCGCATCACGGCGGTGCGGGCGCTGCCGGCCCGCCTCGACGTCACCATCCGCGGCTCGATCGCGGCCCTCATCGGGCTGGTCGACGGTGGCTATGACGGGGATGCGCTCTTCTTTTCGCGCGACCTCGTCGTCGAAGGCGACATGGAAGCGGTCGTCGCCCTGCGCAACGCGGTCGACGATGCGCAGATCGATCTTGTGCGCGAGGGCTGCGGCAGCCTCGGCCCCCTCGCCGCGCCCGCCGAGCGGCTGCTGCGCAGCCTACTGCCGCGCCCCGTCACCGACCCCGGAGCCATGCCATGGAACTGATCTGCCCGGCGGGAACGCCGGCCGCCCTGCGCGCCGCCGTCGATGCCGGCGCGGACGCCGTCTATTGCGGCTTTCGCGACGAGACCAACGCCCGCAACTTCCCCGGCCTCAACTTCTCCCGCGCCGAGATGGCCGAGGGCATCGCCTATGCCCATGCGCGGGGCGCCAAGGTGCTCGTCGCCATCAACACCTTTCCCCGTGCCGGCCAGCTCGGCCTCTGGCAAGGCGCGGTCGACGACGCCGTGGCGGCGGGGGCCGATGCGCTGATCCTCGCCGATGTCGGTCTCATCGCCTATGCCGCCGCGCGCCACCCGGCGCAGCGCCTGCACGTCTCGGTGCAGGCCGCAGCGGCGAACCCCGATGCCATCGCCTTCTATGTCGAGGCCTTCGGCGTGAAGCGGGTGGTACTGCCGCGCGTGTTGAGCGTGCCCGAAATCGCCGCCATTACCCGTGCGACAGCCTGCGAGACAGAAGTCTTCGTCTTCGGCGGTCTTTGCGTGATGGCCGAGGGGCGCTGCTCGCTCTCCTCGCATGCCACGGGCCAGTCGCCCAACATGCACGGCGTCTGCTCGCCGGCGAGCCACGTGAGTTACCGGGACGACGGCAATACGCTCGTCTCGCGCCTCAGCGACTTCACCATCAACAAGTTCGCCAAGGGCGAGCCGGCCGCCTACCCCACCCTGTGCAAGGGCCGCTTCCGCACCGGGATCGGCGCGGGCTACATCTTCGAGGAGCCGGTGAGCCTCGACGCGGTGGAAATGCTGCCGGGCCTGAAGAAGGCCGGCGTCACGGCGCTCAAGATCGAAGGTCGCCAGCGCGGCCGCGCCTATATCGCGAGCGTTGTCGCCTCCTTCCGTGCCGCACTTGCCGCCCTCGAGGCTGGCCGGCCGATCACCGGAGCCGGCCTCACGACCATGACCGAGGGCCAGACGACGACCGTCGGCGCCTATCGCAAGACTTGGCGCTAGACCAGGCGGCGCTGGATCGGCGCCGCGCTTTCGCAGCGAGGACTTCATGGAACTGACGCTCGGGCCCGTGCTCTTCAACTGGCAGGCGGACGACTGGCGCGACTTCTATTTCCGCATCGCGGACGAGGCTCCGGTCGAGACCGTCGTCGTCGGCGAGGTGGTCTGCTCGAAGCGCATGCCTTTCTTTGCGCGCCACCTGCCGACCGTGGCCGAGCGGCTGACCGCGGCGGGCAAAGAGGTGATCTTCGGCTCCCTGGCGCTCGTCGCCCTCGAGCGCGAGCGGCGGCAGATGGAGGAATTGGCGAAGAGCGAGGACCTGACGGTCGAGGCCAACGACGTCTCCGTGCTGCGCCATCTCGCCGGCCGGCCCCACGCCATCGGGCCCTTCGTGAACATCTACAACGAGGCGACCGCCGCCTTCTTCGCGTCACGCGGGGCACGGCGCATGTGCCTGCCGCCCGAACTGCCGGCGGCCTCCGTCGCCGCCATCGCGGCCGGGGTGCCGGAGGTGATGGTGGAGGTCTTCGCCTTCGGGCGCGTGCCACTCGCCATCTCGGCGCGCTGCTATCACGCCCGCCTCCACAAGCTGACCAAGGACAACTGCCGCTTCGTCTGCGAGAAGGATCCGGACGGCCTCGCCGTGGAGACGCTCGACAACGAGCCCTTCCTCACCGTCAACGGCGTGCAGACGCTGTCGCAAACGGTGACGAATCTCGTCGGCGACATCGACCTGCTGCGCTCGGCCGGCGTCGGCGCGCTGCGCCTGTCGCCCCAGTGCTGCGACATGGTCGCCGTCGCCAGACTGTTCCGCGAGGTCATCGACGGCCGGCGCGAAGCGCGTGAGGCCGAGGCCGCGCTCGCCGAGGTCTATCCCGGCGCGGTCTTCGCCAATGGCTTCGTGCATGCTGAGCCGGGCGTGCGGCGCGTGGGGGCATAGGGCTGAGGGAGACGGACCAATGGCCGAGGCGAAGCGCCGCGACGAGACCGAGGTACTGCTGAGCCGACTCTCGGCCATCCTCACCCGGCTCGACATCGACTGCACATGCCGCGAGACGCTGAACGGTGCCATCGACCGCTTTGCCCGCCTCGAGGTGCGGCGCCTCGCCCGCCGACGGCTGGCCGAGGCGCGCGACTGCAAGGACCGCATCGGCGCCATCCTTCATCTCCTCTCGGAGCTCGACCAGATTACCGAGGGCGAGAGCGACCGCTCGGTCTTCGCCGAGATGGCGCTGCTCTTCGACGAGATTGCCGCCTCCGCCGCGGGAGGCGCCGCCGCATTGCGCCGCATCGAAGCGTAAGGCCTCAGCCGCCGAGGCGCGGACGCGTCAGCACGGGCCAGTAGACCAGCCCGAAGCCGAGGAAGGCGAGCGCCCATGAAAGCCCCGCCGTATGGATCAGCGGCGTATAGAAAGCCGGCAAATAAGCCGCGCCGATGCGGGCCAGAGTGGCGAGGACTACAAGGCAATATATGGCCTGCGTCGCAGCGGACGCGACAAGCGCCCGGCCGGTGTGGCCGAGGCTGGCGCGCGTCATGACCGCGAGCGTCATGGCGCCCACCGCCCCGCCCGTCCAGGCGTGGATGCCGGCCTCGGCGGGCACACCCGTCAGCGCCGCGATGCCGACGAGGAGGAAGCCGAGCGGCACGAACAGATAAGCGACGTGCAGGATGAGCACGAGCCGGTCGCGCGCCGTCCTTTCCCCCGCCCAGCGCGCCAGCCGCACGGCCTGCAGGAGACCGCCGAGGACCAGGAGCGTGCCCGGTACGGGCCCCTCCGGCACGGCCACCCACAGCGCGAGCGCTAGGACGCTCGCAATCATAGACACGACGTCGTAGCGGTTGAAGGCGACGGGCAGGCGGCCCGGATTTTCTCGCGCCAGCCAGTTGCGTGTGAAGCTCGGCACGATGCGCCCGCCGATGAGCATGATGAGCGCGATCGACACCGCCGTGCCCATGCGCGCACCATACTGCGCGATACCGAAGAGAGCCGCCTCCACATGGAAGACGACATTGCCGGCGAAGAGGAGGCCGACCGCGATGAGGACCTTCAGGTTGCGCCAGTTGCTGCCGGCGATGATCTCGCGCGCCGTAGCGAGCGCGACGAGGAGGAGGAAGCTGCAGTCGACGATCGCGGCCGGCCACGCGCCCCATAGCGCCGATCCGGTCACGGCGATGCGCCCGGCGATCCAGGCGGCCACAAGCACCGCGAGGGGCTTTCCCTGGATGGGCAAGCGCCCCGTCCAGTTCGGCACGGCCGTGAGCAGGAAGCCGGTGACGATGGCCGCGACATAGCCGAAGAGCATCTCGTGCACGTGCCAGTCGCGCGGGGAGAAGGCGGTCGCGAGCTCCAGCTGGCCGTGGAACATCGGCACCCAGGCGAGGATGGCGAGGCCGGCGTAGATCGCCCCGAGGAGGAAGAAGGGCCGGAAGCCGTAGGAAAGGAGAGCCGGGCCGGTGTAGCGGCGCAGGCGCGGGATGGCGTTCATCGCTCGCTCGTTCGTCAGGAGGAAGGGCGCGGGGGGCAGATCGGCGGCCGTGACGCTGCCGGGTGCTGCCGCGAGTTGCAGCGATGATATCCGCCAAGCCGCCCGGCCCGATTTGATCCATGACAAAGACTCTGCCTGTCCAGGGCGCTTTAGCCTGACGATGACGGAGCCGCGCCTCCTCCGCGGCGGCCCCGGAATGGAGCATGCTATGACGAGCGTCGACCCATCAGTGATTGCGGACGTGCCGCTCTTTGCCGGTCTCTCGCGGGCCGAGCATGAGGACATGCTGCGCGACGCGAAGGCAATCCGCGTCGCCAAGGGGCGCCCGGTCTTCGCCCAGGGCGAGGCGGCACATTCCTTTTTCGTCCTCGTCCACGGCCACCTGCGTGTCATGAAGCTGACACCGGACGGGCAGCAGGTCGTCGTACGCTTCGTGGTGCCGGGCGAGATCTTCGGCGTCGCATGCGCCATCGGCTGCAAGACCTATCCGGCAACCGCATCAGCCGTCATCGACAGCGTCGTGCTGGTCTGGCCCTCGGCCGTCTGGCCCGAACTGATCGCCCGCTGGCCGGCGCTGGCGAGCCGCGCCATGCACGCCATCGGCGGCCGCCTGCAGGAAGCACACACCCGTGTCGTCGAGATGTCGACCCGTCAGGTGGAGCAGCGCGTCGCCCATGCCCTGCTGCGCCTCGTGCAGCAAGCCGGCCGCAAGCTCGACAAGGGCGTGGAGATCGCCTTTCCCATCACCCGGCAGGACGTGGCCGAGATGACCGGCACGACCCTGCACACGGTGAGCCGCATCCTCAGCGCCTGGGAGGAGCGCGGCCTCGTCGAGGGCGGACGCCAGCGCATCGTGGTGCGCGAGCCGCACCAGCTCTTCATCCTCGCCGAAAGCAGCCCCGGCGCCTCCGCCTGAACGCTTAGGACGCGCAGCCGCAGCTCTCTCTGCACGGCTCGGCCGCGAGCGCACGCAGTGCGGCGAGGAAGACCGGCAGCTCGACGCCATGCTCGCGGCAGGCCTCCTCGACCGTGTGGAAGCAGCCGATCGGGCAGCCGACGCAATGCATGCGCTGTTCGAGAAAGGCCCGGATGGTCGCCGGCCAGCGGCGCATCACCTCGTCCACATAGTCGCTCGCCTCGATGGTCATGGCGTCGTTCCCGGATGCATGCCGCATCATTGCGTTACGAAGAGCATCACGGCGATGGCGACCGAGGCCGCCACAGCCGCGAGCGTCGCGCCGCCGCGCAGGGCGCCCATGCGATGGAGCGCGAGGGCGAAGATGACGATGAGGGGAGCGGCCACCGTCAGGCCGATCTGCGCCTCGCTCATGCGATGTTCACCCCGTTTGCTCGATGCGACGGCACCATCATGCCCCGGCGCGCACGGCCGGTTTTTGTCCCAGCGCAACGAGCCGGCGCGCAGCGAGCGTCTACCAACCATCCGGACGGAGGAACCGGAGCAATGACGCAGCTGGACGTCGAGGAGCATGCCGCGACAGCCTTGCCGGAAGCGGGCTGGGGGCCTCTTGCGGGCCTGCCTGGCCATCCCATGATGTGGGTTCTGATCGCGAGCGAACTCGCCGTCTTCGGCGCCCTCATCGTCGCCTTCGGCATCGCGGGCGCGCTCGAACCGGACCTGTTCGCCGCCGGCCGCGCTCGCCTCGATCCCCTCCTCGGCGGTATCAACACGCTCGTCCTCGTCACGAGCGGCTTCCTCGCCGCGATGGCCGTCGACGCAGCCGATGCGGGGCGCCGGCGTACCGCGCGCCTTCATGTCGCCGGCGCGATTATCCTCGGCGGTCTCTTCGTCATCGTGAAGCTAATCGAGTATCAGGCGAAATTGGCGGCCGGCATCGGCATCGAGACCGACCGCTTCTTCACGCTCTATTTCCTCGTCACCGGCTTCCATCTGCTGCACGTTTTGCTCGGCATGGTCATCCTCGCCGCGGTCGCGGTGACCGATGCGGACCTGCGCACCGGCACCGCCTTCTGGCACATGGTCGACCTCGTCTGGGTCGTCCTCTACCCTCTCGTCTATCTCGCCGGATGACAGTGATGCGCTCCTCGCCCGTCCGCATCTGGCTCGTCCTCGTCGTCCTGACGCTCGCAACGATCGCAGTAGGCCTGCCAGCCACCGCCGCGCCCTGGCTCGCGGGCCTCGTCGTACTCGGCCTCGCTCTCGCCAAGGGTCGGCTCATCGTGCTTGACTTCCTCGAACTGCAGCGCGCGCCACGGCTCTGGCGCGGCCTCGTCATGGCCTGGCTCTGGGGCGTGACGGGCCTTGCCGTCCTCGCCGGCCTCATCCCGCTTCTCCTTGCCGCCTGAGAAGCGGCTGAGGTGCTCGTCCTCCGGCGGACAAGCGCCGGCCGCGATCAGTTCCCTCGGGCCGAGAGTCGGATGACATTCCAGGACGCCGGCGCCAGTCGCACCCGCACGCGATCCCCCGTGATCTCGACGCCTTCGAGAGATGCGGGCTTGATCTCGTCCGGACGGTCCTTCGTGTTCGTCGCCTTGAGATCGCCGTGGTGCAGCTCGTGGGCCTCGCCCAGTGAGAGCGCGCCGAACCCGCGAACCTGTGTTTCGACTGTAAGCGTTTCCGTGAGATTCCGGTTGAGGGCGAAGAGAGTCACGGTGCCCTCGTCGAGGTTGTCGACGACAGCGAGCTTTAGATAGGGGACATCCGGCATCGGAAAGCTCAGCTCGGACGTGCCGCGCGGATCGTAGTAGACGGTGGTATAGACCGGCGATGACACGCGGGTCTGAAGCACGCGCCCGCGCCCGAACCTGCTCATGTCACGGAAGGGATAGAAGATCGACTGTCGCCACGCTGGCCCGCCCGTCTCGGTCATGATCGGGGCGATGGCATTGACGAGTTGCGCGAGGCAAGCGCTCTTCACGCGGTCGGCGTGGTTGAGCAGCGACAGGCAGGCGCCGCCGAAGGCGAGCGCATCCTGCATGTCATACACCTCCTCGAGGATCGGCGGGGCCACCGGCCAGCCGAGCTTGGTGCGCCCCTCGTTCTTGCGGCGGGTGCGGTACCAGACGTTCCACTCGTCGAAGCTCAGCATGATGCGCTTGGCGGAACGGCGTCGGGCGGCCACCGCATCGGCGATGGCGACCACCTCCTCGATGAAGCTGTCCATCAGGTCCGCACTCGCGAGGAAGGACGGCGTGTCGTCGGCGTAGTTGTTGAGATAGGTGTGGAGCGAGATGAATTCGACATGGTCGAAGCAATGCTCCAGCACCGTGTCCTCCCAGCTGCCGAAGGTTGGCATGTTGCGCGAGGAGGAGCCGCAGGCGGCAAGCTCGATCGTGGGGTCGATCCACTTCATCAGCTTGGCTGCCTCGGTGGCGATGCGGCCGTATTCCGTCGCCGTCTTCATCTCCATCTGCCAGGGGCCGTCCATCTCGTTGCCGAGACACCAGAACTTCACACCGTGCGGCTTCTCCCAGCCATGGGCACGCCTGAGGTCCGATAGTTCCGTTCCACCGGGGAAGTTGCAGTATTCGAGGAGTCGACGGGCATCGTCCGGGCCGCGGGTGCCGAGATTGACGGCGAGCATCGGCTCGACGTCCGCAGCCCGGCACCAGTCCATGAACTCGTTGGTGCCGAAGGTATTGGGCTCGGTCGACATCCAGGCGAGGTCGAGCCGGCGCGGCCGCTTCTCGACGGGCCCGACCCCGTCCTCCCAATTGTAGCCCGAGACGAAATTGCCGCCCGGATAGCGGATGATCGTCGGCGCGAGCTCCCGCACGAGGGCGAGCACGTCGCCGCGGAAGCCACGCTCGTCCGCCGTGGGGTGGCCTGGTTCGTAGATGCCGCCGTAGACGCAGCGCCCGAGGTGCTCGACGAAAGCACCGAACAGGCGGGGATCGGTGTCCCCGATGACGAAGTCGCGATCGACGATGACGTGAGCTTCTTTCATGATGGCTCCAGGGATCGGCAGGAGTGAATGTTCAGCGCAAGGAAGGCTGGATGGCCTCGGCGTCGAGCCCCGTTCCGCGCCATGCGCCGTCGACGGACAGGACGGCCTCGCGCAGCCGGATCGAATACGGATGTCGGGGGGCGGCGAGGACCTGTCGCGCATCGCCGGCTTCCACCACCTCGCCGGTCTGCATGATGATGAGGCGGTCGCTGATGTAATAGGCGGTGGCGAGGTCGTGGGTGATGTAGATGATCGACACCCCGAGATCGTCCCTCAGCATGCGGAAGAGGTTGATCACGGTCATGCGCAGCGAGGCGTCGATCATCGAAACCGGCTCGTCCGCCACGATCAGCGAGGGGCTGGACACGAGCGCACGGGCGATGGCGATGCGCTGCAGCTGCCCGCCCGACATCTCGTGCGGAAAGCGGCCGCTGACCTCCGCGAGCGACAGGCCCACCTTGTGCAGCGCGTCGTCCACACGCGTCTCGCGCGCCTCCTTCGTGCGGCAGCCGGAGAAGACCTCGGCGGCGGTGTAGAGATAGCGGTCGACGGGCTTCAGCGGGTTGAAGGCGTCGAACGGGTTCTGGAAGATTGCCTGGACGCGGCTCATGAAGGCCACCCGGTCGCGCCGGCTGCGGATGTGGGCAAGGTCGCGCCCCTCGAAGCGGATGCTCCCGCCGGTGGGCCGGGCCGTGTTCAGGATCATGCTGGCGAGCGTCGACTTGCCGCTGCCGGATTCGCCGATGATGGTGAAGACTTCGGGCCGGTCGGCATCCAGCGAGAAGCTGACGTTGCGCACCGCGCGCTTCATGCGGCGCGAGAACAGCCCGCGGCCGGCGAAGGTCTTGCTGACATTGTCGACATCGAGAAGGTTCGGCTTCACGGGCGTACCTCCTCCATCGCGGGTGCCACGGCATCGGGCGATGCCGTGACGACGTGGCAGGCCACCCGGCGGCCCGGGGCGACGGCAACCATGGGCGGCGCCTCCCGGCGGCAGATGTCGATCGCCAGTGGGCAGCGCGGGTGGAACCGGCAACCGCTCGGCGGCGCGGCGAGATTGGGCGGCGAGCCTTCCAGTCCCTTCTTCGGCGTGTCGTCGCCGATCTGCGGCAGGCTCGAAATGAGGTGACGGGTATAAGGATGCAGCGGCTGGCGGAAGAGATCGCGCGTGCGCCCCTCCTCCACTAGCCGGCCAGCATACATGATGCCGAGCCGATCCGTCAGGTTGGCGTGCACGGCCATGTCGTGTGTGACGAACAGGACCGAGGAGCCGAGCTCGCGCTGGATGCCCCGAAGCATTGCAAGGACGCCCTTCTGCACGATGACGTCGAGCGCCGTGGTCGGCTCGTCGGCGATGATGAACTCCGGCCCGCAGACCGTGGCCAGTGCGATCGCAACCCGCTGGCGCATGCCTCCCGACAGCTCGTGCGGATAGGCGTCGAGCACCGATCTTTCGAGATGCAGGCGCTCGAGGTGACGCCCGATGCGCTCGGCAAAGGCTGCCCCCTTCTCGGGCACGTGCGGCAAGGCGAAATCGGTGAAGGAGTGCCGGATCCGCCGTACCGGGTTCAGCACGCTCATCGAGCCCTGCATGATGTAGGATAGGCGCTTCCAGCGGATCTCGCCCAGTTCGCGCGGGGTGAGGCGATAGATGTCGCGCGTTCCGTCGGAAAAATTGAAGCACACCGACCCCGTCTCGACCGCCAGCGGCGGGCGGATGGCGCCGGCGATGGTCTTGATCAGCGTGCTCTTGCCGGAGCTTGACTCGCCAGCGAGCCCATAGATCTCATTGCGGCCGATGGCGAAGGTGACATCATCGACGGCCCGCACCTCGCGGTCGATGCCGAAGAGCTTGAGTCGGTAATAGGCCTTGAGGCGGTCGACCGACAGGAGCGGGATTGCCGCGTCGTCCTCGGCAGCGGCGGATGCGGCCGCAGGGTGCAGCAGGGTCATGCCTGGCCTCCCAGGCGGCTGAGGCGGCTGCGCGGATCGATGTATTCGTTCATCGAGATGGCCAGCAGGAACAGCCCGATGAAGAGCAGCACCACGAAGGCGATGGGAAAAGCCACCCACCACCAGATGCCGGACACGAGCGCCGTGTGCTGGTTGGCCCAGTAGATCATACCGCCGATGGTCGGGGTGTTGATGTCGGTGAAGCCGAGCACCGACAGCGTCACCTCGATGCCGATCGACCAGTTGATGTTGTTGAGCGTGGTCGAGAAGACGATCGGCAGCACGAACGGCAGATGCTCCTGCCAGACGATCCGGCCGGTGCCCATGCCCGAGAACACCGCCTGGCGCGTGAATTCGCGCGTGCGCAGGCTCATGGCGATAGAGCGGGTGAGGCGCGCGTCATATGCCCAGCCAAGCAGGGCGACGATCAGCGCGAGCAGGCCCCAGGTCATCTGGTCGCGCATGATGAAGTAGAAGAGGACAAGGATCGGGAAGAGCGGGATGACGACGAATGTGTCGTTGAGCGACATGAGCACCCGGTCGACCCAGCCGCCGCGATAGCCGGAGACGAGGCCGACGCATAGCGAGATGACGCGGCTGATGACGGCCACCACGATGCCGAACAGCAGCGTGTTGCGGATGGCGAAGGTCAACTGCCAGAAGACGTCTTGGCCGCGTGAGGTGGTGCCGAACGGATGTTGCCATGATGGCGGCAGGTCCGGCGGCACAACATAGACGTCGAGCGGCGGATAGGGCGAGAAGAAGGAACTCGCGGCGACCGCCACGACGATGAGGATGAGCAGCAGCCCGGTAGCGAATTCCTTGTTGTAGTAGAACAGGTCGCGCAGGACCTTCAGCGTGTTCATCAGGCTGCCTCCACGCGCGGATCGATCAGGGGATAGAGGAGGTCGATCAGGAGGACCATGGTTGACACGCCAAGGATCGAGATGGTCGTGATGCCGAGAACGAGGCTGTAGTCGCCGGCATGGACCGCGCTGATGAGGAGCGAGCCGATGCCGGGATAGCCGAAGACCTGCTCCGTGATGATCGCGCCGTTGAAGATGGCGCCGAGCTGGAGGGCAAGGCCGGTGACTTGGGGGCCGATGGCATTGCGCATCACGTAGTGCCGCAGGATCTTGCCGCGCCGGACGCCGGCAAGTTCCGCATAGGTGACGTAATCTTCCGTAACGATGTTGGAGACCAGCGAGCGCATGCCCATGAACCATCCGCCGATGCCGGCTGCCATGAGCGAGAGCACGGGCAGGATGGAATGAATGACGACGTCGAGCGCGAAGCCGACGACGTCGGTGCGGTCGGCCGCCATCGAGGCCCCGCCGCTGATCGGGAGGATCGGCCACAGATAGCCGAAGACGAGCAGCATCACGAAGGCCACGACGTAGTAGGGAACAGGGTGCAGCCCCGCGGTGACGACGCCGAAGGCCCTCAGGACGCGGTTCTCGCGATAGTAGCCGGCAAGACCGCCAAGCAGGTTGCCGAGGAACCAGGTGAGCAAGGTCGATACGAGCAGCAGCCCGACCGTCCAGGGCAGCGCCCGCAGGATGAGTTCCGAGACCGGCGTGGGAAAGGCCGAGAGGGATGGCCCGAAATCACCCACCAGCACCCGCTGCCAGAACGACAGATACTGCTGCCACGGCGAGCCCTCGAGCCCGTAGAGCTCGCTGAGCGAGCGGCGCATCATCTCGATGGCTTCAGGGCTCGTGCTGCCGTAAGCGGTCGCCGCCGAGATTGTCTGCTCGACCGGGTTGATCGGCGTGCTGTGGGTCACGACGTAGGCGATGTTGATGCCCACGAAGACCACGACGGCGAACTGCAGCAGACGTTTCGACAGATAGGTCAGGTAAGGCTTCATGGACCATCCCTCGGCGCTGTCCGGGACGGGCGCTGGCCCGTCCCGCTTGCCGTCACTTGCCGGTCGGCTTCAGCCTGACCATCATGGCGCGTGAGTTGCCCCAGTTGGGGACGGGATTGGCGTATGGGTCCTCCGCCGTCGGGTAGCCGGTCCAGTAGGTCTCGTCCATGGCCGTGAAGACGTTGTAGGCCATGAGCGGGATGATCGGCATCTCGCGCACCATGAGCTTCACGTACTCACGGCCAAGCTCGACGGTGCGGGGATCGTCGAAATCAATCCGGCGCACCGCCTCGATGATCCTGTCAAGTTCGGGACTCGCCCAGCGCTGCCAGTTGCGCGGCGACTGGGTCTTGCCGGCCGGCGCGACGAACTGGGAATGCCAGCTGTCCAGGAAAAACGACAAATCGGGGTGGCCTCCGTAGGTTTCGACACTCCAAGAGATCAGGATCTCGAAGTCGCCCGTGTTGCGGCGGTCGAGCATGGTGCCCTGCGCAACCTCGGTCTTGGCATCGATGCCGAACTGGCGCCATTGCTGGACGATCATGGTGCCGGCCCGCGTCAGGATGGGGCGCGTCTCACCCTCGACCATCACCTTGACGGAGAAGGGCTTGCCGTCGGGCATGTACCAGCTGTTGCCCCGCTTGGTGAAACCCGCCTTCTGTAGGAGTTCCGCTGCCGCCTGCGGATCGGCCTTCCACCAGCCGTAGCCGAAGGCCCTGTCGATCTCGGCCGGATCCGTGGGGATCTGGTCCCCCATGCTCGGCCGAAGCATATCGGCGATCTGCGCGCCGATGGTCGGATCATAGGGGCGGATCTTGCGCTTGCCGGTATCGAGCTCGAACGACGCCAGCCAGTCCCGCAGGGGAACGTGATAATCCTCGGGATGGGTGCCCGTCGGCGGGATGGCGATCGGCGACAGCGTCGCCGCACCCCGGTAGGCCGCCATGGAAACCGCCTTGATGTCGATGAGCATCGCCAGCGCCCAGCGCACGTCACGGTTCTGGAAGGCGGGATTCTGCATATTGAAGATCACTGACGGCAGCGTCGGATCGGGATGCGCGAAGGGGAAATTCTTGAACCAGGTCTTCAGGCTGTCCGACTGCTTGGTGAGCGTGAACATGCCTTCAGGCGCGATGTCGTGCACCACGTCGAGGTTGTGGTTGAGCTGGGCGATGACGCGCTTGTCCGGCGGGCCGGGATCGACATAGGCGGCATAGGTGGGGCCGGGCTCGCCGTAGCGGCCAAGCGTCGTGCGCTGCCAGTCATCGCGCTTCTGCCAGATGTACCATTTGCCGTTCGGGTCGAAGCTGTGCAGCTTGTAGGCGCCCAGCGAAACCGGCGGGTTGAAGTCGAACTTCAGCGGGTCGCCCGCCTTTTCGAAGACATGCTTGGGCATGATCCAGATGGCATTGAAGCGTACCGTGAACAGCGCATGGAAGCGCGAGTTCGGCTTCTTCAGCTTGAAATGCACGGTGTGCGCGTCGGGCGCCGAGACGCTCTCGACATTGAGCGAAAGCAGCGCGCTCCAGCGCATGCCGGGATTCTTGATCTGCGACTCGACGGTGTAGACGACATCGTCGGCGGTGAAGGCGACGCCGTCGCTCCAGTAGATGTCGGACTTCAGCTTCACCGTCATTTCGGTGAAGTCACTGTTGTAGATCGGCTTCTCGGAGGCGAGCGAGTTCTCCCACGGCCCATCGAGACCCCGCTCGGGATCAATGTACCAGAGGGTGTCGAGGGCGAGCTGGTGCAGGCCCGTGAACTGGCCGCCGGCGTTCAGCGTCCAGATGTTGAACCAGCCCGGATTCTTGATGGTACCTTCGGGGTTCTCGAGGATGATGGTCTGGGATCGCGGCACGCCGGGTACGGTAACCTGGGCGAACGCCGTTTCGGCCTGCAAGGTCAAGCCACTCGCGCCGAGGAGCAGCCCGGACGCGAGCGAAAGCATGCGCAGCATGTGCATGGGTGTTTCCTCCACTGCCGTATTTGGCTTTTTCTTTGAGTTAACACCGCAGGAATTGCATTGGTCAACGAGAACCTGATATATATCCGAACTTACGATTAAAATAGCGCCCATCCATCGGGGCGAGAGAACGGCACGATGAGCGATTTCAAGAGGAAGTTCCTGACCCTGTTCGCGTCGGAAAGCGGCGAGACGATCCGCGCGCTCGCTTCCCCGGCCAGGGTGCGCGCTCTCAAGCTCCTGCGCGAGCACGGCGCGCTCAATGTGAACGAGATCAGCGAGGCACTCGACCTGCCACAGTCCACCGTTGCGACCCATATCCAGGTGCTCGAGCGGGCTGGCCTCCTGGAGACGGAGACGAGGAAGGCCTCCAAGGGGCAGCAAAAGGTCTGCTCCGTTCGCTACGACGAGATCATCATCCGCCTCGACGACCAGGATGCGCTCGCCGGCAAGGATTACGTCGAGGTCGCGATGCCGATCGGGCTCTACACCGGCTGCCAGGTGACCGCGCCCTGCGGACTGTGCTCGACGGACAGCGTCCTCGGCGTGCTCGACGTGCCCGACTTCTTCCTCGACCCGCAGCGGATGAACGCCTCGCTCGTGTGGTTCAGCCGCGGCTATCTCGAATACAAGTTCCCGAACAACGGCAAGGTCCTGGGAGCGGAGATCGACCGCCTCGAATTCATCATGGAGCTGTCGTCGGAAGTGCCGGGCACCAGCCTTGACTGGCCGTCCGAAATCAGCCTCTGGGTCAACGACGTCAAGGTCGGCAGCTGGATCTCGCCGGGCGATTTCGGCGACAAGAGGGGCGTCTATACCCCCCAATGGTGGAAGCTCGAAGGCTCGCAGTACGGCAAGCTCGTCACCTGGCAAATCAACCGCAACGGCACGTCGGTCAACGACGTGCAGATCTCCTCCGTCTCACTCGACCAGCTCGGGCTGGACATGCACCATGGCATCCGCATGCGCATCGGCATCGATGACAACGCGCGCCACCCCGGCGGGCTGAACATCTTCGGGCGCGGCTTCGGCAATCATGACCAGGACATCATCATGCGCCTGCGCCTGAAGCCGCCGGCAGAAGCCGGGGCATAACCCCTCATCACACCGAAGCCTCTGGACGAGAACCCGCACCGGGCGGTCGGATCCACCTTGCAGGCGCCACGCCGCAGAGTTCGCCGTCGACATCACGCCCGCCGGCCAAGGCTCCAGGTGCTTGTGCCAGCACAAAGAGCCTGCCGTCCCGCAAGCTAGTTTCCAAACGATCGTGCGCGGTCCCCGCTACAAGCGACGCCGCGCGCCTGATCTCCCGATCTAGCGAGAGAGGACACGTGATGGCTGACAGCCTCACCAAATCGGCGGCGAGGAACGTCTTCTATGGCGGCTCGCTGTTCTTCTTTGTCATCTTCGTCGGCCTGACTGCCCACAGCCATTACTTCATGGTCAATACATCGACCGACAAGGCGGGGCTGACGGATGCCGTAGCGCGCGGCAAGCACGTGTGGGAGAAGCACTCCTGCATCAACTGCCACACCCTGCTCGGCGAGGGCGCCTATTTCGCCCCCGAGCTCGGGAACCTCTGGGACCGCTGGGGCGGCACGGAGGATCCCGAAACGGCGCGCGAGATGCTGAAGGCGTGGATGCAGTCGCAGCCCACGGGCATCGAGGGCCGGCGCCAGATGCCGCAGTTCAACCTGAGCGACCAGGAACTCAACGACCTTGCCGATTTCCTCGAATGGACGGGCCGGATCAAGACGCAGAACTGGCCGCCCAACAAGGCCGGCTGAGGAGTGCCGACAATGCGATACGAATCCCAGAAGGTGGCCCTCATCTATTTCTACGGCGCCCTCGTGCTCTTTCTCGCCCAGGTCAGCTTCGGCGTCGTCGCCGGAACGATCTACGTGCTGCCCAACACGCTCTCCGAGCTGCTGCCCTTCAACATCGTGCGCATGATTCACACCAACGCGCTCGTGGTGTGGCTGCTGATGGGCTTCATGGGCGCGACCTATTACCTCCTGCCGGAGGAGACGGAGACCGAACTCTACAGCACCGGCCTCGCCAAGCTGCAGTTCTGGCTCTTCTTCGTCGCCGCCGGTATCGCCGTCGTCGGCTATCTCTTCCGCATCCACGAGGGGCGCGAGTTCCTCGAGCAGCCCTTCGCCATCAAGGTCGGCATCGTCGTCGTCGCCCTCATCTTCCTCTTCAACGTCACCATGACGGCGCTGAAGGGCCGCAAGACGGTGGTGACGAACATCCTGCTCTTCGGCCTGTGGGGTATGGCGCTGTTCTTCCTGTTCGCCTTCTACAACCCGGCGAACCTCGCGCTCGACAAGATGTACTGGTGGTACGTCATCCACCTGTGGGTCGAGGGCGTGTGGGAGCTGATCATGGCCTCGGTGCTGGCCTTCCTCATGATCAAGCTCAACGGCATCGACCGCGAGGTGGTGGAGAAGTGGCTCTACGTCATCGTCGGCCTCGCCCTCTTCTCCGGCATCCTCGGCACCGGCCACCACTATTACTGGATCGGCGCGCCCGGCTACTGGCAGTGGATCGGCTCGCTGTTCTCGACGCTGGAGGTCGCGCCCTTCTTCACCATGGTCGCCTTCACCGTGACCATGACCTGGAAGGCCGGGCGCCGGCACCCCAACCGAGCCGCGCTGCTATGGTCCGTCGGCTGCTCGATCATGGCCTTCCTCGGCGCGGGCGTGTGGGGCTTCCTGCACACGCTCTCCTCGGTCAACTACTACACCCACGGCACCCAGGTGACGGCGGCGCACGGGCACCTCGCCTTCTACGGCGCCTATGTGATGCTCAACCTCGCCGTCATGGCCTATGCCTGGCCGCAGCTGACCGGCCGGACCCCCTACAACCAGTGGCTCTCCATGGCGAGCTGCTGGCTGATGAGCACGGCGATGATGGTGATGACCTTCGCCCTCACCTTCGCCGGCGTCATCCAGGTGCACCTGCAACGGGTGCTCGGCGAAGGCTACATGGACGTGCAGGACCAGCTGGCGCTGTTCTACTGGATCCGCCTCGGCTCCGGCGTGGTCGTCGTCGTCGCCGCGCTGATGTTCGTCTGGGCCGTGCTGGTGCCGGGCCGCGAGCGCACCGCACCTTCCGGCGGCACGCTGCAGCCCGCCGAATGACCGGACGGGGCGGCACGAGCCGCCCCTTCCCTTCGCTTTCCCGAACAAAGGGCCCTCCCATGCTCCGCGCACTGGACACCGCGCCCGTCCCGGCCGTTCCCTACTACGTGCCGGCGGGCAACGAATGCACGCTCTTCGCCCACGCCCACCGCAACCGCCTGCCGGTGCTGCTGAAGGGGCCGACCGGCTGCGGCAAGACACGTTTCGTCGCCCACATGGCGGCGGAGCTCGGCCTGCCGCTCTTCACCGTCTCCTGCCATGACGACCTCGCGGCGGCCGATCTCACCGGCCGCTATCTCCTCAAGGCAGGCGAGACGGTCTGGGTCGACGGCCCTCTGACCCGAGCCGTGCGCGAGGGCGGCATTTGCTACCTCGACGAGGTGGTGGAGGCGCGCAAGGACGTCACCGTGGTGCTGCATCCCCTCTCCGACGACCGGCGCATCCTGCCGCTGGAGCGCACGGGCGAGGAGCTCGCCGCGCCCGACGGCTTCATGCTCGTCGTCTCCTACAATCCCGGCTATCAGAACCTTCTGAAGGCACTGAAGCCGAGCACACGCCAGCGCTTCGTCGCCATCAGCTTCGACTTCCTGCCACCGGAGCGCGAAACGGCCGTCGTCGCGGCCGAGAGCGGCCTTGCGGAAGGCAAGGTACGGCCGCTCGTCAGCCTCGCCGGCCGGCTGCGCGCCCTCAAGGGCCAGGATCTCGAGGAAGGTATCTCGACGCGTCTCCTCGTCTATTGCGCGACGCTGATTGCCGCCGGCATGCCGGCCGAGGAGGCCGTGACCGCCACGATGATCGAGCCGCTGACCGACGAGCCCGACGTGCGCACCGCGCTCGCCGAAATCGCCCGCGCGACACTGGGCTGACCGCCATGCTGGACTTCCTCGAGCTCGAAGAGACCGTCGGCCGTGCCTGGCACCGCCTCGTCGGCGACGCGGCGAGCTACCGGCGCCACCCGGAGGCGGGCGTCGGCCTCGAGGAGGTGCGCGGCGCGCTCGCGGTCTTCTTCCGCGGCCTCGGCGGCGAGGCGGGCGTGCAGCTCGCCGCCAGCGCCGGCCGCACTTTCCATCACCGCCTGACGCTGCGCCAGCGCGTCGGCATGGCGGACGAACGGCTCGAGCAGCCGCGGCGCGATACGGGCTCGCTCGTCCTGCCCGCGCGCATCGACCTGCTGCCGGAAGCGCGCCTCAACCGCGCGCTCTATTTCTGGCTGGCGGCCTATGGCGTGCACATGTCGCTCGCGCCGATCACCGAGGCCGATCCCCTGCGCCGCGATCTCGCCGTCCTCCTGCGGGCGCGCGATACGGTCGGCCGCGTGCTTTCCGCCCAGCCCGGCCTCGTGACGACTTATCGCGACCTCTGCGAGGCGCTTCTCGCCGTGCGGCCCAGCCGCCCCCTGCCGGCGGTGGAGCGGGAGGTCGAGCGTCTCGTCCACGCCCTGTTGACCGGCGAGACGCCGGAGGCGCTCGACGAGGTGGCGCACAGCCTGGCCCAAGGCAGCGTCCATGCGCCGGCAAACTATCAGCCTTTCCTGCCCGTTCCGCTCTGGGTCGATGCCGCCGCGCGGCCGGCCGAGGCGACACCGAGCGCCGACGAGCCGGCCCGCAACGGCCTGCTCGCGCCGGTGGTCGACCTACGCAAGCGCCTTGCCCGGCGGCGCGAGGCGGATGCCGCGCAGCGGCGCGATCCCTTCGTGCTCAACCGCTTCGAGAAGATGCTCGCCATCGCCGAGATGGTGAACGTCTCGCGCCCGTCGGACGGCGACGAGGACGAGGAGGCCGAGAAGGCCGCCGACGATGTGGAGGAGCTGACGGTCTCGCGGCGCCAGCCGGGCCGGCCGGCCGCGCGCTTCAAGTTCGACCTCGACCTGCCGCCCGAGGCGGTGGACACGGCGGCCCTGGCTGGCCTCAACACCTATCCGGAATGGGACTACACGCGCCGCGCCTATCTTCCCGGCCATTGCCGGGTGCTGGCCGGCACCGCGCGCGAGGAGGGCGAGCGGTGGACACCGGACGAAGCCGCCCGCCGGCGCATCCGGCGCGTACGCCGCCAGTTCGAGGCACTCAGGCCCCGGCGCGAGACGCTGCGCGCCCAGCTCGACGGCGAGGACGTCGACATCGATGCGCTCGTGCGCTCGATCAGCGAGATCCGCGCCGGCGGCGAGGGCTCGGACCGGCTACACCTCATGAACCGGCCGCTCGGCCACGATCTCGCGGTGACGCTGCTCGTCGACGTGTCGCTGTCAACCGATGCCTGGGTCGATGGCCACCGCGTCCTCGACGTCGAGAAGGAGGCGCTGCTGACGCTCGCCCACGGCCTCGCCGCCTGCGGCGACAATGCCGAGATCCTCACCTTCACCTCGCGGCGACGCTCCTGGGTGCGGGTCGAGACCGTCAAGGGTTTCGACGAGCCCATGGGCTCGATCGTCGAGCGCCGCATCGCGGCCCTGAGGCCTGGTTATTACACGCGCATCGGCGCCGCGTTGCGGCACGCCAGCGCGCAGCTCGCCAAGCGCCCGAATCGCAAGCGCCTCCTCATCGTTCTGACCGACGGCAAGCCGAACGACGTCGACCACTATGAAGGCCGCTTCGGCCTCGAAGACACGCGCCGTGCCGTGCGCGAGGCGCGGCGGGGCGGCGTCGCCGTCTTCGGCGTAACCGTGGACCGCGAGGCGCAGTCGTATTTCCCGGCCATCTTCGGCCGGGGCGGCTATGCCATTGTCGGCCGGATCGCCCGCCTCCCGGCAGCCCTGCCGGCCATCTACCGTCAGTTGATGCGTTAGGCCTTGGCCGCCACCAACGGACATGAGCAGGAGAAAGGAGGACACGGGCAAGGAATCGCGACCGGTCCGTCCGACCGCCTCACCGGCCATGACATGGATCAAAGGCGTGGTCCGGCTGTTACGGCACGCTGCCGAGGCTGGAAATCATTCCCGCTGGGGACCGCCTTGACAGGCACATGCAGCAATGTTGTCATCATTACATTGTAAAAAAGAAAAAATGCCTCGGCCTTTCGCAAGGCCGTGCAGTTGTGCCGGAGGAGACAATCGTCATGCCTGATCGGCAGGAGCCGGCCACGACGGAAACAGTGCCAACCCCCTCGCGGCGGGAAGAATTCTCCGCCTTCATCATCCTTGCCATCCTGATCTGGCCGGTTCTGGCCGTCGGCATTGTCGGCGGCTACGGCTTCCTCGTATGGATGTGGCAGATCGTCTTCGGCCCGCCGGGCCCTCCGCATTGAGGAGGCCAATCGTGAGCGAGGCACCGAGGCTCGACAGACGCAGCTTCCTCAGGGGGCGGATCGCCCCCCGGCCCGAAGCCGTCCGGCCGCCCTGGTCGCGCGAGGCCACGATCACCGCCGCCTGCACGGCCTGCGGCGCCTGCGCCACGGCCTGCCCGCAACACATCATCACGCCGGACGCCGACGGCCGCCCCGCGATCGCCTTCTCCAGCGAATGCACCTTCTGCGGCGCTTGCGCCGAAGCCTGCCCAGAGCCGGTGTTCGACGTCGCCGCACCGGCCTTTCCCCACGCGGCGGCCATCGGAGCGCAATGTTTCGCGGCGCGCGGCATCATCTGCCAGAGCTGTGGCGACGCCTGCCCGGAAGCGGCGATCCGCTTCCGGCCGCGCCTCGGCGGCCCGGCCCTGCCGGAGATCGCGAGCGACCGCTGCACCGGCTGTGGCGCCTGCATCGCCGCCTGCCCGGCCGCGGCGATCACCACCCACGTTCCGGCGGAGGCGGCCCATGCCTGAGCCCGCCGTGCCCGATCCCGTTACGCGTGAGCCCGACACGACCCTTCATATCTCGAGCGCCGTGGTGCGCACCCTGCCGGACCGCTGCGCCGAGGTGGTGAAGTGCGTAGGCGCCCTTCCCGACACGGAGATCCATCACGTCGCGGACGGCAGGATCGTCGTGGTGATGGAAGGGCCGGACAGCGCCACCCTCGGCGGGCGCCTGGCGACGATCGCCACCTTCGACGGCGTCCTGTCCGCCAATCTCGTGTTCGAGCAGATCACAACCCTTGCAGACCTTGGAGAATCGCCATGACGCTCTCGCGGCGAGACATGTTGAAGGCGCAGGCCGCCAGCGTCGCGGCCATGGCAGCCGGCATCCACACGGCCGCCGCCCAGCCGGTCATGGGTGGCGTCGAGACGCTGGAGATCCAGTGGTCGAAAGCGCCCTGCCGCTTCTGCGGCACGGGCTGCGGCGTCATGGTGGGCGTCAAGGAAGGCAAGGTCATCGCCACCCACGGCGACGTCAAGGCCGAGGTCAACCGCGGCCTCAACTGCATCAAAGGCTACTTTCTTTCTAAGATCATGTACGGCGCCGACCGGCTGACCCAGCCGCTGCTGCGCAAGAAGGGCGGCGTCTACGCCAAGGACGGTGATTTCACGCCCGTGACCTGGGACGAGGCCTTCGACGTCATGGCCGCCAAGGCCAAGGACGTCCTGAAGGCCAAGGGGCCGGAAGCGGTCGGCATGTTCGGCTCCGGCCAGTGGACGATCTGGGAGGGCTATGCGGCGACCAAGCTGATGCGCGCCGGCTTCCGATCCAACAATCTCGACCCCAACGCCCGCCACTGCATGGCCTCAGCGGCCTATGCCTTCATGCGCACCTTCGGCATGGACGAGCCGATGGGCTGCTACGACGACATCGAAGCCACGGACGCCTTCGTGCTGTGGGGCTCGAACATGGCGGAGATGCACCCGATCCTGTGGACGCGCATCGCCGACCGGCGTCTTGGCCATCCGCATGTGAAGGTGGCCGTCCTCTCCACCTTCACCAACCGCAGCGCCGACCTCGCCGACATTCCCATCGTCTTCAAGCCGGGCACGGACCTCGCCATCCTCAACTACATCGCCAACCACATCATCACGACCGGGCGGGTGAACGAGGATTTCGTCGGCAAGCACACCACCTTCGTCAAGGCCGCCACCGACATCGGCTACGGCCTGCGCGACGACGACCCGCGCGAGGTCGAGGCGCGCAAGGCGAAGGACGTCACGGCGATGGAGCCGACCGACTTCGAGACCTTCAAGCGCTTCGTCGCCGACTACACGCTCGAGAAGGTGTCGGAGCTCTCCGGTGTCGAGCCCGGCTTCCTCCGCGAGCTCGCCGAGCTCTATGCCGACCCCGCCCGCAAGGTCGTCTCGCTGTGGACCATGGGCTTCAACCAGCACGTGCGCGGCGTGTGGGCGAACCAACTCGTCTATAATCTGCACCTGCTGACGGGCAAAATCTCCGAGCCGGGCAACAGCCCCTTCTCGCTGACCGGCCAGCCTTCAGCCTGCGGCACGGCCCGTGAGGTCGGCACCTTCGCGCACCGCCTGCCGGCCGACATGACGGTGGTCAACCCCGAGCACCGCAAGAAGGCCGAGGAGATCTGGCGCATCCCACACGGCATCATCCCGGAGAAACCCGGCTACCACGCCGTGCAGCAGGACAGGATGCTGCACGATGGCAAGCTCAACTTCTACTGGATTCAGGTCAACAACAACCTGCAGGCGGCGCCGAACAGCTCGAACGAGACCTATCCCGGCTATCGCAATCCCGAGAACTTCATCGTCGTCTCCGACGCCTATCCGACGGTGACGGCGCTTGCCGCCGACCTCATCCTGCCCGCGGCCATGTGGGTCGAGAAGGAAGGCGCTTACGGCAACGCCGAGCGGCGCACGCATTTCTGGCACCAGCTCGTCAATGCGCCCGGCGAGGCGCGCTCCGACCTCTGGCAGATGATGGAATTCTCCAGGCGCTTCACGACCGACGAGGTATGGCCGGCGGAGATCCTCGAGCAGAACCCCAATTACAAGGGCCTGACGCTGTTCGACGTGCTGTTCCGCAACGGCAACGTCGACCGGTTCCCTCTCGCCGAGCTCGATCCGAACTACGAGAACGTGGAGGCCAGGCACTTCGGCTTCTACGTGCAGAAGGGCTTGTTCGAGGAATATGCGGAGTTCGGGGGTGGTCACGGGCACGACCTCGCGCCCTTCGACACCTACCATAAGGAGCGCGGCCTGCGCTGGCCGGTGGTCGACGGCAAGGAAACCCTGTGGCGCTACCGCGAGGGCTACGACCCCTATGTCGAGAAGGGCAAGGGTGTCGCCTTCTACGGCAATCCGGACGGGCGCGCGAAGATCGTCGCCGCGCCCTACGAGCCGCCCGCCGAAGTGCCGGACACGGAGTTCGACCTGTGGCTCGTCACCGGCCGCGTCCTGGAGCACTGGCATTCCGGCTCCATGACCATGCGGGTGCCCGAGCTCTACAAGGCCTTCCCTGGCGCGCGCTGCTTCATGCATCCCGACGACGCGCGCCAGCGCGGCCTCAACCAGGGGGCCGAGATCCGGCTGATCTCGCGCCGCGGCGAAATCCGTACGCGCGTCGAGACGCGCGGGCGCAACCGCATGCCGCCCGGCGTGGTCTTCGTGCCCTGGTTCGACGCGAGCCAGCTTATCAACAAGGCGACGCTCGACGCCACCGATCCCATCTCCAAACAGACGGACTTCAAGAAATGTGCGGTCAAGGTCGTTCCCGTCTGAACCCGCCGGCCAGCGCCTTCCGCGCCGGGCTCGCCGCAGCCTGCCTCGTGCTCTTCGCGGGCGCCCTCTCGGCCGCGGGCGAGGCACCGCAGATCGTGCCGCGCCTGACCGGCGAGGCCGCGCCGATGAGCGAGGTGAAGGCCCCGCCGCTGGCGCGTCCGATCGTCGATGACGTCAAGCGCATGCGCAACTATCCCGAGCAACCGCCGGTGATCCCCCATTCCATTGAGGGTTACCAGCTGACGCTGAACACCAACCGCTGCCTGTCCTGCCACAAGCGGGAGTTCACCGAGGGCTCCGGCGCGCCCATGATCAGCATCACGCATTTCATGGACCGGGACGGGCAGGTGCTGTCCGACGTCACGCCGCGGCGCTACTTCTGCACCCAGTGCCACGTGCCGCAGACCGATGCGTCGCCGCTCGTGCCCAATCTTTTCCAGGACGCCAGCAAGCTCGGCGGACAACGATAAGGGGCTGCCATGCAGGGGCTGAGAAACCTCTTCGGACGGCTGTGGCAGGTCTGCTTGCGCTTCTGGCACGTCATCACGCGGCCGAGCGCCTATCTCAGTCTGGGCTTCCTGACGCTTGGCGGCTTCATCTGCGGCGTCATCTTCTGGGGCGGCTTCAACACCGCGCTCGAGATCACCAACACCGAGAAATTCTGCATCTCCTGCCACGAGATGCACGACAATGTCTATCAGGAGCTCACCCAGACGGTGCACTTCTCGAACCGCTCGGGCGTGCGTGCGAGCTGCCCCGACTGCCACGTGCCGCACAACTGGACGGACAAGATCGCCCGCAAGATGCAGGCTTCGAAGGAAGTGTGGGGCAAGATCTTCGGCACCATCAACACGCGCCAGAAGTTTCTCGACGCCCGGCTCGAGCTCGCCAAGCACGAATGGGCGCGCCTCAAGGCGAACGACTCGCTCGAATGCCGCAACTGCCACTCGTCCATCGCCATGGACTTCACGAAGCAGACGCGGCGCGCGGCGGAGATCCACAGCCGCTATCTCGTCACCGGCGAGCGCACCTGCATCGACTGCCACAAGGGCATCGCCCATCTCCTGCCGGACATGACGGGCATCGAACCGGGCTGGACGGTCGACCCCGAGCTCGAAGCCTCCGGCCGCCAGTCCTGGCACGGCGGCAGCGAAGGCCTCGACGCCGTCCGCGCCTATCTCGCCGGTATCGAGGCGCAATAGTCGCTTAGCCGAAGAACAAACGCTCCCTCTCCCGCGTGATGGCCGGGCTCGTCCCGGCCATCCACGCCTCCGACGTTGGACGTCGTTCCAAGGCATGGATGCCCGCGACGAGCGCGGGCATGACGGTGGGGCTTGTTGCGTCTCGCCGCAGCACGGGCGCTCCATGGCACTTCGTCGACGCCAGGAACAGGAACGCGCGGGCGACATTTCCGCCGCTGATCCGGCCCTCGCCACCGTCATGGCCGGGCTTGTCCCGGCCATCCACGCGTCCGACGTTGGACGTCTTTCCAAGGCGTGGATGCCCGCGACAGGCGCGGGCCTGACGGCGCGGCTACGCGAGGACGAGACTCGCGCAGGCTGCCGGCATTCAAAGCCGGAAAGCCGCCAGCCGCTCCGGCAGGCGGGCGATCTCCTCCGCCTCCACATTGGCGAAGGCGACGCGCACATGGGCGTCAGCGCTCTCACCGAAATAGCTGCCTGGCAGCGCGAGCACGCCGCGCTCGGCGGCGAGCCGCTCGGCCACGCTCCGCCCCTTGCGGCCGGGGAAGGGATGGCGCAGATAGGCGAAATAGGCGCCGATCGAGGTGACGCCCCACTCCGGCAGATCGGCGAGCGCAGCACGGAAGGCGGCAAGCCGGCGGTTGATGTCCTCGGCATTGGCGGCGCGCCACCCGGCAAGCGCCGGGATCGCCCAGGCGAGCGCCGCTTGGCCGGTGCGCGGGGCGCAGATCTGCAAGCAGTCGAGCACCTTGGTGATCTCGGCGATGACGGGCGTGCCGGCGATGAGGGCGCCGAGCCGGTGCCCGGGAATGCCGTAGGCCTTCGAGAAGCTGTAGAGCTGGATGACGTTGTCGCGCCACGTCTCCCCCGCCAGCAGATCATGCGGCCGGCCCGCCTCCGGCGGCAGGAAGTCGCGGTAGGTCTCGTCGATGACGAGCCACAGGTTGCGCCGCCGGCACAGCTCGGCAAAGCGCGCGATGACGTCAGGCGGATAGACGGCACCGGTCGGGTTGTTGGGCGTGACGAGGACGATGGCGCGCAGGCGCTCGTCGACGAGCGCTTCCGCAGCTTCCGGATCCGGGACGAAACCGGCCTCCTGATCACAGGGCAGCGGCCGCGCCTCGATGCCCAGCATTGCGAGCGTCATCTGGTGGTTGAAGTACCACGGCGTCGGCAGTAGCACCGCCTCCCCGGCCTGCGCGAGTGCAAGCATGACGACGAAGAAGGCCTGGTTGCAGCCGGCCGTGACGGCAATCTCCTCCGGCATCACCGGTCCGCCGTAGAGCCCGGACACATGCTGCGCATATGTTTCGCGCAGGGATCTGTCGCCCGTGATGGCGCCGTAGCGGGCGGCTTCCGCACTGGCGGCTGCCTCCGCCAGCTTCTTCAACATGTCGGCATGGGGCGGGCGCCCCGGCACGGCCTGCGACAGGTCGATGAACGGGCCGAAGGCGCCGTCATAGGCGGCGCGCCAGGCTTGCGCCTCGGGGACGGGCGGGCTCGCCGTGGCGGCGAGAAGGGGATTGACCGGCATCGGATGTGTCTCGGATGGGAAAGCGGCGCGCGTGACGCCGCGGGTTAGCCTGTCAGGAGGCGCGTTGCAACTCGCGCCGGCGGGTCCGCGCCCGTCGCGGCGTCCGCTCCGGCCGCGCCTCGTCCCGGACGCGCTCGGCAAAGAGCCAGTCGATGAAGGCGCGCACCATCGGCGTGTTGCGCAATTCGCTCCGGGTGACGATGAAGAAGGCGTCGGGCGCTGGCACGGCGAGGTCGAACGGCACGATCAGCCGCCCGTCCGCCAGGAGCCGGCTCACCGTCACCGTGTCGCCGAGCGCCACCCCCAAGCCGTTGATCGCCGCCTCGAGCGCGAGATGGGCGTTCGACATGAAATGCCGGCGGCCATAGGCCAGCGTCGGCGCCTTGGCCGCAGCGAGCCAGCTGTTCCATTCGCGCCCGTCGTCGCCGTGCAGGAGAACGTGGCTGGCGAGATCCGCCACCTCGCGCAGCGGCCGGCTGTTGGCGAGCGTTGGGCTGCAGACGGGAAAGAGCGAGATGTCCGTCCAGGGCTCGACGACGCGGTCCGGCCAATGGCCGTCGCCGTAGACGAGGGCGAGATCCACCCGGTCGGAATAGATCTCGCGCGGGTCGTTGGAAGCGATGAGCTTGAGGCGGACGCCGGGATGACGCTCCGTGAAGCTGCCGAGCCGCGGCACCAGCCAGAAAGACGCCACCGCCTGCACGCAGCTCACCACCAGCTCGCCCTCCGTCGTCGGCCGTGTGAGCAGGGCGACCGCCTCGGCGATGGAACCGAAGGCGCCGGCAACGACCGGGAGCAGCGCCGCCCCGTGCGGCGACAGCGCGAGCCGTCCGCCCCGCCGCTCGAACAGTTGCACCTTGAGTGCCATCTCGAGTGCCCTGATCTGATGGCTCACCGCCCCGTGCGTCACGTGCAGCTCGGCCGCCGCGCGCGAGACCGAGAGGTGACGCGCCGTCACCTCGAAGGCGCGCAGGGGATTGAGGGGCGGCAGGCGTTTGGACACGGCGCCATCGTCCGGGCTGTGAAAATTCCTCACAGATTAGCCTCTAATAATCTCGCTTGCCAGCAGCCGGGCGAGTCTGCAGCATCGTCATATCAAG
Organism: Chelatococcus sp. XZ-Ab1; assembly: GCF_029309855.1. Classification (NCBI taxonomy): domain Bacteria; kingdom Pseudomonadati; phylum Pseudomonadota; class Alphaproteobacteria; order Hyphomicrobiales; family Chelatococcaceae; genus Chelatococcus; species Chelatococcus sp. XZ-Ab1. The sequence goes on along the minus strand of NZ_JARKII010000002.1, from coordinate 346,125 downwards.
AGGGTGCGTACGTGCGGAGCGCATTGGCATCAGCATATATTTCAACAGAACCCATCTTACAACAATCCATATACGTTGTCTGAAAATCATATAGGAAATTATCATAGCATAGTCATATCGTAGTTTCTCCACCGCGGGAGAAATTGAGCAACTATACAAGGATTGGACGCTTGCCATGACGATCAATGAGAAGAACCTCGCGCGGCTCAGGGAGAAATACGGTGCAGGGCATGGCGGCTCCGTCTTCGATCCGCGCTTTCGCAAGGTGGCCGAGCGGATCTTCAGCGCCAAGGGCACACGCGCCCTGCCCTATGGCGGCGTGCCGACCTTCCTGTCGGCGCCATACCGCCCGGTCGGCCCCGAGGAGACGACCTTCGGCGACCTTCAGGTGGCGCTCGTCGGCGTGCCCATGGACCTCGGCGTCACCAACCGCTCCGGCTCGCGCTTCGGCCCGCGGGCACTGCGCACCATCGAGCGCATCGGCCCCTACAACCATGTGCTCGACTGCATGCCCGTCGGCGAACTCACCGCCGCCGACGTCGGCGACGTGCCTTTCCGCAGCCGCTACGATCTCGAGGGCTGCCATGCCGACATCGAGTCCCATTTCCGCCGCTTCCTCGAACAGGGCGTGGCGACGCTCGCGGTGGGCGGCGACCATTCGATCACCCATCCCATTCTGCGCGCGGTCGGCCGCGAGGCACCGGTCGGCCTCATCCACATCGATGCCCATTGCGACACGGGCGGCGCCTTCGACGGCACCAAGTTCCACCACGGCGGCCCGTTCCGCAACGCCGTGCTCGACGGCGTGCTCGACCCGACGCGCACCATCCAGATCGGCATCCGCGGCGCGGCCGAATATCTGTGGGAATTCTCCACCGATTCCGGCATGACGGTGATCCACGCCGAGGAATTCGCCGCGATGGGTCCAGAGGCGGTCATCGCCCGGGCACGCGAGGTCGTCGGCGACGGCCCGACCTATCTCTCTTTCGACATCGACAGCCTCGATCCGGCCTTCGCGCCGGGCACCGGCACACCCGAGGTCGGCGGACTGTCGACGCGCGAGGCACAGCAACTCCTGCGCGGTCTCAAGGGGCTCAACATCGTCGCCGGCGATGTGGTGGAAGTGGCGCCGCAATACGATGCAACCGCCAATACGGCCCATGCCGGCGCACAGATGCTGTTCGAAATCCTCAGCCTGATGGTCTTCAGCCCGTCGGTCGGTGGAAGGAAGGATTGAAAACCGCGTGCCGCCGGCGCTAAACGGCGGCAAGATGCATCAAACGGCGACTCAACGCCGGGATATCGAGGGGATTGTCATGACGAGACCAAATAACGGCGTCAGTCGCCGCACGATCCTTGCCGGCGGGGCCGCGGGCCTTGCCGCGCTTGGCATGCCGACCATCCTGCGCGCCGCCGACAAGACGCTGAAGGTCGGCGTCTACGGGGGCTTCTTCAAGGATTCGTTCGACAAGCACATCTTCCCGGAGTTCACCAAGGCGACAGGCATCGCGGTCGAGAGCATCGCCGAGCCCACGGGCGAGGCCTGGCTGGTGCAGCTGTCGCAGGCCGCTCGGGCGGGCGTCGCTCCCGCCGATGTGTCGATGATGTCGCAGACCGCGCTGCTCAAGGGCGCAGCCGGCGAGCTGTGGGCGCCGCTTGATCTGGCCAAGATGAAGAACACGGCCAGTCTCGTCGAGCGCTTCGTCAACAAGTACCCGGACGGCCGCGTCGCCGGGATCGGCGCCGTCTCCTGGTACATCACGCTCGTCACCAATACGAAGGTCTTTCCCGAGGCGCCCACGTCCTGGGCGGCCCTGTGGGATCCGACCAACAAGGACAAGCTCGGCCTGCTCGCCCTCGTCTCCAACTCCTTCCTCCTCGAGGTGACGGCCGCCACATTCTTTGGGGGCACCCAGGCGCTCGACGATGAGGCCGGCCAGCTCAAGGCCTTCGAGAAGCTGGCCGAGGTCAAGCCCAACGTGAAGCTGTGGTATCGCGACGAGGCGCAGTTCGAGCAGGCGCTGAAATCGGGCGAGATCCCGATGGGCCAGTACTATCACGACGTCACCGGCCTTGCCGCTGCCGACGGGCACCCGGTGCGCTCCACCTTCCCGAAGGAGGGCGGCATCCTCGATTCCGGCTCCTGGGCGGTCTCGCGCGCCTCCAAGGCCCTCGACGAGGCGCATGTCTTCATCGACTACATGTGCCAGCCGCAAATCCAGGCGCTGATGTCGCGCAAAGTCGGCACCTCGCCCACGGTGCGCCGCGATCTCCTCGACCTGACCGATGCCGAATTCGCGGCCGTTTCCTCCGACATTCCGCCGATCGTGCCGCGCTACGACCTCTATCTGTCGCGGGCCGACTGGCTGAACCAGAAATGGACGGAGATGATCGTCGGCTGAGAGGGGGCAATCGGCGGTAGGCAGTCGCCAGGTCTTTGCGCTACCGACTGCCCATTGCCGACTGCCGCAAAGGGATTCCCATGACCGGCCTCGTGCTCGACAATATCACGAAGCGCTTCGGCTCCGTCGCGGCCGTCGACCGGGTGAACCTCTCCGTGCCCGACGGCAGCTTCGTCTGCCTGCTCGGCCCCTCGGGCTGCGGCAAGACCACGCTCCTGCGCATGATCGCGGGCCTCGAGGAGCCGAGCGAGGGGCGCATCCTCGTTGGCGGCGCGGACGTGACGCGGACGCCCGCCCACCAGCGCGATTTCGGCATGGTCTTCCAGTCGCTGGCGCTGTTTCCCCACCTCTCCGTCGGCGAGAACATCGCCTACCCCCTGCGCATCCGCAATGTGGCGAAAGCTGAGCAGGCGCGGCGCGTCGAGGAACTGCTTGCGCTCGTGCGCCTGCCCGGCTTCGGCGAACGGCCGGTATCGAAGCTCTCCGGCGGCCAGCGCCAGCGCGTCGCCATCGCCCGGGCACTGGCGCTTCAGCCGCGGCTCTTCCTGCTCGACGAGCCGCTGTCGGCGCTCGACGCCAAGCTGCGCGAAGCCATGCAGGTGGAGCTCAGACAGCTGCAGCAGCGCCTCGGCATCACCACCGTCGTCGTCACCCACGACCAGCGCGAGGCCATGACCATGGCCGACCTCGTCGTCGTGATGAACGAGGGACGCATCCGCCAGAGCGCGCCACCCGTCGACATCTACCGCCGCCCGGCGGACACCTTCGTCGCCGACTTCATCGGCATCACCAATCTCATCAAGGCGCGGCGCGGCGCAGGCGACACGGTGCTCGTGCCGGGCGGGACGCTTGTCGGCATCGCCCTGCCGACGGAGGAGGCGACGATCTCCGTGCGGCCGGAGGATGTGCGCCTCGTGCCGCCACACGAGGCAGCGATCACCGGCCGGGTCGATTTCGTGCGCGACCTCGGCGCCAGCATCGAGATCTATGTCGAGGCGGACGGCCAGAGGATCGTCGCCGTGGCGAGCCCGCGCGAGCGGCCGGACCTCCAGCCCGGCGCCCCGGTGGGCCTCGCGCTCCCCGCCGACGCCTGCGTGGTGCTCGGCGCATGACGGCGGCACGGCCCCAACGGCTGCAGGACTACGCGCCGCTCGTCTTTTCGGCGCTGATGCTCACCCTCTTCTTCGTGGTGCCCTTCGGCATCATGGTGGCGATCAGCTTCTTCCGCCGCGTGCAGGGCGCCTTCTACGAGCCGGACTTCGTCTTCGACAATTACGCGCGGTTCCTGTCCGCCTTCTTCGGCCAGGTGCTCGGCTTCTCGCTGGTGCTGGCGACCCTCGTTGCCCTGGTCGCCGTCACCATTGCCTTCCCCTTCACGTTCCTGCTCGCGCGGCTACCGCGGCGCTGGCAGGTGGTGTGGCTCGTGGCGCTGCTCTCCATCGTCTCGCTGTCCGAGGTCATCGTGGGCTTCGCCTGGTCGACGCTGTTCTCGCGCACGGCCGGCGTCACCAATATCCTCGTCGCGCTCGGCCTCATGAGCGAACCCATGTCTCTGTCGCCCAGCTTCGGGGCGCTGCTCACCGGCCTCAGCTACCACGCCTTTCCCTATACGGTGCTCGTGCTCTATCCGGCGCTCGCCCGGCTTGACCCAACGCTGATGGAGGCGGCGCGCACCCTGGGCGCCTCCCCTCCCCGCGCCTTCCTCACGGTCGTCGTTCCGGCCCTGCGCAACACCATCCTCGCCACCATGATCATGGTGTTCGTCTTCGCGCTCGGCTCCTATCTCCTGCCGCAGCTGCTCGGCCGGCCGAGCAACTGGACCCTCTCCGTGCTCATCACCGACCAGGCGATCTACCAGTCCAACCTGCCCTTCGCGGCGGCGATGGCCGTGTTCCTCGTCCTTGTAAGCCTCGCGCTCGTCGGGCTCTCGCTGCTCGTCGGACGCAAGGAGGCCGCCCAATGAGCCGCCTCTTCACGCGCCTGTTCATGGTGCTCGTCGCCCTGGTGCTGGCGGCGCCGATCGTCGTCGTCGCGGGCGTCTCCTTCAATGCGCAGAGGACGCTCACCTTTCCGCCGGTCGGCTTCTCGCTCGCCTGGTTCGGCGAGGTCTTCACCGATGCCGGCTGGCGCGGCGCGCTGCTCACCAGCCTCGCCATCGCGGCCGGCGCGGCGGCCCTCGCCGTCGCCATCGCCTTCCCGCTCGCCTGGTTCCTGTGGCGCTGGCATGCCCCCTGGGCGCGTGTGTTCCAGGCGCTGGGCACGGCGCCCTTCATCCTGCCGCCGGTGATCACCGCCCTCGGCTTCCTGAGCTTCTGGGCGACCGCCGGCTTCTACGGCGCACCCTGGACGGTAGTGATCAGCCACGCGATCTTCCTCGTCACGCTGCCGCTCGTCACCATCACCCTCGGCTTTTCTTCCGTCGACCGCAGCCTGACGGAAGCCGCCGCCACCATGGGCGCTGACGATCGCACCGTGCTGAGAACGGTCGTGCTGCCGCTCGTCACGCCCTATCTCGTCTCGGGCTATGCCTTCGCCTTCGTGCTCTCGCTCAACGAATACATCATCGCCTACATGGTCGCAGGCTTCACCGTGGAGACACTGCCGATCAAGATCTTCAACGCCCTGCGCTACGGCTACACGCCCACCATGGCAGCGGTAACGGTGTTCTTCGTCGCGGCAGCCGCGCTCATCTTCAGCCTCGTCGCCCGCTTCGGCGACCTGCCGCGCCTCCTCGGCGCCTGGTCGTCGAAGGAGAGTTGAGCCGATGCCCGCCTCTTCGTCACGCGTCTGAGTGGGGCTCTTCGTCGCCATCGTCGGCGGCGTGCTCATCCTCCTCCCCGCCCGGCATGGTCCAGCCATCGGCAAGGAGCTTCTCCTTGTCGAGCAGCCCGGCCTCCTCCAGCTGCTCGATGTCGGGCAGATCGCGCAGGCTGGTGAACCCGAAGCGGGCGAGGAAGGTCGGGGTCGTCACATAGGTGTAGGGCGCTCCCGGCTGGGGACTGCGCGGCCCGGCGGCGACCAGACCTGCGGCACGCAGACGCGCGACGAGGTCGCGCCCGACCTCCCGCCCGAAGAAGGTGGACAGCGCGCCGCGCGTGATCGGCTGAAAATAGGCGATGGCGGCGAGCGTCAGCATTTCCGACGACGACAGCACCTCCCCCCGCTCGCCTTGGCCGCGCACGGCACGCACCGCCGCGCCATAGGCCCGGCGCGTACGCATCTGCCAGCCGCCGGCGACAGCGACCACCTCATAGGGACGACCGGCAAGCTCGGCGCGGATATCGTCGATAACGAGATCGACATCGCAGCCACGGCCGACGATGCGGGCGAGCGCCTCACGCGGCACCGGCTCGGCCGCGGCGAAGAGCACCGCCTCGACGCGCCCCATCCATTCCCGCCAGCGCAGTTCGGCCGGCAGATCGGCAAGCTCCCGGTCGAGCGCATCCTCGTTTCTGGGGCGCGTCGCCACGGCTACAGCCCGTAGAGGCGGAAGCTCGGCCGCCCGGTGAGCTCCCGCACGGCCCCGAGGGCGACGAGCCGCTCGAACAGGCGCCTTCCTGCCCGGTCGCTCGTCCCTTGCCGGACGCTGGCCGCCGCCGTCGCATCCTCGCGCAGCAACAGCGCGACCGCCCCCGCCGCGGCCCTGGAGCGCAGCCGTGGCGCAGTTGCCACCAGCCTTTCGGCGCGCCTTGCAAGATCGCCATAGAGCTCGAGCGCCTCGAGCGCCCCGCGCTGATAGGCGAGGCAGCACACCCGCAGCCACGCTTCCGCACCATCGGGCCTTGACGCAAGGCGGAGGTCGGCGCGGCGGACCTGCGGCGCGATCAGCGGTACCGCGGAGAGCCAGCCGAGCTGCCGGGCAAGCACGACATCGGCCAGCCACAGGGCCACGCAGTCGAGCTCCGGCCTCGCCTGTATAACAATGGTAGCGGCGCGGGCGGCGGCCGCGACGGGGAAGCCGCGCCTGTTCGACCCCGTATCGGCCACAAGCGTGAGAACCCGCTCGAGCGCCTCGGGCTCGGCCGCCTGGCCCACCTCGCGCAGCGCGCCCGGCCATGCCTGAAAGCGCAAGGCTCCCGGCAAAGCAAGACGCCGCCAGAACCCGAGGATGCGGCCGCCCGGACCGGGGTCGTCACCGGCCCGGCGCAGATACCAGCTGTCGCGCAAGGTCGCCTCGTCCTCGCGTCGGCCGAGGAACCCAACATGGGCGACGGCCGCGCGCAGCGCGCAGCGCTGCCGCCACAGGACGCCGAGTTCGTGCTCCGCTGTCGCTACCGTATTGAGCAGCGCCAGGGCAGCGCCGGCCCGGAAGGCCGCCTCGGCCTCGCCCTCTCCGTCGGTACGGCCGCGCAGCCAGACAGGCGGCGGCGCCATCGGCCGGGGAACGAATCGTGCATTCTCCATGGGCGAAGGCTAACCCGGCGCGGCGCTTTTTCCTATCCCTGACCCGTGTAAGCGCCGCCCTTGTCGAACGCCACTCATGTCCGATAATGTTACCTTATCGGACGTAAGCAGGCGAGACCGGACCATGCCAACCGACAACACCTCGCTTGTTGAAAATGCCGCTCATCCGAACCCCGGAAGCGTGCAGGCCCGCGCGCAGGCGAGAGCCCCGGGCGCATCGCCCGGCCCGGAGTGCGCGCCCCCCCTCTCCTCCTCCACCAGGCGCGGCGAGCCGACCGGCAAGCCTCACACCGCCAACACGCGCCTTGCCTATGCCAAGGACTGGAAGCACTTTTCCACCTGGTGCCGCCGCAGCGGACGCGCGGCCCCGGCCCCGGATCCGCAAACCATCGCACTCTACATAGAGGCCTGTGCGATCGGCGACGCGAGCAGCCGCCCCCTTTCCCGTGCCACGATCGAGCGCCGCCTCTGCGCGATTGCCTGGAATGCGGCACAGCGTGGCCAGACCTTCGACCGCTCCTCCCCCGCGATCGCCAGGGCGCTTGCGAATCTCCGCAGACAGCCCGATCTGGCGCGTCGCCGCGAGGCCGCTGACGCAGCCGATATCCTCGCCATGCTGGGCACCTTGCCGCACGACCTGCGCGGCCTGCGCGACCGTGCCATCCTCCTTCTCGGTTTCGCAGCCGGACTGCGTCGCTCGCAGATCGTCGGGCTCGACATCGGCCGCGCTGCCGCCAGCAGCCGCGGCGCCGTCGAGATCGACGGGGAAGGACTGCGGCTGAGACTGCGCGAAGCCGACGGTTGGCTGGAGGCGACTGTCGGTCGCGGATCCGGCGAGAGCACCTGCCCGGTGGCCGCAGTAGAGCGGTGGATCAGATTCGCCCGCCTTGGCGACGGCCCCCTGTTCCGCCGCATCGGCCGCGACGGCCGCACGGTCGCGGACGCGCGGCTCGCAGACAAGCACGTGGCCCGTCTCGTCCGGCGAGCCGCCCTCGCCGCCGGCCTTGACGCCGATCGCACACGCGAGGGCAGCGCGCCAATCTTCGGCGCCGACGCTCTGCGCGCCGGCCGGACGTTCGCGACCGTTGCCGGCGCGCGCCGCACACGCCTCCCCGGCAGCGAGGGCGCCGACCGCCGAGGCCACTTCCTTGTCAATTTCACGAAAGCGCTCGGCCTCTAAGCCCTGCGACCCGTGCACCTACAGGCCAGCCAGCGAAGCCGGGACCAGTCTCCGATGTCCCTGCAGACGCTGTGGCCGCGCAGGACAGGTCCTTGACCACAACATGTCGTCGCAAAGGCAATAGCGGTCGCCTTCCCAGCCGCCAACTGGCGTCCTGTTGTCAGTTGACAACAGAACGCCATCTCCAGTCCGAGCCGCCACAAGCGGCAGATCATGACCGAACTACCGAACCCAACGGCGCCGGTAGGACTCATCAACCCTCCATCGGGCCGCCGATCGCCGCCCCTCGTCGCGCCGCTCCCAGGCTCGGGGTCGCATCGGCCTTCGGCAGCGCACCCACCGAGCCCGAGGCCCCGGAGCGCCCACCCCCGCCCGGCTGCCCAGCCAATGATAACGATCACCGCGGGCGGACGATCGGGCGCTGGCCTCGCGCCGCATTGCTGCCTGAACGCAGACGGCGCGACACTTGCGTGCAAGGAACAACCGCGCGGGCGGAAGCAACACCGCTCCGCCGTTGTCAGGTGACAACATCCCGTCGCCGCAGCATGCCCGCAATCCGCACCTCGACCTTACGCTGGGACTTTTACTTTACGCTGCTCGTCAACACAGAAATCTCGCCGACAGCATCGCCATCGTCGTCGAGATGACGAAAGGGGCCATTAAGATTTCGTTAACCCTAATCTTCTTGCCGCCCGGGGCAGAATCGTGTCTCCTGCGCCAGACGGCATATGAGCGTTAGACGCCATAATTCCGTCTGAGAGCGATAGGATATGCAGACGATCGTCGAAAACCAGACCAGAATCGAGTCGGCCTCGGCCAGGATAGCGCGCCACGCAGGCGTCCTTTCGGCCCAGTTGCGCAGCCTCGGCGCGACCCTCTTCCCGCCCATGGCTCAAAAGACGTTGCGGTCTTTCACATCGGGGGAAGTTGCACGCATCATCGGCGTTTCCGACGGCTATCTGCGTCAGCTCTCGCTGGATGGCCTCGGGCCGATGCCGACCATCCTCACCGGCGGGCGGCGATCCTACAGCCTGGCGCAGATCAACGAATTGAGGCGCTATCTTGCCGCCTCCCGACCCCGCGACGCGCTCAACTTCCTCCCGACGCGCCGGCCCGGCGACAAGCTGCAGATCATCGCCGTGGCCAATTTCAAGGGTGGATCAGCCAAGACGACCACATCGCTCTACCTCTCGCAATATCTGGCCCTGCGCGGCTTTCGCGTGCTCGCCATCGATCTCGACCCGCAGGCATCGCTGTCAGCGATGTTCGGCTATCAGCCGGAGTTCGACATCGCCGAAAACCAGACGCTTTATGGCGCCATCCGCTATGACGAGCACCGGCGGCCGATGCGGGAGATCATCCACGCGACCTATTTCGACGGCGTTTCCATTGTGCCGGGCAATCTCGAGCTCATGGAGTTCGAGCACCACACCCCGCGCGCGATGCGCGACCCGAGCGCCCGCGGCCAGAACCTCTTCTTCCGCCGCGTCGCGACCGCGATCAGCGAGGTCGAGGACGACTACGACATCGTCGTCATCGATTGCCCGCCGCAGCTCGGCTATCTCACGCTCGGCGCGCTCAATGCGGCGACGTCGATGGTCGTGACCGTCCATCCGCAGATGGTCGACGTCGCCTCGATGAACCAGTTCCTGCTCATGACCTCCGACCTCATGTCGGTCGTGGAGGAATATGGCGGCCGGCTCGATCACGACTTCATCCGCTATGTCGTCACCCGACACGATCCCAACGATGTGCCGGAGACGCAGATCGTCGCGCTCCTGCGCAGCCTTTTCGGCGAGGACGTGCTGAAGGCAACCGCCTGGAAGTCCACCGCCATTGCCAATGCCGGGCTCACCAAGCAGTCGCTTTACGAGCTGGAGCGCGGCTCCGTCGGTCGGGCGGCCTATGACCGGGCGCTCGAATCCGTCGATGCCGTCAATGCCGAAATCGTCCAGCTCATCAACGCAGTGTGGGGCCGATGACGAAACGATCCGATACCCTGAAGGCTCTTTTCGGCGCGCCGCAGGCACAGGCGTTGTCAGCTGACAACCATGCTGCGCCGTTGCCGCGCGTGGCCGCCGGCTCAATCCGCTCGATGAAGGAATCTTTTTCCGGCATCGAGCGCGAGAATGAAGTGCTGCGCGAAACGATCGCCGCCGGCGCCAGCGTGGTCGAGATCGATCCCGCGCTCATCGAGCCGTCGCCCTACAGCGATCGTTTCATCGACGACGGCGGGCCCGAGTTCGAGCAGCTCAAGGCCTCCATGCGGGTCAACGGGCAGGAAGTGCCGGTGCTGCTGCGCCGGCATCCCACGCAGGAAGGTCGTTACCAGACGGCCTTCGGTCATCGCCGCATCCGGGCTGCGCGTGAACTCGGCCTCAACGTGCGAGCGGTCGTCCGGGCGCTGTCGGATACCGACCTTGTCATCGCTCAGGGCATCGAGAACTCGGCCCGTCAGGACCTGTCGTTCATCGAACGCGCGGTCTTTGCGCTACGCCTCGAGAGAGCCGGGCACGAGCGCTCGGTGATCCAGGAGGCGCTCACGGTCGATCGGGCAGAGGTCTCCAAGCTGATTGCGGTCGCGAGCGAGATCCCCGAGGACATCGTGACCGCCATCGGCCGCGCGCCGAAGATCGGGCGGCCACGTTGGCAGGCCCTCGCCGCCCGGCTTTCCGAGCCCGGAGCGCTTGGCCGCACGCGCCGCCTCATCAAGAGCGCGACCTTCGGTCAGGCGGATTCGGACAGCCGCTTCTTGCAGGTCCTCGCCACCGCGGCGCAGACGGACGAGGGGAGGGCCAGTCGGCCGGCAAAACAAGCCGTCGTCACGGCCAATGGAGCCAAGATCGCGGACGCGGAGCACAAGGGCCGCGCGCTGAAGCTCACCTTCGCCCAGCCGCTCGACGAAGGCTTTGCCGCCTTCGTGCTCGATCAGATTCCGGCGCTGTTCGACCGTTACGCAGCGCAGGAAAAGGGACGGCGCTGAGGCCCGTCCTCCGTCACGAACCGTAGCAACACGAGGAGCAAGCACCGCAAAAGAAAAGGCCCCCGAAACGTCTCCGCTCCGGAAGCCCTTCCTCATGTGTGTAGCGACCGTGAGAATCGCACTTCCGCGAATCGCAGTCAAGAGTCGGCGTCGTTTCGGCGAGCAAAAATCTTTTGCCTGCGAGGAGCAGGAATGATGAGCGACGCCTATTTCACGACGCCCTTCGGGCGACGGTCGGTGACGTTTGGCCAATTGGCCAGGCAGACTGCTGCCCGAGCGGTGGCCCCCGAAGGTCAGGTCCAGAAATGGCAGGTCTTCCGCAACATCACGGAAGGCAAGGCGCGGCTCGGCGTGAGCGACCGCTCACTCGCCGTCCTCAACGCCCTCCTGTCTTTCCATCCCGAAACGCTGCTGTCCGCCGGCAACGAGCTCGTGGTCTTTCCCTCGAACCGCGAACTATCCTTGCGCGCCCACGGCATGGCGCCCGCAACGCTGAGACGGCACCTCGCCGCACTCGTCGAAGCCGGGCTCGTCATCCGCCGGGACAGTCCCAACGGCAAGCGTTATGCCCGCAAGGGCCCGGGAGGCGTCATTGAGACCGCCTACGGATTCGACCTGACGCCCCTCGTCAGCCGTGCCGGCGAGTTCGAACGCGTTGCCGACGAGGTCAGAGCCCACCGCAAAGCCATCATGCTGCTGCGCGAACGCATCACGCTTCTGCGCCGCGACATCCGCAAGCTCATCCAGTTTGCCGAGCAGGAGGCACTGCCAGGACCCTGGACCGATCTCACCGCCCAACTCGCCAGCCTGTCCGGCCATCTGCCTTCGACCACACCCAAGACCATTCTCGAAACGACCGTCGACGCGCTTCAACACCTTTGCACGGACGTGCATAAGACGTTGGAAAAAAACATCATTTTCCAAAAACTGAGCGCCGATGAATCCCAATCTGAGCGCCACCTACAGAATCAACCCTCAGAGAATCGAGATTCTGAAGATGAGCGCATTGCCGCAACGACGTCGGAAACGCCTCCATCTCTTCATCGACATGAAGGTCGTCAGGACGACGTGCGCCTCGACGACGTTCTTTCTGCCTGCCCGGCAATCACCGACTACAGCCGCACCCCGATCACCAGCTGGAACGAACTGCTGAAGGCCGCAGATCTCGTCCGCACCTTCCTCGGCGTCGGCCGAGAAGCGTGGCATGACACCTGTGGGTTGCTCGGGCCAAGAACCGCAGCAGCCGTGATTGCTGCCATCCTGGAGCGCCACCAACAGATCCGCAGTCCTCGTGCCTACCTGCATACGCTGACCGCTCGCGCCAGGAGCGGAACCTTCTCGGTCGGTCCAATGCTGCTGGCCCTGAGGCGCGCCAAGCTCGCCACGGAACCATCGACAACCGATGCTTTTGCGACGCGAGAAGAAGCTGCCGGAAAGGCCATCGGCCCTCTTCGTCCGCACCCCTCTGACACGCTCCCATCTCCCCGCTTGCACCCGCCCATCCGTCTCGGACAACTCGGCTACCCCGATCCGGAAAACGTTAAGCGCTATCGGAGACACGGCCCTCTCGTCCGAATCGGACCTCGAACATGAGATGTCCGAAAGATCTTCAGCCTTGCGGGCACGCCTCAACAAGAATGCCCCTTCGTTCCACCCCGATCCGTCACCGCGACGCATCCAGGCGACGGGCATCCACCGGAGCGCGAGCCTTGGCGTCGTTGTCGAAATAAACATAGACAACGCATCCTCCAGCCCGGTGCCTGGCGCGATCCGCGATGCCTTCCATTCCGCTACCCACTGACCCAGGCCCGGATCCACGTCGCCCATCGCTCGAGCGCGGCATCGTCCCGTCCGGCATCCGTCGGCTCTCCGTGCCCGCGGTCGACTATGACGACGGCACCTGGAACCCTCCTTCCGCGCCTCCATCGTCATCCTGGAGGAGGGGAGAGTAGAGGTCAGTAATGTCGACGGCACCGCCGCAGCCGCTCCGGACGTGGCCACCATGCCCGACTGAGCGCGCAGCCGCTTGACTCGGGCGGGCATTGGCGCCACGTTTCCAAAACGTTTTGGAACTGCCGATGCATGCACGCGCCCATAGGACCTGGACAAAGCGATTGCGCCTCAAGGAACTTGCGGCGCATCTCGACCTGTCGATCACGACGGTGTCGCGGGCGCTCGCTGGCTATTCGGACGTGAGCGAGGAGACGCGGCGGCGCGTGCGCGAGGCGGCGGACGCCTTCGGCTATGTACCGAATCAGATGGGCCGGATGCTCGTCTCCGGCCGCAGCAACTTCGTGGGCATGCTGCTGCCGATCCACCCGCACGAGCTTGTCGATCCCTATCTCGCCGACTTTCTCGCAGGACTCGCCGGCGGCCTCACGCAGCGCGGGCGGGACCTCTTCCTCGCGACCGTGCCCACGGGGCAGGACGACCTTGCCGTGCTGCAACGCGTCGTCGAGAGCCGGCGGGCCGATGCGGTCGTGCTCTATCGCCTGACCTGCGAGGATCCGCGCGTCGCCTTCCTCATCGAGCGCGGCGTGCCCTTCGTCGCGCACGGGCGCACGCTTGCCGGCACTGACGCCTATTCCTGGCTCGACACCGACGGCGAGGGCGCCTTCCACGACCTCGGCCGCAAGCTCGTCGCCCTCGGCCACCGCCACTTCGCCATGCTCGCGCCGACGAAGGACTTCACCTATGCCTTCCTGCGTCGGCGCGGCTTCGAGCGGGCGCTCGCCGAGGCGGGCCTGCCGCCGCCGGACGTGCTGACGGTGCCACTCGGAGACGCGGCTGCGATGGCACGGGCGGCGGCACAGCTCATCAACCGCGATCCGCGGCCCACCGCCATCATCGGCCTCAAGGACCAGCTCGCGCTCGCCGTTCTCGACGAGGCGCGGCGCGAAGGCATCGCCGTGCCGCAGGCGCTCACGGTGGTCGGCTTCGACGACACGCCGGTGGCAGCCTACGCCGACCCACCGCTGACGACCTTCAGCCAGAACATCGCCGAGGGCGCAGCGATGATCGCCGCCATGGTGATCGAGCGTCTCGAGAAGGGCGAGGCCGGCATTGCCGGACATCTCGTCGAGCCACGCTTCGTGCCGCGCGCGAGCCACGGACCCGCGCCGGCCGGAGCGACATGAACGCGGCCGGTGCCGCAGCGGTGGGAGTGTGAAGACCGACAACAAGGCGCTCCGCCAAACCGAAGGGGAGGACGTGACATGATGCGCAGGAAACAGGGAACGATGATCGCGCTCGCCGCGCTGACGCTGGCGTTCAGCGTTGCCGGGCGGGCCGAGGCGCAGGGGCTCCTGTTCTGGTCCACCCAGGCCAAGCCCGTCGAAGAGACGCAGAAGATGCGCACTGAGGTGCTCGGCGGCTTCGGTAAGCCGGTCGACTATTACGGCAACGATGCCGGTCCCTTCTTCACCCGCATCCAGGCGGAGCTCAAAGCCGGCAAGGGCACCATCGCGCTGCTCGGCGGCCTGCACGGCGAGCTCGCGTCGCTGTCGTCCGACCTCGTCGACCTGAAGGACGTGCTCTCGGCCACGGGGGACGCCAAGATCAACCCGACGCTCGTCTCGCTCGGCACCTATGGCACGGCCGAGCAGAAATACCTGCCCTGGATGCAGGCGAGCTACGTCATGGCCGCCAACAAGGAGGCGCTGCAATATCTGCCTGCGGGCGCCGATGTGCAGAAGCTCACCTATGACGAACTCATCGCTTGGGGCAAGGCGATGCGCGAGGCGACGGGATCGCCGAAGATCGGCCTGCCTGCCGGCCCCAAGGGCCTGCTGCACCGCTTCTTTCAGGGCTATCTCTATCCCTCCTACACCGGTTCGGTCGTGACGAAGTTCCGCTCGCCCGAAGCCGAGGCAATGTGGAACGCCTTCAAGATGCTGTGGGAGGAGATCAACCCCGCCTCGACCAACTACGGTTTCATGCAGGAACCGCTGCTCACCGGTGAGGTCTGGGTGGCCTGGGAGCACACGGCGCGCCTGCAGGACGCGCTCAACCAGAAGCCGGATCAATTCGTCACCTTCCCGGCGCCGGCCGGTCCCGCCGGGCGCGGCTTCATGCCGGTCGTCGCCGGCATCGCCATCCCCAAGACCTCGCCGAATGTCGAGGAGGCCAAGGCGCTCGCCGCCTACATGCTGAAGCCCGAGACGCAGATCGCGACGCTGCGGGCGACGAGCTTCTTCCCGGTCGTCGAGGTCACGCTGCCGGACGACATGCCCGCCGCGGTGAAGATGTCGGGTGCGACGGTGGCCGCCCAGTCGGCAGCACCGGATGCCAAGCCGAGCCTGCTGCCCGTCGGCATCGGCGGTCTCGACGGCAAGTTCAACAAGGTGTTCATCGACACGTTCCAGCGCGTCGTGCTGCGCGGCCAGGACGTGCGCCAGGTGCTCGACGAGCAGGCAGCGACGCTCAAGGAGATCATGACCGAAAGCAAGGCCCCGTGCTGGGCACCGGACAAGGCAAGCGAAGGGCCCTGCCCGGTGGAATGACCGGTACGGCTTGGCCTGCGCGGACACCAGTGGCGTTCCGCGTAGGCCGACACCGCGGAGGCGTGCGATGCAAAGACTGCTGAGCAGCCAGAAGGTGCTGCCCTACCTGCTCATATTGCCCGCGAGCCTATTTCTCGCGGCCTTCTTCTTCGTGCCCTTCGTGCAGGTCGTCCTCGAGGCCTTCACGAGCGACGATGGCTTCACCTTCACGCATTTCAGGACGATGGCCGACGACTGGAAGTTCATGCCCGCGCTCAGCAACACGCTGGGCCTCGCCCTCGTCGTCGTGCCGATCCAGATCACGCTCGCGCTCGTCATGGCGAGCCTCGTCACGCGCCTCAGGCGCGGGCGCGACGTGGTCCTCTATGTCTTCACCATCCCGCTCGGCATCTCGGACCTCGCGGCCGGGCTCATCTGGTTCGCGCTGCTCGAGCAGAATGGCTTCCTCAACAGCATCCTCTATGACCTCGGCATCATCCCGGGCCCGCAGAACCTGCTCGACTACCGCAACACGGCGGGGCTGTTCGTCGCGGTCGTCATCGCGGAGGTATGGCGCGCCACGGCCATCGTGCTCGTCATCCTCGTCGCCGGCCTCGGCCTCATCCCGAAGGAATACGACGAGGCGGCCGAGGTCTTCGGCGCGGGGCCGCTGAAGCGCTTCTTCCTCATCACCCTGCCGCTGCTCAGGCCCAGCCTGCAGACGGCGCTGATCCTGCGCACCATCCTCGCCTTCGAGGTCTTCGCCGTCGTCGCCGTCCTCGCTGGCAACAACCTGCCGGTGCTGATGGGCGAGACCTATTCTTGGCAGTTCGACCTGCAGGACCACAAGGTGGCCTCGGCCTATGCCATCGTCATCCTCGCCATCTCGCTCGCCTTCACGGTCTTCTTCCTGTGGGCGCTGCGCGACCGCACGCGGGAGGCCGCGGCATGACCAGCCTCGCAACCACCGAAGCCGAAGCCCCGACGCGGGCCGAGCCGCGCAGCAGCAGCCGGCTCGTCATGGCGAGCGCCGTCATCGTGCTCGTCGCCTGGGTGTTGGTGCCGATCTATCTTCTCGTCGTCAACGCGCTCGGCTCCGTCGCGGCGGTGACGGCCTGGCCGAAGTCGCTGGTGCCGGAGTTCGACCTCGCGAGCCTCGCCTTCTTCGCCAATTACGCCGGCGTGCCGCGGGCGCTGCTTAACTCCTTCCTCGTCGCCGGGCTGACGATGGTGCTGTCCATCGGCCTCGGCGCGCCGGCCGGCTATGCGCTGGCGCGCTTCCGCTTCCCCGGCGCGAACCTCTTCCGCCTCGCGGTGCTGATGACGCGCGCCTTCCCGTTGCCGCTCCTCGCCCTGCCGCTGACGGTGCTCTTCATCCGCGTCGGCCTCGACGACACCATCATCGGCCTTGCGCTCGTCCACACGACGCTCGCCATGCCCTTTGCCGTGCTCATCATGGCCTCGCTCTTCATGAGCATTCCCGAGGAGCTCGAGGAGGCGGCCTGGACGCTCGGCTGCTCGCGGCTCTCCGCCTTCCGCAAGGTGGTGCTGCCGCTGGCGCTGCCGGGCATCGCGGCGGCGGGCATCTTCGCCTTCGTCATCTCGTGGAACGAGGTCTTCGCCGCGGCCGTGCTCACCATCGAGAACAAGACGCTGACGGCCTTCCTGCTGCAGAGCCTCGATGTCTCGCCCCTGCCGCTCAAGTTCGCCGGCGGGGCCGTCCTCATCGTGCCGGCGCTCCTCTTCCTCTTCGCCGTGCGCAAGTATCTCTTCTCCCTCTGGGGCATCGCCAACCGCTAGGCGGTGAGCAAAGGGTAACCGAATGGCCGATATCGACATCAGGCAGGTCGCCAAGCGCTTCGGCAGCCACCAGGCCCTGCACGCCGTGGACCTCACAGTGGCGGACGGGGAGTTCGTCGTCCTTCTCGGCGCCTCCGGCTCGGGCAAGACGACGCTCCTGCGCATTATCGCCGGGCTCGAGACGGCGAGCGAGGGCACGGTGAGCATCGGCGGCCGGCGGGTGGACGGCCTGCCGCCGCGCCGGCGCGGCATCGCCATGGTGTTCCAGAACTACGCCGTCTTTCCGCACATGACGGTGTTCGACAACATCGGCTTCGGCCTCGCCATGCAGAAGATTCCGGCGGCTGAGATCGAGCGGAAGGTGCGTCGCGTTGCCGGGATGCTGCACATCGAGGAGCTGCTGAAGCGCTATTCCGGCCAGCTCTCCGGCGGTCAGCGCCAGCGCGTCGCCGTGGCCCGCGCGCTCGCCGTGGAGCCCGCGGTGCTCCTGATGGACGAGCCGCTGTCCAACCTCGACGCGCTCCTCAGGCTCGAGATGCGCGCCGAGCTCAAGGGCGTGCTCCAGGAGAGCCGCACCACGACCATCTACGTGACGCATGACCAGGTTGAGGCGATGAGCCTCGCCGACCGCATCGCCGTCATGCACGAAGGCCGCATCGTCCAGGCGGCGCCGGCGCCCGAGGTCTATCACCACCCCGCAACACGCTTCGTCGGCAGCTTTATCGGCAACCCGCCCATGAACTTCCTGCCCGCCAGCCGGGAAGGGCAGGGCGCGCGCGTCGCCGGCCATCTCTTCCGCCATGCGCCGGCGAGCGACGGGGCTCTTGCCTTCGGCATCCGGCCCGAGGATCTCGCGCCGGCGGGCGAGGGCTTTGCCGGCCGCGTCAAGGTTGTGGAGCCGCTCGGTCCGCACCAGCTCGTGACAATGGACCTCGCCGGCCATCTCTTCCGCGCCGTGCTCGACAACGATCTTGCCGTGCGTCCCGGTGAAACCCTGGTGCTCGCGCCGCGGCCCGGCCGGGCGCGCTGGTTCGACGCCGACAGCGGCGCAAGCCTGGCCGAGATCACACAGCCTGAACCCGTCACCGGAGCATGAGATGACGACCCATTCCCTTGAGGCCCTGCGGACGCGCGCCGCCGCGATCGTCGCCGACAATGATCGCGGCGCCTATACCGTACCGACAAAGGGGCTTTATCCCTTCCAGTGGAACTGGGATTCCTGCCTGACCGCCCTCGGCCAGCGCCATAGCGACGAGCGCCGCGCTTTCCTCGAGATCGAGACGCTCTTCGCCCACCAGTGGCCGGACGGCATGGTGCCGCACATCGTCTTCCACACGCCGGACGACAGCTATTTTCCCGGCCCCGACGTCTGGCGCACCGGCCGGCCGACGCCGACCTCCGGCATCACCCAGCCGCCGGTCGCCGGCCTCGTGCTGCGCCGCCTCGTCGAGACGGCCGCCGATCAGGCCTTCGCGGAGGAGAAGGCGCGGACCCTTCTGCCGAAGATCGCCGCTTGGCACCGCTGGTTCCACGCCATGCGCGATCCCGCCGGCTCGGGACTCGTCGCCATCCTGCATCCCTGGGAATCGGGCCGCGACAACAGCATCGACTGGGACGACGCCCTGGCACGCGTGCCGACCGAGGGCGTAGAGCCCTACGTTCGTCGCGACACCCAGCACGTCGATGCCGCCGAACGGCCGCACAAGGCTGAGTACGACCGCTACCTGTGGCTCGTGCAGCGCTTCCGCGACCTCGGCTGGGACAACCGCCTGCTGCACGACGCCTCCCCCTTCCAGGTCGTGGACCCGGCCATCAACGCCATCCTCGTCCGCTCCGACGAGGACGTTGCGCACCTCGCCGAACGCTTCGGAGACAAGGCGCTGGCGGAGGAGGCGCAGGCGCGGGCGGCGCGGGCGCGCGCGGCCTTCGATGGTCTCTGGAGCGCCGATCTCCGCCAGTACCTGCCGTTCGATCGCGTTGCCGGACAGCTGATCGCAAGCCCCTCGGTGGGCGGCCTCCTGCCCCTCCTCGCCGGGCTGGGGAATGCGGAGAAGCGCGCCGCGATGCGCGATCGCATCCGCACCTTGCGCACGCACGTGCGCTACGGCGTGCCGACGCATGATCCCACCGATCCACGCTTCGAGGCCAAGCGCTATTGGCGCGGGCCGTGCTGGCTGATCATCAACTATCTTCTCGCCGACGGGCTCGACCGCTGCGGCTTCGCCGCGGATGCGGCTGCCGTGCGGGCCGACAGCCTGGCGCTCGTCGAGAACGGCTTCGCCGAATATTACGACCCCCTGACCGGCGAGGGCCTCGGCGGCGGCAATTTCACCTGGACGGCGGCGATCCTCATCGAGACGCTGGCGACGAGCGCCGCTGCCTGAGGCGCGAGGGGGAACCATGCGCATCATCGGCTTCGGCGCCCATCCGGACGACGTCGAGATCTTCTTCTTCGGCCTCCTCGCCACCTACCAGGCGGCAGGCCATGACATCGGCTGGGTGATCGCGACGGATGGCGCCGCCGGAGGGGAGGGGGAGAAGGAGGCTCTGCGCCGCACCCGCCGGGCCGAGGCGCTGGCCGGCGCGGCCATCCTCGGCGTCACGCCGGTCTTCCTCGACGCGCCGGACGGCGCCCTGGCCGAAGACCGGGCGGTTGCCGGCCGCATCGCCGCCCTGATCGAGGAGATGGCGCCCGACCTTGTCGTGACCCATGCGCCGAACGACTATCACCCGGACCATCGGGCGCTCAGCCGCCTCGTGAGCGACGCTGCGCGCTTCCGCATGCCGGTGCTCTTCGCCGACACCCTGCTCGGGGTCGAGGCTGCGCCGACGATCTATGTCGACATCTCGGCCCATTTCGCCGCCAAATGCGCGGCCATCGCGGCGCATGCCTCGCAGCGGCCGCAGCGCTTCGTCGAGGCGGTGACGGGCTGGAACCGCTTTCGGGCGCTGCAGTGCGGCTATGACGGCGGCGCCTATGCGGAGGCCTTCTCCTTCTCGCCGCGCTTTCCCTTCAGCGACATTCGCGGCCTGCTGCCGCCGGCGCCGCCGCTGCGCCCGCTCGGCCGGCCGTTATCCCGCTAGCGCCCGCGCGCCTCGCCGATGAGCGCCTCGATCAGCCGCCGGCGCCGCGAGTTGCGCGGCCAGATCAGCCCGATGCGCCGGGTGATGGCGAGGCCCGACACCGGCAGCTTGGCGATGGCGAGCCCCTCGGGCCAGGGCGGCGGCCAGTCGGGCAGCAGCGCGACGCCGAGGCCGCGGTCGACCAGCACCGCGATGGCATCGAGCGCGTCGAGCTCGAATCGCTCGCGCGGCCGGATGCCGAGCCGGCGCAGCGCGACATCGACCAGCCGCCCGCCCCAGTGGTTGCGGTCGTAGCGGATGAAGGGCTCGCTCGCGAGAAGCCGCAGCGGGTCCTCTCTCGCCCGCTCGCCCGGCGCGACGAGGACGATGGGCTCCTCCCCCAGCAGGACGAAGGCGTGGGTCTTGGGCGGCGCGAAGGGCGGCTCGACGATGAGCGCCGCATCGAGCTCGCCGCCGATCACCCGATCGTAGAGCTCGATCGAGTTGCCCGGCTGCACATAGATCTCGACCTGCGGATGGTTGGCGGCGAGGCGTGCCAGCACGCCCGGCAGAAGGCCGGTGACAGCGGTGGCGATGGCGCCGATGCGCAGTTCGCCCGCCGGCGTGTCGGCGAGGGCGAGCGCCTTGAGCTCGCGTTCGTCGTTGAGGAGGCGGCGCGCCCGCTCGATGACGGCGGCACCGGCTTCCGTCGGCTGCATGGTGCGCCCGGCACGGGCAAGGAGGGAGGTGCCGAGCTCGGCCTCGAGCGCCCTGACGCGCTGGGCCACGGCGGCGGGCGTGATGGCGAGGCGCCGTGCCGCCTCGGCCATGGAGCCGTGGTCCGCCACGGCGATGAAACTCTCGAGGAAGCGCGTATCCATCGAACAGGAAATCTATCGTTTGAAGAAACAACAATAGAGATTTTATTTCGAAGGGCCAGCGGCGATGAGTGGGCAGGAAGGGTGCTATCCCGAAGCCGCCCGAGCGATTGTCACGGAGACGACCATGCCCCTCACCAATGAAGCCCGCGGCGTGTTCCCCATCGCGCCGACGCCCTTTTCCCCATCGGGCGAGATCGACTGGGCAAGCGTCGACCGGCTGTTCGACTTCTATCGCGAGATCGGCGCCGACGGCCTGACGGTGCTCGGCATCATGGGCGAGGCGCCCAAGCTGGAGGTCGAGGAATCGGTTGCGCTCGTCAGGCGCTGCCTCGCGCGCGTCGGCAACCTGCCCGTCATCGTCGGCGTCTCGGCACCGGGCTTCGCCGCCATGCGCGCCATGGCGCGCTCGGCCATGGATCTTGGTGCAGCCGGCGTGATGATTGCGCCGCCGTCGTCGCTGCGTACCGACGACCAGATCGTCACCTATTACGCCCAGGCGGTGGAGGCGATCGGCACCGACGTTCCCTTCGTCATCCAGGATTATCCGCTGACGCTCTCGGTCGTCATGACGCCCGGCGTCATCCGCCGCATCGTCATGGACAATCCCTCCTGCGTGATGCTGAAGCACGAGGACTGGCCTGGCCTCGAGAAGATTTCGGCGCTGCGCCGCTTCCAGCAGGACGGGTCCATGCGGCCGATTGCGATCCTGTGCGGCAACGGCGGCCTCTTCCTCGATTTCGAGGTGGAGCGCGGCGCCGACGGCGCCAACACCGGCTATGCCTTCCCCGAGATGCTGATCGACGTCGTCCGGTTGCAGGCGCGCGGCGAGCGCGATGCGGCCCATGACATCTTCGACGCGCATCTGCCGCTGCTGCGTTACGAGCAGCAGCCGGGCGTCGGCCTCGCCGTCCGCAAATATGTCATGATGCGCCGCGGCATCCTCGCCTCCGATGCGCAGCGCAAGCCGGCGGGCCGCTTGTCCGAGATGGCCGTGGCCGAGATCGACTATCTCCTCAAGCGCCTCGCCACCCGCGACCCGCGCGCCGCCGGGCTCGTCTGACGCTCCTTCAGGAGGTCGTCTGCTTCGCCTGATACCAGGGCCTCGGATGGCCCGTTGACCCTTCTCCCCGCATGCAAGTCGGACTTGCACATCAGAAGGCGGACCCCGGCCTTGCCCAGTTTCCGCTGCGGGAGAGGCGCGGCCGCATTCTTGCTGTGTAACCGCTCTTTTCCGGTCCATAGCCACTGCCTCATTGCCTGGCGCCGTTCCCGGCGCCGCCGCAGCGTCACGGGCCTTGCCCGGGCGGTGCTTGACAGGTCGCCGCTCTCGCCCAATAGTAACTACCTGATGAGTTACTTAAGAGCGTGATCACACGCCCGCGCGATTCTCGCGCTTCATCGGGAGGACGGCACCATGGCCCCAGCCGCGGGTTCTCGTGCGAGCGGACGCATGCTTGTGCAATGGCTCGATTCGGCCTGGGTGCGGCCGGTGGGTCTCATGGTCGTCGTCGTCGTTCTATGGGAACTGGCGGTCAGGCTCTTCGCCATCCCGCCCTATCTGGTGCCCAAGCCGTGGGACGTCATCCTCGTCCTCGTCCACGAGCGCGACATGCTGCTCGCCGAATCGATGCCGACGACGATTGCCACCATCGGCGGCTTTGCCCTTTCGGTCGCCGTCGGCATTCCGCTCGCCATGCTCATCGCCGGTTCGCGCACGGTGGAGGCCTATCTCTATCCGCTGCTCGTCTTCTCGCAGTCGATCCCGAAGGTGGCGGTGGCGCCGCTGCTCGTCGTCTGGTTCGGCTTCGGCATGGCGCCGAAAGTCATCTGCGCCTTCCTGCTCGGCGTCTTCCCCGTCGTCGTCGCCGGCGTGCAGGGCTTCAAGTCGGTCGAGCCCGACATGCGCGACCTCGCCCGCTCGGTGAAGGCCTCCTGGCTGCAGACCTTCATCATCGTCAGCCTGCCGCACGCGCTGCCGTCGATCTTCTCCGGCCTCAAGGTGTCGGTGACGCTCGCCGTGGTCGGAGCCGTGGTCGGCGAGTTCGTCGGTGCCAATTCCGGCATCGGCTTCGTGCTGCAGCGCTCCATCGGCAATTTCGAGCTGCCGACGATGTTCGCGGCGCTCACCATCCTCGCCCTCATCGGCGTCGTCCTGTTCTGGATCGTCGACCTCGTCGAGCGCCTGGCCGTGCCCTGGCACGCCAGCCAGCGCGCCGACGTCATCGCGACCGCCTGATCCTCATCCCGCGCCAAGACGGGAGCACCAAAGCAACGCTCCGACAGAGCTTATGGGGAGGACATCATGTTGAAGGCCCGGTTTGTGAAGATCTTGTCCCTGGCGGGTATCGCGGCGTTTCTCGCAGGCGCGCAGGCCGAGGCCGCCGACAAGGCGGTGCTGCTGCTCAACTGGTATGTCTACGGCGAGCACGCGCCCTTCTATCTCGGCAAGAAGAAAGGCTTCTTCGCGGAGGAGGGCATCGACCTCGACATCCAGGAGGGGAGGGGCTCGGCGCTGACCGTGCAGGCGGTGGCGGCCAAGACGGTGCCCTTCGGCTATGCCGACGTGCCGACCATGATCCGCGCCGCCGTGAAGGGCGCGCCCGTCGTCGCCACGGGCATCGCCCTGCAGAAGAGCCCCATGTCCGTCATGGGCTTCTCCGAGAAGAACATCCGCACGCCCGACGACATCAAGGGCAAGACCGTCGCCATGACGCCCGGCGATTCCATGTCGCAGATCTGGCCCCTGTTCCTCAAGCGCACGGGCCTCAAGGAGGGCGATTTCCAGGTCGTCTCCGGCGACGCCCAGACGAAGCTCAACGCCGTCATCAACGGGCGCGCCGACGTGCTCCTCGGCTATGCCATGGACCAGAGCATGAAGATCAAGGACGCCACCGGCAAGGACGTCTTCCCGGTGATGTTTGCCGACTACGGGATCAACATGGTCTCGTCCGGCATCTTCGTGCACAAGGACATGCTCGGCGAGAACCCCGATCTCGTGCGCCGCTTCATGGCGGCCGCGACGAAGTCGATCGAATATGCCGAGAAGCACCCGGCCGAGGCGGCCGAGGCCGTGCTCGAGGCCCTGCCCAAGGCGGGCAAGAAGGAGACCCTGCAGGAAGGCTTCGAGCTGACGATCCCGCTCTACCACACGGACGAGACCAAGGGGCAGCGGCCGTGGCGGGTGAGCGACAAGATCATGGCCGACACGGTCGAGCTCCTGGTGCAGTACGGCGGCGTCGAGGCGGCGTCGGCCGGGGATCCGAAGGCGTTCTACACGAACGACTTCCTGCCCGCGGCGAGCCAGTGAGGGGTGCCGCGATGCCTGCCGCTGCGCGCCGCTTCACCGTGATCAGCCGGGACGAGCCGGCCAGGACGCGCCGTCTCATCGAGATCCGTGGCCTGAGCAAGACCTACCGCACGCGGGCCGGGGACGTGCCGTCCTTGTCCCCGGTCGACCTCGACGTCGACGAGGGCGAGTTCATCGCCGTCGTCGGCCCCTCGGGCTGCGGCAAGTCCACGCTCCTGAAGCTTCTCGCCGGCCTCATCGCGCCGACCGAGGGCGAGGTGCGCATCGACGGCGAGGCCGTGCGCGAGCCGCCGGACAATGTCGGCATCGTCTTCCAGAGCCCGGTCCTGCTCGCCTGGCGCACGCTGCTGCGCAACGTCATGATGCCCGTCGAGGTGCGCGGCCTCGACCGCGCCACGCATCTCGCCCGGGCGCACCAACTGCTCGAGACGGCGGGCCTCAAGGGCTTCGAGGACAAGTATCCCTGGCAGCTCTCGGGCGGCATGCAGCAGCGCGCCGCCATCTGCCGGGCGCTGGTGCACGACCCGGCGCTGCTCCTGATGGACGAGCCCTTCGGGGCGCTCGACGCCATGACGCGCGAGCACATGAACCTCGAGTTGCAGCGCATCCACGGCGAGACCAACAAGACCATCATCTTCATCACCCACTCGATCCCGGAGGCGGTATTCCTCGCCGACCGGGTGGTGGTGATGTCGTCGCGTCCCGGCACGGTCGAGGCGATCTACAAGGTCGACCTGCCGCGGCCGCGTTCGCTGGAGATGATGGGCGAGCGGTCCTTCGCCGAGATCACCAAGGAAATCCGCGGGCACTTCTATGCCCGCGGCGCATTGGACTGACGCCATGGCCCCACGGCTTCGCCTCCTCGACATCGCCTGTTTCGAGCGGCTCATGCCGTTCACGCATGCCTTCCGCTTCGGCGCGGTGAGCGTGACGGCGGCGCCGCAGGCCTTCGTGCGCGTCACCGTCGAGGTCGAGGGCCACGGCATCGCGACGGGCGCCGCGGCCGAGATGATGATGCCGAAGTGGTTCGACAAGAACCCGGCGAAGAGCCCCGCCGACACCATCGACGACCTGCGCGCCGGGCTCACGCGGGCCGCGGCGGTCTATCGCGATGCCCGCGGCTTCGACACGGCCTTCGGGCATCATGCCCGCACGGTCGGCGAGACGGCGCAGGATGCGGCGCCGGCGCTGGTGCGCGGCTACGGCCCCGCCGTCATCGACAAGGCGATCCTCGATGCCCTGTTCAAGGCGCTCGGCGTCGACGCCGCGACGGGTCTCAGGCGCAACCTGCCGGGGCTCGATGCGCGGCTGACGCCGGACATCGAGGCCGGGCGGATCGACGGCTTCCTCGCCGGTCTCGCGCCGCGGGCGGAGGTTGCCCTGCGCTGGACGGTCGGCCTCGGCGACGACCTTGCGGAGCTGCCCGGCGAGATCGCGCGCTCGTCGCTCCGCTACCTCAAGCTCAAGCTCGGCGGCGACGTTGCGCAGGACCGGGCGCGCCTGGCCCAGATCGCTGGCATCATGGCGCGGGCGGGCACCATCACGGGCGTGACGCTCGACGCCAACGAGCAATACGACCTTCCCGGCCTCGCGGCGCTCGTCGAGGCGCTCACGTCCGATGCCGCCCTTGCTCCCCTGCGCGAGCGGCTGATGTATGTCGAGCAGCCGCTCGACCGTGCCACGACCCTCGCCCACGACCTCGGCGACGTCGCTGAGGGCATGGCCTTCATCATCGACGAGGCGGACGGCACCTACGATGCCTTTCCCGAGGCGGTGGCACGCGGCTACCGCGGCGTCTCGTCCAAGGCCTGCAAGGGCCTCTACAAGTCGCTCCTCAATGCCGTGCGGGCCCGGGCGCTGAACGAGGCCGCAGGGCGCCCCGGTCACTGCTTCCTGAGTGGTGAAGACCTCACCTGCCAGGCCGGCCTCGGCGTGCAGCAGGACACGGCGCTCGTCGCGCTCCTCGGCCTCGGCCACGTCGAGCGCAACGGTCATCACTATGTCGACGGCTTCGGGCCGGCGCCGGCGGAAGAGGCTGAGGCCTTCGCTACCGCCCATCCCGACCTCTACGAGGAGCGCGGCGGCCGCCTGCGGCTTGCGACCGGCAGCGGCGCGCTCGCCACCCGTTCCCTCTTCCGCGTTCCCGGCCTTGCCGGCGGCGCCGAACCCATCTGGGGCAGCCTCGCGCGCCTCACTTCCCAATCCATTCTCGAAGGGCAGACATCATGAGCCAGCGTACTCTCGGCATCGTCATGCACGGCATCACCGGCCGCATGGGGCTCAACCAGCATCTCATCCGCTCGGTCGCCGCCATCCGCGCGCAGGGCGGCGTGCCGCTGTCGGACGGCTCGCGCGTGCAGCTCGACCCCATCCTGGTCGGCCGCAATGCCGACAAGGTCGAGGCGCTCGCCAAGACCCACGGCATCTCCCGCTGGACGACGGACCTCGACGCCGCCATCGCCAATCCCGACGACACCATCTTCTTCGACGCGGCGACGACGCAGATGCGGCCGGAACTGCTGGAGAAGGCGATCGCCACCGGCAAGCACATCTATTGCGAGAAGCCGATCGCCACCGACTTCACCAAGGCGCTCCGGATCTGCGAGCTTGCCGACGCCAAGGGCGTCAGGCACGGGGTGGTGCAGGACAAGCTCTTCCTGCCCGGCTTGCAGAAGCTGAAGTTCCTGCGCGATTCCGGCTTCTTCGGCCGCATGCTGTCGGTGCGCGGCGAGTTCGGCTACTGGGTCTTCGAGGGCGACTGGGGCCAGGCACCGCAGCGCCCGTCCTGGAACTACCGTAGCGAGGACGGCGGCGGCATGATCCTGGACATGGTCTGCCACTGGCGCTACGTGCTCGACAATCTCTTCGGCGAAGTGAAGGCCGTCTCCTGCCTCGGCGCGACGCACATTCCGGCGCGTGTCGACGAGCGTGGCAAGTCCTACCCGGCGACCGCCGACGATTCCGCCTATGCCACCTTCGAGCTCGAGGGCGGCGTCATCGCCCACATCAACATGTCCTGGTGCGTACGGGTCTATCGTGACGACCTCGTCACCTTCCAGGTCGACGGCACGCATGGCTCGGCGGTGGCCGGACTCACCGACTGCGTCATGCAGGCCCGCCAGGGCACCCCGCGCCCGGTGTGGAACCCGGACCAGAAGCAGACGCACGACTTCTATGCCGACTGGCAGCCGGTGCCAGAGACCGCCGTCTACGACAACGGCTTCAAGACCCAGTGGGAGATGTTCATCCGCCACGTCGTCGAGGGCGCGCCCTACAAGTACACGCTGCACGAGGGCGCCAAGGGCGTGCAGCTCGTCGAATGCGCGCTCGAGAGCTGGCGCGAGCGCCGCTGGGTCGACGTACCGCCGCTGCCGCTGAAGGCGGCGCGGGCCCAGGCGGCCGAGTGAGGGCAGGGAAACAGGCCATGAACGTCGTCGACCAGAGCCTCACCATCCGTCTGCCGCGCGCCGACCGGTCGCTCGAGACCTTCCGGCCGCGTGCGCCACGCGACTTTCCCGAGCGCGCGGCCGGCCCCATGAACCGCGTCGCCTTCTCGGCGGCGCATGTCGTCGCTGATCCGCTGCGCGAGGCGGACCCGTGGCTCGACTGCGCCATCGACTGGGACCGCACCATCGCCTACCGGGAGCACCTGTGGGACCTCGGCCTCGGCGTCGCCGAGGCCATGGACACGGCCCAGCGCGGCATGGGCCTCGACTGGCCGACCTCGCTCGATCTCATCACGCGCTCGGTCGCGGCGGCGAAGGCGCGCGGCGGGGCGCTCGTCTTCTCCGGCGCCGGTACGGACCATCTCGACCTTGCCGCAGTGAAGAGCGTCGACGAGGTGATCGCGGCCTACGAGACGCAGTTCGAGGCCATCGAGAAGGTCGGCGGGCGCATCATCCTCATGTGCTCGCGGGCGCTCGCCCGCGTGGCGGCGGGGCCCGACGACTACGTGCGCGTCTACGACCGGCTGCTGACGGGGGCGCGCGAGCCCGTCATCATCCACTGGCTCGGCGACATGTTCGATCCCGCGCTCGCCGGCTACTGGGGCACGCGCGAGCTCGCGGTGGCCATGGACACGGCGGTCGCCATCATCAACGCCCATGCGGCCAAGGTGGACGGCGTCAAGATATCGCTGCTCGACAAGGACCGCGAGATCGCCATGCGCCGGCGCCTTGCGCCGGGCGTGCGCATGTATACCGGCGACGACTTCAACTATGCCGAATTGATCGCCGGCGACGACAAGGGCTATTCCGACGCATTGCTCGGCATCTTCGATGCCATCGCGCCGGCAGCCTCGGCCGCGCTCGTCAGCCTCGCCAGGGGGCACGAAGCGACCTTCCACGACATCCTGTCGCCGACGGTGCCGCTGTCGCGCCACATCTTCCGGGCGCCGACGCGCTTCTACAAGACGGGCGTCGTCTTCATGGCCTATCTCAACGGCTGGCAGGACCATTTCACCATGGTCGGCGGCCAGGAGAGTGCGCGCTCGACGTTGCATCTCGCCGAGCTCTTCCGGCTCGCCGATGCGGCCGGCCTGCTGCGCGATCCGGCCCTTGCGGTCAGGCGCATGCGCCACGTGCTCGCGACGCGCGGCGTGGAAGGATGAGGGCATGAACCATATCGCTTCCACCGTCGCGGATGCGGCGTTGCGCGACTTCTCGCGGGACCACCGCTTCCTGTCGATCAACACGGCGACCGTGCGCAAGCAAGGCGACCTTCTCGCCATCATCGACGCCTGCGCGCGGGCGGAGATCCGCGCCATCTCGCCGTGGCGCGACCAGGTGGCGGCTGTCGGGCTCGATCGGGCGGTCACTGCCGTCAAGGCAGCCGGACTCGAACTCTCCGGCTATTGCCGTGGCGGCATGTTCCCGAGCGATGCGGCGCATCTTGCGGAGATGCGCGACGACAACCGCCGCGCCGTCGACGAGGCGAAGGCCCTCGGCGCGCCCTGCCTTGTCCTCGTCGTCGGCGGCCTGCCGCAATATTCGCGGCCGGGGTCGGCCCCGTCGAAGGACCTCGGCGCGGCGCGCATCATGGTGGAGGACGGCATCGGCGAACTGCTGGACTATGCCCGCTCCATCGGCATGCCGCTCGCCATCGAGCCGCTGCACCCGATGTACGCCGCCGACCGCGCCTGCGTGAACACGCTCGGCCAGGCGCTCGACATCTGCGACCGGCTCGATCCGGCTCGCACCGGCTTTCTCGGTGTCGCCTGCGACGTCTATCACGTATGGTGGGACCCGGACCTCTTCGCCGGCATCGCGCGGGCGGGGCGCGAGCGCATGCTCGCCTATCATGTCTGCGACTGGCTGGTGCCGACGCGCGACCTCTTGCTCGACCGCGGCATGATGGGCGACGGCGTCATCGACCTCAAACCCATCCGCGCCGCAGTTGAAGCGGTGGGCTACGCGGGTTATGCGGAAGTCGAGATATTTTCCGAGGACTGGTGGGCAAGGCCGATGGACGAGGTGCTGGCGACCTGCATCGCCCGCCATCGGTCGGCAGTCTAGAAGGGGCGGGGCGTCTTTCGTCACGCCGGGGCAGTGGAGCGTAACGACGGCATGGCGAAGACGAAGGCCGCCGAGGCGACAGCGGCGCCCGAAGGCGCGGTAGCGAAGCGCGAGGTGCGCACGCGCGATCCCGAGCGGACGCGCGGCAACATCCTCGCCGCCGCGACGGTGGAGTTCTCCTCGCGGGGCTTCGCTGGTGCGAGCATCGACGCCATCGCCAAGCGCTCGGGCGCCA
Organism: Chelatococcus sp. XZ-Ab1; assembly: GCF_029309855.1. Taxonomy (NCBI): domain Bacteria; kingdom Pseudomonadati; phylum Pseudomonadota; class Alphaproteobacteria; order Hyphomicrobiales; family Chelatococcaceae; genus Chelatococcus; species Chelatococcus sp. XZ-Ab1. The sequence continues at coordinate 315,876 of NZ_JARKII010000002.1, read as the reverse complement.
ACCGGCGCATGATCTATCACTACTTTGGCTCGAAGCGCGGGCTGTGGCTCGCCGTGCTCGAGGCGGCCTACGAGCGCGTGCGCACGGCCGAACTGCGCCTGCATCTCGAGCAACTCGCGCCGGAGAAGGCGATGCGGGCGCTTGTCGCCTTCACCTTCGATTCCTTTGTCGGCGAGCGCACCTTCATCAACCTGCTCAACAGCGAGAACCTGCACCAGGCGCGCCATCTCAAGGGCTCGACGCGCATCAAGACGATGCACTCGCCGCTCATCGGCATGATCCAGGACATTCTCGACAAGGGCGTGGCGGCCGGCGTCTTCCGCAGCGGCATCGACCCGGCGCAGCTGTGGATCTCGATTGCCGGCGTGTCCTTCTTCTATTTCTCCAACATCTTCACCCTGTCGGTGATCCTCGACCGCGACCTGATGTCGAAGAAGCAGATCGCCGAGCGCCGGGCCCACGTCGTCGATCTTATCCTGGCAGGCATCCGGGCCTGACCGTCCCCCTGGGACAATTCCCGGCGCTGACATTGCAATGCCCGCCTCCCCGCCGATATGTCGTTGAGGCTTCGGCGAGGAGAACGGCCATGGATCACACGCTGACGGGCATTCACCACCTGACGGCGATCACGGCGCAGGCGAGCGAGAACCACCGCTTCTACACCGGCGTGCTCGGCATGCGCCTCGTCAAGAAGACGGTGAACCAGGACGATACCTCCGCCTACCACCTCTTCTACGGCGACGGCGCCGCCTCGCCCGGCTCGGACGTGACCTTCTTCGACTGGCCCGTGGGGCGCGAGCGGCGCGGCACCCATGCCATCGTCAACACCGGCCTCAGGGTCGCGGGCGAGGAGAGCCTCGCCTGGTGGCGCGAGCATCTTGCCGAGGCAGGCTGCACGGTCGGCGAGATCGGTGAGCGGGCGGGGCGCGCCGCACTTGTCTTCGAGGACCCGGAGGGCCAGCGCCTCCACCTCGTCGACGACGGCGGTTCTGGCGAGGGCCATCCGTGGCCGGACAGCCCCGTGCCGGCACATCATCAGATCCGCGGCCTCGGACCGATCACGCTTTCGGTGCCCGATCTCGCGCCGACGCAGTTCGTTCTCACCGAGGTGCTCGGCATGCGGCCGGAGCGCGTTCATCCCGTCGACGGCGGCACCACGCTGCATGTCTTCGCCATGGGCGAGGGCGGCCCGGCGGCCGAATTGCACGTCCTCGTCGAGCCCGGCCTCGGGCCGGCGATGCAGGGGGCGGGCGGTGTTCACCATGTCGCCTTCCGCACACCGGACAGGGAGGGCCTCACGGCCTGGGCGGCGCGGCTCGGCTCCGTCCGACTGCCCAACAGCGGCGAGGTGGAACGCTACTACTTCCGCTCGCTCTACTTCCGCGAGCCGAACGGCATCCTCTTCGAGATCGCGACCGACGGCCCCGGCTTCGCGGTCGACGAGCCGCTCGACAGCCTCGGCGAGAAGCTCGCGCTGCCGCCCTTCCTCGAGCCGCAGCGGGCGGCGATCGAGGCCAATCTGAAGCCGCTCTAACGCATTTTGCGCCGAATTTGCGCCGAAGTGGATGCCGGTTTGGCGCGAAGAAAATGTTCTGTTTAAAAGGATGGAAGCCTTTCCGGTTCAATTGCATAGGAAAGGTTTAGGGAAAGCGGTACGGCTTTTGCTCCCGTTGCCGGAAGGTCGAACCGGCAATGAGGAGCAGATGCACAACCTGACGATCGATCCCGACCGCCTGTGGCGGTCGATCATGGAGACGGCGGCCATCGGCGGCACGCCGAAAGGCGGCATCAACCGGCTGGCGCTGACGGACCGCGACAGGCAGGTACGGGACTGGCTGAAGAGCGCCTGCGAGGACCTCGGCTGCACGGTCACGGTCGACGAGGTCGGCAACATGTTCGCCGTGCGGCCGGGCAGGCTGGATGTGCCGCCGATCGCCGTCGGCAGCCACCTCGACACGCAGCCGACCGGCGGCAAGTTCGACGGCATCCTCGGCGTCCTCGCCGGGCTCGAATTGCTGCGTACGCTGGACGAGGCCGGCTACGAGACGAACGCGCCCCTCATGCTCGTCAACTGGACCAACGAGGAGGGCTCGCGCTTCTCGCCCGCCATGCTCGGCTCGGGCGTCCATGCCGGCGTCTTCGATCGCGCCTATGCCGACAGCCGCACTGACAGGCAGGGCGTGACCTTCGGCGAGGCACTGGATGAGATCGGCTATCGCGGGCCGGCCAAGGTGGGGTCCACGGCCTTCGGCGCCATGTTCGAACTGCACATCGAGCAGGGGCCGATCCTTGAGGCGGAGGAGAAGGCGATCGGCGTGGTCACCGGCGTGCAGGGTATGCGCTGGTACGAGATCGCGCTGACGGGACGGGAGGCGCATACGGGCTCGACGCCGATGTCCCTGCGGCGCGACGCGCTGGTCGGCGCGGCCCGCATCATCGGCGCGGTCGAGGCCATCGCGCGAACGCATCCGCCCGGCGTCGGCACTGTGGGCCTCGTGGAGGTCGGCCCCAATTCGCGCAACGTCATTCCCGGCCATGTCTTCCTGACCGTCGACTTCCGTCATCCCGACGATGCGGCGCTCGATGTCATGGAGGAGGCGCTCTTCGCGACGGTGGAGGAGGCGGGCCGCGCGAGCGGTCTGGAGCACGCCCTGCGGCAGGTGTGGAATTCGCCTGCCGTCGCCTTCGACCCGGCCCTCGTCGATGCCGTGCGCCGGGTCGCGGACGGGCTCGGGCTCTCCTGGCGGGAGATCGTCTCCGGCGCCGGCCACGACGCGGCCTATGTGGCGCGCATCGCACCGACGACGATGATCTTCGTGCCCTGCGCCGGCGGGCTCAGCCACAACGAGGCCGAGGCGACGTCCTATGAGGAATGCCGCGCGGGAGCGCAGGTGCTGCTCGCGGCCGTGCTCGACCACGACCGGCGCTGCTACGGCACCGCCTGAAGCATCGGCACCGCAGGACCGGCGCCGAGGTGGATCCCCGCGCGCCCGGCGGCGGCGCGGATGTGCGCCTCCATCGCGGCGCGGGCGCGCTCGCCGTTCCGCTCGACGAAGGCGGCGAGGATCGCGAAATGCTCGTCGGCCGTGTTGAACAGGCTGTTGCGCGCGACCATGGGCACGCGCTGGCTCTCGGTGGTCAGCGCGTGCGTGCGGCCGTGCACCTCCTGCAGGAGGCGGTTGCCGCAATGGGCGACGACGAGGTCGTGGAAGACGGTGTCCGCCTCCGCGGCGCCGACGACATCGCCCCGCCGGGCGGCATTGCCCATGGCCTGGGCAGAGGCGGCCAGTGTCTCGCGAGCCGGCTGGGGCATGCGGGGCGCCGCGAGCATGGCGGCGAGGCCCTCCACGGCAAGGCGCATCTCGAAGACCTCGGCGAGCGTGAAGCTTTCCCTGAAGCGCCACGACGGCGCCTTCGGCCCTTCCTCGCGCGGTGCGACGAAGACGCCGCGGCCGATCTCGATGCGCACGATGCCGAGCGTCTCGAGCACGGAGAGGGCCTCCCGCAGCGAGGGGCGGGATATGCCCAAATCCTGGGCAAGCGTGCGCTGGGCCGGCAACTGGTCGCCGGGGGCGAGACCGCGGGCCCGGATCATGGCCTCGATGGCCTCTGCCGTCTTCATCGGTACGGAGCGATGCTCGCGCCCGCGCGGCATGGCTGGTGTCACCTTCCTGCCTCCCGTCTCATCCTTCGCGGTGCTCCGTTGACCAATTTTCGCGCGCCGCTGCCTAGACTTGTTGCTTGAACCGGAAAGCGGCAGATCGCAGCCTTGACTGGTCAGACCGGTCAGTCCGGCTCGTCACCATGCTGGCCGGCACCGGGATTGGCAAGTCTGCAACATCACCTCCGGAACATCAGGCCCGGAACTTGGAGCGTAGGCCGACATGAACGGCATTGGCGAGACGGGGCAGGACGCCAATTCCTCGACGCCGGGCGTTTCTTGGCGCCCGCTGTCCGCGGCTGCCTTCGCGCCCTACGGCCGTGTCATCGAGGTCGGCGCGGCCGCCGTCGTGAACGAGGGCCATGCCCGGCGTCGCGACGCGCTCCTCGACCTTGAGAGCCGCGATCCGACGGCGCGGCTGTGCCTCGCCCATTTCGCTGTCTCGCCGCGGCCGCCGGGGGCCGGCATCGCCGGCCTCGAATGCCATCCCTTCTCGGCGCAGGCCTTCCTGCCGCTCGAGGATTGTGCGCCGCTCGTCGTCGTGGCCCTGGCGCGCGAGGACGGTACCGTCGCGGCGGGGACGCTCGCCGCTTTCGTCGGCCGGCACGGCCAGGCCATCGTCTACGGCCCCGGCGTCTGGCATGCGCCGCTCACCACGGCCGACCGGCCGGCCGGATTCCTGATGGCCGTGTGGGAGGGCGAGCGCGAGCGGCTGCGCCAGGTGCGGCTCGGCCGGCCTCTCCCGCTCCCTGGCCGCCCCGGGATCGTCGGCGCGGCCGCCATCGCATCCTTCATCCGATCCGCGACGAATGATCGGAGCGACAAGACGAGAGGACAGGAAGGAGTTTAGAGCATGGGTATCGGGCGACTGAGAACGGCCTTCGCCGCGGCGGTCCTGGCCGGAACGGCGCTGGCGGCCCCGGCGTTTGCCGCCGGCACGCTGCGCATCGGCATGACCGCCTCCGACATTCCGCTGACCACCGGCCAGACGGACAACGGCGGCGAGGGCATGCGCTTCATCGGCTATACGCTGTATGACGCGCTCATCAACTGGGACCTGACGAGCGCCGACAAGCCGTCAGGCCTCATCCCGGGCCTCGCCACCGAATGGAAGGTGGACGAGGCGGACAAGACCAGGTGGACCTTCAAGATCCGCGAGGGCGTCAAGTTCCACGACGGCAGCGCGTTCACCGCCGAGGCGGCGGTGTGGAACCTCGACAAGCTGCTCGATGACAAGAGCCCGCAATACGACCCACGCCAGGCGGCGCAGGGCAAGTCGCGCATTCCCGCCGTCGCCGCCTACAAGGCGCTCGACAAGTACACGCTCGAGATCGTCACCAAGGAGCCGGATGCGACGCTGCCCTATCAGCTCGCCTGGATCCTAATGTCCTCGCCCGCCAACTGGGAGGCGCTCGGCAAGAGCTGGGAAGCGGTCGCCAAGAAGCCGTCCGGCACGGGGCCCTGGATGCTGGCCGACGTCGTGCCGCGCGAGCGCGCCGATCTCGTGCCGTTCAAGGACCATTGGGACCAGAGCCGGGTGCCGAAGCTCGATAAGATGGTGCTCGTGCCCCTGCCGGAGCCGAATGCGCGCTCGGCCGCGCTCCTGTCCGGTCAGGTCGACTGGATCGAGGCCCCGGCACCCGACGTCATCCCGGCGCTGACGGGGGCCGGCCACCAGATCGTCTCCAACGCCCTGCCGCACAACTGGACGTGGCACCTGTCGCGCCTCGAGGGCTCGCCCTGGAACGACATCCGCATCCGCAAGGCGGCCAATCTCGCCATCGACCGCGAAGGCATGAAGGAGCTGCTCGGCGGCCTGATGCTCCCGGCCAAGGGGTTCTTCACGCCCGGCTCGCAATGGTTCGGCGAGCCGACCTTCGAGGTGAAGTACGATCCTGAGGCGGCGAAGGCCCTGCTTGCCGAAGCCGGCTACGGCCCTGACAAGCGCCTCAAGGTCAAGGCGCTGATCTCGCCCTCCGGCTCCGGCCAGATGCTGCCGCTGCCGATGAACGAGTTCATCCAGCAGAACCTCGCCGAGGTCGGCATCGATGTCGAGTTCGAGGTCGTCGAATGGAACACGATGATCAACATCTGGCGCGCCGGCGCCGGGCACGAGAGCGCCAAGGGCACGCAGTCGATCAACTTCAGCTATTTCATCCAGGATCCCTTCACCGGTCTCATCCGGCACCTCGCCTGCGATCTCAGGCCGCCGAACGGCACCAACTGGGGCCACTACTGCGACCCCGAGATGGACGCCCTCTTCAAGGAGATTCGCACCACCTTCGATGCTGCCGCACAGGACGAGGTGATGCGGCGCACGCATGAGAAATTCGTCGACGAGGCACTCTTCCTGATGGTCACGCACGACGTCGCGCCGCGCGCCATGAGCACGAAGGTCAAGGGCTTCGTCCAGGCGCAGAACTGGTACCAGAACTTCGGCTCCATCACGATGGACTGACCCCCCGCGCTCCCGGCCGGCGCCATGCCGGCCGGGTCCGCCGCGCCCCTTGCTTCCGGGCATCGAACGGATGCGGCGCATCTCACGAAGGGTGGACGACGCATGCTCGCATATCTTCTCCGGCGCCTCGTCTATGTCGTCCCGGTGGCGCTCGGCGTCAGCCTGATCTGCTTCATGCTCGTGCACATCGCCCCGGGCGATCCGCTCGTGGCGGTGATGCCGCTCGACGCGACGGCCGAGCAGGAGGCCGAGATGCGCGCCGCCTACGGCTTCGACAAGCCGTTGCCGGTGCAGTTCGGCCTGTGGGTCGCCAAGGCGGCGACGGGCGACCTCGGCCGCTCCATCTCCACCGGCCGGCCGGTGGCGGGGGAGGTGATGACCGCTGTCGGCAACACCCTCGTGCTCGCCGCGGCGGCGAGCCTCATCGGCTTTCCGCTCGGGCTCCTCTGCGGCTTCGTCGCCGGCTATTTCCGCGACACCGGTGTCGACCGGGCCGTCACGGCCCTCGCCATCACCGGGGTCTCGGTGCCGAACTACTGGCTCGGCATGGTGCTCGTCATCGTCTTTTCCGTCACGCTCGGCTGGCTGCCCGCCATGGGGGCGGGGCCCGGCGGCTCGCGCGACTGGGGCTGGGACGCGGAGCACCTGCGCTATCTCGTCCTGCCGGCTGTGACGCTCGCCGTCGTGCCCATGGGCATCGTTGCGCGCACCGTGCGCGCCCTCGTCGGTGACATCCTCTCGCAGGAATTCGTCCAGGCGCTCTATGCCAAGGGGCTGATGCACGGCGGCGTGCTGCGCCACGTGGTGCGCAACGCCGCCCCCACGGCGCTCGCCGTCATGGGCCTGCAGCTCGGCTATCTCCTCGGCGGCTCCATCCTCATCGAGACGGTGTTCAACTGGCCGGGCACGGGCTTCCTGCTCTCCAACGCCATCTTCCAGCGTGATCTGCCGCTGTTGCAGGGCACCATCCTCGTGCTGGCGCTCTCCTTCGTCGCCGTGAACCTCCTCGTCGATCTCGCCCAGACGGTGATCGACCCGCGCATCAAGAGGACATGACGATGGCCGTCATCACCGAGAGCATCGCCGCCCCGGTGGAGCGCACGCAGGGCTACTGGTCGGGCGTCGCCCGCCGCTTCCGGCGCGATCCGGTCGCCGTCGGCTGCGCCGTCCTGCTCCTCCTGCTGATCCTCGCGGCGATCTTTGCGCCCTATCTCGGCCTGGCCGACCCCTATGCCGGCAGCATGGCGCGGCGTCTGCGCAGGATCGGCACGCCCGGCTTCCCGCTCGGCACGGACGAGCTCGGCCGCGACATGCTGGCCCGCCTCGTCTACGGCGGCCGGCTCACGCTCTTCCTCGGCATAATGCCCGTCGTGGCGGCCTTCTGCATCGGCACGGTACTAGGCCTCGTCGCCGGCTATGTCGGCGGGCGCACCAACACCGTCATCATGCGCCTCGTCGACGTGTTCTTCGCCTTTCCCTCGGTGCTGCTCGCCATCGCCATATCCGGCGCGCTCGGGGCCGGCATCGTCAATAGCCTCGTCTCGCTCACCATCGTCTTCGTGCCGCCGATCACCCGCGTCGCCGAGAGCGTCACGGCGAGCGTGCGCTCGCTCGACTACGTCGATGCGGCGCGGGCGTCCGGGGCGGGCGCCTTCACCATCGTGCGCGTGCATGTCCTCGGCAACGTGCTCGGGCCGATCTTCGTCTATGCGACGAGCCTCACCAGCGTCTCGATGATCCTCGCCGCCGGGCTCTCCTTCCTCGGCCTCGGTGTCAAGCCGCCGGAGCCGGAATGGGGCCTGATGCTCAACACCCTGCGCACGGCCATCTACATCAACCCGTGGGTGGCGGCGTTGCCGGGGCTCATGATCTTCGTCACGTCGCTCTGCCTCAATCTCGTCAGCGACGGCCTCAGGAGTGCGATGAATGTCCGCGACTGACCTTGCCCCCGTTGCGCCGCTGCCCGACCGCGGCGGCCCGCAGCAGCCGCTCGTCATCGCGCGCGACCTCAGGCGGCATTTCCCCATCCGCTCCGGCTTCTTCGGCCGGCGCACCGGCACGGTGCACGCCGTCGACGGCGTTTCCTTCGAGGTGGTGAAGGGCGAGACGCTCGGCATCGTCGGCGAATCCGGCTGCGGCAAGTCGACCACGGCGCGCCTCCTCGTCGGCCTCATCGCGCTCGACGCGGGCGACATCATCTTCGACGGCGACCGCCTTGGCGACGAACTTTCGCTGCGCGAGCTGCGCCGCGGCGTGCAGATGGTGTTTCAGGACAGCTACGCCTCGCTCAACCCGCGCCTCACCATCGAGGATTCCATCGCCTTCGGCCCCAGGGTGCACGGCATGAGCGAAGGGCAGGCGCGGCGGCGGGCGCGCGAGTTGCTGGCGAGTGTCGGCCTCGAGCCGGCGCGTTTTGCCGGCCGTTATCCGCACGAGCTCTCCGGCGGTCAGCGCCAACGCGTCAACATTGCGCGGGCGCTCGCCATGGCGCCGCGCCTCGTCATCCTCGACGAGGCGGTGTCGGCCCTCGACAAGTCGGTGGAGGCGCAGGTGCTGAACCTCCTCGCCGACCTCAAGGAGGAGCGCGACCTCACCTATGTCTTCATCTCGCACGACCTCAACGTGGTGCGCTACATCTCCGACCGGGTGATGGTGATGTATCTCGGCGAGGTGGTGGAGATCGGCCCGGCGGAGGCGGTCTACGCCCGTAAAGCGCATCCCTACACGGCCGCGCTCTTTGCCGCGATGCCGTCGATGGACCCGGATGCGCGCACCGAGGAGCCGCCCCTGGCGGGCGACCCGCCAAACCCCATCGATCCGCCCACGGGCTGCCGCTTCCACACCCGCTGCCGCTTCGCCGAAGCGGTCTGCACGGCGGTGAAGCCGGCGCTGGCGTCCGTTCCCGGCGAGGCCCGGGGAGGGGAGGCGAGAGCGGAGGCCCACGTCGCCGCCTGCCACATGCTGGTGGCCGGCTCCGGCCATTCGGCCGTCGGAGCCGCCGCATGACGAAGCCTCTCGTCGACATCCGCGATCTCAATGTCACCTTCTCCGGCGAGCGCACGGTGCACGCCGTCAACGGCCTCGACCTCTCGCTCGCCCCCGGCGAGGTACTTGCCATCCTCGGCGAATCCGGCTCGGGCAAGAGCGTGATGCTCAAGACGCTGCTGCGCCTGCTGCCGCCGCACCGCACGGCCATCTCCGGCATGATTGCGGTCGACGGCGTGGACGTCCTGTCGCTCTCGGGGCGCCGGCTCGCCGATTACCGCGGCGGCACGGTCTCCATGGTCTTTCAGGAGCCGATGCTGGCGCTCGACCCCGTCTATTCCATCGGCGACCAGATCGCCGAGGCGGTGATGCGCCACGAGGGCCTCGGCCGCCGGGCGGCGATGGAGCGGGCGCTCGACATGCTGACGCGCGTGCGCATTCCCTCGCCCGAGCGGCGGCTGAAGGTCTTCCCGCACGAGATGTCCGGTGGCATGCGCCAGCGCGCCATGATCGCATTGGCGCTCGCCTGCCGGCCGAAGCTGCTGCTAGCCGACGAGCCGACGACGGCGCTCGACGCCACGGTGCAGATCCAGATCCTGCTCCTCCTGCGCGAGCTGCAACGCGAATTCGGCATGGGCGTCATCTTCGTCACCCACGACATCGGCGTCGCGGTCGAGGTCGCCGACCGGATTGCGGTCATGTATGCCGGCAATGTGGTGGAGACGGGCACGGTCGCCGAGGTCATCCGCGACGCCCGCCATCCCTATACGAAGGGCCTGCTTGCCGCGAATTTGCACGGCGCCGTCAAGGGTGCGCGGCTCGAGGCGATCCGCGGTGCGCCGCCGGCGCTCGAGAGGCCGCCCGAGGCCTGCTCCTTCGCGCCGCGGTGCGACTTCGCCGACGAGCGCTGCCGCACGGCCCCGCCGCCGGTGATCGTGCCGGGGCCGGGTCGCCGCGTCGCCTGCGTTCTCGCGGACAGGCTGGAGGCGGCTGAGTAGACCTTCAGGCGGCCGCGGCCGACAGGGTCAGCGCCCGGCGGATGGCGGCCGGCACCGGCTCGATGATCGGGACGGCGGAGCGGGGCGTCAGCAGCTTGGCGACGCGGGCGAGCGGCCCGCCGCCGATGATCACGGCCTCGGCGCCGTCCTCTTCGACGGAGGCATCGACGGCCGCGGCGAGCGCCGCTTCCAGCCGGGCCGGAGCCGCGGTCAGCTCGGTCGGGTCGCCTTCCGTGAGGCGCGTGCCGCGGAACTGGGCCGTGTAGCCGAGCGCGGCCGCGCGTGCGTTGATGGCCTCGACGAGGCCGGGCGTCGTCGTGACCACGGCGAACGGACGTCCGCCAGCGGCCGCCTCGGCCATGCCGGCTTCCCCGATGCCGATGACCGGGCAGGGCAGGGCGTCGCGCGCCGCATCGAGGCCCGGGTCGCCGAAGGCCGAGACGATCACGGCATCGACGCGCTGCCGGCCGGCCGCGATCTCGGCCGCGAGGTCCTTGGCCATCTGCGCGATGGCCTCGCCGCTCTTCGACAGGGCCGTCTGGTCGACGATCATGCGCGCGCCGAAGGGCGCCGTGCGCCCTGTTATCATGGCCGAACCCGCCGCCGCCTCGCGCGCGATGGCGACCATGGTGTCGGTCGTTGCCTCGTTCGAATTCGGATTGAAGAGGACGATGTGCACGTTAACTCCACGACCTCGTCGACGCTGCCGGCGGTGCTCCGTCATGGGACGGGAGGCACCCGAAAGTGGTCCATGGGCGGGCAGGTGCAAGCCGCGTGCCGCAACGTTTTCGCGGCCCGCAGCCGGCAGGTCGGACCGCCCGCGAGCGGTGCGCCATCTATGACCGAAGATGCCGCGAGCGCATATTCCCTCCCCGCATGGCTTGCATGCGGCAGCAGGGATGGCGCTGCAACGGCAGCGTTGTCAGCCCGAGCGGTGTGACAGTCCGTGGCCGCAGTCGCGGCTGGTGGGAAGCGCGATCGCTCCCGCCGATATGCCCGGCGGGCTCCACGGGGACAATCATGACGGACCCATTCAGCTTTGAAGAGCACCTTCGCAGCCATCAGATCGATAACGTCCTTGGTCATGACAGCTCGATTGGGGACCGTCATTGCTTGCCCGCAAATTGCGAGAGTAACGGATCCGGTGTCTGTACCGACCATTGCGAGGCGGATAAGTAGCAAGATGCAGGTGCCATGCGCCACCAGTGAAGGCTCCGCGGCGTGGCCGCGACAGATGGGGAGTGATCCGGGATGTTCGATTTGAGCGGCAAGTCGGCGCTGGTGACGGCGGCTGGACAGGGCATCGGTTTCGCGTCGGCCGTGGCCCTGGCCAGGGCCGGCGCCAGGGTCTTCGCGACGGATATCAACGAGGCGGCCTTTGCTGCGCTCAAGCAGGCGGATGCCCGCATCGAGCCCTTCCGCCTCGATGTGCTGAGCGACGCCGACGTTTCCGCCGCACGCGAGCGCACCGGTGCCGTCGACATTCTCTTCAACTGCGCCGGAATCGTCCATGCCGGGGCGATCCTCGACTGCCCGCCGGAGGATCTTGCCTTCGCGCTGCAGCTCAACGTCACGGCAGCCTACCGCACCATCCGCGCCTATCTGCCGGGCATGCTCGAGAAGGGCGGCGGCTCCATCATCAACATGGCTTCGGTTGCCTCGAGCGTGAAGGCGGTGCCCAACCGCTTCGCCTACAGCGCCTCGAAGGCGGCTGTGATCGGTCTCACCAAGTCGGTCGCCACCGACTATGTGGGGCGCGGCATCCGCTGTAACGCCATCTGCCCGGGCACGGTGCAATCCCCCTCGCTCGACGAGCGGCTGAGGGCTCAGGGCGATTACGAGGCCGCCAAGGCCGCCTTCATCGCCCGCCAGCCCATCGGCCGCATCGGCAAGCCGGAGGAGATCGCGGCCCTCGTCGTCTATCTTGCCAGCGACGAGGCCGCCTATACCACCGGCCAGGCCCACGTCATCGACGGCGGCTGGACGATGTGAAGCCGCAACCGGCCGGAGGGGGACGCCGACGGCGCGCCCGGCTGGACGAACGCTGACGGTTCGGGCATTTGCTCCCTTCGAACAATTGACGGATGCCCCGCGCCGCAGCCAAATCCGTGCTTGCGGCAGGGGCGCCGATGCGCCGGAGGGACGAGATGACATTCGACGTGGGCGCCCGCCTCAGACAGATCAGGCAAGCCGCCGGCCTGTCGCAGCGCGAGCTGGCGTCCCGCGCCGGCGTGACCCACGGGCTCATCTCGCTCATCGAGCAGAACAAGAACAGCCCGTCCGTCGCCTCGCTGCGCAAGATCCTCGAAGGCATTCCGATGACCATGGCCCAGTTCTTCGAGGAGGACCGGCCGGTCAGGAACAAGGTGTTTTTTGCCGCCGACGAGCTCGTCGACCTCACCTCGCGCCTGCACCAGGTCAACGGCACGCGCGCCCGAGGCAAGCTCACGCTGCGCCAGGTGGGCGACGCCCATGCCCACAACCTGCAGATCCTGCACGAGAGCTACGAGCCGGGCGCGGACACGGGGCTCACCATGCTCGCCCACGATTCGCACGAGGGCGGCGTGGTGCTGACGGGCGAGCTGGAGGTGACGGTGGGCGACGAGGTCTGCGTGCTCAAGGCCGGCGACGCCTATCTCTTCGACAGCCGCATCCCGCACCGCTTCCGCAATGTCGGCAAGGGGCGCTGCACGGTCGTCAGCGCCTGCTCGCCGCCCTATCTGTGAAATGAAAAGGGCGGCCCGCGAGCCGCCCCAACTTCTTAAGCGCTTCTTGCATTGTAGCCAAACATCGACTTGACCTCGAGGAAATCCTCGAGGCCGTAGCGGCCCCACTCGCGGCCGTTGCCGGATTGCTTGTAGCCACCGAAGGGGGCGGCGAGGTCGCCGGGCGAGCCGTTGATGTGCACCATGCCGGCACGGATGCGCCGCGCCACGGCGCGGGCGTGGTCGAGGTCGCCGGAGGTGACGTAGCTCGACAGGCCGTAGACCGTGTCGTTGGCGATGGCGATCGCCTCCTCCTCGTCCCGGTAGGGCAGGATGGAGAGCACCGGCCCGAAGATCTCCTCGCGCGCGATGGTCATGTCGTTGCGCACGTCGGCGAAGACGGTCGGGCGGATATAATAGCCGCGGTTGAGGTGCTCCGGCCGGCCGGGGCCGCCGGCGACGAGCCGGGCGCCCTCGGCGATGCCCTGCTCGATAAGGCGCTGGATCCTGTCGAACTGCACTTTGCTGACGACGGGGCCGATGGTCGTGCCCTCGGCGCGGGGATCGCCCACCACCGTCGCCGCGGCCACCTCGCGCGCGACGGCGATCGCCTCCTCCTGCCGGTCGGCGGGCACCAGCATGCGCGTCGGCGCGTTGCACGACTGGCCGCTGTTGGAGAAGCACTGGCGCGTGCCGTGGGTGACGGCGCGCACGATGTCCGCATCGGGCAGGATGATGTTGGGCGACTTGCCGCCGAGCTCCTGCGCCACGCGCTTGACCGTGTCGGCGGCCGCCCGCGCCACGGCGATGCCGGCCCGGGTCGAGCCGGTGAAGGAGACCATGTCGATGTCCGGATGGGTGGCGAGCGCCTGGCCCACCGTCGGCCCGTCGCCGTTGACCATGTTGTAGATGCCGGCCGGCACGCCGGCCTCGTGCATCACCTCGGTGAAGACGATGCCGGAGATCGGGGCGACCTCGCTCGGCTTGATCACCATGGTGCAGCCGGCGGCGAGCGCCGGCCCGACCTTGCAGGCAATCTGGTTGAGCGGCCAGTTCCACGGCGTGATGAAGCCGCACACGCCCACAGGCTCGCGGGTCACCACGGTCTCGTTGACGACCTCGTCGAATTCGTAGTCGCGCAGGACGCGCAGCACCTCCGAGAGATGGCCGAGGCCGGCGGCGGCCTGTGCCTGCCGGGCGAAGCTTATCGGTGCGCCCATCTCGTCACTGATGGCCTCGGCGATGTCATCGTAGCGCTTCTTGTAGACGGCGATCACCGATTCGAGCAGCTCGACGCGCTCCTTGCGGCTCGCATGGGCGAAGCGGCCGAAGGCGCGCTTGGCCGCGGCCACGGCCTTGTCCACATCGGCCGTCTCGCCGAGCGCGATGCGGGCATAGGCCTCTTCGGTCGCCGGATTGACGACCTCGAGCGTGCGCCCGCCGGAGGCCGGCACCCAGGCACCGTCGATGTAGAACTGGAGATGGTCCTTCATGGCTTCGCTTCTCTTGATTTATGCCCGCGACCGAGCGCCGCTGGACGCTCAAAATTCTATGCATGACAGTGGTAGGATGGTTGCTGGCTCGCCGCAAGCGGGGATCGTCAAGGCCGGCAGCAGAGTGCCTCTGCCGACCTAAGACGGGCCAAGGCGTCGCCAAACGGCAGCGCTGCAAGAGGAATGCAGCCGGGGGACATCGCCGGAAGCCCGTTTCGGATGTTGGCAGGCTCGGCGATTGGTCCGGCTCCCCGCCTATTGAGAGGGCTTGCCTTCCGCGGCCCGCTCAATATTTTGAGCGAAACGACAACCGGCAGCCGCGGCAGGACGAGAGGCCATGACGACGCAGACATTGAGCAAGCGCCAGAAAGAGGCCGTGCCGCAGGGCATCGCCACCAAGCAGATCTTCGCCGCGCGGGCCGAGAACGCCGAGCTCTGGGATGTGGACGGCAAGCGCTACATCGACTTTGCCGCCGGCATCGCCGTGCTCAACACCGGCCACCGCCATCCGCGCATCATCGCCGCGGTGAAGGAGCAGGCGGAGAGCTTCACGCATACCTGCTTCCACGTCGCGCCCTACGAGAGCTACATCCGCCTCGCCGAGCGTCTCAACGCCCTCACGCCGGGCGACCACCCGAAGAAGACGATGTTCGTCACCACCGGCGCCGAGGCGGTGGAGAATGCCGTCAAGATCGCCCGCGCCCATACCGGGCGCCCGGCGGTAATCGCCTTCGGCGGCGCCTTCCACGGCCGCACGCTGCTCGGCATGGCGCTCACCGGCAAGGTCGCGCCCTACAAGAAGGGCTTCGGGCCCTTCCCGGCCGACGTCTATCACGTGCCCTATCCGAAGACCTATCACGGCGTCGGCACCGCCGAGGCGCTCAGGGGGCTCAACCGGCTCTTCCAGAGCGACGTCGATCCGGCCCGAGTCGCCGCCATCATCGTCGAGCCCGTGCAGGGGGAGGGCGGCTTCTATCCGGCGCCGGCCGATTTCCTCGCGGCGCTGCGCGCGCTCTGCGACGAGCACGGCATCCTGCTCGTCGCCGACGAGATCCAGACCGGCCTCGCCCGCACCGGGCGCATGTTCGCGGTCGACCATGCGGGCGTGGTGCCGGACCTCGTCACCATGGCCAAGGGGCTCGGCGGCGGCTTCCCGCTCGCGGCGGTCACCGGCCGGGCCGAGGTGATGGACGCGGCCCATCCCGGCGGGCTCGGCGGCACCTACGGCGGCAGCCCCATCGGCATCGCCGCCGCCCATGCGGTGCTCGACGTGATCGAGGACGAGAAGCTGTGCGAGCGCGCCGAGACGATCGGTGCCATGATGCGCGAGCGCCTCACCGAGATGGCCCGGCGCAACAGCTTCAACGCCATCGGCGACGTGCGCGGCCTCGGCGCCATGGTGGCCTTCGAGCTGGTCAAGGACCGCACGAAGCGCGAGCCCGATGCGGCACTGGCCGGCCGGCTCGTAGCGAAGGCGCAGGAAAAGGGCCTCATCCTCCTCACCTGCGGGCCGGATGGCAATATCATCCGCCTTCTGGCGCCCCTGACCATTCCGCAGGAGCAGGTGAGCGAGGGACTCGATATCCTCGAAGAGGCGCTGGCCGAGGCCGTCAGCGCCTGAGCGTGGGACAACCCCTTTTCAAGAGGATGACATGAACGGCGCCGACCGGCTGTGCGAGACGCTGCTCGCCAATGACATCGACGTGTGTTTCGCCAATCCGGGCACGTCCGAGATGCATTTCGTGGCGGCGCTCGACCGCCGGCCGCAGATGCGCTGCGTCCTCGGCCTGTTCGAGGGCGTGGTGACCGGCGCGGCCGACGGCTATGCGCGCATGGCGGACAAGCCGGCGGCCACGCTCCTCCACCTCGGGCCTGGGCTCGCCAACGGCCTCGCCAACCTGCACAACGCCCGGCGCGCCCGCACGCCGATGATCAACGTCGTGGGCGACCACGCCACCTATTTCCTCAAGCACGACGCGCCGCTGGCGAGCGACATCGACAGCCTCGCCCGTCCCATGTCGCAGTGGTACGGCCGAATCGGCCGTGCCGAGGAGGTGGAGGCGAAGACGCTGGAAGCTTACGAGGCGGCCATGCGCCTGCCGGGCGTCGCGACGCTCGTGCTGCCGGCCGATGCCGCCTGGGGCGAGCTGCCGGCCGGGACTCCGCCGCGCCGGGCGTCGCTGCCGCCCTTCCGCTCCGTCACGCCGGAGGCCGTGCGTCAGGCCGCCGAGACGCTGCGCTCGGGTCGGCGCGTCGCGCTGCTCCTGACCGGCCGCGCGCTGCGGGCCGATGCGCTCGCCACGGCCGACAGGATCGCCGCCGCAACGGGCGCGCGCCTCCTGATGCAGACCTCCAACAGCCGCGTGGAACGCGGGGCGGGCCGCGTCGCCATCGACAACGTGCCCTATCCGGTCGACGCGGCGCTCGCCGCCCTTGCCGATATCGACGCCATGATCGTCGTCGGCGCGAAGGTCCCGGTCGCCTTCTTCGCCTATCCCGGCAAGCCGGGCCTTCTCGTGCGCGAGGATTGCGAGATCGTGGACCTCGCGCGCCCGGGCGACGACCTTGCCGAGGCGCTCGCCTGGCTCGCCGACGAGATCGGCGTCGCGGCCGAGGCAGCCGTGCGGGTGAGCCGGGGCTTCACCGACGAGATGGCGCTGCCGGGTGGCACGCTCACGGACGATGCGGTGGCGCTTGCCGTGGCGCGCATGCTGCCGGAAGGCGCCATCGTCTGCGACGAGAGCATCACGGCGGGCGCCCGCTTCTTCGGGCTCTCGCAGGATTCCGCCCCGCACGACTACCTGCGCATCACGGGTGGGTCGATCGGCATCGGCATTCCGCTCGCGGCTGGCGCCGCGGTGGCGTGCCCGGACCGCAAGGTGGTGGCGCTGCAGGCCGACGGCAGCGGCATGTTCACGGTGCAGGGGTTGTGGACCCAGGCGCGCGAGCGGCTCGATATCGTCACCGTCGTCTTCGCCAACCGCAGCTACGCCATCCTCGAGGGCGAGATGCGCAACGTCGGCGTCAACCACTTCGGCCGCAATGCCGAGCGCATGCTGACGCTCGACAATCCAGCGCTCGACTGGGTGTCGATGGCGCGCGGCATGGGCGTGGAGGCCGGGCGCGCCGAAACCGTCGAGGATTTTGTCCGCCTCTTCGACGGCGCGCTGCGCCAGCGTGGCCCCTTCCTCATTGAAGCAGTTGTATGAACCGGGGACGTGTCGTTCCCGGGTGTCGAATATAATTGACGCAGATGCTGTATGATGCATCTTAATTGGGCGCTTGCTCCATCGCTGGGCAGGGGTAGGCGCAATGCTGACGGGAGCGCCGGCGAGAACGGCCACAAGGCCACCGCCGCCCGTCAGGAGGAGACGATCGCAAGCGGGGAAACCGGCCGCGAGGGCCGGGCGTGCAAGGTGGCGCATTCGCCTTGCCGTGCCTTCATTCCCTTCTTCGTCTCGCACCGGATTGGCACAGGCCTTGCGACGCCCTGGCAAGGCCATGGCCGTGAGGCAGGGCAAGCAGCAAGGGGGAGTGGATGAAGAAGTCTAGCCGGTTGATCGCGGGGCTCGTCGGCCTTGCCGGTCTCACGCTCGCCGCGGCGGCGGGTGCGCAGGAGAAGCCGACGCCGGGCGGCACGCTCAACATGATCGCCCAGCCCGAGCCGCCGATGCTCATGGTTGGGCTCAACACCCAGGGGCCGACGCTCTACGTCGGCGGCCAGATCTACCAGGGCCTCCTGAGCTACGGGAAGGACCTCAAGGTCCTGCCGTCGCTCGCCAAGGCCTGGGAGGTGTCGGAGGACGGGCTCACCTACACCTTCACCATCCAGGAGGGGGTGAAGTGGCACGACGGCAGGCCGTTCTCGGCCGAGGACGTCGTCTTCACCGCCGACAAGTTCCTGCGCGAGGCGCATCCGCGCTGGCGCTACATCGCCAACACCTACATCGAGAGCATCACGTCGCCCTCGCCGGATACGGTGGTGTTCAAGCTCAAGCGGCCGTTCTCGGCCTTCCTCTACGCCTTCGAGCTCAGTTCCTTCCCGGTGGTGCCGAAACACATCTATGACGGCACGGACTATCGCACCAACCCGGCCAACCAGGCGCCCATCGGCACCGGTCCCTTCAAGTTCAAGGAGTGGAAGCGCGGCTCCTACATCCACCTCGTGAAGAACGAGGACTACTGGAAACCGGGCATGCCCCACCTTGACGAACTCTACTTCCGCATCGTGCCGGACGCGGCCTCGCGCGCCGTGGCCTTCGAGAAGGGCACCGTCGACGTGCTGCGCGGCGGCGACGTGGAAGGCTTCGAGGTGCGGCGCCTGTCGAAGCTCCAGGGCGTCACGACGACGACGGATGGCTGGGAGATGTATTCCCCGCTCGTCTTCATGCAGTGGAACATGCGCAAGGCCCCGTTCGACAACAAGCTGGTGCGCAAGGCCATCATGCATGCGATCGACCGGGACTTCATCGTCCGCAACGTCTGGTTCGGCCTCGGCAAGCCGGCGGTCAGCCCCTTCGCCTCGACGACGCGCTTCTTCTCCGACGACGTGTCGACCTATCCCTTCGACCTTGCCAAGGCGAAGGAACTCATCGCCCAGTCCGGCGTGAAGCCGCAGGAGCACACCATCCGCCTCATGCCGATCCCCTACGGCACGCAGTGGGACCGCATGGCCGAATATGTCAAGCAGCAGCTCGAGCAGCTCGGCTTCAAGGTGGACATCCGCGCGGTCGATGCCGGCGGCTGGTCGCAGGCCCTGTCAGAGTGGGACTTCGACATCACCTTCAACTTCACCTACCAGTACGGTGACCCGGCGCTCGGCGTCGCTCGCCATTACCTGTCGACCAACATCATTAAGGGCACGCCCTTCGCCAACAACGAGGGCTACCAGAACCCGGCCGTGGACGAGCTGTTCCTCAAGGCCGCGAGCGCGGTGGACGAGGCGGAGGCCAAGGCCGCCTATGCCGAGGTGCAGAAGATGATCACGGACGACGTGGCGCTCGGCTGGCTGTTCGAGCAGCGCAACGTCACCATCATGCGCGACAAGGTGAAGAACCTCGTGCGCACCGGCATCGGCGTCAACGAGTCGATGGACGACGTCTGGATCGCTAAGTGACGCGCCGGTCGATCTGACGCGGGTCGATCCCTCAAGCCCGGCGCCGCCCGCGCGACGCCGGGCGGGTGGGCGAGGGCATCCGTGCCCGCCCCCCTGCGCCCGCTGGCCGGGGGCCAAGCCAAACTCCGGAGTAAAGCGTGAAGACGCTCGAGTTCCTCATCCAGCGCCTCGCCAAGGCGGCCTTCGTCGTCCTCGGGGTGGTGATCCTCAACTTCCTGCTCATCCAGCTCGCGCCGGGCGACCCGGCGGCAGTGCTGGCGGGCGAGGCGGGTGCCGGCGACGAGCAGTTCATCGCCCAGCTCAGGGCCCAGTTCGGTCTCGACCAGCCGCTCTACGTGCAACTCCTCAGCTATCTCCAGAACGTCCTGTCCGGCGATCTCGGCTATTCCTACCGCAACCAGGTGCCGGTCGCCGATCTCATCATGGAGCGCCTGCCGGCGACCCTGCTCCTGACCGGCAGCGCCTTCCTCTTCTCGCTTGTCCTCGGCATTGTGCTCGGCGTGCTCGCCGCCTACAAGCGCGGCAGCCTCGGCGACAGCCTGATCATGACGGGCGCGCTCATCTTCTACGCGACGCCCCTCTTCTGGGTGGCGCTGATGGCCGTCCTCATCTTCTCCATCCATCTCGACTGGCTGCCGCCCTTCGACATGGAGAGCATCGGCGCCGGCTATACCGGCTGGGCGCGGGTCATGGACATTGCCCACCATCTGGTGCTGCCCACCGTGACGCTCGGCCTCTTCTTCACGGCCGTCTACACGCGCCTCACCCGCGCCTCCATGCTCGAGGTGATGAACCTCGACTTCGTCAAGACGGCCCGCGCCAAGGGCGTGCCCAAGGGGCGCATCATCCGCCGGCATGTGCTGCGCAACGCCATCCTGCCGGTCTTCACCTTTGCCAGCGTCCAGGCCGGCCAGCTCGTCGGCGGGGCGGTGCTGACCGAGACCGTCTTCGCCTGGCCAGGCATCGGCCGGCTGATGTTCGACGCGCTGATGCAGCGGGACTATCCGGTCCTGCTCGGCGTCTTCCTCGTCACGGCGGCCGTCGTCGTCCTCGTGAACCTCGTGGCGGATCTGCTCTATCGCTTCGTCGATCCGCGCATCGAAACTGCAGGGTAACGGCCATGAGCTTCCTTCGCCGCTATGCGCAGAACGTCGGCGCGCTGATCGGCCTCGCGATCCTCGTGGTCGTGGTCCTCGTCGCGCTCGCCGCGCCCGTCCTCTATCCCGTCAGCCCCTGGCAGGGCGTGAGCGAGCCGCTGCTCGGCCCCTTCGAGGATCCCGCATATCCGCTCGGCACGGATCTGCTCGGCCGCGACATCGCCGCCGGCATCGCCTATGGCGCGCGCGTCTCGCTCCTCATCGGCATCATCTCGACGGCGGTCGCGGTCGTCATCGGGGTGGCGCTCGGCGCGCTCGCCGGCTTCTACGGCGGGCGCGTGGACGACATGCTGATGCGCTTCACCGAGTTCTTCCAGACCATCCCGGCCTTCGCCATGGCGGTGGTGCTGGTGGCCATCTTCAGCCCCAACATCACCTCCATCACGCTTGCCATCGCCGTCGTCTCCTGGCCGCCGGTGGCGCGGCTGGTGCGCGGCGAGTTCCTGAGCCTGCGCTCGCGCGAGTTCGTGCAGGCGGCGGTGGTTGTCGGCCAGACGGGCCCGCGCATCATGGCGACGCAGATCCTGCCCAATGCCATCTCGCCCATCATCGTCACCGCCTCGCTGATGGTCGCGACCGCCATCCTAACGGAGAGCTCCCTGTCCTTCCTCGGCCTCGGCGACCGCAACATGATGAGCTGGGGCTTCATGATCGGCGCGGCGCGCACCATGCTGCGCGAGGCCTGGTGGCTCAGCGTCTTTCCCGGTGTCGCCATTCTCGTCACGGTGCTCGCCATCAACCTGATCGGCGAGGGGCTGAACGACGCCATGAACCCCCACCTGCGCGGTCGCAAGGGGTGAGGACGAGACGATGAAGCCGACCACACCTCTCCTCAAGGTCGACAACCTGTCGATCGAGCTGCCCGCCGGTTTCGACCGCAAATATGCCGTCGAGAACCTTTCGTACACGCTCGAAGCCGGCGAGATCCTCTGCGTCGTCGGTGAATCCGGTTCCGGCAAGTCGATGACGGCCAACGCCATCATGGGGCTGCTGCCGTCCTACCTGAAGCCGTCGTCGGGCCGCGTCCTCCTCCAGGGGCGCGATCTCCTGGTCATGAGCGAAGCCGAGCTTGCGCGCGAGCGCGGCCGCACCGTCTCCATGATCTTCCAGGAGCCGTTATCTGCGCTCAATCCGCTAATGACGGTGGGCGAGCAGATCGCCGAGGTCATGTTGGTGCACGGCGAGGGCGATGCCAGGAGCCGCGATGAGCGCGTGCTCGAACTGCTGGACTACGTCGGCCTGCCGGACCCGGCGAGCCTGCGCCATTCCTATCCCTTCCGCCTCTCGGGCGGGCAGCGCCAGCGCGTCATGATCGCCATGGCGCTCGCGCTCGAGCCGGCGATGCTCATCGCCGACGAGCCGACGACGGCGCTCGACGTGACGACCCAGGCGCAGATCCTCGAGCTCATCCGCCGCATCCAGCGCGCCAAGGGCATGGGTGTGCTCTTCATCACCCACGATTTCGGCGTCGTCGCCGACATCGCCGACAAGGTGGTGGTGATGGAGAAGGGGCTCATCGTGGAGCAGGGCACGGCGGACGACGTGCTCAACCGGCCCCAGCATCCCTATACGCGCCGCCTGATCGCGGCCGTGCCGCATCCCGACGAGAGCGCCACGCGCGCCGAGGCCGCCGGCGAGCCGCTCCTCGAGGTGCGCAACCTTCAGAAGACCTACCGCAGCGGCGGTGGTCTCTTCACACGCCCGCGCATCGTCAAGGCGGTGGACGATGTCAGCTTCACCCTGCGGCGTGGCGAGACGCTCGGCGTCGTCGGCGAATCCGGCTCCGGCAAATCGACGCTCGGGCGCTGCATCCTCAAGCTCACCGACGTGGACGGCGGCGAGATCCGCTACCGCGGCAAGGACCTCGTGCCGCTCTCGCAGGCGGCCTTCCGGCCCATGCGCCGGCACCTGCAGATGGTGTTCCAGGATCCCTTTGCCTCGCTCAATCCGCGCCACACCATCGGCCGCATCCTCACGGACGGGCCGGTCGCCAACGGTGTGCCGATGGACGAGGCGCAGAAGAAGGCGCGCGACCTGCTCGCCCTCGTCGGGCTCGACCCCTCGGCCTATGACCGCTACCCGCACGAGTTCTCGGGCGGCCAGCGCCAGCGCGTCGGCATCGCCCGTGCGCTCGCGCTCGATCCCGAGCTGCTGGTGGCGGATGAGAGCGTGTCGGCACTCGACGTCTCGGTGCAGGCGCAGGTGCTCGACCTGATGCAGGACCTGCAGAAGAAGCTCGACATCGCCGTCATCTTCATCACGCACGACCTCAGGGTCGCGGCCGAGGTCTGCGACAAGATCGCGGTGATGTATCGCGGCGCCATCGTCGAAGCCGGCCCCCCGGCCGAGGTCTTCAATGCGCCGCGCCACGCCTATACGCAGAAGCTCATCGCGGCCATCCCGGGTCGCCACTGGAACCCCCGCGCCGCCGTCGCCTGACGAGGGCGGGCGCCCCGCGCAGCCAAGGAGCCGAGCGCCATGCGCGCATTTTTCCACCCGGACCAGCACCTCCACGACCCAAAGCAGTTCATGCGCGTCGGCCGCATCGCCGATCCGACCGACCTGCCGAGCCGCACGGAAGCCCTCATGGCGGCGCTGACGCGCGTCGGCATCGCGCCGCAGCTGCCGGAGGACTACGGCACCGCGCCGGCGCTCGCCATTCACGCGCCGCACTATCTCGACTTCCTCGCCATGGCCTACGAGCGCTGGGTGAAACTGCCGAACGCCGGGCCGGAGGTGCTGCCCAACGTCTCGCCCTACTGGAACGGCAGCCCCGACCGGGACGGTCGGCCGCCGTGCCGCTCCAGCCACGTCGTGGCCGAGGCCGGCTACTATCTCGGCGACCTCGCCGTGCCGCTCGGCCCGCAGACGTGGCGCTCGGCCCTCTCATCGACCCATACCGCGACGGCCGCGGCCGATGCCGTCCTTGGCGGCGAGCGCCACGCCTATGCGCTGTGCCGCCCCTCGGGCCACCACTGCCGCACGGACCGGGCCTCGGGCTTCTGCTATCTCAACAACTCGGCCATCGCCGCGCAGCGGCTGCGCTCGCGTTTCGCCAAGGTGGCGGTGCTCGATGTCGATGCCCATCACGGCGACGGCACGCAGGAGGTCTTCTATCGCCGGGCCGACGTGCTGACGGTCTCCGTCCATGCCGACCCGCAGATCTACTATCCCTTCTACATCGGCTATGCGGACGAGCGCGGCTCGGGCGAGGGCGAAGGCTTCAACCTCAACCTGCCGCTCGCCGCCGGCAGTGGTGATGAGGCGTTCCACGCCGCCGTGGCCCGCGGGCTCGAAGCGGTCTCCGCCTTCGGCGCCGAGGCGCTCGTCGTCGCCCTCGGCTACGACAGCCACCGGGCGGATCCGCTCAGCGTGCTCTCGGTCACGACGGACGGCTTTGCCGGGGTCGGCCGGCTGATCGGCGCCGCCGGCCTGCCGACCGTCGTCGTGCAGGAGGGCGGCTACCAGGTCTCCGTCATCGGCGACTGCCTCGAGCGCTTCCTGACCGGGCTTGCGGGATAGGTCCCGTGATCGTCCGCGTCCGCCATAGCGTCGGCGCGCGCGTCAGGCCCCGGGCCTTCGACGCGATCGAGCACGTGCGTCTCGGCGAGGCGGTGTACCAGCGCATCGCCGAAGCGCTGGTCAAAGGCGAACTGCGCCCCGGCGTCCGGTTGAAGATCCGCGACATTGCCGAGGAGATGGGCACGAGCGTCACCCCGGTGCGCGACGCCATCCTGCGTCTCGTGCAGGACGGGGCGCTCGTCCAGCGCAGCCCGCGCGACATCCGCGTGCCCGTGCTGGAGCGGGACGAATATCTGGAGATCCGCCGCATCCGCCTCGAGCTCGAGGGCCTTGCGGCGGAGGATGCGGCGCGCAAGGCGACGCTCGACGACATCGGGCGCCTCGCCGCCATCCTCACCGACAACGAGCGCGCCTTCGCCGAGGGGCGCCTCGACAAGGCGGTCGCGCTCAACCAGGTGTTCCACTTCGCGCTCGCCGAGATCGCCGGCCTCGGCCAGCTGCGCGCCATCCTGCACCGGCTGTGGCTGAAGATGGGGCCGGTCATCTCGGCCGCCTACGAGCGCGGCGGACGGACCATGATCGATCATCACTATGCCGTGCTCGACGCCGTGCGCCGGGCCGACCCCGCCGGGGCGCGCGCCGCCATCCAGCAGGACATCGCCTGCGGCGGGGACGTCATCCTCGGCACCGACGTGCTTGCTTCCCCTTCCGACGACTGATTTGCGAGCTCCGCCATGGCCAGCATCCCCTCGTCCCTCCCGCGTGATACGCGCATCGATGCCGAGCGCCTCTGGTCGACCATCGAGCGTTCGGCCGAGATCGGCCTCGGCCGCGAGGGCGGCCTGTCGCGCCTTGCGCTGAGCGATGCCGACAAGGAGATGCGCGACGTCTTCGTCGGCTGGTGCCGGGAGGCCGGCCTTGTCGTGACGGTCGACAAGGTCGGCAACATCTTCGCCCGCCGCGCGGGGCGCGAGAACGACCTGCCGCCGGTCGTGATGGGCAGCCACCTCGACACCCAGGCCAACGGCGGCCGCTTCGACGGCATCGTCGGCGTGCTCGGCGCGCTCGAGGTCGTGCGTCGGCTCAACGACATCGGCCACGTCACCCGCCGGCCCATCGAGATCGTCGACTGGACCAACGAGGAGGGCGGGCGCTTCTCGCCGCCGATGACGGCCTCGGGCTGCTTTGCCGGCGCCTACAGCCTCGATTTCGTGCATGGCCGGCCGGGCGACGACGGCCCGACGTTCGGCGAGGAGCTGAAGCGCATCGGCTATCTCGGCGAGGCGCCGGTCGGCGGGCGTCCGCTCGACGCCTATTTCGAGCTGCACATCGAGCAGGGGCCGATCCTTGACGCCGAAAGGATCGAGGTCGGCGTCGTCACCCACGCCTATGCCTCGCACGGCTTCCTCGTCGCCTTCCGCGGCGAGACGGCCCATACCGGGCCGTGGCCCATGGAGAAGCGGCGCAATGCCCTCGTCGCCGCCGCGCGCCTGCTCGTCGCCGTCGACGACATCGGCTGGGACCATGCCGCGACCGGCGGCAAGGCGACGGCCGCGCGTCTCACCGCCTGGCCCAACAAGGCCGGCATCCTGTCGGACTGGGCCGAATGCGTCTGCGACGTGCGCCACGACGATCCGGCGACTGCCGCGGTAATGGCCGAGCGCGTCACGCGCGCGGTCGGCGAGGCGGCGGCGCGGGCCGGCTGCGCGGCCGAGATCCTCGACCGCTGGCAATGGGGCGGCCGCATTTTCGATGCCGACATGGTCGCAGGAGTGCGCGAGACGGCGCGCAGCCTCGGCTACAGCCATCGCGACCTGCCGAGCCAGGCGGGGCACGACGCCTATTTCCTGGCACGGGTCTGCCCGACGGCGATGATATTCACGCCCTGTCGTGGCGGCATCACCCACAACAACAACGAATTCGCGAGCCGCGACGAGCTGGCCCCCGGCGTCAACGTGCTGCTGCATGCCGCCGTGGCCCGGGCCGACCGCTGAAGCGGCCGCCGCACGGAAAGAGGATGATGACGAGCCCTCGCACCCGGCCGCCGGCCGGCAATCTCCTGGCCACCGGCGTGCCGCCGCTCGACGCAGCCGAGGCGGAGCGGCTGGCGCGCGCGCATTTCGGCCTCGCCGTCACCGCCCGGCCGCTCACCGGCGAGCGCGACAGCAATTTCCTGGTCACCGATGCGGACGGCCGGCGCTTCGTGCTCAAGCTCGGCAACCCGGCGGAGGAGCGCGCGGTCATCGATTTCCAGACCCGCGCGCTGCAGCATGCGCGCTCGCGCGATCCGCGCCTGCCCCTGCCGCAGCCGGTGCCGGCGCGCGACGGCGCCCTCATGGTGGACATCCCCGGGCCGTCCGGGGCGCGCGTCCTGCGCATCCTCTCCTATCTCGACGGCCTGCCGCTGCCCGAGGCACCGTGCAGCCCGGCCCAGCGACGGGCGATCGGCGCGCTCCTGGTCCGGCTCGACGCTGCACTCGCAGACTTCACGCATCCGGCGGCCGACCACGCCCTGTTGTGGGACCTGCAGCAGGCGGCGAAGGTGCGCGAGCTCTTCGCCCACCTGCCCGCGGGGCGCGACCATGGCCTGCCCCGGCGCTTCCTCGACGCCTTCGAGGCGCACGCCCTGCCGGCATTGCCGGGCCTGCGCCGGCAGGTGATCCACAACGACGCCAATCCGCACAACCTCCTCGTGACGCGGGACGCGCCGGAGGTCGTGACGGGCCTCATCGACTTCGGCGACATGGTGCGGGCGCCGCTGGTGCAGGAGCTCGCCGTCGCCGCCGCGTACCAATTGCTCGACGAGGGTCATCCGCTCGCCGGTGCCGCCGATGTGGTGGCGGGCTTTGCGCAAGGCATGGCCCTTGAGGCAGAAGAGTTAGCGGTGCTGTTCGATCTCATCGCCACGCGGCTCGTACTCATCGTCGCCATCGGCGGCTGGCGTGCGGCGCGCTATCCGGACAACGCCGCCTATATCCTGCGCAACAACGCCGCCGCCTGGGCCGGCCTTGAGCGCCTTGCCGCGCTCACACGCGACGAGGCCCGGGCCTTCCTGGCCGCCGCTGCGAGGGGAGACAGCCCATGACCATGATCAATGCCTATGACCCCGCCGGCGCCGGAGCGGTGCCGGAACGCGAGCGGCAGATGATCGCCCGCCGCCAGCGGCTGCTGGGGCCCGCCTACCGCCTGTTCTATGAGATCCCCGTGCATGTGGTGCGCGCGGAGGGGGCGCGGCTCTACGACCCGGACGGCAACGCTTATCTCGACGTCTACAACAATGTCGCCTGCGTCGGGCACAGCCACCCGCACGTGGTGGAGGCGATCGCCCGCCAGGCGGCGGTGCTCAACACGCACACGCGCTATCTCAACGACCTCGTGCTCGACTATGCCGAGCGCCTCCTCGCCTTGTTTCCGCCCGCGCTCGCGCATGTGATGTTCACCTGCACGGGCAGCGAAGCCAATGACCTTGCCCTGCGCATCGCCCGCGCCCACACCGGCGGCACGGGGTTCATCGTCACCCGCTTCGCCTATCACGGCGTCACCGGCACGCTCGCCGGCATGTCGCCGTCGCTCGGCGAAGGCGCGCCGCTCGGCGAGGCGGTGCGCACCGTGCCGGCACCCGACAGCTATCGCACGGAGGGCGACGCCGGTGCCCGCTTCGCCCAGGACGTCGAGGCGGCGATCGCCGACATGAAGCGGGCGGGCATCCGCCCCGCCGGCCTCATCGTCGACACCATCTTCTCGAGCGACGGCATCTTTCCCGATCCCGCCGGCTTCCTCGCGCCGGCGGTGGAGGCGATCCGCCGGGCCGGCGGCGTCTTCATCGCCGACGAGGTGCAGCCCGGCTTCGGCCGCACGGGCGCGCACATGTGGGGCTTTGCCCGCCACGGCATCACGCCGGACATGGTCAGCCTCGGCAAGCCCATGGGCAATGGCCACCCGATCGCCGGGCTCGTCGTGCGCCCGGAGGTGGTGGAGACCTTCGGCCGCACGGTGCGCTACTTCAACACCTTCGGCGGCAATCCCGTCTCCTGCGCAGCGGGCATGGCGGTGCTCGACGTCATCGAGAAGGAGGGCCTCCTCGACAACGCGCGGCGCGTCGGCGCCCATCTCAGGGCAGGGCTCGACAACCTCGCCCAGCGCCACGAGGTGATCGGCGACGTGCGCGGCGCGGGACTGTTCATCGGCGTCGAGCTCGTGCGCGACCGGGCCAGCCGCGCGCCGGCGGGCGATATCGCCGCGCGTCTCGTCAACGGCCTCAGGGAGCGGCGCGTCCTCATCAGCGCCGCCGGCCCCGCCGGCAACATCCTCAAGATCCGCCCGCCGCTCGTGTTCTCCGAGGCGGACGCGGACCTCTTCCTCGCCGCCACCGACGAGGTGCTCGGCGGCCTGGCGCCATGAGCACCGCGGGCGCCGCGTCCGGCGCATCCGCCCCGGTCGCGCTCGAAGGGCGGCATATCGGGGCGGTTCTGCTGCTCGCGCTGCTGTGGGGCTTCAACTGGCCGGCGGTGCGCATCGCGCTCGACGAGATCGCGCCGTGGACGCTGCGCACCATCGGCCTCTCGCTCGGCGGGGCGGTGCTGATGGGCGTCGCCTGGATGCGCGGCCTGCCGATCGCCGTGCCGGCGCGGGCGGCGCCGGTGCTCGTCCTGACCGGCCTTCTCTCCATCGCCGCCTTCAACATCCTGCTCGCCTTCGCGCAGCTCGCCGCGCCGACCTCGCGCGCAGCGATCCTGACCTTCACCATGCCGCTGTGGGCCGCGCTCTTCGCCCGGCTGCTCCTCGGCGAGCGCCTCGACGGGCGCAAGCGCGCGGGCCTTGTGCTCGGTGTCCTCGGCCTTGCGGCGCTCGGCGTGCCGCTCGTCCTCGCCGGCGCTTGGTCCTACGGCCTCCTGCTGGCGCTCGGTGCCGGCATGGCCTGGGCGCTCGGTACCGTCATCGGCAAGCGCCATCCCGTTCCCGCCTCCGCCCTCGTCATCGCCGGCTGGCAGCTCCTCATCGGCGCCGCCGCGGCGGCCGCCGGCATGCTCGCCTTCGAGGGGCTGCCGGCGCCCGTCCTGCCGGGGCCGAAGGTGCTCGCGGCGCTCGCCTACCACGTGCTGCTGGCGCAGGCGCTCGCCTATCTCGTCTGGTTCGCGGCGCTGGCGCGCGTGCCGGCCGGCACCATGAGCCTCGGCACCCTGCTCGTTCCCGTCGTCGGCGTCCTCGGCTCCATGCTCCTCATCGGCGAGCGGCCGGCCGTCACCGACTGGCTCGGCCTTGCCCTCCTCGTCGCCGCGGCGGCAGCGGTGCTGCCCCGTCCGCGCCTGTCCTGAAACGTGTCCCGTGAGGTGATCCGATGGCTTTCAAATGCACCGTTCCCGCCGTTCCCACCGTGCAGGTCGACGACGCCAACATCCGCATCACGCGCTGGGATTTCGCGCCGGGCGCCGTGACCGGCTGGCACAGCCACGGCTGGCCCTATTTCGTCGTGCTGCTGACGGACGGCATCCTGCGCATCCACGACGGCAAGCAGGTCCACGACAACCACCTCGTCGCAGGCCAGTCCTACATGCGCCAGGCGGGCGTCGAGCACGACGTGATGAACGGCTCCGACCATCCGCTGTCCTTCATCGAGATCGAGGTGAAGAACCCGGCGGCCTTCGCAGGCACGCCCGGCCAGGGCTGATGGCGCCTTACGTGGCCGCCGCGATCTCCGCGACGCTCGGCGGGGCGGCCTTGATCGTCTTGGTCACCACATAGGTGAAATAGCGCTCGATGCCGATTTCGGCCGTCAGCAGCCGGTCGATGAGGCGCTGGTAGCTGTCGATGTCGCGCGTCATGACGCGCATGATGTAGTCGACGCCGCCGCCCGTGGCGTCGCAGGCGACGATCTGCGGCTCGCGGGCGATCGCATCCTCGAAGCGGCGGAAGTCAGCCTGCGCGTGGCTGCGCAGCGTCACCTCGACGAGCACGGTCGTGAAGCGGCCGATGCGCTCCAGGTCGAGCCGCGCCTCGTAGCCGCGGATGAGGCCGATCTCCTCGAGCCGCTTCAGCCGCTCCCAGCAGGCGGTCGGCGACAGGTTGACCGCCTCGGCGAGCCTCAGCTTCGTGATGCGCCCGTCGCGCTGCAGCACGGAAAGGATGTTGAGGTCGATCCTGTCGAGTTTTGCCATCGCGTCCCGCAGCCGGATATTGTAATGATGTCGAAGCGGCATTGTAGCGGGTCAATCCATGGTGCGACACATCGAAATTGACGCCGGCGGCGAGGCGGGCCATGGAGACGCGGCATCCGGATCGGCCGGGGGATGGCATCCGCTGCTGCCGCGCCGGCCCGGCGCGACCAAGCACAAGCTGCTCACCGAGGCGATCATCGCCGATATTGAGGCGGGCCTCCTGCCGCCGCGGGCGCGCATGCCGACGCACCGGGAGCTCGCCCGCCGCATCGGCGTCTCCGTGCAGACGGTCAGCATCAGCTACAAGGAGGCGGAGCGGCTCGGCTACCTGAGCGGTGAGGTAGGGCGCGGCACCTTCGTGCGCAGCCGCATCACCGAGCAGGCCGACCGCTTCATGCTCGACCGCAGCCCGGGCGACAAGGCGGACCTGTCCATCATCCGCGCCGTCTATACGGAGGCGCACGAGCGCGCCTCGCGGGCCATGATGACCGCGCTCGCCGAGGCGGACAACAGCGCCTTCATGCGCCCGTGCCGACCGATCGCCGGGCTTGATGCGCATCGCGCCGCCGGCCAGCAATGGGTGGCGCGGCTTGGCGTCGGCACCGACCGCAACCGCATCCTCATCACCAACGGCGCGGCGCACGGCCTCTTCCTGGCCGTCGCCGCCGTGGTGCGGCGCGGCGACGTGGTGCTGACGGAGAGCCTGACCGACCACGGCATCATCGGCCTTGCCAACGTGCTCGGCTTCACCTTGCGCGGCCTGCCGACCGACGGGGAAGGCGTGCTGGTGGAGGCCTTCGAGGCCGCCTGCCGCAGCGGGGACGTCGCCGCGCTCGTCATGGTGCCCACCCTCGGCAATCCGACGAGCCACGTGGCCGGAGCCGAGCGGCGCCGGCAGATCGCCGAGGTGGCGCGCCGGCATGGCGTCTTCGTCATCGAGGACGAGGTCTACAAGCCGCTGGTCGCCGAGCCGTTGCCGGCCTATGCCGAACTCCTGCCGGACCTCGCCTTCTTCGTCACGA
Source organism: Chelatococcus sp. XZ-Ab1 (assembly GCF_029309855.1). Taxonomy (NCBI): domain Bacteria; kingdom Pseudomonadati; phylum Pseudomonadota; class Alphaproteobacteria; order Hyphomicrobiales; family Chelatococcaceae; genus Chelatococcus; species Chelatococcus sp. XZ-Ab1. The sequence continues at coordinate 284,604 of NZ_JARKII010000002.1, read as the reverse complement.
GCTTCACCAAGTCGGTGCTGACGGGGCTGCGCGTGGGCTATCTCGTGGTGCCGCCGCAATATGCCATCCGCGTTGCCAGCATCCTGCGCGTGACGAGCTGGAGCGCCACCAACCTTGCGGCGGAGATCGCGACGCGCTGGGTGGAGGATGGCACGGCGGACGAACTCGTGGTCCTGCAACGGGCCGAGGCCCGGGCGCGTCAGGCAATCGTCGCCGATGTACTCGGCGCCTATGTGGCCGGCAGCCATCCGCTCTCGCTCAGCGCCTGGCTCGCCGTGCCGCCGCACTGGAGCGAGGAGGGGCTCGTGCGCCAGCTGGCGCGCCGCGGCATCGCGGTGACGCCTTCCGATCCCTTTGTTGCCGGTGAGGAGCGGCCGGCAGGCGGCATCCGCATCTGCCTCGGCGGTCGGCTGTCGCACGCGGCCCTGCGCGAGACGCTGGAGGCGGTACGCGATACCTTTGCCCAATTGCCGCCGATTTACGACGTCGATGCCATCGCCTGACGAAAAATTGTAATGATTTAATGTTTTGATTGACATGATACATGCGCGGTCCGAGCATGCTCCCGAACCAGTGACGGGAGCTGCCTTCCCCCATGTCATCTGTCGGGTCCAGGTCAATCGACGCGCCACCCATCGACGCTCTGCCGGTCGGCCTCGCCGCTATCCGGCACGCGCGGGGCGCGCTTGCAGGGAAGGTGGTGGCGACGCCGCTGGCGCATTCGCCGAGCCTGACGCGGCGGCTGGGCGCGCCCGTCTTCCTCAAGCTCGACAGCCGGCAGGAAACCGGCAGCTTCAAGTTGCGCGGCGCCACCAACGCGCTCCTTGCGCTTGGTGATGATGCGCGTCGGCGCGGCGTCGCGACGGCCTCGACCGGCAACCACGGCCGCGCGCTCGCCCATGCGGCGAAGGCGCTCGGTATCCGCGTTGTCGTCTGCCTCTCGGCCCTCGTACCGGCCAACAAGGTTGAGGCCGTGCGGGCGCTCGGCGCCGAGGTGCGCATCGTCGGCCGCTCGCAGGACGACGCCCAGGTCGAGGTCGATCGCCTCGTGCGCGAGGAGGGGCTGACGGCCATCCCGCCCTTCGATCATCCGGACGTCATCGCGGGCCAGGGCACCCTCGGCCTCGAGGTGGTGGAGGAGCTGCCGGAGCTTGCCACACTGCTCGTGCCGCTCTCCGGCGGCGGGCTCGCGGCGGGCGTTGCGGCGGCGGTCAAGGGCGTGAAGCCGTCCGTGCGCGTGATCGGCATCTCCATGGCGCGCGGCGCGGCCATGCAGGCGAGCCTCGCGGCCGGCCGGCCTGTCGCCGTGGAGGAGGTGGAGACGCTGGCCGATTCCCTCGGCGGCGGTATCGGGCTTGCCAACCGCTACACCTTCGCCATGTGCCAGGCGCTGCTCGACGATGTCGTGCTCATCGACGAGGCGGAGATCGCCGCCGGCATCCGCCACGCCTTCCACGCGGAGGGCGAGGTGGTGGAGGGCGCGGGTGCGGTCGGGGTCGCCGCCATCCTCGCCGGCCGGATCGCGGCTGACGGCCCGGTCGTCGCGCTCGTCACGGGGCGCAACATCGATCCGGAGCGCCATCGCGCCATCGTCGCGCAAGGAGATGCCGCATGAGCCGCATGCTGATCCTCGGCGAGGCCGAGCTGCGCCGCATCGTCGCCCTCGACAGGAGCGCCGTCGACGCGGTGGAGGGGGCCTTCGCCGCGCTCGCGACGAAGGCGGTGGCGATGCCGCCGATCATGCGCATCGATATCCCCGAACACCGCGGGGAGGTGGACGTGAAGAGCGCCTACGTGCCCGGTCTCGGCAGCTTCGCCATCAAGGTGAGCCCCGGCTTCTTCGACAATCCGAAGATCGGCCTGCCGAGCCTCAACGGGCTCATGATGCTCTTCTCCGCCCATACCGGGCTCGTCGAGGCGCTGTTCCTCGACAACGGCTATCTGACCGACGTGCGCACCGCTGCAGCCGGCGCGGTGGCGGCCACACACCTCGCCCGGCCCGATGCGCGCGTCGCCGCCATCCTCGGCGCCGGCGTGCAGGCGCGCCTGCAGCTCGAGGCGCTGACGCTGGTAAGGCCGATCGCCGAGGCGCGCATCTGGGCGCGGGACGCGGAGAAGGCGCGCGAGACGGCGGCAGCCATGGCCGACAAGCTCGGCATCGCCGTGACGGCTATGGTGGATCCCGAGAGCGCCGTGACCGGCGCCGATGTGATCGTCACCACGACGCCGGCCGAGACGCCGATCCTCCAGGCGGCCTGGCTTTGCCCCGGCCAGCATGTCACGGCCATGGGTTCGGACGCCGAGCACAAGAACGAGATCGACCCGGTGGTCTTCGGCCGGGCCACCTATGTCGCCGACAGCCTGAAGCAGACGCGCCGGCTCGGCGAACTTCACCATGCCATCGCCGCCGGCGTCGTCACCGACGAGGCGATCTTTGCCGAGCTCGGCGCCGTCGTCGCGGGCCTCGTTCCGGGCCGGCGGAGCGAGGACGAGATCACTTTGTGCGACCTGACGGGCACGGGCGTGCAGGACACGGCTATCGCCATCCTCGCCCACCGCCGCGCGGTGGAGGCGGATGCCGGCATGGCCTTCGACACAACGACAGGGACGGGAGCGGACGCGTGAGCGCAGCCACACTCAACTTCTCGCGGGAGGAATATGCCGCGCGCCTCGCCAAGACGCGGGCGGCGATGGAGAAGGCGGGCATCGATCTCCTGATCGTCACCGACCCGTCCAACATGCACTGGCTGACGGGCTACGACGGCTGGTCCTTCTACGTGCACCAGTGCGTGCTCGTTGCCGGCGACGGCGAGCCGGTCTGGTACGGCCGCACGCAGGATGCCAATGGCGCCAGGCGCACGGCCTGGATCGGCAATGACAACATCCTCGCCTATCCGGACCACTACGTGCAGTCCACCGAGCGGCATCCGATGGATCTGCTGTCTGAGATCATCACCGATCGCGGCTGGGGCAATGCCGTCGTCGGCGTCGAGATGGACAATTACTATTTCAGCGCCGCTGCCTATGCCTCGCTGCAGAGGCACCTGCCGAACGCGCGCTTCAAGGATGCGACGGCGCTCGTCAACTGGCAGCGCGCAGTGAAGAGCCCGACCGAGCTTGACTACATGCGCAAGGCTGGCCGCATCGTCGAGAAGATGCACGCGCGCATCCTCGAGGTCGTGAAGCCCGGCCTGCGCAAGAGCGACCTCGTCGCCGAGATCTACGACGCCGGCATTCGCGGCGCAGACGGCTACGGCGGCGACTATCCCGCCATCGTGCCGCTCCTGCCCTCGGGCGCCGATGCCTCCGCTCCGCACCTGACCTGGGACGACGCGCCGATGCGCGCGGGCGAGGGCACCTTCTTCGAGATTGCCGGCTGCTACAGGCGCTATCACTGCCCCCTGTCGCGCACTGTCTTCCTCGGCAAGCCGACTGAGGCCTTCCTCGATGCGGAGAAGGCGACGCTCGAGGGCATGGAGGCGGGGCTTGCCGCGGCGAAACCCGGCAACACCTGCGAGGACATCGCCAATGCCTTCTTCGCGGTGCTCCGGCGCTACGGCATCGTCAAGGACAATCGCACAGGCTATCCGATCGGCCTCAGCTATCCGCCCGACTGGGGCGAGCGCACCATGAGCCTCAGGCCCGGCGACCGCACGGTGCTGGAACCGGGCATGACCTTCCACTTCATGACAGGGCTGTGGCTCGATGACATGGGCCTCGAGATCACCGAGAGCATCGTCATCACCGACGACGGCGTCGCGTGCCTGTCGAACGTGCCGCGCCAGCTCTTCGTCAGGGACTGAAGACCCGTGCTCATGAACCCTGCTTCGCGCCCCTCACCGGTCGTGCCGACCGTCGACCTTGCCGCTCCCGGCGTGCGGCACGGACACCTGCGCCTGCCCTACAGCCGCGACGACAGCGCCTGGGGCTCCGTGATGATTCCGATCACCGTCGTCGTGGGCGGCGAAGGGCCGACGGCGCTCCTCACCGGCGGCAATCACGGCGACGAATACGAGGGGCCGGCGGCGCTCTTCGACCTCGCGCAGCGCCTCACGCCGGAGGCGGTGAGCGGGCGTGTCATCATCGTGCCGGCCATGAACTACCCGGCCTTTGCGGCCGGTACGCGCACCTCGCCCATCGACCGCGGCAATCTCAACCGCTCCTTCCCCGGCCGGCCCGACGGCACGGTCACGGAGAAGATCGCCGACTACTTCACCCGCCATCTCGTGCCGCTCGCCGATATCGTGCTCGATTTCCACTCCGGCGGGCGCACGCTCGATTTTGTCCCCTATGCGGCCGCGCACGAACTGCCCGACAAGGCGCAGGAGGCGCGCTGCTTCGCGGCAGTGGCCGCCTTCGGCGCTCCCTATTCGATGCGCATGCGCGAGATCGACGCGGTCGGCATGTACGACACGACCGTCGAGGAGATGGGGAAGGTCTTCGTCACCACCGAGCTCGGCGGTGGCGGCACCGCGAGCGCGCGCACCATTGCCATCGCCCGGCGCGGCGTCGCCAACGTGCTGCGGCACGCCGGCATCCTCGCTGGACCGCCCGAGCCGGCCGCGAGCCGCTTCCTGGACATGCCGTCGGACGACTGCTTTGTCTTCGCCGAGGAGGCGGGCCTCGTCGCCTTCGCCAGGGACCTCGGCGAGGAGGTTTCGGAAGGGGAGGTGGTCGCGCTGATCCACCCCATCGCGCGCACCGGGCTCGCCCCCCTCGCGATGCGCGCGAAGCACGGCGGGATCCTCGCCGCGCGGCATTTCCCCGGCCTCGTCAAGCCGGGCGACTGCCTCTTCGTCACCGCAACGGTCGAGGAGGCGCCCTGACCCGTTCGCCGCCCTGGAGCCGCAAGGGCTTCAGGGCGGCCAAGCCATTTCCGCCGGCGGCAGCGCCGAAAGCCGAGCCAATCGGCATGCGGATGATTGAAGACCAGAGGAGAAGATCGATGAAACTGTCTCTTGCCACCGGTGCCGCCGCCGTTGCTCTCGTTCTCGGCCTTGGCACCGCGCAGGCCGCGAGCCTCGATGACATCAAGTCTCAGGGTTACATCCGCGCCGCCACTGCCAACGAGGTGCCCTACGGCTACATGACCCCCGACGGCGCCGCCGCCGGCATCGGGCCAGAAGTCGCCATCGCCGTGCTGAAGCGCATGGGCATCACCGAGATCAACTGGACGGTGACGCCCTTCGGCACCCTCATCCCCGGCCTCAAGGCCAACCGCTATGACTTCGTCGCGGCCGAGCAGAACATCTCGCCCGAGCGCTGCAAGCAGGTGGCCTTCACGGAGCCGAACTCGAGCTACGGCGAGGGCCTGCTCGTCAAGAAGGGCAACCCCAAGGGCCTGACGACCTACGCCGACATCGCCAAGGACCCGTCGCTGAAGGTGGCCGTCGTCTCCGGCGCCAACAACATCGACTTCCTGCGTGCCGTCGGCGTCAAGGACGAGCAGGTGGTGTTCATCACGGCCAATGCCGATGCGCTCGCCACCGTGCAGAGCCGCACCGATGCCTATGCGGCGACCGAGCTCACCGTCGCCAACCTCGCCAAGGGCCAGGGGGCGGTCGAGCAGGTGAAGCCCTTTACCGACCCGGTCGTCGACAACAAGCCGGTGCGCAACTACGGCGGCTTCGCCTTCCGTCCCGAGGACAAGGATCTTCACGACGCCTTCAACAGGGAGCTCGTCGCGTTCCGCAAGACGGACGAGTACAAGAAGATCCTCGCCTCCTACGGCCTCAGCGAGGAGAGCATCAAGGCGGCGTCCGAGAAGAACGTCGCCGACTTGTGCGCCGGCAAGTGAGCCTCGGCTAGAGCGCAGCGTCGCGTCCGGGCGGGCCGGACGCGACATTCCCGTCCACGATGTCCGACCGGGAGGGCCGTGATGGACTGGCTCACCTATCTGCCATCCCTGGCGCAGGGCGCCCTCGTGACCGCATGGATCACGCTGGCCTCCATCGCCATCGGGGCGGCGCTCGCCTTTGCCGCCGGCATCGCCCGCGTCGAGGGCGGGCGCGCCGTCTCGACGCTCGCGCTGTGCTACACCGAGGTGTTTCGCGGCACCTCCCTGCTCGTGCAGCTCTTCTGGCTCTATTACGCCCTGCCGCTGGTCGGCCTATCCTTCGATCCGGTGACGACGGGCATCGTCGGCCTGTCGCTCCACGTCGGCGCCTATGGCTCGGAGATTGTGCGCGGGGCGCTCAGCGCCGTGCCGGTGGCACAGCGCGAGGCAGCGCGTGCGCTCAATTTCGGGCGCGTGCACACGCTTGTGCGCATCTGCCTGCCGCAGGCCATCGTCGAGATGACGCCGGCCTTCGGCAATCTCGCCATCGAGACGCTGAAGCTCTCCTCGCTCGTTTCGCTCATCTCCATCGCGGACCTGACCTTCCGCGCTCAGTCCATCCGCAACATCACCCTCGACAGCGCCACCGTCTACACGCTGACGCTCGTCGGCTACTTCCTGATGTCGCTGGTGCTCATGCTCGCCATGCGGCTCATCGAGCGGATGGTGCGGCGCGGGGCGGCCTTTCCGAGGGCGGCGCACGCATGATGTACGGCTACGCCTGGGACCTCACGACGCCGCTCACCTACGCGGCGTCCATCCTGCCGATCCTGCTGATCGGCCTCACCGTCACGCTGCAGGCGGCGGCGGCCGGCTTCGCGCTCGCCCTCGTGCTCGGCCTCGTCTTCGCGCTCCTGCGCCGCAGCCGCATCAAAGCGGTGGCCCTGGCGACGGCCTTCGTCGTCGAGTTCCTGCGCGACACGCCGCTTCTGGTGCAGCTCTTCTTCCTCTACTACGTGCTGCCCGACTACGGCATCACGCTGCCGGCCTTCCTCACCGGCGTCATCGCGCTCGGCCTGCAATATTCCGCCTATACGTCCGAGGTCTATCGCGGCGGCATCGAGGCCATCCCGCGCGGGCAATGGGAGGCGGCGACGGCGCTCAACATGACGCGCTGGCAGACCTATCGCGACATCGTCATCCCGCAGATGGTGCCGCGCATCGTCCCCACCATGGGAAACTACCTCGTCGCCATGCTCAAGGAGACGCCCGTGCTCTCCGTCGTTACCGTGCTCGAGATGCTCGGCCTCGCCAACATGATCGGCGAGCGCACCTTCGAATATCTCGTGCCCCTGTCGATGGTCGGCATCATCTTCCTTCTGCTTACCCTCATCTGCTCGGCCGGCATCCATCGACTTGAGAAGGTGCTGCCGAAAGCCGGGATACCGCTGCGATGAACAAGGTCCTTGCACAACAGCCGGATGCGGCGAGCGCCGCCGCTACTCCCGTCATCGAGTTCCGGGGTGTCACCAAGCGCTTCGGCGCGCTCACCGTGCTCGACGACTTCAACTTCGCCGTCGCGCCGGGCGAGAAGGTGACGCTCATCGGCCCCTCGGGCTCGGGCAAGTCGACGGTGCTGCGCATTCTCATGACGCTGGAGCCGTTCCAGGAAGGGCAGCTGACGCTCGCCGGCATTCCCTATCACGAACCGCACGGCAAGGGCCCCTTCCGCGCCAGCGACCGGCACCTGCACCAGATCCGCAGCCACGTCGGCATGGTGTTCCAGAGCTTCAATCTCTTCCCGCACATGAGCGTGCTGCGCAACGTCACCGAGGCGCCGGTCGCCGTGCTCGGCCTGTCGCGTGCCGAGGCCGAGTGCCGTGCCATCGACCTGCTGCGCATGGTCGGCCTCGCCGACAAGAAGGACCATTATCCCGCTCAGCTCTCCGGCGGGCAGCAGCAGCGCGTCGCGATCGCCCGCGCGCTCGCCATGCGCCCGCGCGTGCTGCTGTTCGACGAGCCGACCTCGGCGCTCGACCCGCAGCTCGTCGGCGAGGTGCTCGGCGTCATCCGCAACCTCGCCAGCGAGCACGACCTCACCATGCTGCTCGTCACGCACGAGATGCGCTTCGCGCGCGAGGTGTCGGACCGGGTCTGCTTCTTCGACAAGGGCCGCATCGTCGAGGAGGGCGAGCCCGAGCGCATCTTCACGGCCCCGGCCGAGCCGCGCACGCGCGAGTTCCTGCAGTCGGTGCTCGGCTGAGGTGGCGAAAATTTTTCGCCCTCGGGCCGAAATACCGAAACTTCGTCGGCGGCGGGAGGCGAGAAAGGACCAAGTCTCGGCGTCGCCGCGGCTAGCCTCGCGGTGAAGGACTTCGCCGGAGGAGAACCCATGAACGCCCATGCCGCGACGGCTCATGCCGAGCAGCACCCCCAGCACCACCCGGGCTACGGCCGCCTGAAGGACCCGCGACTCATGCGCACGCTCGGCTATGTCGACGGGCGCTGGACGGCGGCGCCCGACGGTGCCGTCTTCGATGTGAACGATCCCGCCGACGGCACGCTCGTCGCCCGTGTTGCGGCGCTCGGGGCCGATGCCGCCGATGCGGCCGTTGCGGCGGCGCATCGCGCCTTCCCCGCCTGGCGAGCGCTGCTGCCGCAGGAGCGGGCGGCGCGGCTCGGAACCTGGTACGACCTCATCATGGCGGCGCGCGAGGACCTCGCCGTCATCATGGTGATGGAGCAGGGCAAGCCTCTCGCCGAGGCCCGCGGCGAGATCGACTATGCCGCCTCCTTCGTCGCCTGGTATGCGGAAGAGGCCGTGCGGGTGAATGTCGAGGGCGTTACCAGCCATCTGGCCCACGCGGAGATGATGGTGCGGCGCGAGCCGGTCGGCGTCGCCGCGTTGCTGACGCCGTGGAACTTCCCCTCCGCCATGCTGACGCGCAAGGCGGCCGCAGCGCTCGCCGCCGGCTGCACTGTGGCCGCCCATCCCTCCTCCTACACGCCCTTGTCGGCGCTGGCGCTCGCCGAGCTCGGCGAGCGGGCCGGCCTGCCCGGGGGCGTCTTCAACATCGTGACGGGCGATGCGGCCACCATCGCCGGGCGCTTCTGCGAGGACGAGCGGGTGCGCGCGGTGAGCTTCACCGGCTCGACCGAGATCGGCCGGCAGGTGGCGATGAAGGCCGCCGCCGGCATGAAGCGGCTGGTGCTGGAACTCGGCGGGCACGCCCCGCTCATTATCTTCGACGACGCCGACCTCGACCGTGCCGTTGCCATCGCGATCGACGCCAAATTCGCCACCTCGGGGCAGGACTGCCTCGCCGCCAACCGCATCTATGTCCAGCGCGGCCTCTACGCGGCCTTCTGCGAGCGCTTCGCCGCCCGGGTGAGGACGCTCAAGGTCGGTCCCGGCCTCGCGTCCGGGACCGATATCGGCCCCCTGATGCATGCGCGCGCGGTCGCCAAGGCCAAGGCACATGTGGACGATGCCGTGCGGCGCGGGGCGCGCTGCCTCGCGGGCGGGGAGGCGGAGGACGGCACGCTGTTCTTCCAGCCGACAGTGCTCGTCGATGTGCCGGACGAAGCGGCCATCATGCGCGAGGAGACATTCGCGCCGGTCGCCCCCGTCACGTCCTTCGACGACGAAGCGGAGGTGATCGTCCGGGCGAATGCCAGCGACTATGGCCTTGCCGCCTATGTGGTGACGCGGGACGGGGCGCGGGCCCTGCGTCTCGGCCGGGCGCTCGACTACGGCATGGTGGCCGTCAACCGCGTCAAGCTTACCGGCCCGCCCGTGCCCTTCGGCGGTGTCAAGCTCTCCGGTCTCGGCCGCGAGGGCTCGCGCCACGGCCTCGAAGCCTTCACGGATCTCAAATACCTCTGCCTCGACCTTTCTTGATCCCGGAGACGACCATGCTCGACAAGACCATCCTGCCCGACAACGAACTCACCGCCTGGGACCGGGACCACTTCTTCCACCCGTCGACCCACATGGGCCAGCACGCCCGTGGCGAGAGCCCTAACCGCATCATCGCCGGCGGCGAGGGCGTCCATATCGTCGACCGGCAGGGCCGGCGCAGCCTCGACGCCTTCGCCGGGCTCTACTGCGTCAATGTCGGCTACGGCCGGGAGAAGATCGCCGAGGCCATCGCCGAGCAGGCGGCGAAGCTGCCCTATTATCACGCCTATGTCGGCCACGGCTCCGAGCCGTCGATCCGCCTCGCCAAGATGATCATCGACCGCGCGCCGCAGGGCATGGGCCGCGTCTTCTTCGGCCTCTCGGGCTCGGATGCCAACGAGACCAATGTCAAGCTCGTCTGGTACTACAACAACGTGCTCGGCCGGTCTCAGAAGAAGAAGATCATCTCGCGCTGGCGCGGCTATCACGGCTCCGGCCTGATGACCGGCAGCCTCACGGGCCTTGCAGCCTTCCACAACCAGTTCGACCTGCCGCTGCCGCCGGTGCTGCACACCGAGGCGCCGTACTACTTCCGCCGCCCCGACCGGAGCATGAGCGAGGACCAGTTCTCGACCTGGTGCGCCGAGAGGCTCGAGGCGCTGATCCTCGCCGAGGGGCCGGAAACGGTGGCGGCCTTCATCGGCGAGCCGGTACTCGGCACGGGCGGCATCGTGCCGCCGCCGGCCGGCTACTGGGAGAAGATCCAGGCCGTGCTCGCCAAGTACGACATCCTGCTCATCGCCGACGAGGTGGTGACCGGCTTCGGGCGCCTCGGCTCGATGTTCGGCTCCGACCACTACGGCATCCGGCCGGACCTCATCACCATCGCGAAGGGGCTGACCTCGGCCTATGCGCCGCTCTCGGGCGTCATCGTGTCGGAGAAGGTGTGGCGCGTGCTCGAGGAGGGCTCGGACAAATTCGGTCCCATCGGCCACGGCTGGACCTATTCGGCCCACCCGCTCTGCGCCGCGGCAGGCGTCGCCAATCTCGAGCTCGTCGACGAGCTCGGCCTCGTCGCCAATGCGGCGGAGGTCGGCGCCTATTTCGTGAAGAACCTCAAGGAGGCGCTCGTCGACCATCCCCATGTCGGCGAGGTGCGCGGGGAGGGGCTGCTCGCCGCCGTCGAGCTCGTGAAGGACAAGCACGACCGCGCCTTCTTCGCGGCGGACGAGAAGGTCGGGCCGCGCGTCGCGGCAGCGCTTCTCGATCGCGGCGTCATCGGCCGCGCCATGCCGCAGGGCGACATCCTCGGCTTTGCGCCGCCGCTGTGCCTGACGCGCGCGGAGGCGGATGTGGTCGTCGCCGCGGCGAAGGCGGCGGTGGAGGCCGTGCTGCCGCGGTGAAACGACGGGGCGGGCCGCCGGCCAGCCCCCGCTCACGCCGCGCTGTCGATATCGGCGCGGCGGCCCACCTCCTGGCCGGCGGTCGCAGTCTCGACGAGATCCGCCTGGGTGCGCTCGCTGACGAGCACCTCGCTCACGCTTTCGGGGCGGACGATGCCGGCAAGTTCCCCGTCCTCGGTGACGACCGGCAGCGGATGGGGACTTTCGAGCAGCGTCGGGATGGCGCTCTCGATGGCCGTATCGGCGGTGACGGCGGGATGGGCCTCGGCCACGGCGGCGACGGCTTCTCCGGTGCCCTGCGTTACCGCCGCGCGCTCCAGCCCTTCCTTCGTCACCACGCCGGCAAAACGCCCGTCGTCGACCACGTAGGCGACGTCGGATTTGGTGCGGCGCATGGCGGCGAGCGCCTCGCCGATGCTCTCCTCGCTGAGGCGCAGGGCCGGCGGCTGCATCAGGCTGTCGACGGTCAGCGCGCGGGCGCGGTTCACGTCGCGCACGAAGGCCTCGACGTAAGGGTCTGCCGGGGAAAGCAGGATGTCGGTAGGCGTGCCCACCTGCACGAGCCGCCCGTCCTTCAGGATGGCGATGCGGTCGGCGAGGCGCAGCGCCTCGTCGAGATCGTGGGTGATGAAGACGATGGTCTTGCCCGTGGCGCGCTGCAGGGCGACGAGCTCGTCCTGCAATTCGCTGCGGATGAGCGGGTCGAGCGCGGAGAAGGCCTCGTCCATGAGGATGATGTCGGTATCGGCGGCGAGCGCGCGGGCGAGGCCGACGCGCTGTTGCATGCCGCCCGACAGCTCCCCGGGATAGCGGTCCTCGTAGCCCTTGAGGCCGACGCGCTCCAGCCACTCCTGCGCGCGCGCCTCGCGCTCGGCCCTGGGCAGGCCGCGGATCTCGAGGCCGTAGGCGGCATTCTCGAGCACCCGCCGGTGCGGCAGCAGGCCGAAGCGCTGGAAGACCATGGCGATGCGCCGGCGGCGCAGGGCGATGAGCTCCTTCTTCGACAGGGCCATGATGTCCGTGCCGTCGATGCGCACCGCCCCGGCGGTCGAATCGATCAGCCGGTTGATGTGGCGCACCAGCGTCGACTTGCCCGAGCCGGACAGGCCCATGACGACGAAGATCTCGCCCGCCTCGATGGAGAGCGTGATGTCGTCGAGGCCGAGGACGTGGTTCGTCTCGGCGAGCAGGGCCTTCTTGTCGGCCCCGGCGCGCACGCGCGCGAGGGCTCCTTCGGGATCGTTGCCGAAGATGGTGACGACATGGTCGAGTTCGATGAGCGGCATGGCGGCTCCTCTCAGGCCTCGGCACTGCGGTGGCGCTGCAGGCGCCGGCCGTAGGCCTGGGTGATGCGGTCGATCACGACGGCGAGGATGACGATGGTGATGCCGCCGACGAGGCCGGTGCCGGAATCGTTGCGCTGCAGGCCGAGCAGCACCGTCTCGCCGACGCCGCGCGCGCCGATCATCGAGGCGATGACGACCATGGACAGCGCCAGCATCGTGGTCTGGTTGATGCCCTGCATGATGGTGGGCAGGGACAGGGGAATCTGCACGCCGGTGAGGATCTGGGCGCGCGTCGCGCCGAAGGCGCGGCTCGCCTCCACCACCTCGCCGTCGACCTCGCGGATGCCGAGATCGGTGAGGCGGATGAGCGGCGGCAGGGCATAGATGACGGTGGCGAGGATCGCCGGCACCTTGCCAAGGCCGAAGAGCATCGCCGCCGGGATGAGATAGACGAAGCTCGGGATGGTCTGCATCAGGTCGAGCACGGGGATGAGCCCGCGGCGGAACATCCGCGAGGAGGCGGCGAGGACGCCGAGCGGCAGGCCGACGAGGATGCAGAAGCAGACCGACACGAGGATGATGGCGAGCGTCTGCATCGCCTGGTCCCACATCCCGAGCGCGCCTATGAACCACAGCCCGGCGGCGGCGCCGACGGCCATGAGCGGCTTGCGGCTCGCCGCCAGCGCCACCGCCGCGATGATCAGGATCATCGCCCAGGGCGGCAGGGCGCGCAGGCCGCGCTCGATGAAGAGCAGCGCCTGGAGGAGGACGTTGGAGAAGGCTTCGAAGGCGTCGCCGTAATCGACGACGAGGAAATCGACGAGGTCGTTCGTCGCGGCCGCGATCGGCCCGCGGATGTCGGGGAAGATGTTCATGCCAAAGGTGTCCGGTGGGGCGCCTCACCGCCGGGGGCGGCGAGGCGCTGGGGCAGTCAGAGCGCCTGCTTGACGCGCTCGGCGATGTCTGCCGGCACCCACTGCGTCCACAGATCCTCGCGGGTCTTCAGGAAGTTCTCGGCGGCCTTCTCGGCCGAGCCGTCGTTGTCCTGCATGTAGGCGAGGGCTTCGGAGACGAGCGCGCTCGTCGTCTCGTACTTTTCGAGGAAGGCGATCAGGTTCGGCGCCTTCTTGGCGAATTCGGCATTGGCGCCGATGAGCACCTTGGTGAGGGGATAGGCGGTCGCCTTCTCCACGTCCTCGGCGTTCTTCGTCTCCATCAGCGTGTTCCAGACGGCGTCGTCATAGGCCGGCTCCTCGAGCTGGACGACCTGATCGCCGATCTTGCCGAGCACCCAGGTGGGGCCCCAGTAGTAGAAGACGATAGGCCGCTTGCGCTTGATGTTGCTCTCGATGGCCGCGATCAGAGCTGCGCCCGTGCCGGGGCGGAAATTGACGTAAGTTTCGTTGAGGTCGTAGGCGGCGAGCTTCTTCGTGTTGATGACCTCGCAGGCCCAGCCGGAGATGCAGTTGTAGAAGCGGCCCTTCTCCGGCTCCTCCGGATCCTTGAACAGCTCCTTGAACTTCGGCAGGTCGGCGACCGACTTCAGGTCCTTGGCGGGGGCGTCCTCGCCCTCGACGAGGTAGCGCGGCACGAACCAGGCCTGGATGGCGTCGGGATAGTTGACGCCGATCTCCACCGCCTTGCCGTCCTTGACGCCGTCGCGCCACACCTCTGGCGCCGTGTTCGACCAGATCTCCATCACGACGTCGACGTCGCCGCGCACCGCACCCGTGTAGAGCGGGATGGTGGAGCCGGGGATCGAATCGGTCTTGCAGCCGTATCCCTTCTCCACGATGAAGCGGGCGACAGCATTGTGAAAGAAGTTCGAATCCCAATCGAGATCGCCGAAAACAACAGGCCTGTCGACCTCGCAGCTCTGGGCGGCAGCGGGCGCCGCGGCGCCGATGATGGCAGCCAGGGACATCGCGGCGGTAAGGCCGATCGTCTTCGTGATTTTCATTAGCTCTTCCTCTTGGTTCCGTGAATTTGATTCTTTATATTTCTTGTTCTTGCGCAAGAAAATCGATGTCAAATACAACAAGCATTGCGCAGACATGCGCCTGCGCAGTTGATGATTGCTGCATATGTATGATGCGGCGCACGTTAGGCGATATAGCCTCGCATTGCAACCCTTCATGGCCGCAATGGATGGCGGATATGATCGGAGAAAGCCTGACGTGTGCCGAAGGGCGCGATCAATACATATGATGATCTGCGCAATGCTCGTGGATCGGTGCTCCCGCCTTGCCGGCGTCAGACGACGAAGTCGTAACGGGCGAATTTTCCGTCGGCGGTCTCCTCGACACGCATCAGGAGGCGCTCGTCGAACAGGCGGTCACGGGCGTTGCGCGCCTCGCCGGGAAAGTAGAGCTGCGTCGTCAGCACGTCGCCGCCGCGGCGCTGCACCTTGACGTGGTAGTGGCGCGTGCGGCCGGTGTAGAGAGCGGGCACGATGGTGGAGAACCACCAGCGTCCGCCCTCGTCGGTGAACTGGTGCCCGCGCAGCCTGTAGCCGGCATTGTCGTATCGCCCCTCGTCGTCGGCGTGCCAGAGCTCGACGAGGGCCCCTGCCTGCGGCCGGCATTGTTCGTCGAGCACGAAGCCGGCGAGCGTGATCGGCTCACCGCCGGGCACGTCCTCGGCGAAACTGCGCCGCTCCGGCGTGCCCGGCTTGTAGAAGGGCCCCTCGGTTGCGGGCGGCGTCGGCTCCAGCCCGTCGCAGGCCGGCGTGCGTGTGAGCGGTGCGGGGACCGGCTGCGCGCCGGAAGCCGAGGCGAGCAGGGAGGCTGCGGGTGCCGAAAGGAAGGCGTGGAGGACGGAGCGGCGGGATGGCAGCATCGCTTGTTCTCCCCTCGATCGGGAGCCACGGATCTGAGCCCGGGTTCGCAGCGGGCTCCCTTCAAGAAATGGGAACGGCGGCCCATTGTTCCAGCGGTGCGGGTCCAGTTGCCTGCGGCCTTGCTCTTGCCGGCCGCTTCGGCTTGCATGGACGGCGGGGGCCGGGCATTCGCCGGGATGGACGGGGGCACATCATGATGGTCGACAGGGTTCTGGGCAGGCTTGCCGCGGGCCTCGTCCTCTTCGTCGGGCTCGCCGGCGCGGAGCGAGCGCAAGCCCAGAGCGCGCCGGCGGCGCCCGTCACCGTCTGGAGCGTGCCGGACATCGATCATCTGCCGGATGACGAGAACGGCCGGCTCGTGCGCTACGGCCGCTCGCTGGTGGCGGCGACCTATGCCCATGTCGGGCCGGAGGTGGCGGATGCTTCCCGGCGCTATGCCGGCAACAATCTCGCCTGCCGCAACTGCCATCTCGACGAGGGGCGCAAGAAATTCGGCCTGCTTCTCGTGGGTGCCTTCGTCGACTACCCGCGCTACAGCACCCGGCGCGGCGAGGACGTGTCGATCGAGGACCGGGTCAACAGCTGCATGACGCGATCCATGAACGGCCGGCCCCTGCCGGCGGACGGTCGCGAGATGCAGGCGCTCGTTGCCTATATCCGTGTGCTCTCGAATGGCCTGCCGAAGGATGCCGCCGTGGCCGGGCAGGGCCTGCGGGCGATGGCGGAGCTCGATCGACCGGCCGATCCGACGCGCGGCGCCGGTATTTATCGCGACAACTGCGCCCGGTGCCACGGCATCGGCGGCGAAGGGGTGCGGCGCGGTGTCAGGGGCGATGCGCTCGGCTATGCGACGCCGCCGCTCTGGGGCGAGGACAGCTTCAACGACGGGGCGGGCATGAACCGGCTCATCACCATCGCCAATTTCGTGCACGACAACATGCCGAACGGCACGAGCTGGGTGATGCCGCGGCTCCCCCCCGAGGACGCCTGGGACGTCGCCGCCTTCGTCGTCTCGCAGCCGCGGCCGCGCAAGGGGGACCTTGCCGCGGATTTCCCGGACAAGCTCGACAAGCCGGTGGATGCGCCCTACGGCCCCTATGCCGACGGCTTTTCGGAAAGCCAGCACCGCTACGGGCCGTTTGGGCCCATCCGCGCCGAAGTGGCACGGCTGAAAGCGGGGCAGAGCCGGTGAACATTTCCATTCCATAGAAATTTATGCTACTCATGTTTTCCATGGAAAGAAGCGGTTGAAAGAAGCGACCATGGCGCAGATCCTCGAGCGGCGAGCCGATGTGCCCGACCCGGGCACGGTGCTGACGAAGGCGCTGTTGCGGGCGGCCGACCGGCTCGACATCACCGCGCGGGCGCTCGCCGGCATCGTTGGCCTCAGCGAAGCCACCGTCTCGCGCATGAAGCGCGGTGACTACGTGCTCGAGACCGGCACCAAGGCCTTCGAGCTGTCGGTCCTGTTCGTGCGTCTCTTCCGCTCGCTCGATGCGATCGTCGGCGGGGACGAGACCGTCGCCCGCGCCTGGCTGCGCAATCCCAACACCCTTCTCGGTGCCCGGCCGCTCGACCGGATCGGCACCGTCGCCGGTCTCGTCGATGTCATCGCCTATCTGGACGCCCGCCGCGCTGTCGTGTGAGGCGCGTCCGCATGCGGGGCGTTGCTGGCGGCTCATCGAGGCGCAGCATCGCGTCGCGACGCTCAAGCTCGTCGACAACCTCGATGAGCAGAAGCTTCTCGAGGATCTCATCGAGGAGACGAAGCCGGCGCTGCCGCCCGAGTGCCGCCATCTCGACTATCTGCTGGCCACGCCGTTCCGCTACGGGGCGGAATATCCCAGGGGCTCGCGCTTCCGCCGCGCCGGCCGCACCGCCGGCGTCTACTACGCTGCCGAGACGCCGCGCACCGCCGTGGCCGAGATGGCCTTCTACCGCCTCCTCTTCTTCGCCGAATCGCCGATGACGCCCTGGCCGGCGAACACGACCGACTACACAGCCTTCTCCGCCGCCGTCGCCGTGGCGCGGGCGCTCGACCTCACGGCCCCGCCGCTCGTGCGCGACAGGGCGCTGTGGACCGACCTTCTCGCCTATGACGCCTGCCAGGGGCTCGCCGATGCGGCGCGGGAGGCGGGCATCGCCGTCATCCGCTATGAATCGGTGCGCGATCCCGAGCGCGGCGCCAATCTCGCGGTGCTGACCTGCGCCGCCTTCTCCGAGCCGCGCCCGCTCGAGCGGCAGACCTGGCGCATGCGCCTCGGGCCGAGCGGCGTGCAGGCCGTCTGCGACTTTCCCGCGAGCGGCCTCGAATTCGGCCGCGAGGCCTTCGCCGACGATCCGCGCCTTGCTGCCTTCAACTGGGAGCGGCCGACGGTTTCGCCCCGCCGCTGAGCTCCGCCCGCCGCGGCGGCAGCATCGCCGCAAGCGTGATGCCGGCGAGCGCGACGACGGCCACGAGGGCGGCGAGGCTCGGCCAGCCGAGGCTTCCGGCGAGGAGCCCCGCCGCGGCCGGGCCCACGAGCAGCCCGAGGTTGTTGCCCTGCATCAGCAGCCCCATGGTGGCGGCCGCGCGGTCGGGCCGCGGTGCGTAATGCGGCGCGGCATCGAAGAGGACGACGGGGATGAGGCCGGAGATAGCCGAGAACATGAGGCACGACACATAGGCGCCGGCACCCGGCATCGACGGGGTGAAGATGCCGAGGCCGCAGACGGCCATGGCCGCGAAGCCGATGACAAGCAGGCCCCGATGGCCCCAGCCCCGGGCGATGAGGCGGCCGCAGACAAGGTTGCCGCCGGCACTGGCGAGGATGGCGAGTGCGGTCAGCAGGCTCGCCGCCGCCGGCGCGACGGCCAGGCGCTCGCCGAGGATCGTCGGCAGGAAGCCGAAGGCGGCGAAAAAGGCCATACAGAAGGCCGCGAACAGCCCGGCGAGCAGCCATGGTCCGCGCCTGCCGAGGGTTTCGCGCGCATCCGCGCCCATGCCTTCCGACGGAAGGGGCAGGGAAAGGCTCTTCGTGCGCAGGGCGACGAGCAAGGCACAGCCCGCGAGCAGCGCGGCATTGCCGAGCCATAACCCGCGCCAGCCGAGGACGGGCAGCAGCGGTGCCGCGGCGAGGATGATCGTCATGCCCACCGGCATGAAGGTGCTCCACAGCGCGAAGACCCGGCCGGCGCGAGGCGCGGGCGTGATCGCCGCGAGAAGCGCCGGAGCCGCGACGACGACCGCGAGGAAGCCGAGGCCTTCGATGGCGCGGCTCGCGAGGAGGAGGGGCGCGCCGCCGGCGCCGGCCCCGATGGCGCTGCCGAGCGCCTGCAGGAGAAGGCCGCCGACGGCGAGCCGGCGCATGCCGGCGCGCCCTGCCGCGAGGCCGATCGCCATGCCCGCTACGGCGCCCACGATGGCGAAGGCCGAGAGGAGCCAGCCGGCGGCGGCAAGGGATAGGCCGAGATCCGCACGCACCGCCTCCAGCACCAGCGGCGCCTTGCCGACCTGGAAGGCGGACAAGATGCCGGCGCCGACGATGAGGCCCGTCGTGCCGCGCCCGCCGGTCATGCGTCCGCCTTTGCGCGGATGTCCCGCCGGGCGCGGCCGAAAGCGAGAAGGCCCGCGATCTCGGCGACGTGGCGGCCCTGGAAGCGGGCGCCGGCGAGCTCGTTCTCGCTCGGCCGCCGGTCGCCGCCGTTGCCGTCGTCGGCGAGCGTGGAGGCGCCGTAGGGCGAGCCGCCGGTGATCTCGTCCATGCGCAATTGGCCCTTGAACGTGTAGGGCAGGCCGACGACGACCATGCCGAGGTGCATCATGACCACATGCGCCGTCAGGATGGTCGTCTCCTGCCCGCCGTGCTGGCTGCCGGTGGAGGTGAAGACGGCGCCGACCTTGCCGACCAGCGCGTCCCGCGCCCAGAGCCCGCCGGCCTGGTCGAGGAAGTTCTTCATCTGCGCCGCCATGTTGCCGAAGCGGGTGGGCGTGCCGATGACGATGGCGTCGTAGTCGGCGAGCTCGGCCACCGCGGCGACGGGCGCCTCCTGCGTCAGGTCGTAGCCGGCCCGGCGCGCCACCTCGTCGGGCACCAGCTCCGGTACGCGCTTGACCGCGACCTCGGCTCCGGCCGCGCCGGCCCCTTCGGCAACCGCGGCGGCGAGGGCGGCAATATGGCCGTAGGACGAGTAGTAGAGGACGAGCACCCGCGGGCGCACCTCGTTGCCGTGCCTGCCGTCCGTTATGTCTTCGCGTGTTCGCATGTCGTGCATCCTCTTAGCGCGTGGCACAGAAGAGATGGACGCTTGCATCGATCGATATAAGTGAGAAAATTTTGCTCTGAACGATCGAAGATATAGATCATGCTGGATGCACTCACTCTCGATCAGCTCCGGGTTTTCGTCGCGGTTGCCGAGGCCGGCAGCTTCCGCGCGGCCGCCGCGCGCCTCGGGCGCGTGCAGTCGGCCGTCAGCCATGCGATGGCCAATCTCGAGGCGGAGCTCGGCCTCGCCCTGTTCGACCGCTCCGGCCGCCGTCCGGTGCTGACCCGGGAGGGCAGGGCGCTGCTCGAGGATGCGCGGGCGGCGCTGCTCAAGGTCGATTTCCTGCGCGCCCGGGCACGCGGCCTCTCGCAGGACCTCGAGATCGAGCTGCCGATCGTGGTCGACACGCTCTTTTCCCTGCCCGTCATCGCCGCCGCTCTGCGCGACCTCAGGGCGAGCCACCCGTCCGTGGCGGTACGCGTCTCCTTCCTGCCCCTCGGCGGCCCGCTCGTCGCCGTGCGCGAAGGCCGCTCGACGCTCGGCATCAACGTGGGCGGCGATTTTCCCGACCCGCGCATCGCGCGCCGCATCCTAACGCGGCTCGCCTTCGTCGCCGTCGCCGCCGCCTCCCATCCGCTCGGCCGGCGCGATCCGCAGGAGCCCCTCGGCACGGAGGACCTCGCCGACCATCTGCAGATCGTGCTCGAAGATTCCTCGCCCCTGTCGCAGGGGCGGGACTTCGGCGTCCTGTCGCCCAACACATGGCGCGTCGACAGCCAGGAGGTGAAGCACGCCCTCATCATCGGCGGCCTGGGCTGGGGCCGCCTGCCGTTGTGGCTCGTGGCGCACGATCTCGCCGAGGGCCGCCTGGTGCGGCTCAACGCGACGGCTTTCGGGCCGGGCGGGGAGGCCATCGTCACCGCCTATCTGGTGCACCGGACGGACGCGCCGCTCGGCCCGGCGGCGCGCGCCTTCGGTGCGGCGCTCGAGCGGCACGCCGTCGCCTGTCCTGCGCTCTTGAGCGGTGACAAGCCGGACGCGTCGTGAGAAGACGGTGTGAGCTCCCGACCCAGCCGCAAGGTGCGACCCCATGCGTATCGAACCCGTCTTCCTGTTCGATCTCGACGGAACGCTCGTCGACAGCGTCTACCAGCATGTCCTCGCCTGGAAGGAGGCGCTCGATGCCGAGGGCATCGACCTGTCCGTCTGGCGCATCCACCGCAAGATCGGCATGAGCGGCGGCCTCTTCACCAACCAGCTCCTGCGCGAGACGGGCTTGGACATCTCGGCCGAGCGCGTCGACCGCCTGCGCCAGGGTCACGCGGCGGCCTACAAACGCCTCGCCGGCCAGGTGCGGCCGCTGCCCGGCGCGCGCGAACTGCTCGCCTGGCTCACCGACAACGGCATTCCCTGGGCAATCGCCACCAGCGGCCGCATGGAGACGGCAGCGCTCAACATCGAGGCGCTCGGCGTCGACCCTGCCAAGGTGCCGGTCGTCACGCGCGACCAGGTGAAATATGCCAAGCCCGATCCCGACCTCTTCGTCGCCGCTGCCGGCCGGCTCGGCGCGCCCATCGAGACGGCGGTCGTCGTGGGTGATGCCATCTGGGACATGCTGGCGGCAACGCGCTGTCGCGCCCTCGGCGTCGGCCTCCTGAGCGGCGGCTACGGCCCGGACGAATTGCGCCAGGCCGGCGCCTTCCGCGTCTACGACGACCCGGCCGACCTGCTCAAGCACATCGACGAGGTGGGCGGCCGTCGCTAGCTCCCCCTCATGAGGCGAATCCGGTTATCGTCCGCGCCATGGCGCCCAAGACGACGACACCCCATGTGCTTTCCAAGGCCGCGGCCAGGCATATCTGGATCGCCGCGCAGCGGCTCGACACGCCCGAGCCCTTCGGTGCAGGACCGGAGGCGACGCAGGCTGCGGTCGAACATCTCGGCTATGTCCAGATCGATACCATCAACGTCATCGAGCGCTGCCATCACCACATCCTGTGGACGCGCATCCCGGCCTATCGCCGCGAGGATCTCGCCCGGGCGCAGAGCGTCGACAAGAGTGTCTTCGAATATTGGACGCACGCCCTGTCCTACGTGCCGACGCGGGACCTGCGCTTCTATCTCGGCGCGATGAAGCGCTACCGCCGGCAGCCGCGGCCGTGGTTCGCCTCGGTCAAGAAGGCGGATCTCGGCAAGGTGCTGACGCTCGTCAGGAGCGAGGGGCCGCTGACCATCCGCGACATCGAGGACGACGTCCTCGTCGAGAAGGACCACCCCTGGGCCAGCCGCAAACCGTCGAAGCGGGCGCTGCAGCTTGCATTCTACACGGGTGTGCTGACGGTCAGCGCCCGCAACGGCATGGTCAAGACCTACGAGCTGATGGAGCGGCATTTCGGCTGGGACGCACCGCCGAAGCCGGCTTCCGAGAAAGAGCGGGCGGCCTATCTGCTCGACCGCGCGCTGAGGGCGCAGGGGCTCGTGAGCCTCGATTCCATCTGCTATCTCGACGCCGGCAGCAAGCCCGCCGTGCGGCAGGCGATCGAGGCGCGGGTGCGCCGCAAGGAGCTCGTGCCCGTCGTCCTCGCGGGGGAGGAGAAGCTGCTCCACTGGGCCCGGCCGGAGGTGCTCGCGACGGCGGGCGGCGCGCCGTCCGATACGGTGCACATCCTTTCGCCCTTCGACCCGCTGATGATCCAGCGCAAGCGCACGCAGCTTTTCTTCGACTACGAGCACCGCTTCGAGGCCTATGTGCCGAAGGACAAGCGTCGTCTCGGCTATTTTGCGCTGCCTGTCCTCGTCGGCGACGAGATCGTCGCCGCCATCGACCTCAAGGCGGACCGGGAGAACGGCAAGCTGCTCATCCAGCAGTGGACTTGGTTCACCGATGGCAGGCGTGACGGCCTGAAAACGCGCATCGACGAGGAACTGCACCGCTTCGAGCGCTTCCAACTGGCGCGTTGACCGGACGGCCCGCTGGATCAGCGCATGTCCTGAAGGCGGTCGCGCTGAGCGCTTGTGGCTCGGCAGGCAGGGCCCTGCGCAGGCCGTGACAAGGCGGGCCCTTCGTGAGAAGAGGGGCATAACTGCCGCGCGATCTGCGATAACAGCCAGGGGCCATGGTCCGCATCCTCGCCGTCTGTCTCGCCGCCCTGTTCGTCCACCTTGCCCTTCCGGCGACGGCGGCCGGAGCGGGCACACGTACCGTGCGGGTCCTGACCTCCTTTCCCCCGCAGTTCCTCGAGCCTTACAGGCGGGCCTTCGAACAGCGCCATCCCGACAGCACGATCGAATTCGTGCAGCGCAAGACGACGGCGGCGGTGGCCGAACTCGTCGGCGGCCGGCAGAAGGCGGACGTCTTCTGGGCTTCGGCGCCCGATGCCTTCGAGATCCTGAAGGCGGCCGGCCGGCTGGCGCGCCTCAAGCCGCGCCCGACAGGCGCGCCGGAGCGTATCGCCGGCTATCCCGTGAACGATCCGGACGGCGCCTATCTCGGCTTCGCCCTGTCGGGCTACGGCTTCGTCTACAATCCCGACTACATGGCTGAGAAGGGGCTGCCGGTGCCGCGCGGCTGGTCCGATCTTGCGGCGCCAGCCTATGCCGGGCACGTCGGCATCAGCGCGCCCTCGCGCTCGGGCACCATGCACCTCATGGTCGAAGCCATCCTGCAGGTCTACGGCTGGGAGCGCGGCTGGGGCCTGTGGTCCGAGATCGGCGGCAATCTCGCCACCGTCACCGCCCGCAGCTTCGGCGTCTCGGCCGGTGTCGCGCGCGGACGCTTCGGCATCGGCCCCTCCATCGATTTCCTCGCCAACCAGGACGGCCTGCCGCGGGGTGCCATGGCCTTCGCACTGCCGGAGGAGACGCTGTTCGTCCCCGCAAGCATCGCGGTGCTCAGCGATGCGGACAACCGCGAGGGCGCCGAGCGGTTCGTGGATCTCGTGCTCTCACCCGATGGGCAGGCGATCCTGCTCGATCCGGCCATCGCCCGGCTGCCGATCTCACCTGCCGCCTATGCCGTCGGGGATGTCGCGACCGGCAGCCCCTTCAGGCGCGAGGGTTTGTTCGCGCACGGGCTGTTCGATCCGCGCCTGTCGGCCGCCCGCTATGAACTCGTCAATATCATCTTCGACGAGATGATCACCTTCCGTCGTGCCGAGCTCGCGCGTCTCTGGCGGTCGGTGCGGACGGTGGAGGCGGCGCTGGTCCGGCGCGGCGATGCGGAGGCGGCGCGCCTGGTCGGCGAGGCGCGCGAGGCCCTGACGCGCTCGCCCATCGGTGCGGACGAGGTCATGGACCTCGAGCGGTGGCGGAAGCTGGAGCGGGTGCGGCGCGGCGTTCCTGCTTCCGAGCCGCAGGCACGGCTCGAAGCGCGCATCAGGGCGGCCATCGACGACAACCTGCGCCGGGCCGGCCGAGCCGTGGGCGAGGCGGCCGCGCGGCTCGACGTGCAGGCAACGGGGCGCGGCGTCGCCGGTGCAGAGGTCTCCCGATGAACCGCAGAGCGAGGCTTGGTATCGGCGGGCGCCTCCTCCTCGCCTTCCTTGGCGTCGGTGGGCTGGCTGTCGGGGCCTGCATCGTCGGCTGGCTGTCCTATGCCCGCCTCAGCGAGGAGTTGAACGCGGTCGCGACCGATCATCTGCCGGCGCTCGCCTTTTCCGCCCGTCTCGCGGAGGCGGGCGCCAACGTCATCGCCAGCACGCCCGACCTTGCCGTCGCCGAGCGGCGCGAGGCCTATGATGCGATACGCAAGACGCTCGTCGAGCGGCTCGCAGTGCTGCGTTCGGTGCTCGACACGCGCAGCAGCGAGGATTCGCTGTCGCCGGAGCTCATCGTCGTGACCGAGGGCATCGAGGCCAATCTTCAGGCCATCGACCGGGTGGCGGAGCTGCGCTTTCCGCTCGGCGAGCGCGTCCGGGAAATGAGCGAGGAACTGCGCTGGCTGCAGGCGGACCTCATCGAGGAGGTCGAGCCGCTGATCGACGACGCTCGTTTCAACATGGAATCGGCCATCGGTCGTGTCGGGCCGGGCGATGCCGCGGAATCGGGCCGCCGCACGCTGCGCGAGGAGAGTCGCAAGAGCGAGGCCCTGCTTACCATCAACGCCCACGCCAATCTCATCGTCGGGCTCCTCGGGCGGCTCGCGACCGTGCCGACCGTGGAGGATCTCGACGCGACGAGCCATTTCATCGGCGAGATAGCCGACCAGCTCGACATCGAGACGAAAGCGCTTGCGAGCTGGACCGACACTGTCACGGTGAGCCAGATCGTGGCGCGCCTCCTGGCCGTTTCCGATAACCGGGCTGGTCTTGCCGCCCTGAAGCGGGCAGAACTCGCAGCCATTGCCGAGGCCCAGGCGCTGCTGGCAGAGAACCGGCGTCTTGTCACCCAGCTCGGCGCGCTCGTCTCGCAGGAGGTCAGCCGCACGGAGCAAATCGCGCGGCGGGCGGCGGAGCGCTCGGCCGCCGCCATCGTCGTCGGGCGCAACCTCCTCCTTGCCATCGCCATCGCCTCGCTCGCCATCGCCATCGTCGTAGGCTGGTTCTACGTGCGCCGCAGCCTCGTCGCGCGCCTCGAGGGGCTGACGCTCGCCGCGACGACGATCGCGAGCGGGCCCACCATGCCGGTCCTGCCGCCGCCGACCGACGACGAACTCGGCGACCTTGCGAAGGCGCTCGCGGTGTTCCGGCAGACGCGGGACGATCTCGTCCAGGCCGCCAAGCTCGCCGCCCTCGGCCAGATGGCGGCCGGCATCAGCCACGAACTCAACCAACCGCTCGCCGCGATCCGCTCCCACGCACACAACAGCGCCGTCCTCATCGCGCGCGGACGCATGGATGAGGCGCGGGCGAGCCTTGAGCGGATCCAGGGCCTGACGGCCCGGATGGCCGAGCTCATCCGCCATCTCAAGCGGTTCGCCCGCCGGCCGGCGCCGACGCTCGAACCGGTGGACCTGAAGGCCGTGGTCGATGGCGCGCTCAGCCTCTTCGCGCAGCGTCTCGACGAGGAGCGTGTCGCTGTACGGCTTAATTTCCCCGATGGCCCAGTGACGGTCGAGGCGGAGGAGATTCGCCTGGAGCAGGTCGTCGTCAACCTCGTCTCGAACGCGCTCGACGCGCTCGACGGCGGCGGAGAGCGGCACATCGCCATCGGCGCCGAAGCGAAAGGCGGACGGATCCTCTTGTCCGTCAGCGACAGCGGCTCGGGTATCGATGCGGAGGCGCGAGCAGCCGTCTTCGACCCGTTCTTCACCACCAAGCCGGTGGGGCAGGGGCTCGGCCTCGGCCTGTCGATGTCCTACAACATCGTCAAGGACTTCGGCGGCGCTCTCTCGCTGGCGCAGACGGGGCCGGCGGGCACGACCTTCGTGGTAGAGCTTGCTGCAGCGGGGCAGGCGTGAGCATGGCAGACGGAATGGCGGCAAGCGTTGTTCTGGTCGATGACGATCGCGAGGTGCGCGACGCCTACCGGCTGACGCTGGAGCTCGACGGGCTTGCCGTGACGGCCGTCGGCTCGGCGCGCGAGGCGCTCGACCTCCTGACCGCGGACCAGCCGGCCGTGATCCTCAGCGACGTGCGCATGCCGGGTCTCGACGGCTTCGGCCTTCTGGAGGCTGTGCGCGCGATCGATACGGAGATCCCGGTCGTGCTCGTGACCGGCCATGCCGACGTGCCGATGGCGATCAAGGCGGTGCGGGCCGGCGCCTGGGACTTCGTCGAGAAGCCCGCCGATCCGGTGCGGCTCGCCGAGACGCTGCGGCGCGCTCTCGCCCACCGCGCCCTCATCCTCGAAAACCGGACCCTGCGGAGGGGGGCGGCCGACCGGGACCCCTTCGCTGGCCGTCTCGTCGGCCGCTCGGCCGCCATCGAGCGGCTGCGCCGCACTCTGCGCACCCTTGCCGATGCAGAGACGGACGTGCTCCTCTTCGGCGAGACGGGCACGGGCAAGGAGGTGGCGGCGCGGGCCCTGCACGATTTCGGCCGGCGCGCCAAGGGCCGCTTCGTCGCCGTCAATTGCGGCGCGATCCCCGAGACGATGATCGAGAGCGAGTTGTTCGGCCACGAGCCGGGTGCCTTCACCGGCGCCCGCGAGCGGCGCATCGGCAAGATCGAGCATGCGAGCGGCGGCACGCTCTTTCTCGACGAGATCGAATCGATGCCCCTGCCGGCGCAGGTGCGGCTGCTGCGCGTCCTGCAGGAGCGCACCATCGAGCGGCTCGGCTCGAACCGGGAAATCCCGGTCGACCTGCGCGTCGTCGCCGCGACCAAGGCCGATCTCGCCGAGCTCGCGGGCCGCGGCGCCTTTCGCGAGGATCTGGTCTATCGCCTCAATGTCGTCACGCTGCGCCTGCCGCCGCTGCGCGAGCGGCGCGAGGACGTGCCCCTGCTCTTCGCCCATTTCCTCGATCTCGCCGCCCAGCGGCAGGGCCGGGCGGCGCCTCCGCCCGACCCGGCGCTCAGCGAGCGGCTCAGGCAGCAGGACTGGCCCGGCAACGTGCGCGAGCTGCGCAACGCGGCCGAGCGCTATCTCCTCGGGCTCGACGAGGACGAGCCGCAGCAGCCCGTGCGCGGCGGCGCGGGGCTCCAGAGCCTCGAGGAGCAGATGGAGGCGGCCGAGAGGCGCATCATCGAGGAGACGCTGGCGCAGTTCTCCGGACGCATCGGGGTCACGGCGGAAGCGCTCGGCATCACGCGCAAGACTCTCTACCTGAAGATGAAGAAATACGACCTCGGCCGCGGCACCGCGATCGACGCCTGATGTTACCGTCCTGACCCATCGGCCGTCGGCGCTGTTACCCGCCTGACCCGCCGGGGTCGGCTGTCGGCTGTGCGCAAGCCCTTGCTGAGGGCGGTTTCCGGCATCTGGCCCGCTTGTTGCTGGAAGGGGTGTGCTGCCTTCGGGCGGCCCAGCAGAACAGTCCATTCGGGAGGAAAAAGATGCCACGTCATTACGCCGCCGCTGCGGCGCTGATCGGCGCTGCCCTGTTCACGGGTGTCGCCTTTGCCCAGACCGGCAAGGTCACGGTCGTGACCTCCTTCTCCAAGGACGTGACGGACCCGTTCAAGCAGGCCTTCGAGAAGGCCCATCCGGGCGTCACGCTCGACGTGCAGAACCGCAACACCAATGCCGGCGTGAAATATCTCGAGGAGACGAAGGCCAACAACCAGGTCGACCTGTTCTGGGCCTCGGCGCCGGACGCCTTCGAGGTGCTGAAGGGCAAGGGCCTGCTCGAAGCCTACAAGCCCAAGGCCGAGGGCATCCCCGACAAGATCGGCTCCTATCCGATCAACGATCCCGATGGCTTCTATTCGGGTTTTGCCGCCTCCGGCTATGGCATCATGTGGAACGAGCGCTACGCCAAGGCCAATGAGCTGCCGGAGCCGAAGGATTGGCAGGACCTCGCCAAGCCGGTCTATTTCGACCATGTCGCCATGGCGGCGCCGTCGCGCTCGGGCACGACGCACCTGACCATCGAGACCATCCTGCAGGGCGAGGGCTGGGAGAAGGGCTGGCGCACGCTCAAGGAGGTGTCCGGCAACTTCCGGCAGATCACCGAGCGCTCCTTCGGCGTGCCGGAGGCCGTCAATTCCGGCCAGGTCGGCTTCGGCATCGTCATCGACTTCTTCGCCTTCTCCTCGCAGGCTTCCGGCTTTCCGGTGAAGTTCGTCTATCCGACGGTGACGACGATCGTGCCGGCCAATCTCGCGGTCGTCGCCAATGCGCCGAACAAGGCCGGCGCCCAGGCCTTCGTCGACTATCTCATCTCGCCCGCCGGGCAGGAGGTGCTGCTCGAGCCGAGCATCCGCCGCCTGCCGGTCAACCCGGCCGTCTATGACAAGGCCCCGGCCGACTATCCCAACCCCTTCAAGGATCCCTCCCTCGGGGCGCGGGTGAAGTTCGACGTCGAGGTGTCGGAGAAGCGCTCCAACGTCGTCGACGTGCTCTACGACCAGACCGTCACTTTCCAGCTCGATGCCCTGAAGGCGGCGACCAAGGCCATCCATGACGCCGAGGCGGCCCTCGCGAAGAAGGACAACGCCGAGGCCCGGGCCCTCGTCAGCGAGGCGCGCGACCTCGTCGCCGCCATGCCCATTACCGCGGAACAGGCCGCTTCACCCGAGATCACCGGCGCCTTCACCGGCGGCAAGGAGAAGGGCGCCCGCCAGGCCGAGCTCGAGCAGCAGTGGTCCGCCTTCGCCAAGGAGCGCTATGCGCAGGCGCAGGCCAAGGCCGAAGAGGCGCTCAAGCGCGCGCGCTGATCCCGCGCCACGACCGGGCGGCTCCCCGGCGGGGCCGCCCCCACGTTTTCATGTCCATTCGGGGGAGCGTCCATGGCTGACGCCACGACCGCCGGGCGTGCGCATGCGCCGTCCGGACCTTTCCGGCATTTCATGACGTCCGCGACGCCGGGGCAGCTCGCCCTCGCCCTCGCGATCACCGTCTTCCTCGCCCTCTTCCTCATCATCCCGGTGGGGACGGTGATCTACGTCGCCTTCACGGAGAAGGGCACGGGCACTTTCACGCTCGTCAATTTCGTCGACTTCGCGCGGACCGACCTCTTCATCCGCTCCTTCTGGAACTCGGTCTATGTCTCGGCGATGTCGGTGGTGCTCGCCTCGATCTTCGCCCTGCCGCTCGCCTATATCACCACGCGCTTCGACTTCCGCGGCGCGATGCTGATCCAGACGCTGGGCTTCCTGCCGCTGATCATGCCGCCCTTCGTCGGCGCGGTCGCCATGCTGCTGCTCTTCGGGCGCAACGGCACGGTCAACCTCCTGCTCAACGACTGGTTCGGCTTCCGCATCCCCTTCATGGAGGGGCTGAACGGGGTCATCTTCGTGCAGGCGGTGCACTATTTCCCGTTCATCCTCATCAATCTTTCGGCGGCGTTGCGCAACATCGACCGGGCGATGGAGGAGGCGGCGCAGAACCTCGGCTGCTCGGGCTTCCGCCTGTTCCGCCGCATCGTCTTCCCGCTCGCCATGCCCGGCTATATCGCCGGCGCCTCGCTCGTCTTCGTCAAGGTCTTCGACGACCTCGCAACGCCGCTCCTGCTCAACGTCAAGGACATGCTGGCGCCGCAGGCCTATCTGCGCGTCACGTCGATCGGCATCGCCGATCCGATGGGCTACGTCATCTCGGTGGTGCTCATCGTGATGTCGATCCTCGCCATGTGGGTGTCGGCGCGGGCGATGCGCGGCAAGGACTACGCCACCGTCCAGCGTGGCGGCGGCGGCCTCGCCAAGCGGCAGATGCGGCCGTGGGAGAGCGTCGCGGCCTATGCGGCCGTCTTGCTCATCCTCCTGCTCGTGCTCGCGCCCCACATCGGGCTCCTGCTGCTGTCCTTCGCCACGATCTGGTCCTTCAGCCCGCTGCCCGACGGCTTCACCCTCGCGCATTATGGCCGCGTGTTCGGCGAGAGCTTCGTCTACGTCAAGAACACGCTGATCTATGCCTCGCTCGCCGGACTCATCGACGTGGTGCTCGGCACGGCCATCGCCTATCTCGTGCTGCGCACGAAGCTCATCGGCCGGCAATGGCTCGACTGGGCGGCGACGGCGGCGCTCGCCATTCCCGGCGTCGTGCTCGGCATCGGCTATCTGCGCACCTTCTACGGCGTGCAGCTGCCGGACGGGACGCCGCTCGCGACGCTGTGGATCGTGATCGTGCTGGCGCTCGCCATCCGGCGCCTGCCCTATGCGCTGCGCGCCTGCTATGCCGCGCTCCAGCAGATCTCGGTTTCGCTCGAGGAGGCGGCCGAGAACCTTGGTGCCACGAAGGTGCGCACGGTGCGCCGCATCGTTCTGCCGCTGATGGCCGGCGGCATCCTTGCGGGCTTCGTGACGAGCTTCGCCACGGCGGCGGTCGAACTGTCGGCGACGCTGATGCTCGTGCAGTCGAACGCGGATGCGCCGCTCGCCTACGGGCTCTACGTCTTCATGCAATCGGCCGCCGGGCGCGGGCCGGGGGCGGCGCTCGGCGTCATCGCCGTGCTGCTCGTCGCCCTGTGCACCTTCGCCTCGCACCTCATCATCGAGAAGAGCCAGAACGCCAAGGGGGCGGGGCACTGATGCGCCCCGCCGCCCCCAAGGGAAAACGCCAATGAACCAGCCCCTTTCCGTCTCCACCCTCGGCGCCCAGGCCGTCGACGTGGATATCCGCAGCGTCGATCTCTCCTACGGCACCAACCATGTCCTCAAGGGCATCGACCTCCACATCCGGCCCGGCGAGTTCTTCGCCTTCCTCGGTCCGTCGGGCTGCGGGAAGACGACGCTGCTGCGCCTGATCGCCGGCTTCAACCGCGCCGACGGCGGCGAGGTGCTGGTCGGCGGGCGGGAGGTGTCGCACCTGCCGCCGTGGAAGCGCGACGTCGGCATGGTCTTCCAGTCCTATGCCCTGTGGCCGCACATGAGCGTGAAGCGCAACGTCGCCTTCGGCCTCGAGGAAAGGAAGGTGCCCAGGGCCGAGATCGAGCGGCGCGTCGCGGCCGCGCTGGAACTCGTCGGCCTTTCGCATCTCGCCGACCGTCGCCCTTCGCAGCTCTCCGGCGGCCAGCAGCAGCGCGTCGCCGTGGCCCGCACCATCGCCATTGAGCCCAAGGTGCTGCTGCTCGACGAGCCCCTCTCCAACCTCGATGCGAAGATGCGCGTGCAGGTGAGGCGCGAGCTGCGCGATCTGCAGCAGCGCCTCGGCCTGACGACGATCTTCGTCACGCACGACCAGGAGGAGGCGAACACGATCTGCGACCGTATCGCCGTCATGAACGACGGCGCCGTGCAGCAGGTCGGCTCGCCCATGGAGCTCTACGAGAAGCCGGCCAACCTGTTCGTCGCCAGCTTCCTCGGCACGGCCAACATCGTGCCCGGTCGCGTGATCGAGGAGGGCGGGGCGCGCCTCTTCGAGATCGACGCCGGCGTGCGCTTGCCGATCCCGGCTCATGTCACGGTGCCGGAGGGGGCCAAGCTCGTCTTCCGCCCTCAGCATGCCTCGCTCGGGGCCGACGGCGCCCGCGACGTGTCCCTGCCGGGCACGGTCCTGCACAGCGAATTCCTGGGCTCGACGGTGCGCTACGGGGTCAAGGTCGGCTCCGCCGAGGTCTCGATCGACGTACCTTTCCAGTCGGGCGAGGCCATCCACAAGCCGGGCGCCGCCGTCGAGGTGGGCCTGTCGCTGAATGCGGCTGTCTGGCTTGCATCCTGAAGGGATGTGCAGCGGTCCGCCGCGTGGCATATGCGTTGCGGCGATTTCTCGCGCGGCGGTGTCCTCCCGCCGCCGCGCGACGCCGCTCCACATTCGCGCTTCCCAATCCGAGAGCTTCCCATGACGCCCCCCAAGGCCATTCTCTTCGACCTCGACGGAACGCTCGTCGACAGTGCCCGCGACCTGACCGACGCGGTCAATGCCCTTCTCGCCGAGGAGGGGCTGCCGCAGGTGAGCCTCGCGGCGGTCAAGTCGATGATCGGCGACGGGGCGGCGAAGCTCGTGGAGCGCGCGCTCGCCGCGACGGGGGGCGACCTGTCCCGCCTGCCCGCCCATGTCGTGCGTTTCCTCGCCATCTACGAAACGGGCGCCGCCCGTCACACGGCGGCCTATCCCGGCGTGCCGGAGGTGCTCCATGAGCTCAAGCGGCGCGGGCTGAGGCTCGCCGTCGTCACCAACAAGCCCCATGCGGCGACCATGGACATCCTCGAGGCGCTCGGCCTCGCCGGCTTCTTCGGCGCGGTGATCGGCGGCGACAGCCTGCCCGAGCGCAAGCCGCACCCGGCGCCACTCGTGGCCGCGCTGGCGCGCCTCGACGTGCCGGCCGAAGCGGCGATCATGGTTGGCGACAATTATCACGACGTGGAGGCGGCGCGAGCCGCCGGCGTGCGCGCCTTCGCCGTCACCTACGGCTACAGCCACCGGCCCCACGCCGAGCTCGGGGCCGACCGCCTCCTCGACACCATGTCCGAGCTGCCGTCCCTCATCGACGAGGCGGTCGCCGCCTGAGCCTCAGGACCCATCCCATGCGACTGATCCTCATCCGCCACGGCGAGACGGAGTGGAACGCCGAGCGCCGTCTGCAGGGCCATGCCGATGCCCCCTTGTCGGAGCGCGGCATCGCCCAGGCGCGGCGGGCGGCCGCCTTCTTCGCTGCGGAGCCGGCGCCCGGCCTCGTCGTCTCCTCCGACCTCGGCCGCGCACGCCGCACGGCCGAGATCCTCGGCTTTCCCGACGCCGTGACGGATCCCCGCCTGCGCGAGATGGACCTCGGCGATTGGACGGGCCGCTTCATTGCGGAGATCGAGGCCGAGGACAGGCACGCCTATCGCGATTGGCGGCTCGGCACCCATACGCCGCCCCGGGGCGAGACGTGGCAGGCGTTCCGTGGGCGCGTCGGCGCGGCCATCGCGGACATCCTCGCCCGCGCGCCCGGAGACGCGGTCGTCGTGACGCACGAGGGCGTCGTGCGCGCCACCTGCGACGTCCTCGTCGGGCTCGCGCCCCAGAGCCTCGCGCCCCTCGTGCCGGGCGCCGTCACCGTCTTCGCGGTGAACCGCGCCGTCTCGCCGGCTGCCGCGCGCCTCCTGACGTTCAACTATGTTTCAGCGCCCGACGACCTGAAGATCCGCGGCCTCGACCACGCGCCGGTCTAGCTACCGCACGAAGCCCATGGGCTCGCCGGTGTCGGGGTGGCGCATCACGCCCATGGCGATGCCGTAGATGGTCTCGAGCTGCCGCGGCGTCATGATCGCGTCCGGCGTGCCGCGGGCGAGCAGGCGGCCGCCGCGCAGGGCGACGATCTCGTCGCAGAAGCGCGCCGCCATGTTGACGTCGTGCAGTACCACGATGACGGCGAGGCCGCGCTCGTGCGCGAGACGGCGCACCAGCGCCAGCACCTCGACCTGATGGGCGACGTCAAGGGCGGAGATCGGCTCGTCGAGCAGCAGGCATTCGGTATCCTGCGCCACCAGCATGGCGAGCCAGGCACGCTGGCGCTCGCCGCCGGACAGGGTGTCGACCAGCCGGTCGGCGAAGATCTCGACATCGGTGAGCGCCATCGCTTGGGCGACCTTCTCCCGGTCGATGGCGGAGAAGCGCCCGAGCGCGCCGTGCCAGGGATAGCGGCCGAGCGCTACGAGTTCCTTCACCAGCATGCCCGTGGCGGGCGGCGTCTGCTGCGGCAGGTAGCCGACCTTGCGGGCAAACGCCCGGTCGCCCCATTCCGGCAGCGGCCGGCCGGCGAAACGCACGGTGCCGGCCGACGGCTGCTGCTGGCGCGCCAGCAGCTTGACCAGCGTCGACTTGCCGGAGCCGTTGTGACCGATGAGGCCGACGACGCGCTTCGCCGGGAGGGTCAATGAGAGCGGTCCAAGCAGGGTGCGCTCGGGCAGCGCGAAGGCGACATCGTCGAGCGCGAAGAGCGGGCCGGTCATGTCGGATGCGGCTTCGGTCGGGCGAGTCGGGAGGTCGAGCATCGGGAGCCTCGTCAGGTGCCGACGGTGAGCATGAGGAGGTCGGCGGCTGCCGCCGGCTGCATAGCCGCACGCTGACCGGCGTTCTGGTCCCGGCAGTGCGCCCGAGCGCCGGAATACGCCCACGGAGGGGCGGCGCGCAATGGGCAATGCACGAAGCACGAGCCTTTCCATCCGATCCGGACCGCAGCGCCGGGAAATGGCCGGAGCCGGCGGGTCCCCCTCGTACGCGCCCCGCGTCCGCGAGGGCGGCAACGACGGCGTCCGTCGTGCGCTGCACATGCGTGCCGATGGCGTCGACCGCGCGGGTGGTGTCGCATTCGAGCGCCGAACCGAGCAGCGCGCGGTGCTCGCAGTGGATGTCCCGTGTCAGCAGCGTGCGCACGCGGAAAAAGGGGACGATAGCGCTTGGGATGCTCGAACATCATCCCTCTCAGGCGCAGCAGCCAGGCCGAGGGTCAGTCGAAGACGGGCGGCGGACGTGGGGGGCCGAGAACGTCGCCGAGCCACGGCATGTCCGGGTCACCACCGAGATCGTGCACTCCGGCGATGAGGCGTCCGACGGCGGGTGCCGACAGCGCCATGCCGCACAGCCCGCGCGTCTTGTCGAAAAAGGCCGCCTCGCCGACCGGATTGGCCGGCGAGCCGAGCGGATTCGTCACGCGGGTCGCGAACCAGCGTCCGTCCCGCGTCGCAATCCGCATGAAGGGCTCCTCGGTTTTGAGGACGGCGTCGTCGACGGTGAGCGCGAGCAGCGGCACCGGCTTCCTTGAAATATTCAACTAGCATTACTATTTGCGGACAAATAAATACTGCCGATCTTGCAACTTGTTATCGATAATAATTCACGGTAGATTTGTTGTGTTGCAGAAAAGTGTTTCAACTTGGCGTTGTTCCAGCCCAAACGCTAACCACTCCTGACCCTGAGCGGCTCTCATCCCCCCTAATTCGACGACCTGCTCAGGGTCGTTCCCTTTTGCCGAGGAATCGCTGAGGCGGATGCGCGGCTGCTTTGTTGATGAGCGAGTCGAACGGTTGGGAACATGCGGCGCGCTGGTGCCGTCGGCATCATCGCTGCGCCGTTCCTGCCGCTGCCATCTCCGGAACCCGCGGCGGGGCAGCATCGGAGGCAGCGGTTTGGTCACATGGCGCGCGGCCTCTCCCGTCCGGCCCGGGTCTCCAGCGCCGTCAGCGCCTTTTCGAGGAGCCGGCGCGTCTCGCCTGCCGAGCCTGCGTCGAGCGCCTTGATGTCGAGAAAGAGATCGAGGCCCTGGACCTGGCCATGGATGACGTCGGCTTCGGCCGCTCCGGAAAGTCCCCGCACGACATAAGGCACGACGGCGCGGCTCACGCCCTTGACCGCGATCGGCGCAAGCGCCTCGGCTTCGACGATGTCGCGCACCAGCGCATAGGTCTCGTAGCTGATGACAATCGAACCCGGCTGTGCGACGGCCTGCAGGCGCGCCGCGAGGTTCGCCTCCGCCCCGATGATCGTGTAGTCCATGCGGTTGTCACTGCCGAAATTGCCGACGTGACAAAAGCCGGTGTTGATGCCCATGCGCACCTCGAGCGGCTCGGCGAGGCCGCGCTTGCGCCATTCGGCGTTGAGCCGGCCGAGCGCCGCCTGCATGTCGAGCGCCATGCGCACGGCCGCGGCCGCGTCCTCCCGGACGCCGCGCGTATCGGGATCACCGAAGAAGAGCAGGATGGCGTCGCCGACGAACTTGTCGATGGTCGCCCCGTGGCGCAGCGCGATGACCGACATCTCGGTGAAATATTCGTTGAGGAGCGCGGTCAGGTCCTCCGGCTGCAGGCGCTCCGTCAGGGCCGTGAAGTCCTTGATGTCGGAGAAGAAAATGGTGAGCTTCTTGCGCTCGGCGGTTATGGCGACCTCCTTGGCGCCGCTGAAGATGCTGCGGTAGACCTGCGGCGAGAGATAGCGCGCGATCTTGGCCGAGACGGTGCCGAGGAAGGCGTTCGCCTGTGCGAGTTCGCCGTTCATGTGCCGGATGACGGCCGCCTGCCGGCTCTGCATGCGGATGAAGGCGAGGCCACACGCCGCCACCACGGCGAAATAGACGAGCAGGGACTGGAAAGAGAAGATGCTCGCCTCGATGGGCCGGCGCACGGTGACCTCCTGCACGCCGCGCACGTCGCCGACGCGCCAGTTCTGCTTCGGGCTGTCGGGATGGCTGTTGTGGCAGGCGACGCAGGCCGGGCCCATGACGATGGGCGTCGCGATGCGCACGGTGCGGTCGACGAGCGTGCCAGAGACGTCGACGACCGGCCTTGCCGCATCCTGCCGCAGTTGTTCCAGGGCCGTCTGCTCGAAGGCATCGATCGGATGGCCCGCCCGCTTGCGGAAGGGAAAATCCGAGAAGATGCGGATCTTGACCGCTCCATCGCGCGCGCTGATGCGCTTGCCGAGCTCGATGGACATGGCCGTCGGCATGGGGGCGTCCTCGCCATGGCTTTCGCCGTCGAGCCGCCCGAGCACGTCATTGGCGTAATAGGTGCGCATCTCGTCGATGAGCACGCCGATCTCGGTCGCCTCACCCTGCATCATCCGGGTGGACAGGCCCCTCAGGTCGAGCCACACCGCAAGGGGAAGTCCGACGACGAGAGGCAGGACGAGAACGGCGAGAGAGAATGTCGCCGTCCGGTGCCGGTGACGTTGTATGTGCGGAAGAGGAGCGCGCATGGCTGACCCACGAGCCGGTGGCCCGCCGCCGGGCGGGAGCCCGGCCGGTAGTGCCGATGGGGTCGAGAATGCACGAACCGCATTTCAGGCACATTGCGTCCGAAACGTTTTCGATTTCGTCATTTGCGATTCTGCCGCAATATTCGTTCGATTCTGGCTATTTCAGCTTTCGTTTGGGCTTCGCTTTCAACGCGGAGTTTCTGCCTCGAGGTCAACACCTTCGAAGACATGGCGCCCGAGCGGGTCGATGCCGAAGCCTTTCACTTCCTTGCGCGTGGCCATGAAGACGATGGAATGGGCGAGGGGAACCCAGGGCGCCTCGCGCTTGAAGACCTGCTGCGCCTGCCGGTAGAGCGCCTCGCGCTCGTTGCGGTTGCTCGTGGCCTTGGCGCGCGTGACGAGCGCGTCGTATGCGGGCAGGCACCACTTGGCGACGTTGTTGCCGCCGGGCCGGGCCGCCGCGCAGCCGAGCAGCACGTTGAGGAAATTGTCGGGGTCGCCGTTGTCGCCGGTCCAGCCGTATAGCGCGAGGGGCGGCTCGCCGGCCTGCAGCTTGGCGCGATACTGGTCCCATTCGGTGGTAACGAGACGGGCACGGATGCCGATGCGCGCGAGATCGGCCTGCACCAGCTCGGCGACGCGGCGGCCGTCGGGATTGTAGGGCCGGCTGACCGGCATGTACCAAAGCTCGGTGTCGAGCCCGTCCGGATAGCCCGCCTCGGCGACGAGGCGCCGGGCCTGCCCGGGGTCATAGGGGTAATCTTCGATCGCCTCGTTGTAGGACCACAGCAGGGGCGGGATCGGATTCTTGGCCACCGTGCCTGTGCCCCGGTGCACAGCCTCGATGATGGCGCGCTTGTCGATCGCCATGTTCACGGCGTGCCGCAGCTTGACCTTGTCGAAGGGCGGGCGCGCGGCATTCATCGCGAGATAGCCGATGTTGAGCCCTTCCTGCTGGAGGAGGCGCAGCGATGGATTGGCGGCGATGGTCTCCCGGTCGCTCGGGTTGGGGAAGGCCATGACGTGACATTCGCCCGCCTTGAGCTTGGCGAGCCGCACGGCCGGATTGGGCGTGATGGAGAAGACGAGGGTGTCGATCTTCTGCCGCCCGTTCCAGTGGTCGGCGAAGGCCCGGTAGCGGATGGCGATGTCCTTCTGGTAGCCGACGAGCGCGAACGGCCCGGTGCCGACGGGATCGGCATCGAGCCGCGCGGGCTCGCCCCGGCGCAGAAGGAGATCGCCGTATTCCGCCGACAGCATCACGTTGAAAGGCATGGCGAGATTGGCGAGGAACGGCGCTTCGGCGCGGGCGAGGCGGATGCGGACGGTGTGGTCGTCAACCTTCTCGATGGCGCGGATGAGGTCCGGCATGCCGAGGTCGCGGAAATAGTCGAAGGTGGCCCCCGGCGTGCCGTGGAAGGGATGATCCTCCTTCCATTGCCGCATCAGGGAAAAAAGGACGTCGTCGGCGTTGAAGTCGCGGGTCGGGGTGAAGACGGCGTTGGCATGGAACTTGACCCCCCGCCGCAGACGGAAGGTGTAGACCGTGCCGTCCGGCGAGATCTCCCAGGATTCGGCGAGCGCCGGCACGATCCGCGTCGTGCCGGGCACGAATTCGACGAGGTTGTTGAACATTGGCCGTCCCGCGTTCATGCCCGTCGTCGTGGTCACGATCTGCGGGTTGAGGGCCTCGGGGCTGCCTTCCGAGCAGAAGACCAGCGTCTTGGCGGCGGCGGGCGAGGCGGCGAGGGCGAGCCCGCAGGCGGCCGCCACCAGATGTTTCACCATGTTCTCCCCCTTTGTCAGAGCGCCGCGAGGGCTTCGGGCCGGGGTTCGCCGGCAAGCTGCTTCGGCATCTCGATGCGGAAGGCGGTGCCGGCGCCCGGACGACTCTCCACGTCGATGCGTCCCTGCAACTTGTTGGTGACGAGGTTGTAGACGATGTGGAGCCCGAGCCCGGTGCTGCCACGATGACGGGCGGTGGTGAAGAAGGGATCGAAGATGCGCCCCAGATGTTGCGGCGCGATGCCCTTGCCGTCGTCGCGCACGGTCAGTCGCAGCAGCTCGGGAGCGTCCTGCACGGTGACGGTGATGCGCCCGCTCTCGCCCTCCTCATAGGCATGCAGGGCGGCATTGATGATGAGATTGGTCAGCACCTGCGCGAGCGCCCCGGGATATGTGCCGACCTGCAGGTGGACGGGACAGTCCACGGTGACCATGTGCCGCGTCTTGCGCAGCAGCGGCCCGAGACTGCGAATCACGTCGTCGAGCCAGCCCTTCATCTCGAAGCGGCGCGGCTCGTCGCTCACCTGGTCGACCGCGACCTGCTTGAAGCTGTGCACGAGGTCGCTCGCCCGGCCGAGGTTGTCGAAGAGCAGGCGTGAGCCCTCCTTCATGCGATCGAGGAAATGGGCAAGGCGCGAGCGCGCCAGCTGGTTGCCGTCGAGCGCCCGCTCGAATTCCTGCGCCTCGTCACCCAGCAGCGTGGCGGTGGTCAGCGCGATGCCGAGCGGGGTGTTGATCTCGTGGGCCACGCCGGCGACGAGCTGGCCGAGAGAAGCGAGCTTCTCCGCCTGGATGAGGTCCGCCTGCGTCTGCTGCAGCTCGGCCAGCGTTTCGTCGGTCCGTTCCTTCGCGTGGCGCAGGTCGCGCTCGCGTCGGCTGATCTCGGTGACGAAGACATTGGCCGCCCGCGCCATGTCGCCGAGTTCGTCGCGCCGGTCGGATTCGGTGATGCGCCCGGCGAGCGGGTCGGCTGCGAGTGCCAGCATGCTGCTCTGCAGGCGGCGCAGTGGCATGGTGATCGACTTGGCGGCCGCGAAGGCGACCACCGAGCCGAACAGCAGGCCGATGGTGGCACCGATCACGAGCACGTGACCGATGAAGGCGCCAAGCCAGTCGGCATCGCCCGTGAAGAGTTCGTTGAGCGAGCGCGCCTTGGCCACCATGGCCGCCGCTGTCCGGTCCATGTCGGCGATCATCGCGTTCTGCTTGCGGATGCCCTCGATCGTGGTGCCGAGCCGCTCGCCCCACTCGGTGATGGCATCGATCATGTCGGTCTGGATGAGGGGTGAGATCGGCAGGGCGGCTGCGATGGCGGCGAGTTCGCCGCTGCGCGCCAGCTTGCGCTCGGCGACGTCGGCATCGCGGCGGGTGAGCGCCTCGTGCGTCTCCTGGCCGAGCTTTAGGGTGGAGACGGCGACGTTCTGGGTGGCCTGCTCGGTCTCGTTGGCCTCGACGGAATAGGTGAGGAGCTGGGCCACCTCTTCCTGCAGGGCACGCTGGGCCGTCACCTCGATCTTGAGCAGGCGGTCGCACCATGCGAGCAGGCGCTCGGCGACCGTGCCGGTCTCGGCGGGCCCCGCCGCAGCCGCGGCGCGCGTGAGGTCGTCCAGTTCGCGGGTGGCGCCGCTGCGCCCGGCACCCAGCGCCTCGGCGAGGCTGCCGGCGGCATGGCTGATCTGCGCCACAGCGAAGCCATGGTCATTGCCGTCGGGCTGTCGCAGCGCCGTCTGCAGGCCCCACAGGGTGGCGCGCAGCTGATAGGCCCGGTCGACGATGTCGCGCAGGCGCCGCAACTGCTGGTCCTTCTCGGTCAGCGTCGTGATGATGTCGGCATTCGAGGCGTGCTGCCGGGCACGAGCCTCGTCGGCCAGATTGACGAGCCTCGCGGCGCGCAGTGACATCTCGGCGATGAGACGGTCATTCACTGTCGTCACGGCGATATATTCGTCCATACGCGCGACATAGCGGGCGAGCGTGTCCTGCAGGCTCGCCACCTCGCGCCGCTGCGCCTGTGTGCGCGCGAGCGGGCCGAGCGCGGCGAGCTGAACTTGGGCGCGCGCCGCCCGCTCGCGGAAGCGCTCCGCATGCGGGTCGCGCTCGACCGGATTGGCGCTCACGTAATCATCACGGACGGTCATCGCGACGAGAAGGTCGCGATAGATGGCGCCGGCGAGGACGGCCCCGCTGCGGGCGCGTTCGGCTTCGTTCAGCAGCAGCCACGCGGCGACGGCAATGCCGGCGGCAATCGCGATGGGAATGCCGCCGACGAGCATGATCTTGTTCCTGATCCGCATGATCCCTCCGACCGACTGGAGGGCATCCTGCCCGCTCGCCGTTGCGGGGCTTTTGCGTTGCCGGTGCCGGGAGCCGCCATTTCTTTGCGGACGTGACATGATGTTTCGCGCCCGTGGCCGGGCGCGAAACGGGAGGCCTATCCGCCGTCGGGCTCGAAGGCGTAGCCGAGGCCGCGCACGGTGCGGATGAAGCGCGGGTTGGCCGGATCGGGTTCGATCTTGCGGCGGATGCGCGTGATGCGCACGTCGATGGCGCGGTCGAAGGCCTCGGCATCACGTGCATCGGCGACGTCGAGCAGAAATTCGCG
Organism: Chelatococcus sp. XZ-Ab1; assembly: GCF_029309855.1. Classification (NCBI taxonomy): domain Bacteria; kingdom Pseudomonadati; phylum Pseudomonadota; class Alphaproteobacteria; order Hyphomicrobiales; family Chelatococcaceae; genus Chelatococcus; species Chelatococcus sp. XZ-Ab1. The sequence continues at coordinate 243,613 of NZ_JARKII010000002.1, read as the reverse complement.
CGAAAGCACGCGGCGCGGATGATCGGCGAAGGCCTTGAGCAGCAGGAATTCGGACTTGGTCAGCGGCTGCGACTGGCCCGCCTCGTCGCGCAGGCGGTGGGTGTCGACGTCGAGCCACTTGGTGCCGAAGCGGACGCTGCGGCCGGCTGCGGGCTGGGAGGCGCCGGCCCGTGTGCTGCGACGCAGGACCGAGCGGACGCGCGCAACGAGCTCGCGCAGCTCGCACGGCTTGGCGAGATAGTCGTCGGCGCCGAGCTCGAGCCCGACGATCCGGTCGATGGCGCTCGCGGTGGCGGTGAGCATGATGACCGGCACGTCGCCCGCCGCCTTGAGCTGGCGCACCACCGACAGCCCGTCCTCGCCCGGCATGTTGAGGTCGAGCACCACGAGGTCCGGCTGCTGCCTGGCCATGAAATGGCGCAGGCTGGTGGCGCCGTCGCACAGGGTCACGGCAAAGCCGTGCAGGCGCAGGTAGTCGCCCACCATCTCACGGGTGGCCGGCTCGTCGTCGACCACCGCGATGTGCGGCCCCGTGTTCGTCATGGCGCGTCGTCACCGTCGTCGAGGGGCAGAAGGAGACTGAAGGTCGTGCCGCGGCCCGGACCGTGGCTCTGCGCCGTCACCGTGCCGCCGTGCAGCTCGGCGATGCGGCGGGTGATGAACAGGCCGAGGCCCGTCGCGCTCTCTCCGCCCGTCGGCTGGGCCGAGAGGCGCTGGAAGCGGCCGAAGAGGCGCATCTCGTCCTCGGCCAAGAGGCCCGGTCCCTCGTCGCGCACATGGCAGGCGGCGCCGCCCGGCTCGCGCGCGAGCGACAGCGTGATGTTCGTGCCCCCGGGGCTGTACTTGACGGCATTGGACACGAGGTTGTCGAGCGCCTCGCGCAGGCGGTCGGCGTCGCCCGTGATCATGAGACGCTCCGGCACTTCCATGGTGAGGCGCTGGCCCTTGCGCTCGGCGAGGATGCGGTTGCTCGCGGCGACCTCGGCAACGAGCACGGCAAGGTCGACCGGGCCGCGGCGCAACGCGATGTCGAGGGCATCGCCCATGGCGTCGGCGATGAGCGCATCGATCATCCGGCTCATGTGGCGGGCGGAGTTGCGCACGTGTTCCACCTGCGCGCGCATGGTCTCGCGCGGCGGCGGCTCCTGGCGCACGAGATCGTCCAGCATTTCCATTCGACCGAGAATGATGCCGAGCGGGTTCTTCAGGTCGTGAGCGATGGTGCCGAGCATCTCGGATTTCAGACGGTTGGCCCGGGCGAGTTCGGCGCTGCGGGCGGCGAGGCGCTCATTGGCCTCACGCAGGCTGGCGGTACGCTCGGCCACACGCTGCTCGAGCAGGGCGTTTGCGTCGGCGAGCTCGCGGCGCGCTGCCCCGAGACGCTCCAGTTGGGCATAGCTGCGCAGCGCCGCGGTCAGCGTGGTGAAGAGCCGGTCGGCGGTGAGCTCTGTCTTCGCCTTGTAGTCGTTGATGTCGTGGTCGATGACGATGCGTCGCTCCGGCGCCTGGCCGGGCTGGCCGGTGCGCAGGACGATGCGGACGGTCTCGTTGGCGAGGTCGCGGCGGATGAAATCGACGAGGCTGAGGCCGGCGTCGTCACGCTCCATGACGACGTCGAGCAGGATCACCGCGATATCAGGCCGCTCGGCGACGAGCCGGCGACCTTCGGCGGCCGAACTCGCGCTGAGGATCTCGAGGCCGCGCCCGTCGAGCCGGTAGTCCCGCAAGGCGAAGAGCGTCGCCTCGTGCACGGCCCGGTCGTCGTCGATGACGGCGACCGTCCAGGGTCGCGTCCCGCTGGCCTCTTCGTTCTGAGGCATATCGTCGGTGAGGTAGAAAAGATCGCTCTTGTCCACCAGCACGCCTCGCTCCCGCCCTGCGGCAAGACTAGCACGATCATGCGCCTGCAACATCTGCGGCCCCTGCCGAAATGCAGGGCAGGCAGCTTGGCCGATGCCGCTCACACCCAGTTGCGGATGCGCGGCCCTGCCGGGCCGGCAAGATCGATCCTCTTTGTTTGCAGGCTGGTGCACCGTCGGGAGCGGCCGGCCGAAGGCAGGTCGTGTTGTGCGTTCCGCAAAAATTTGGCTGAAAGTTGCTATTTATGAACTTAGGACGCGCAAGTTGCGAGACGAAGAGGCGCGCCGGAACCTCAGACGACGGTGAGCCGCACGTCGACGTGGAGCGGGAATCGCCGAGGCGCCGGCTTCAGAGGCGAAGGGTTTCGGCGCCGCTCGTGGCCAGCACGGTGGTGGCTCCTGCTTCCTGCCGGATGCGGCGGATCTCCGCCGCGCCAAGGCAGCTGAAGCCTGTCGACAGGGCATCGGCTGTCGTCGCGTCCGGGGCGATGACGGAGAGGCTGTCATAGCGGCGGGGGGAGCGACCGGTGCGCGGATCGATGAGATGGTCGAACCGCCCGGCGGCATCGAAGCGCAGACCGTATCCGCCGGAGGTCGCGACGGCGCAGTCGTCGAGCGCGACGGTTTCGATGAGTTGGCCGGCGGCGTGGGGATCGGCGATGCCCGCGCGCCAGGCCGTCCCGTCGGGCCGCTGTCCGAAGGCTCGCGCCTCGCCCATATCGACGAGGCTCGATGCGATGCCGCCAGCGCGCAGCAGCGTCACCACGCGGTCGGTGATCCAGCCCTGGGCGATGCCATTCAGCGTCAGCGCCATGCCGGGGCGGGCGAAGGCGATGCGGTTGCGGTCCACCATGACATGTTGCAGGCCGACCCGATGCAGGGTCTCGGCCAGGCGATCCGCGGGCGGCCCGTCCGGGGCGGCCGTCTCCTGCGCAAAGTGGCGGATATAAAGCTCCCACAGCGGCTGCACGGTCGGATCGAAGGCGCCTGCGGTCAGCGTGTGGAAGCGCCGGCACGCCTCGATGAGCGCGACGAGTTCCGGCGGCGGCGCCTCCAGCACGCCGCGCCGGTTGAGCGCGGCGAGGGCCGAATCGTCACGATAGAGGCTGAAGAGCGCTTCGAGACGGCGCACCTCCGCGACGGCGTGGGCGGCGAGCCGCTCGGCCGCGCACCGGTTCCTGTGGTGGATCCTGAGCGTCGCGACGGCGCCGAGCGCCGTTCCGCGCCAGACCACCACCTCGCCGTCCGCCGGCTGCGCCAGGGCAGTGCCGATCGGCAGAAGCGCAAGGCCGGCGGCGGCGGCGCTGATGCCGATGAAGCGGCGGCGCGTCGGGACATTCGTCATGGCAGTCTCAATGCAAGACGTGGTTGGTAAGGGCTCCGGTCGCATCGGCCCCGCCGGAGCCGAGCACGTAATCCTCGGGTACCTCGGCGAAGGTGACGACGCGCCCGCCGTTGTCGGCGGCGAATGCGTCCGCGGCCGCTCGCTCGCCGAAGGGCACGACCTCCGCCGCCCCCATGCCGCCGCGCCGCGTGCTGTCGATGACGAAGAAGGCCTTGCGCGCCTCGACCCAGTTGCGCTCGCCCGGCGCCTCCCAGCTCGGTGCCTTGCCCATGTCGGAGACATAGATGGCGAGGATGTCCTTCGGCTCTTCCGGCAGCATCGTGAAGGCGAGGGCGTCGCGGGCCGAGGAGAACCAGACCGGGTGCAGCCGGCTGTCGAGGATGATCTGGCCCTTGGGCCCGGGATGCTCGAGCACGTTCATGCCGCAATAGGCGCCGAGCGCCTCGCGCGTCAGGGCATGGGGCGGCGGCGGGGCGGCGGCCTCCTCCTGCCGGCACCCGGCGACGGTGGCCATGGCGAGGACGAGGCCGACGGCCAGAAGGCGTTTCATAGTTCTCTCCGCGAGAAGGCAAGCGTGGCGAGCGCGAGCGGCGCGAGCGCCCAGGCGCCGAGGGCGCCGAGGAGCAGCGACGGGCTCATGGCGGCGGAGCCGGCAAGGCCCGCCATGCCGGCGAACTGGCTGACATTGGCGAAGCCGGTGAGATTGAAGAGCCGGTAGGCATCCGTCGGGTTGGCGAGCAGGAGGGCGTTGAGCACCGGCGCGGTGACGGTGCGGCCCTGGTCCATGACCATCAGCCCGAGAAGGCCCATATCGTAGATGAGCACGAAGACGAGCCACACGCCGACGGCGATGCCCGCGGCCGTGCCACGATCGCGGGAAGCGGCACTGATGAACTGGCCGATGGCGACGAAGGCCGCGCCGAGGAGGACCGAGGAGCCGATCATGGCAGCGAAGGCGAGCCAGCTCGTCGCGTCGATTTCCGCCCCGCTGGCAAGCAGCGCTGCCGCCGCCGCGCCGTAGCCGACGAAGGTGGCAAAGCCGAGCACGGCGACCTGGCCCGCGAACTTGCCGAGGATCACCTGCGAGCGGCCGACCGGATAGCTGAGGAGGAGCAGCATGGTGCCGCGCTCCACCTCGCCGACGACGGCGTCGTGCGCGATGAGCAGCGCGATGAGCGGCAGGAGGAAGATCGTCAGGCTCGACAGGCTGACGATGACGACATCGAGCGGCTGGGCGCCGGTCGCGCCGGAGGGTGCCGCCCCGAGGAAGGTGAGGGACAGGGCGAGGCCGGCGAGCAGCAGGGTCGTGGCCAGCACCCAGCGGTTGCGCAGCCCGTCCCGGATTTCCTTGCCGGCGATGATCAGGATCGTTCTCATGGCCGCGCCTCCCCGGAGCGCAGGAAATGGGCATAGAGCTCGTCGAGGCTCGGCGGCGTCACCTCGATGTCCTCGATCCGCGTCTCGTCGGCGAGGGCGCGGCGCACGACCTCGATCTTGCGCGCGTCGTCGACGGCGATCTCGACCGCATGGCCGTTGACGCGCTGCAGCGGACCGAAATCGGCGAAGCGCCCCGCGAGCCCGTCGAGCCCGCCGGCTGCCGTGAGGCGCACGCGCACCGGCAGGCGGGCGAGCCGGCGCAATTCGGCGAGGGAGCCGTCCGCCACCATGGCGCCCCGGTTCATGATGACGACGCGCTCCGTCTCGCCTTCAAGCTCGGAGAGGGCATGCGACGAGAGCAGGATCGTCGCGCCCCGGCAGCGCAGCTCCTGCAGGATCTCATAGAAGCTCTGGCGCAGCGCCGGATCGAGCCCGGTCGTCGGCTCGTCGAGCAGCAGCACGCGCGGCGCGCCGATGAGGGCCTGCGCGAGGCCGAGGCGCTGGCGCATGCCCTTGGAATAGGTGCCGACGCGGCGGCTGCCGGCGGCGCCGAGGCCGACGCGCTCGAGCAGGGCGAGCGCCTCGCTGACCGGCTCGCCCTTGAGGCGGGCGTAGAAGGCGAGCGTCTCGCGCCCGGTCAGCGCCGTGTTGAAGGACACGCTCTCGGGCAAAAAGCCGAGGCGCCGGCGGGCGGCGAAGGCGCCCGAGGCCGGGTCCTCGCCGAGCACGCGCACGCTGCCGGCGGTCGGCTGGATGAGGCCGAGCATCAGTTTCATCAGCGTCGTCTTGCCGGCGCCGTTGTGGCCGACGAGGGCGACGATCTCGCCTTCGTCGAGCGAGAATGAGACGTCACGCACCGCCTCGACGGTGCGGAAGCGCTTGCCGACGCCCGAGAGCGCGACGGTTGCGGTCATGACCGGTCTCCTTGCGGCAGGTGCGGCGGCGGCGCGGGCGGCGCCATCAGCGGCCGGCTGTCGACGACCCCGCCGGGGTAGAGGGCGGGAAACTGCGATTGCGCCCAGCGGATCACCTGCACCGCCGGGCTGTTGAGCAGCACCTTGGCCTGCGGCGCCGTCCACAGCACCCGATCGACGATGCCGTTGGGCCGGTAGGCGATGTCGGCGATGCCGTCGCCGTCGAGGTCGAAGGCGGGGTTGTCGCTCCAGTAGTTGCCGCGCCCGTCCTTCGACCAGTCGAGGAAGCGGGTGCCGACATATTTCACCTGCGTGCGGTTTCTGATGAAGGCGTTGCCCGTCATGGCATTGCCCTCGGACCCGGCGGTGAAGTGGATGCCGGTCTCGCAGCCCTCGAAGCGGTTGCCCTCGAAGCGGTTGTTGTTGGCGTTGTAGATGAAGACACATTTCTCCGGGCCGGTGCGTGCGGCGCCGTCGGCCTCGCGCGCCTCCGCCCCGCCGACCGGCAGGCCGTGCTCGCCGGCATCGGCCGAAAGACCCGCGTCGCGCCAGCGCGTCGCCGGCAGCATGCGCCCGCGCACGACATTGCCCGCGATCACCGAGCCGTTGGCGTAGTTGAAGAGGAGGCCGTGGTCGCGGTCTCCGTCGGAGAGATTGTCGCGCACGGTAAGCCGGTTGGAGAACATGATGGCGAAGCCGATGGCGTTGCCGCGCGAGATGTTGCCGGAGACCTCGCTGTTGTTGGTGTACATGTAGTGGACGCCGAAGCGCAGGTTGTGGAAGCGGTTGCCGCGGAAGACGTTGTCGCGGCTCGACATCACCATGATGCCGTCGCGGCCGAAGCTGATGTCGTTGCCGATGATCCTCGCCCCCGGCGCATTCCACACCGAGACGCCGTTGCCCGCCTCGCTCGAGCGGCCGCTCGTCTGGCCGACGATGACGTTGTCGCGCACGAGGGCCCCGGCGGCGCCGTGCACGTAGACGCCAAAGAGATTGTTCTCGATGCGGTTGTGCTCGACGAGTGCGCCTCCGGCCGCGGTGCGGGTGAGGAGAATGCCGGAATCGAGCGTCTCCAGGCTGCGCCCCGAGCCGCGCACGGTGAGCCTGCGCACCGTTACGCCCGGCACGGTCACGGTGATGACGCTGCCCTCGCCGCTGCCCGCGACGGTCGCCGCATCCTGCCCGTCGAGCGTCACCGCCCGGCCGATGGTGACGGGCCCGCGATGGACGCCCGGCTGAAGGCGCAGGATGTCGCCGGGCTCAGCCCGGTCGAGCGCCGCCTGCAGCGCCTCGCCACGGGAGACGACGATCTCCCCCGCCGCGGCGGCTGAGGACAGGCCGGCGGCAAGGGCCGCCGCCGGCAGGCTGCGCAGGATGGTCGCGAGCGCACACATCGCTCAAGGTCCTTCTGGAACGGGGCGTGATGGCCTTGCCCCCCTCTCCCCGACGGAACGCGGGATTCCGGGTTCCGCCGTTGTCTGGGCAGGTCGGGCAAGCCCGGCCAGCCCGCGGGGAGAGGGGGATGAGGCCCCCCGGCCTCGTCTTCGGCTCAGGCGTTGCGCGGCTCCACGAACATCCGGCCCTTCATCTCCATGTGCATGGCGTGGCAGAACCAGCTGCAGTAGTACCAGTACACACCGGGCCGGTCGGCCGTGAAGGTGACGGAGGCCGTGGCGTGCGGCCCGACTTCCATGTTGATGCCGTAGTTGACGATGCAGAAGCCGTGCGTCAGGTCCTCGATCTCGTCGAGGTTGGTGACGAAGACTGTGACCTCGTCGCCCTGCTGCACCTGGAAGGTCTCGAGGCTGAAGGTCGGCGCCACCGACGTCATGTAGACGCGCACCTTGTTGCCGTCGCGCACGATCTTGGTGTCTTCCATGAGGTTGACGCCATCGGCCGCGGCCTGCTTCACCGCATCGGCGAAGAGCGGGTCGTCCCGCTGCCACACGTGCACCGGATTGACCTTGGAGCGGTGCACGATGGTCGCGTCATGCGGCTCCGCGAAACTCGGGCCGTCGTGGACGATGACCATGCGATCGCCGGAGATGTCGATCAGCTGGTCGTTCTCCGGCTTCAGCGGGCCGACGTTGAGGTAGCGGTCCTTCGAGAACTTGTTCAGCGATATCAGCCATTTGCCATCCGCCTCCTTGGTCTGGCCCATGGAGGTGTGGTTGTGGCCGGGCTGGTAGTGGACGTCTAGCTTCTGGATGATGGGGTTGACCTTCTCACCCTTGTAGGCGCGCTTGGCGGCGTCGATGTTCCACTTGCAGACCTGGCTGTCGATGAACAGCGTCGTATAGGCGTTGCCCTTGCCGTCATAGGCCGTGTGCAGCGGTCCGAGGCCGAGCTCCGGCTCGGCGACGACCGTGTCGCGCGGCTTGATCTTGTCGTCGAACAGGTCGTCGAACCGGCGCACGTCGAAGACCGTGACGGTTGGCGAGAGCTTGCCATTGGCGACGACGTGGATGCCGTCGGGTGCCGTGTTGATGCCGTGCGGACTGTTGGAGACCGGGATGTAGCGCGTGTAGGGCGAGACCTTGCGGCCGTCGATGACCGGCACGCCGCCCATTTCCTTGAAGTCGCCCTTCTTCACCGCCTCTTCGATGCGCTTGAGGTTGAAGACGACGATCCAGTCCTGCTCGTTCGCCATCATCTCGGGCAGGGTCACGCCCTCTTCCGAGTTGTAGCAGGTGGCGAAGGCATACTTGCCCTGGTAGTCGGCATCGACGTTGTCGAGGTTGCCGTCGACCATCACCTGCCAGGCAACCTTCATCGTGTCGCCGTCGATGGCCGAGAAGATGGCATGGTACTGCTTGTGGTCGTCGAGCACGTCGCCGGTGTTGGGGATCGGCGCGCGGTCCTCGCCGTTGGCGAAGACATAGCCGGTGCGCGGGTACTTCTGCACGCGAAGGCCGTGCACCGTGTGCTGGTTGGGCAACTGGATGATCTTGTCGCACTTCATCACGTCGCAGCGGATGCGCGCGACGCGCGTGTTGGCCTTGTCGTTGACGAAGATGTAGCGCCCGTCGTAGCTGCCGTCCGTGAACGACATGTGGGGATGGTGCAGGTCGCCGTTGAGATAGGTCTTGAGGCCCTGCTTGGCGAGGAACTCCCGCGTCTCGGGCAGGAGGCCCTCGGTCAGCACCTTGAGGCTCTCGTTGGTCTGGCCCCAGCCGGTGGCGCTGCAGCGGTTGAACACCGGCACGCGCATCAGTTCGCGCATGGAGGGCAGGCCGACGATGCGCAGTTCGCCCGTCTGGCCGCTCGAGAAGAAGACGTAATATTCGTCAAGCTCGCCGGGATGCACCTCCGCCTTCTGGCCGGCGCGCGCGGCGGGCCGCGTCTGGGCCTCGGCGGGGTTCGCAAGCGGGCCTGCGAGCGTCGTCAGCGCAGCCGTGCCGCCGGCACCGGCGACACCCGCCACCGCCGCGACGGAGGCGGTCGATCCGAGTAGCTGTCGCCGGCTGACGCCGGCCTTCGTCTCTACCGACTTCGTGTCTTCCTGTGCCATCCGAGCCTCCTTTTCGCTCATGAGGGGGCACCCGCCGTCTCGGCGGGCCGGGCCGCATCAGCCACGGCCTTGCCGTTGCGCGTGATGATGGGCTTGTTGGGGGCTTCTCCCGCGGGGCGGGGAGCGTTCTGAGCCAGCCAGCGCTCGCGCTTGACGCGCACCTGGATCATGTGCGGGCAGCGCTGGTCGTCGTGGTAGAGTTCCTGGCAGTGCATGCAGTAGATGCACTCGTTGACGTTGATGTGCCCTTCGGGGTGGATCGCCTCGACCGGGCATTCCTTGGCGCAGCGGTGGCAGGGCGAGCCGCACTCCGGCCAGCGCTTCAGCCATTCGAACATGCGGATGCGGCCGGGAATGGCGAGCGCGGCGCCGAGCGGGCACAGGTAGCGGCAGAAGAAGCGCTCGATGAACAGGCCGATAGACAGGAGCGTCAGCGCATAGATGACGAAGGGCCATTCGCGCGCGAACTTGAGGATGATTGCGGTCTTGAACGGCTCGACCTCGGCCCATTGCTCGGCGAGCCCGACCGAGTGCAGCGACAGACCGAAGAGCACGAGGAAAATGATGTATTTCAGCGGCCACAGCCGCTCATGCAGGCCCCAGGGCAGCGTCAGCTGCGGCACCTTGAGGAAGCGCGCGAGGTTGTTGGTCAGTTCCTGCAGGGCGCCGAAGGGGCACAGCCAGCCGCAGAACGGGCCCCGCCCCCAGAAGAGCAGCGCCGCTGCCACCGACGACCACAGGATGAAGACGAGCGGCGCGGCGAGGAAATATTCCCAACTGAAGCCCGTGATCAGCGCATTGGTGAAGGTGATGACATTGACCACCGACAGCTGGGCATTCATCCACCAGCCGAGCCAGAAGAGCGTGAAGGCGAGATAGCCGCGCCGCACCCAGGTGAAGAGCCGCGGCCGCGACACGAGCCAGTCCTGGAAGAAGAAGATCAGCGTCAGGACCGCGATGGCGACGGCGGCGATCGAGATGTTGACGGTGTTGTCGCGCCAGATGCGCTCCCACAGCGGCATGGCGAGTACGTCGTCCATGCTGGCCGACGGGCGTGCTTCAGCCAGTGCCGGCGCCGGGGTGGGCGCGGCGGGCGTCTCGGCGACGAGATAGCGCTCGGGCAGCCGATAGGCGAGGTCATAGGTGAGGAAGGCCTTGTCGCGGGCCCCGACCGGGCGCTGCACGAGGAGTTGCAGGTCCCATTCCCGCGCCGGATCGAAGGGGAAGTGCTCGGGCACCACGAAGAGCGCGATCTCGGGCAGGTCCGGCGCTCCGTCGGCCGCAAGGTCGCCGAGCCGGGTGTGGTTGCGGTCGCGGAAGCGCGTCGTGCTGCCGTCCTGCACGAGCTCGATGCGGTCGAAGATACCGCCGCGGACGTAGCCGGAGCCCTTGAAGGAATAGGCGCCTTCGCCCGCGACGAGGAGGGCGTGCTGCCCGGGCGCGAGCCGCTTCGTCAGGCGCTCGTAGCCTTCATCGCCGAGGAGGCTGCGGCCGATCGTCGGCACCGAGACGGGCGCGGCATAGAGGTCGATGAAGAGGTCTTCGTTCTCCCCTTCCGCTTGGGCCGCCGCTTCCGCCTGGCCGGCCCTGGCGAAGGCCTCGTTCACCTCGCCGACGGACAGGTTAAGGCGCCGCACGGAGCCGTCGCCGACGAGGTCCTCCCAGCTACGGATCTCGCTCACGGACATGTCGATGGCGCGCGCCACCGGCGCTGCGACCGGCGCGGCATCGGTGCCTCCGCCGAGGCGGCCGCTGCGCACGAGGCTCACGGCCGAGCGCACGACGCTGTCGCCCATGACGAGGACCGTGACGGTGGCGCCGCTGACAATGTCGACCTGCGGCGGGCGCTCGGCGCCGTGCGCCACAGCGGCCATGTCCTTGCCGATGAGGCTGTTGACGGCGGCAACGATGCGTTCTTCCGGGATGCCGATGAGAACGATCGGCTCCTTGTGGTCGACGAGCCTGATCGACCGCACGACGCCGCTCGCCTCGATGCCCACGAGCATCTTGATGGGCTTGCCGGAATAGCCGACGGCATTGGCGAAGTCGGAATTGAGATAGACGAAGCCGAGCCGCTCCTCGCCGCGCATCACCGGCGCGATCGGCGGCTCCCCCTGGGGCGGGCCGAAGCGCTCCGCCTGTGGAAAAATGTCCTGCGGGGCGACCTTGCCGAGGTAGCGGTCAAGCTCGCCCGCTGCCGCCGGCTGCCCCGCCGCGGCGAGAAGGAGGCACGCCGCAACGAGAAGCGGCACGGCCAGGAAGGCGAAGGGGGTGCGGCGGTTCATCATGTCTCGTCAGGATCGTCGCCTGCCCCCGAGTTGGGCGCGGCGTGCATCCTGTTTGGGCGCATTCGGCCTCCGGCACTTTGAGGCGCATCAAATTGGCCGATCGGCATGCCGCGGGCCGTCGCCCGCGTCGTTAGGCGCGTCCGCGTGCGACATCGTCGTCCATGGCCGGAGCCGGGGGCGATGATCCTGGTGCTGCCGCAGCCCGACAGCGAACTTTATGAAGGTGGAAAACGCGATGAAGCGGTGGTGAGGGAGGGCGTCGCTGTTCCCGGCTCGCCCTTGTTCGGAAGCGTCCTCTTCCCGGCGCGCCGTATCAGGCGGCCCCGCCGCGCCGCAGGTTGGGCAGGAAGATGGTGAGGAGCCCGAGCAGCGGCAGGAAGGAGCACAGCCAGTAGACATAGGCGATGCCCTTGGCGTCGGCGACGACCCCGAGCAGCGCCGCCGCGATGCCGGCCGTGCCGAAGGCGAGACCGAAGAAGATACCCGCAACCATGCCGACGCGGCCGGGGACGAGTTCCTGCGCGAGGACGACGATGGCCGGGAAGGCGGAGGCCATCACGAGGCCGATGACGGCAGAAAGCACGATCGTCCACTCGAGGCTGGCGTAGGGCAGGGCGAGCGTGAACGGCACGGCGCCGAGGATGGACACCCAGATCACTGCCTTGGCACCGATGCGGTCGCCGATCGGGCCGCCGAGGATCGTGCCAGCCGCCGCCGATCCGAGGAAGACGAACAGCATCACCTGCGACAGCTGCACGGACACGCCGAACCGGTCGAGCACGTAAAAGGTGTAAAAGCTGGAGATGCTCGCCATGTACACGTTCTTCGAGAAGGTGAGGATGGCGAGCACCACGAGGGCGACGACGATCTTGTACCGGGCGATCGAGACCGTGCGCGTCGCCTTCGGGCGTTGCGTCACCCGCGCCTGGTAGCGCGCGTACCAGGCGCCGACCTGCCACAGGATGGCCATGCCGATGAAGGCGATGAGGGAGAACCAGGCGACGCTCGCCTGGCCGCGGGGCACGACGATGAAGGCGGCGAGCAGAGGCCCGAGCGCCGAGCCGAAATTGCCGCCGACCTGAAACAGCGACTGGGCGAGGCCGTAGCGTCCGCCGGAGGCGAGACGCGCGACGCGCGAGGCCTCGGGATGGAAGATCGCCGAGCCGATGCCGATGAGCGCCGCCCCGGCGACGAGGAGGAGGTAGTCGCTGGCGAAGGCGAGAACCATCAGGCCCACGAAGGTCGAGCCCATGCCGACGGGCAGCGAATAGGGCATGGGCCGCTTGTCCGCGTAGAGGCCGATCATCGGCTGCAGCAGCGACGCCGTACCCTGGAAGGTCATGGTCAGGAGCCCGATCTGCCAGAAGTCGAGCCCGTAGTCGCGCTTCAGCATCGGATAGATCGCCGCCAGCAGCGACTGCATGACATCGTTGATGAGATGGCACAGGCTCACCGCCGCGATCACGAGGAAGGCCGTGTTCTCGGCATGGGATCTGGCGGTGACGGGCGTGTCGGTCACGGGCTGGGCTCCGATGGCTTGCTGCTTCTTCCATAGGCCGCTTGCGGGCGTACTGCTTTCGTGTTTTGGTCCAAAAGTTTCGTGGCTGGGCCAAGTCTGAGGGTGGCGCATGAATGGGCGTAGCGTCATGCAGCCCCTGCATGTCGATCGGCAGCGCCGGGAGTGGATCGACAGCGCGCAGGCGGCGGTCATCGCCCTGCCGGCGGACTATCCGGACGGCCATCACGTCACGCGCCACCGCCACACGCGCGCGCAGCTGCTCTATGCCTTGTCCGGCGTCGCCATGGTCCACACGGACAGCGGCCGCTGGATGGTGCCGCCCGGCCATGCCATCTGGCTGCCGGCGGGGATCGATCACGCGGTTGACATGCTCGGCGACGTCGCGATGCGCTCCGTCTATGTCCGCCCCGCGGCCATTCCCGGCCTGCCGCAGGATTTGCGCGTGGTTGCCGTCACCAGCCTCATGCGCAGCCTCATCGTCGAGGCGATGGCGCTGGCGCGCGATGTGCCCGCGGCCGGCCGCGACGCGCTGCTGCTCGACCTCATCCTGCACGAGATTCCGCGCCTTCCCGAGCGGCCGCTGGCGCTGCCCTTTCCGGCCAATCCCCAGCTCGTCGCGCTGTGCCGCCGCTTCCTCGCCGAGCCGTCGGCGCATGTCACCATCGACGCCTGGGCGAAGGCCGCCGGCATGAGTCGGCGCAGCTTCACCCGCACCTTCCAGCGCGAGACCGGGCTCAGCCTCTCCCTGTGGCGCCAGCAGGCCTGCCTCTTCGCCGCGCTGCCGCGCCTTGCCGACGGCGAGCCGGTGACCCTTGTGGCGCTCGACCTCGGCTATGAAAGCATCGCGGCCTTCATCACGATGTTCCGACGCATGACGGGCGAGGCGCCACGGGCCTGGCTGAAGCGCGGGCAACGTGCGGTCGCAGCCGGTGAACGGGTTGCGATCACGCAAGCGTGACCCCACCTGTCGGGCCTGCACCCTCGCAAGGACCGATCCATGCCCACCATCCATGGCCACGACGCGGCTGTCGCGGAGGCCGAGCGGGACGCCGCGTCCGGCAAGCCGGAAAAAACCGTCGAAACGGCACGCGCCGACGCTATCCTGCCGCGCATGCAGCCCATCCTCTCCATCACGAATCTCTCGAAGACCTATGCATCCGGCTTCGAGGCCCTGAAGGGCATCGATCTCGAGATCCGGCGCGGCGAGATCTTCGCGCTGCTCGGGCCGAACGGCGCCGGCAAGACGACGCTGATCAGCATCGTCTGCGGGCTCGTGACGCCGAGCACGGGCACCGTGCGCGTCGACGGGCACGACATCATCGCCGACTACCGGGCCGCGCGCTCCATCATCGGCCTCGTGCCGCAGGAACTGACGACCGATTCCTTCGAGACCGTCTGGGCTACCGTGAGCTTCAGTCGCGGGCTCTTCGGCAAGCCGGCGAACCCGGCCTATATCGAGAAGGTACTGAAGGACCTCTCGCTGTGGGACAAGCGCAACGCCAAGATCATGACGCTGTCGGGCGGCATGAAGCGCCGGGTGCTCATCGCCAAGGCGCTGGCGCACGAGCCGCGACTCCTCTTCCTCGACGAGCCGACGGCCGGCGTCGACGTCGAGCTTCGGCGCGACATGTGGAACGTCGTGCGCACGCTGCGCGACACGGGCGTCACCGTCATCCTCACCACCCACTACATCGAGGAGGCGGAGGAGATGGCGGACCGCATCGGCGTCATCAACCGCGGCGAGCTGGTGCTCGTCGAGGAGAAGGATGAACTGATGCGCAAGCTGGGCCGCAAGGAGTTGACGCTGCATCTGCAGGTGCCGCTCGAGGCGCTACCCCCGGGGCTCGACGGCTATGCGCTCCAGCTGTCGGAAGACGGGACGGAACTGACCTACGTCTACGATACCCAGGGCGAGCGCACCGGCATCACCACGCTGCTGCAGGACCTGTCGGGCGCAGGAATCCGCTTCCGAGACCTGCAGACGCGGCAGAGCTCCCTTGAGGAAATCTTCGTCAGCCTCGTGAGGAACGCCCGATGAACCTTCACGCCATCAGCGCCATCTACCGCTTCGAGATGGCGCGCGCCGGGCGCACGCTGCTGCAGAGCATCGTCTCCCCCGTCATCTCGACCTCGCTCTACTTCGTGGTCTTCGGCGCGGCCATCGGCCCGCGCATGGCCGAGATCGACGGCGTGAGCTACGGCGCCTTCCTCGTGCCCGGGCTCATCATGCTGACGCTGCTGACGCACAGCATCTCCAACGCCTCCTTTGGCATCTATTTCCCGCGCTTCGTCGGCACCATCTACGAGGTGCTGTCGGCGCCGGTCTCGCCGATGGAGATCGTGGTCAGCTATGTCGGCGCGGCGGCGACGAAATCGATCATCCTCGGCCTCATCATCCTGGCGACGGCTGCCCTCTTCGTGCCGCTGCGCGTGGAGCATCCCTTCTGGATGCTCGCCTTCCTCGTGCTGACGGCGGTGACGTTCAGCCTCCTCGGCTTCGTCATCGGAATATGGGCCGACAATTTCGAGAAGCTGCAGCTCGTGCCGCTGCTCATCGTCACGCCGCTCACCTTCCTCGGCGGCAGCTTCTATTCCATCGACATGCTGCCGCCCTTCTGGCGCGCCGTGAGCCTGTTCAACCCGGTCGTCTATCTCGTCAGCGGCTTCCGCTGGAGCTTCTACGGCATCTCCGACGTCAACATCGCGGTGAGCGTCGCGATGACCCTCGCCTTCCTCGTGCTCTGCCTCGCCGTCGTCAGCTGGATCTTCCGGACCGGCTACCGCCTCAAGACCTGAAGCGCGCTCGCGGCCGCCGCTGCAGGCGGCCGCATCCTCCTCAGCGTTGCTCATGGCGCAACTCTTCGGCGCGAAAACAGTTCTATTCGCAACGCAATTTTGCCGGCATGGTGCCATCTTGCCGGCCTGATCGTGGGCGCGAGCGTTCGAGAATCGACGACGGCCGGCGCCACAGAGGGGGTCTTCTCATGGCTACCAGCCGCGGCGGGGCGATCGGTCCCGCGCTCGTTCTTCATCTGGCGGTTCTCGCTATCGTCGTCGTGTCCGAGATCATCGGCCTCATCCGCGTGCCGATCGGCATCGGGGCGGTGATCCTCCTGCCGATCCTCTACGCCTTCGCGCTGGGCATCATCTTCAATCCCAATGTGCTCAAGGCGACGGGCAGGGTGCTCAACCACGACGCGACGAAGCTCGCCGGCACCATGATCACCATCGCGATCATGCCGTTCATCGCCCGCTTCGGCACGACGGTCGGCCCGCAGATCGAGAAGATCATCGCCGCCGGGCCCGCGCTTATCCTGCAGGAGCTGGGCAACCTCGGCACGATCCTCATCGCCTTCCCGGTCGCGGTCTTCCTCCTGCGCATGGGCCGCGAGGCCATCGGCGCGAGCTATTCCATCGACCGCGAGCCGAACCTTGCCCTCATCGCCGACAAGTACGGGCTCAACAGCCCGGAAGGCGCCGGCGCCATGGGCGTCTATGCCACGGGCACCCTGATCGGCACCTTCGTCTTTGCCCTCATGCCGCCGCTCGTGCACGGGCTCGGCATCTTCGACGTGCGTGCGCTCGCCATGTCCTGCGGCGTCGGCTCCGGCTCGATGCTCGCGGCCTGCACCGGCGGTCTCGTCGCGGCCGTGCCGGACCAGAAGGATCTCATTCTCGCCCTCGCCGCAGCGAGCAACATCCTGACCTATGCCACGGGGCTCTATGCCGGCCTCTTCCTCGCCCTGCCGCTCACCGAGTGGCTCTACCGCACCTGTGCGCCGGCCGACCGCGCCAGCACGATGCACTGAGGAGCCTCAGCCATGAACAACGAGATCGCCATTTCCGATGCGCCGGCCGAGGGTCGTGCGATCGACCTCGCCAGCCATGCCGTTCAGCTCCTCGTCGTCTGCGCCGTCGCGCTCGTCGGCAACTGGGTGGCGACGAACGTCTCGCCGCTCGAGGCGCTGCCGGGCATGGCCTGCCTCTATGCCATGACGATCGTCGGCCTCGTCATCGCCAAGTACATGCCGTTCTACCTGCCGAGCGTCGCCTGGATCTCCCTCGTCGCCATCATCGCGACAATCCCCGGCGTGCCGGGAGCCGCCTTTGTCAACGAGGCGGTCGGCAAGCTGAATTTTCTCGCGATGGCGACGCCGGCGCTCGCCTATGCGGGCCTCGCGCTCACGAAGAACGAGTTCGCGATCGCCCGCAAGTCGGGCTGGAAGATCGTCATCGTCGCCATCTGCGTGATGTTCGGCACCTATATCGGCTCGGTCGTCATCGCCGACCTCGTGCTGCGCATCACCGGCTGAGAAGGTTCCCGAACCATGGCAGTGCAAAAGGTTGCGGTCGTCGGTCTCGGCCGCATGGGACAGGGCATGCTCGCGACCCTGGCGCGGGCGGGCGTGCCGGTGATCGGCTATGACGTCGCTGCCGGCGCCCGTGAGGCGGTGGCAACGGTCCCCGGCGCCGAGGTCACCGCCGACCTCCCCGCTATCTGGCGCGAGGCTGAGACGATCGTCCTGTCGCTGCCCTTCCCGGCCACCGTCGAGGCGGTGCTGACGGGGGAGGGCGGCCTCGCCGCCTCGCCCGCGAGCGGCCGGCTCGTCATCGACACTTCGACGAGCGATCCGGACCTGACGCGCGCCTTGCACGCCCGCCTCGCCTCGGCCGGGCACACGCTCGTCGATGCGCCCGTCAGCGGCGGCCCTGCCGGCGCCGCGGCCGGCACGCTCGCCATCATGGTGGGCGGGACGGCCGAGGCGGTGGCCCGCGCGAGGCCCGTGCTCGACATCCTCGGCCAGAAGGTCTCTGTCGTCGGCGGGCCGGGCGACGGCCACATCGCCAAGCTGGTCAACAACGTGCTCGTCGCCGGCCAGCTCATCCTCGCCGGCGAGGCGATGCGCGTCGGCGTCGCCGCGGGCGCCTCGCAGGAGGGGCTGATCACGGTCGTCAACGGCGCTTCCGGCCGCAGCGCCGTCACGGAGGTGAACTATCCGCGCTGGATCGCGAGCGGCAGCTTCGATTCCGGCTTCACCATGGGCCTCATGGCCAAGGACGTCGGCCTCGCGCTCGCGCTCGCCGAGCGCACGGGCCTCGCCATCCCCATGCTGCGCGAGGTGCGCGAGCGCTGGAATGCGCTGACAAGGGGCTGGGGACCGGCTGCCGACTTCAACCGCGCCGCTCTGGGAGATCCTGCATGACCGACCCTTCCGCGACCGCCCTTTCCGCAGCACCTGCCGACGCGCGCTCGCTCCTTTCGCCGTTCTGGGGGGAGGAGGCCCGGGTGGCGAGCCTCGTCGCCGGCCGCCTCGTCGACGGCGCCGGCGACACGGTGACGGTCGCCGACCCGGCGAGCGGGCGCACCCTCCTCACCTATGCCGATGCGGGCGAGGCGCTCGTCGCCACCGCCGCGGCGGCGGCCGATGAGGGGCGCAAGGCGTGGTGGGGGCTGACGGCTGCCGAGCGCGGCCGCATCCTCCATCGCGTCGGCGCACTGGTGCGCGAGCGGGTGGAGGATCTCGCCCGCATGGAGGCGGTCAATGTCGGCAAGCCGCTGGCCGATGCGCGCGCCGAGGCGATCAAGGTCGCCGAGATGTTCGAGTACTACGCCGGCTGGTGCGACAAGATCCACGGCGAGGTCATCCCCGTGCCGACCTCGCACGTCAACCAGACCATGAAAGTGCCCTACGGCGTCGTGCTGATCATCACGCCGTGGAATGCACCGCTCTTCGTCGCCGGCTGGAATGTGGCCCCTGCGCTCGCCACCGGCAATGCGGTGCTGCTCAAGCCTTCCGAGAATACGCCGCTCACCGCGCTCGCCCTCGGCCGGCTCATGATCGAGGCCGGCGTGCCCGAAGCAGCCGTCGGCGTGCTGACCGGCCTCGGCCACACGACGGGTGCGGCCGCCATCCGCCACCGCGCCGTGCGCAAGGTGGCCTTCATCGGCTCACCGGCCACGGGCCGGCGCATCGCGGCGCTATGCGCCGAAGGCGTCAAGCCCTGCGTGCTCGAGCTCGGCGGCAAGTCAGCCAATATCGTCTTCGCCGATGCCGACCTCGAAAAGGCCGTGGGCGGCGCCGCCGGCGCCATCTTCTCCGGCGCGGGCCAGAGCTGTGTCGCCGGTTCGCGGCTCCTTGTCGAGCGCAGGATCTACGGTGAGGTCGCCGAGAGGCTCGCCGCGCTCGCCGAGAAGATCGTGGTCGGCGCGCCGCTGGCGGCCGGCACGCAGGTTGGCCCCGTGCAGAACGCGCGTCAGCACGCGCGCATCGAGACGATGGTGGCCCAGGCCCGGCGCGACGGTGCCCGGCTTCTTGCGGGCGGCGCCCGGCCGGCGGGATGTGACGACGGCTTCTTCTATCGCCCGACGGTGCTCGCCGATGTCACCAACGACCTCGAGATCGCCCGCGAGGAGGTGTTCGGCCCGGTGGTCGGCGTCATTCCCTTCCACGGGGAGGCGGAGGCGCTCGCCATCGCCAACGACAGCGACTTCGGCCTCGCCGGTGCGGTCTGGACCCGCGACGTCGGGCGCGCCATGCGTATCGTCTCGCAGCTCGAGGCGGGCACGCTGTGGGTCAATTCCTACAAGACGATCAGCGTGATGACGCCGTTCGGCGGCTTCAAGGACAGCGGCTTCGGCCGCTCGAGCGGGCGCGAGGGACTTGACGAATACCTGCAGACCAAGAGCATCTGGATCGAGACAGCAGAGAAGCCCGGCTTCAGCTTTGGCTACGGTTGATGGAGATGGCGGCGCGCGCAGCCGGCGGGGCCTGACCCAGGCCCGCGGGCGGCTGGCGCGCGCCCTGCGCTCCATCGACGACCGCTCGTTGCAGTATTTCCGGGCCGCCTTCGATGCCGGTTCCATCCGCGGCGCAGCCGAGGCCATGGGCGTCGCGCCCTCCGTGGTGAGCCGTGCCGTGCGCGCCATCGAGCTCAACCTCGGCGTGCCGCTGCTGGAGCGCGGGCGGCGCGGCATCCGCGCCACCGTCGCGGGCGAACTCCTGGCGCAGCATGCGCAGGAACGCTGGCGGCTTGACGAGCGCCTCATCGAGGAATTGTCGGCCGTCGAGGGCGGGGAGCGCGGCATCGTGCGCTTCGCCATCGGAGAGGGCTTCATCGCCGCCACCTTCCGCACGCGCGCGGCGCGCTTCCTTGCCACCCATCCCAATGTGACGCTGCATGCGGAGACGGCGGGCACCGAACAGATGCTGGAGCGCCTCGGCGCGGGCGAGCTCGACCTTGCCCTCGCCTTCAGCCCGCGCCTCACGCCCGCGCTCGATTGCCTGGCCGAGGCGGCGACGCCGGTCTTCGCGGTGATGCATAAGGGCCATGCCTTCGCCGGCGCGGAGCGTCTGCCGCTGTCGGCCTTCGCCGATGTGCCGTGCGCGCTCCAGCTGACACGTTACGGCACGCGCCGTGCCATCGAGCAGGCGGAATGGCTCGGTGGCTTTCGCCTGCGCAAGCAGGTGGAGAGCAATTCCATCGCCCTACTGCTCGAATTCGCGCGCGAAGGCAGCGGCGTCACCTTCCTGCCGCGCTTCGCCATCCACGGCATCGATGGCGGGCTCGCCACCGTCGCCCTCGCCGACGGGCCGCTCGTGGGGGCCCGATCCATGCTGCTGAAAAAGCGGGGCCGCGCCCTCGGCGCCGCGGCACAGCTCTTCGCCGCCGACATCACGGCGATGATGGCTCGGCTCGGCCGCATGGACGAGGCGCACTGAGGAGTGCCCGGCGCTTCAGCGCACCGCCACCGTTCCGTTCGCGGCGCCACCGCTCGCGATGCCGCCGGGTGTCACCGCGCTGACGGAAACCTGCAGCACGTCGCCGGGATAAAGCTCCGTGTCCTCGTCCGCGAGGAAGCGCGCGCGGCCTCCATCGTCCTTGCGGACGATCATCACCTGGGGCTTCAACGCGGCGCTCGGGCCGGCGTCGGGCAGGTCCAGCGTCCGCTGCCGCACGAGCATCAGGCCGTTGATCCGCGAGCGCAGGCCTTCGGCCCTGCCGTTCGCTTCCTGCAGGTCGCGCAGCAGAACCATGCGTAGCTCCACATCGAGCCGGTCGAGCTGTGACTGCATCTCGACGCGCAGCCGCCGGACCTGCATCAGGCGCGAGGTCGTTTCGAGCCGCCGGGACGCCGACAGCATCACGGCTCGCCGCGCATCTGTTACCCGCTGGCTGATCAGTTCCCCGCGACCGTAGAGCTTCGTGGCGCGCTCCAGCTCCTCGGTATCGTCAGCGGCGCTCTTGTCCTCGACCTTCTGGCGTTCGGCCAGGACCTCGATCTCGTCGTCGCATTCCTTGAGGGAGCGCACGAGGGCATCCCGGCGGCGATGCTGATCGGCCTCGACGGCGGCGACGCGCTCGGATTCGAGGGTCAGGATCTGGGTGGCGCTCGCACGGGTGATGGGCCCGCCGACGAGGGTGGAGAAGTCGAAGGGTGCGTCCTGCCCCAGCAGCTTGCGCAACCCCCAGATCCGTGCCTCGATCCGCACGTATTCCGCCCACAGGGCGCCGAACTCGGCCTCGAAATTGGCCGTCTCGGCGAAGCGGTCGCCGGTGCCGAAACGCACGAGCGAATAGCTGCCGGCGGCCGTCACGGCCTGACGCACGGTCATAGACGGGCGATAGACGTATTCGCCCGGTTTCAGAACGTCGCCGTTGACGTAGATCGGTCGGTATTCGACGACGCTGGCCGTGACCTCGTCCGGGCCGATGATGATGTCGACTTGGCTGCCATCGGGCATCCGGCGCTGAAAGACCTTGGCGGCGAGCGCCGCCTGGACCTGGTCCTGCAGCTCCGCGGCGGTGAGCCCGGCGACCTTCATGGTGCCGATCAGCGGAAACGCGATATGGCCGTCGATGCGCACGGGCAGGCGGCGCTGCAATTCGGGTGCTGCCGTCACGACGATCTCGATCACGTCGCCAACGTCGACCCGGAAATCTGCCCTTGCCGGGACGAGGAGGACGAGCAAGGCGGCCACGAGGACGAAGGGAAAGGGAAGCCGGGCGGACAGCCGGCGAGGAAGCGGGACCAGCATGGCCTCGCCGGCAAGCCGCCGTGCGACACCGCTGCCGCCATCACCCGTATCGTGCCACATGCGGCAAGAAGAGCCTGTCAGATCCATGGTCGTGGCCCCGATGGTTGGTTTGGCGGTGCCCCTCCGAACCTGCCCGTGCGCGATCCGGTCGGGCCGGTCCCGCAGGGGCCCGCGTCACGTCAGCGCCCGGCAAGGGCTGCGTGCCGCTGTGGATGCCGCCGGGGCCTCGGCGAGCGAGCGCTCCTCTGCATCGTCCGCCACCGTCGACAGGTAGGATTGATGGCTGAGGGCCCAGATGGCCGCCTGGGTGCGGTTGCGGACCTTCATCTTTCTGAGCAGCACCTTGAGATGCGCCTTCACCGTGCCTTCGCTGACGGCAATCTTGCGCGCGATGAGCTTGTTCGAGTCGCCTTGGACGAGGCAGCGCAGGATGAAGTGCTGACGCGGCGAAAGGGCAGGCAGCCCATGCTCCGGGACGTGCGCGAAGGATGTTGCGGCCGTCTCCATGCCGAATGCCGCTAGCTTGACGTCGGCGCCCGGCCCCGGCTCCGGATCAGAGCGCTTGGGGGTGTCGTCGTCGCCGCCCGCCGCGTCGCTGCGATCGGGCGAACGCTCGGTGTCGTCGGCGAGATTGAGCGCCCACAGCACCGGCTGCACGACCGGCTCGCCCAGCATCACGAGCTCGAGCGCCTTGATGAAGACGTCGCAGGCTGACACATGGGCAAAGCACGCATTGGCGCCGGCCCTGAGCGCGGTGGCAATGTCGCTGCGGCGGAGGCTCTCGCCGAAGACCGCAATGCGCGCCGTCGGGCAGGCGTCCCTGAGCGATCGGATCTGCCTGATCTTGTGATCAAAGTCGGAATCGACATCGACGATAATCAAAGCCGAGCCCGAGACGGGAAGAGCCGATATATCGAGCCCGTCGAGTGCGGGGGCTGACATGATCTCCGTAAAACTGGCGCCACTCAGAACCCGCGCTAAACCTTCCCTTAGAAGTGTATTTGAGGATACAACAATAGTAATGGCAGGAATTTGTCTCATCCCCACATCCCCTGCCAGCGTGATCCCGGACATTAAAAATTTATCTTAAATGATGCATGTGTCAACGCGGGGCAGTTAATCTGTTTAAATTAGCTGCCGGAATTTGGCGTTGCCGCTCATGGGTTTCAGACCTTTCGCCAAGGATCGATTGGGGGCGGGCGGCGTCCTGCGGGGCCGCACCGTCAGGACCGCGGCGCGGCCAGGCGCAGGAGACCGGGCGCGAGCCCCAGCCGCCGCCAGATCCAGAGCGCCATGGCGGCATTCCAGGCGAGCAGGGTGCCCGCCGATCCGAGGGCCGCGCCGGCGACGCCGAAGAACTGCACCAGCACCAGGCTGACGACGATGTTCGCGCCGGCTGCGCCGACGAGCAGTGTCGCGGCGCTGCGCTCGTGCCCCGTCATGGTCATCACATAGAGTTGAGATCCGGCCCCGACGGCGAGCACCTGCGCGACGAGCAGGATGCGCAGCGGCACGACGCCCTCGCTATAAGCTGTGCCGAAGGACGACATCAGCGGTTCGGCGACAACGAAGATGACGGCCGCGATGGCCGCGGCCGCGGCGAGCGTCCACTGGGCGGTGCGCTGTACCAGCGCCTGCAGGGCGTGCCGGTCCCCGGCCGCGTGCAGGCTGGAGATTGCCGGCGCAAAAAGCGTGTTGACGGCCACCCGCGGCAGGGTCACGAGCAGCGCGACATTGAACGCCAGGCTGTAGATGCCGGCTTCCGTCGTATGGTCCATCCAGCCGAGCACGATGACGCCGGTGCGGTTGAGCAGCACCTCGGTCGCCCCGGCGATCATCAAGGGCAGGGCCGCGTTCCGCCAGGCGGCCGTATCGTACTCGGGCGGGACCTCCGGTCCGGGCAACGGATGATGGGTCCGCATGACGTAATGGGCGAGCAGCAGGCCGGTCACGGCACCGGCGAGGGCGGCGGTGAGGGCCCATTGCGCACTGATCTGGCGGCCGACAAGAAGGGTCGCAATCGTGACGAGCACGACGAGGCTGCCTTCACGGACGATGCGGTCCGGGGCGAGAGCGGCGACGACGGCGCCCGAGGCCCGAAGCACGGTGCATTGGACCCGCAGCAGCGCGACGAAAGGAACCGCGGCAAAGCCGATGAGAAACGGCACGGCCAGGTCGTCGTCCGGCTGCCAGGCCAGCATCAGGCAGGCGCTCGCAAGGGTGAGGGTCAACCCGACGACGGCGACGCTGCGCCGGGCGTAGCGCACGACGCCGCGCATCAGCGCCCAGGCTTCCTTCGCTCGGTAGACAGGCACGAAACGCAGCAGCGCGACATCGAAGCCGAGGGTCGAGACATAGATGAGGACCGTCGCCCAGGCCGTCACATAGGCGTAGATGCCATAGTCGTGTACGCCGATGAGGCGCGCGACGACGAGCTGCGAGAGATAGGTGATCGCATAGCCGGCGCTGTAGACGAAGAAGGCGACGAGGCCGCCACGCCGCACGCGCCCGGCAGCCGCGGCAGCCGAGAAGAGATGCGCCTCCGCGCCTTTGCCGTCGGCCGGTTCGCCCGCGGGGGCGTCTACTGCCGGCACGGTCTTCATCGGTTTCATCCGCCGGACCTCCTCAGCTCCTGGTGCTGCGCGGAACGGTATTGACGAACCACCTCCTGCTCGATCCGCTCGAGGCTGCTCTCGGTCGAGGGATCGTCCACCGAGCAGGCACACAGGACCGGATGTCCGCTGCGGACGAGCAGGTCGCGGAGCTGGTGCGCGACCGGAACGAAATCCGGCCTGTCGCGGCGCTCGAAGAAGCGCTCGATGAGCTGCAGGCGCGACAGCCGCTCGATCGTCCGCTTTTTCAGCAGCGTCGGGGATACGCTCACGAGCACCGAGAGCTGCGCGAGCGGGATGCTTTCGAGGAGCATGACGAGCGACGCGACGTCGGCGTGACCGGAAAGGATCGCCAGAGAGCAGAGCTCTTGGACGAGCCCTTGGTCGAAGATCGTGATCCGCCCCAGTCGCGCGGCGCCGTACCAGGCCTGCGCCATGCGGCAGATGTATTGGGCCTCGCGCAGCCGCGTGAGGATGCCGCGCGGGGGCAGGGTTTTGAGCATGCGGTTCGCGAGGGCGATCTGCTCGGCATTGGCGAGGGGGTGGCGAACGATCGACAGGGTTTCGGCGACGGACCTGCGCATGCGGCGGATGGGGGCGAGCTGGCGTGTGAGGCGGTCCGGCCCGCGCAGTGGAACGAGTTCCGTCGGCCTGCTGCTGTGCCAGAGGACCGTGTCGTAGCCCTGCGCGTTCAGCCGTGCGGCGAGCATGCGCGCCAGCGTCGTTTTGCCGGCGCCCGGAGGACCGAAAAATTCGACGATCATGGGGCCTGCCTTTCTAGAGGCGCTGCCAGATTTCTCTCTTTGCCCGCAGGATCACCTCCTCGAGTGGCCGGTCGGCATCAAGGCAGACGATGTCCGCGCCGCCGAAGGCGAGTCCGGACAAGGCGTCGAGTCTTTGACGGATCACTGTCGGATCCATGGCGGGCTCGCGCAGCGCCAGGGACTCGGGTGCCGCCAGGAGCTTGAGCACCAGGTGGGGTGGCAGCCGCCGGGCCCGTTCGTAGACCGCCCGTTCGTGCCGCCGCAGCCAGCCCGGCACCGCCGGCAGGCGCTCCAGCAGCGGGCCGTCATTGAAGCGCCGGCTCTCGCACTGCGGATAGCGGTCGGTCAGCACGAGAAGGCCGCGGTTGGCGCCCCGCCATGCCGCGGCGAGCTTGGCACGCTTGTCGGCCGCCACCGCCAGGGCCCAGACGGTGAGCAGAAGGCCGTAAGCAAAGGACGGAGCGGCGGCCGAGGGCTTGCCGTGCGAGGCGACACGCGGCTTGCTGCCGGCGGCGCGGGTCGCGAGCGGCAACAGCCATTTGAGCGGCCGCAGGACCAGCGACGGGCGACCGTCACCGGTGCCGAAATAGATCGGCAGGACGTCGAACTTCGGACTGAGCCATTGCGTGAGGGCCGAGAGCAGCGTGGATTTGCCGCTGCCGTCGACCCCGACGAGCGCCACCACGAGGCCGCCGGCGGCAGGGCGGCGGTTCCACGGGCGCGGCAACTGCACGACGTCGCGGTTGAACCGTCCGAGAAGCCAGGACATCGACCGGCCTGCGCTGCGCAGCGCGCTCTCCGTCCCGTTGTAGGCACGGGCGCCGTCGGCCAGATGGTGCCGGATCGCCCGGCCGAGGGGCGAGTGGCGGTCCGGCAGGGGGCCGTTCAGGGCATCGGAGAACGCCACCGCGAGATCGTCCGGCAGCAGCGCCGCGGCCAGCGCATACAGGTCTTCGCGCGACACCTTTCCGCGAAGGCCCTGCCGGGCGGTAGCGAACGCCGCGCGTTGCGCGCGCCCGCGGCGCAGCGAGACGGGGTCCCAACCGCCGCATTCGAGGCAGCAGCGCGTCAGAAGGAGCAACGCCTCCGAGGCCGGGTCGAGGTGCCTGACGGGCAGGTGCTCGTGGGAGACGGCCCGCGCCAGCACCGCCTCCTCCCACGGCAGGTGCCAGTGCCGCGTCAGCGGTCCGCCGCTCACCAGCCGGGTGTGCAGGTGGACATGAACGAGACGTCCGTGGCCTTCGTCGAAGCCCAGATAGGTGAAGACTCCGACCGGTTCCCGATCCCTGACGGAGGGGAAGAACTTGAAACCGGCGGACAGCAGGATCGCCTGGGCCCGGCCGTGGTCGGCGCGCGAGACGAGGAGATCGAGGTCGCCCTCGCCGCCGAGGGCACCGGCGAGCTTCTCCGTGCCCTTCCAGTAGCAATAGCAAATCTGTTGCTGGCCGAAGCGCGCGAGGAGGTCGAGGACGAGATCCGGCCGCGGCGCGTGCGGTGGCATCGGCCGCAGGGCCCGCAGGCGGCGCTCGGCTCGGTGCGGTTGGACCATCAGGCGCTCCTCTCGACAGGGCCGGCGTCCTCGGCCGTCCGTGCGGAGGGGCGATCGGCCGGTGGCCGGTCGGGACCGGGGCCGAATGCCGGTGGGTCACCACCGGTGTCGCCGAAGGAGAGCCGCGCCTGCTGCTTGAGCTTCACATGCGAGAGCACGGCAAAGGTCGCGCCGGGGCCGGGCTCGTCCATCGCGCGGAATCGGCGCAGGAAGCTCAGCGCATGTTCGGCGACGTCACGCTTCGTTGATGCCCAGCGCACAACGAAGAGCACCTGGTCGGCGATGGACGGCAGCAGCCGAGCCTCCGACGCGCCCAGCACCGGCGGTCCGCCCACGACGATGACGTCGTAGGACTTGCGCAGGTCCGTCAAGAGCCGCGGCAGCCCTTCCGGCTCGAAAAACAGCAGCGGATCGACGCCAAGACGCGACAGGCCGAGATAGTCCACTCCGAGCTCGGGCTGGGGAGCAATCATCTCCCGCATTTGCTCGCGCGAGGGCGAGCGCCGGTTGCCTGCGCGCGCCGGCTCGCGCGAGCGTTCCGCTGCCGGAAGGATATCGAGGTCGATCAGGAGGACCCGGCGGCCAAGGGTGCCGAAATAGGCCGACAGTGCCGCTGCAAGCGTCGACTTGCCCTCGCCGGCGAGGCTCGAGGTGACCAGGACGACCCGCGAGCCGCGGCCGGTGTGATGTGCCTGCAGGGCTGCCGCGATGTTCCGCACCGCTTCCGAATAGGGTGAACCGGGATGGTTGAGGATGTGGAGCCTCGGCGCACCGATGGCGCCGGCGCGCACCCGCGGGAAAAGGCCGATGCATGGAATCCCCAGGACCCGCTGAACTTCCCGGTCGCTGCGCAGGCTGCGGTCCGCTCGTTCCAGGATCAGTGCGAGCCAGCAGCCCGCCATGAGGGACAGGAAGGCGCTCGGCACCACGAACAGGAGCGGATTGTGCGAGCTCGGCCAAGTCGGCACGGCGGCACGCGATTGCACCCCGATGCCCGGCCGGATGCTCGCTTGCGCTTCCTTCATCTCCGTGCGGCGGCGCAGCAGGTTTTCGTGGAACTCGGCGGCCTCGCGGCTGAGGCGGGTCAGGTCGCGGATCTCGCGGTCCGCGTCGACAGCGCCGCCCGGCCCGGAAGGCGCTTCGACGCGGCGTCGGATCGCATCCTGCACCGCCTGCTGTGCAGCCTGCACCTCGCGCCGCGCGGCGTCGACCTGACGGTTGATGTCGTGCAGCTGCGCCACCGCATCCGCCTCCATCTGTTGTTGGAGGCTGTCGACATAGGCCTCGGCGATGCGGTTGGCATAGATGGCTGCGGTACGCGGGTCGGGCGAGGTGAAGGCCACCGTGATCAGCCGTGAGCGCCGCTCCTGGAGGACCGTTGTCCTGCGGTAGAGGTTCTCCAGGAAACGGTCGGCCTCGCTGCGTCCCGACAAGGACGGGATCCAGACGGTGAGACGCTGCAGCATCCGCTGGCCGATATCCTGTCCGGCTGCCTCGGAGCGGCCTCCGGCCGCGCTCTCCGGCGCACCGAACGACGGTGCAGCGGGCGCCTGAGCGTCGGGTTTCGCAAGTTGCAGCGGCTGCAGGCGGCTCGCGACACGCCGGAGGTGGTCCCGGGAAGCGATGAGGGCGAGGTGAGTGTCGATGATCTCATCGAGGATGCGCTCGGGTGCCTGGCCGCCGCCGGCGGGGCGCTCCACGGTCAACTGGGCCGTCGCGGTGTACTGGGGCGGCACAACGAGCGCGAGGATCGCAGCCAGCAGCGTCCCCGCGGCGGCGATGGCGACGATGAGCCAGCGCCTGCGCAGAAGCGCCTGAATGAGGTGAAGGAAGGGGGGAGCAGCCGTCGGATCCTGGAGCGGTCCATGCCCGCGATCGTCGGCGAAGTTCTTGGACCGGCCGGGTTCGGCGAGGCGCAGGATGCCTTCCGTGTTCAGTACGCGCATGGTTCCCGGTCTCCCGTTGGAAAGGCCGCACCCGTCCTTTGTCGGGCGTCCGCGGGGAACGGCCCGGCCGTCGCCGCGAGGCAGAAGACCAGAGCGAACCAGACGACCGGCTGGCGCAGGATGAAATGAAACAGGCTGTAAGCGGCGAGGCCGCACACGAGCGTCGTGACGGCATCGAGCCGGCCGCGCCAGGCGCCCACGAGGATGCCGCCGATCAGCCATCCAAGACCGAGAAGCGCCGGGAGCCCGCCCTGCACGAAGACGTCGAGCACGGTGTTGTGCGCCTCGAAATTCGGGGCGAGCCTGACCTCCGGCTGCGGAACGTCTTGCGGCCCGCCGCTCGTGCTGCGGCGCCCGATGGCAATCTCATCCGGGATCTTCAGGTGCGGGCCGGGACCGAGGCCGAGCGCCAGGGCCTCGAGCCCGCGGCGCATGGCTTCGCTCCAGATGGCGATGCGCAGATTCGCCGTTTCGCGCGTCTCCCGTTCGCCGCCGCCACGCATGGCATGCGCGGCGACAGCCTCTGCCTGCTGCGCGAGCGACGAGCCGAAGGGAGCGGCGAGCGCGACGGCAAAGGGCAGGGACAGGGCGAGTGCCCAGGCCGCGGCCGAGCACAGCGGCAGGGGGTTCACCTCGGCGAGCATCCACGTCCTCAGCTTCATGAGGACGTAAACGACGCCGGATACCGCGATGACGAGGAGGAAGGCATCGCTCTTCGTCAGGCGCCCCACGACGACGGCGACGACGATGCATAGGCCTGCAGCCAGCCGCGGCAGCGGCTGCCGCGCGGTGTCGGCGAGGTGGAGCGCGAGGAGCCCGATGATGGCGCTCGTCAGGGCAAGCTGGTTGGCGTTCTCGGTGAGGCCGCGCAGCCGGTCCCATTCCCAGGTTGCGAACTGCCCGCCGCCCGCATCGAACCAGCCGAGGACCGCCTGAAGCGCAAGGAGCCCCGTGCCGAGACCGACGAACAGCCAGATGCGCGGACGCAACCGGCCGCTTGCCTCGAGATGGATGACGCCGAAGCAGCTGATGAGGGCGGCGAGCCCATAGGCCGCGATGTCATGATAGAACCAGCGGGGGTCATGCATGTCGCCCATGGCATAGCCCGTCATAGCACCGAGACAGAGGGCGGCGGCGAAGGCCGACCAGAAGATCAGGAGGCGGCTCAGGGCGTGCGTCAGTGGTGGGCCGAGCCGGGCCATCTCGCGGGTCGCCGTGATAGCGAGCCACAGAAGGAGGAGCGCCTCCCCCGGGCCGATTGGAATGGCAGCCACGCGCAACTGTGAGGTCGTGGAGAGCAGAAGGCCAATGATGAGCATGAGATCCAGCAGCATGGCTCACCCCGACGACGATACGCTCGGGCCCGAGGCTGCGGCTCCGGACCTTGCAGCGAGCTTGGCGGGCGGCAGCGGCGCATAGGCCGGCCATAGCCGAGCTGCCCCGCCGAGCCGGCAGAGAATCTCTTCATAGAGGGCCGCGTAGCGCTCGACGGTGACGTCGAGATTGAGCTCCTTGCGGACATGGGCCGAGGCGCGCGCGGCGTAATTCCGCGCCGTGGTCCGGTCGCGCAGCAACTGAAGGATGGCCTGCGCGAGGCGGGCCGGCGAACGGGCAGGGACGACGAGCCCGCTTGTGCCGTGGTCTATCACATCTGTGCACCCCGGCATGTCCGTCGCTACGCAGGGCAGGCCCGCAACGCAGGCCTCCATCAGCGCGCGGGGCACGCCCTCGCGCAGCTCGGTCGGAAAGGCGAAGACATCGGCCATGCGCAGCAGCGACGGCACGTCCGCCCGTACTCCGAGCGCGCGCACATAGGGTCGATGCCGGTCGATCTCTGCCTTGCCGATGGCCAGCGGACCCTCGTTCTCGCGCGGGCCGATGAGGAGGAAACGCACGTCAGGCACCTGCCGATGCACGATGGCGGCCGCCGCGAGCAGCGTCGCGATGCCCTTCTGTCGCGTCAGACGCGCGACGGTCACGACAACAGGTACCTCGCCGAGCGCGAGTTCGGCGCGAAGCGCCGTGGGCGAGGGTCCGTCCGCCACCGCGCGGTCGAACCGCGCGATATCGATGCCCGAGCCCGGGATGACCCGATGGCCGGCCGTGCCGAGGAGACGGTGTCGGGCGAAGAACACCTCGTCGTCCCGGTTCTGGAAGACGAGTTCGGTCGTCAGGCGGGAGGCCTTGCGCTGCAGGAGGGTAAAGACCGGCCTGAGGCCGAGGGCAAGCGGCGACCGAGACGAATAGAGCCAGCCGAGCCCCGTGATCGTGCTGACGACCGGCACGCCGCCCGCCGCATGGGCGGCGAAGGGCACGAGGATGTCGGGCTTCGTATCGAAGCACTGGATGATCGTCGGCCGCAATTCGCCGATCAGCCGGGACAGTGCCGCGATCGCCGCCCGGTCGGTGCGCGGGGCGAGGAAGCGGCTCATGGCATAGGGATGATAGTCGATCGCCGCATTGGCGAATGCGCCCGCATCGCCCGTGCCGGCCGCCGACACGTTGAGGCCGCGCTCGCGCAGCGCGAGGAGGAAGGGAATG
The DNA here is from genome assembly GCF_029309855.1 of Chelatococcus sp. XZ-Ab1. Classification (NCBI taxonomy): domain Bacteria; kingdom Pseudomonadati; phylum Pseudomonadota; class Alphaproteobacteria; order Hyphomicrobiales; family Chelatococcaceae; genus Chelatococcus; species Chelatococcus sp. XZ-Ab1. The sequence continues at coordinate 212,350 of NZ_JARKII010000002.1, read as the reverse complement.
CGCAGGGCGTGGTCGTCACCGCCGATGCACAGGAGATGCGGACGCATGCCGTGCATCACGCCCTCCCGGACATGGGGGTCGCCTGCGCCCGTGCAGCCATTGGCCGGCACGCGGCCGGCGCCGTGGCGGGCTCTGCGATGGCTTCGCCGATGGGGCGCCAGGACAAGGCGCCTGCCAGGGCGTCCAGACGTCCGGCACAACGGGCGAGATTCACGCGCTGACGCATGGCATCGAGCGTGCGCATGCCGGCCACGTGCGGCTGCCCGGGGTCCATGTCCCAGGGGTGAATGTAGAACACATAAGGGATGCCAGTGCGCAGGATCCGTTCGACACCCACGCGCCACAGCCCGTAGGGCACCAGCCGGAAATAGCCACCGCCCCCCCAGGGCAAGGCGAAGCGGCCCATGGGAAGGCAGGAGATGCAGATTTCGTGGAGCCCGTCGATCACCTCGAAGGGGCCGGTGCCCGGGCTGATGCCCTCGAGGCGGCCGTAGCGGTCGTGCGCCGTGGTGGGGAAGAACGAGGAATCATAGGCGAAGCCCAGATCGCGCAGGATCGGCAGTGCCCAGTTCGTGATCGAGAAGCAGGGTGCGCGATAGCCGCGCACGGGCCGGCCGGTGATATCCTCGAGGACCATCTTCGATCGTCGCACATCGTCGCGGAATTGGTCGGGAGTCAGCGAATAGACGGGTTCGTGCCAGTAGCCATGCGACGCCACCTCGTGGCCGGCACCGGCGATGCGGCGAACGAGATGCGGATAGCGCTCGCCGACCCATCCGAGGATGAAAAATGTGCCGTGGATCGAGCGTCGTGCGAGGATGTCGAGCACGCGCGAGGTATTGTGCTCGACGCGGCTTTCATAGTCCGGCCAGCGGTCTTTCGAGACCAGCGATCCATAATTGTAGCTGTGAAACCAGTCCTCGACATCCACGGTCATGAAACAGGCGCGCGCCCCGTCCGGCATGTGACTTCTCCCCTTCACTCCTGAACTCGGGCGCTTTGTTCGTTCTTGCTGCTCCGGCGTTTGGATGGAGATTGACTGGCACCTCCCGGTTCTGTGCTTGCCGAGTTATGGGAAGAAACGCGGCAGGCATGGCGGGCGCTGATTTTTTCTTTCCAGCGCCAAGTGGAACCTTTTCAGAATACCACACGGGCATGGTTGGACGCCGGTTCTGTAGGGGTATATCCCTAAAGTGGCGGCCGGCATGCGACGCACGCGGACGTGTCATACCCGGAGCGATCTATGAGCGGGATGTATCGCGGAAGATCGCGAGGGGATGCGCGCGCCTGGCAGGAAGAGCCTGCGGTCCTGCCTTTCTGGCCAGCGACGCACCGCCCCCGCGCGTATAGATTCCCGTCGCTAAGGGCAGTGGCGCCGCGGGAGCGTGTGGCACGATGGCATCCATCGAGATCGTGGACTTGGTCGGAACGCGGCTGGAGCAGGCCTGGGATGCCTATGTCGCATCGGCGCCGAACGGCTCCTGCTATCATGCGCTCGTCTGGCGGGAGATCCTGAGCCGCAGCTTCGGCCACGATCCATACTATCTTGCCGCCCGCGCGGGCGGTGCCATCGTAGGCGTTCTGCCGCTCTTCGAGATGAAGAGCTGGCTGTTTGGGCATTATCTCGTTTCCCTGCCTTTCGTGAATTACGGCGGCATCCTCGCCGACCGGCCCGACGTCGAGGCGGCGCTCGCCGAGGCCGCGATGCACCTGGCCGTCCGCCGCGGTGCCGGCCACATCGAGCTCAGACAGTCCTTCGCCTCCGGCCTCGAGGCCGCGCGGGGCTGGCAGGTGCGCCATCACAAGGCGGCGCTTGTCGTGCCGATCGAGCCCGACCCCGAGCGGCACTGGGTGGCGCTGAGCTCGCGCCTTCGTGGAAAGGTGCGCAAGGCCGAGCGCGCGGGCGCGGTCTTCTCGCGCGCCGGCACGGACGGGCTTGACCGCTTCTATCGCGTCTTCGCCAAGAACATGCGCGATCTCGGGACGCCGGTACACCGGCCGCAGTTCTTCCGCACCATCCTCGAGCGTGTGCGCGGGGCGCAGATCCTGCTTGTCGAGCTCGACGGCCGGCCCGTGGCGGCGGCGCTCGCTATCCCTTCGCGGGATACGATCGAGCTGCCCTGGATTGCGTCGGACTACGACGTCTCATCCCGGTACGTGAACGAGTTCCTCTACTGGAAGGCCATCGAGATGGCGTGCGGCGCGGGGGTCCGCCATCTCGATCTCGGCCGCTCCACCATCGGCGCCGGCACCTACACCTTCAAGCTGCAGTGGCAGCCGGAAGTGGTGCCGCTGTTCTGGTCCTACTGGCTGCCCGCCGGCGGGACCCTGCCGGAGCTGGCGCCGACCAATCCCAGATTTGCGCTTGCCATCACCTGCTGGAAGAAGCTGCCGATCAGGGTCGCGAACGGCATCGGCCCGCACATCGTGCGCAACATCCCCTGAGAAGGTGGCACGGGTCGCGGCCGTCAGCGCACGGCGTCGGGCCATTCGATGCGCGCAACGTAGTCCGCCACCGGGCCGCCGGGCACGCCCCAGTTGCTCGACCAGATGACCTGCGAGCCGTCCGGCGATGGCGAGGCATGGATCTCGCTGTCATAGTCGGACCGGTCGTTGTAGGTGTGCACGATGCGCCGCAGTTCGCCGCTTCCGTCGGTGCGCAGTGCGACGATCTCTCGGTAGAAGGGCGCCCAGTCCGGCGCCTCCGCAACCTTGTCGTAGGTGCCCTCGTAGCTCAGGAAGACCCAGCCGGGGCGCCCGATGTTGCGCACCGAGGCGTGCGACGCATAGCCGGGCGGGGTGAGGTCGGTGACATGGCCGTCCTCCAAGCGCCGCTTGATCACGTGCCACTTGTCCGGGTCGGCCTTGCTGATGCCGATGTAGACGTCCCGGCCGTCCGCGTCGATCGCCATGTCGCCATGCCCGGGCCGGTGATGTTCCGGCCAGAGCTGGACCTGTCTCCCGTCGACGGTAAAGACATGCACCGTCTCCGTGCGCGTTGGCAGGGTCTGGAAGCACATGATGAACCGACCCGTGGCGGAGATGCCGCAATAGCCGTTGTCGCCGGGCAGGGCGGAGACGGCGATGTCCGGGAATTTCCGGCGCTCTTCGAGATCGTAGGCAAAGGCAACGAGCGCGCCGGACTTGTTGCGGGCGCCGAGGACGAGGCGGCGGCCGTCTGCCGAAATGTTGCCCTTGTAGGGGCCGAAGGAAAGGTCCCAATAGCCGTCCGGCCAGTAGACCACACGATGCTCGTCCTTTTGCGGCGACCAGAGGGTCACACGGTCGTCGTAGACGCAGACCATCTCTTGTGCCCGCGTCGGATGCCACTTGCAGTCCTCGTCCATGGGGCGGTGAAACAGCGGCTCGTACGTGCGACCGTCAAGGAAGCACATGCCCGAGCATCCGTTGGTGATCGCGAGCAGACTCTGGTCCGCGTTCCACGCCTGCGTGCTCGAATAGCGGTGCCGGCAAAGCGCAGCGTCGCAGGCCATGGTCCTGCCCATCCGGCCGCCGGGATCGGTGACGCGCGTGAAGGAGGTACCGAACACGGGGTCGCGAACGGTCTCGAGATAGCGCGGCCGGGGCATCGCCGGCGTCGAGACGACGACAGGACGGGAGGGAAAGGCGGCGCTCCCGGCAAGAGGCAGGACCTCGGTCGCCCGGCCGGCGAGGCCGACCGGCAACAGTACGAGAACGCACAGAAGGATGCCACGCACGTGGGCCGACGTACTGCCGGGATCGGGCCTGCCGTCTGGTTCGCGGGATTGGCGTCGCATCACCCTTCGCCCTGAGGATTGTGCGCGTCAGGGTGGAATTGGCAGCACCGGCCGGTCAATTGCCCGAAAGGAAGGCTCAGGGGGAGCATTCGGCAGGGTGGACCGCGAGCCGGTGTCCGCCCCTTTCGCCGGACGGGGCAGGGTTCGAGCCCGCCGACGCCCGCCCCGCCTTCGTCGCACGATCGATGCGCTCAGGTGGACGGACCTCTCGGCCCGCTTGCGGTGAGAGGACGCGGCCGTCGGCTGGATTTACTTCGGACATCTACCCTTTTGCGCCCTGTACACGTCGAAAACCTCGCTGTTTCATCGTCAGGTGCGGCCGATCTGCGTATTCCGGTGCCGCTGGCGAGGGAGGACAAGATGAAGGTCGTCATCCAGTGCGGAGGCCTTGGCACGAGGCTGCGTCCCTATACCATGGTGCTTCCGAAGCCTCTCATGCCGGTCAAGTCGAAGCCGGTCCTCGAACTCCTCCTGCAATGGCTGCGGCGCAACGACTTCACCGACGCCTACATCACCACCGGCTACCTCGGGCATCTCATCCGCAGTTTCTGCGGCGACGGCCACCAGTGGGGGATGAATATCAGCTATACCAGCGAGAAGGAGCCGCTCGGCACCATCGGCCCGCTGACCATGCTGCGCGAGGAGCTCGACGCCACTTTCCTCGTCATCAATGGCGACGTGCTGACGGACCTCAGCCTCGGCGCCTTCACCCAGGTTCACCGCGAGCAGGGGGCGCTCGTCACCGTGGCCGCATCGGTACGCAAGACCAAGCTCGACTTCGGCGTCATCGAACAGACCAACGGACGCATCGTCGGCTTCAAGGAGAAGCCTTCGCTCACCAACATGATGAGCATGGGCGTCTACTGCATGGAGCCGCGCGTGCTGGACTACATCCCGGCCGGCGTGCCCTTCGGCTTCGACGACCTCATTCATACGCTTCTTGCCCGCGGCCTACCAGCCCACACCTTCGCGCATGATGGCCTGTGGCTCGATATCGGGCGGATCGAGGACTTCCAGATCGCACAGGAACTCGCCTGGGACGACCAGTTGCCGGCCTTCGAGGTCGTGGCGGCCGCCTGAGCGGCTGCCACAGCCAGCGTCGACATGGCTCGGGGTTTTGGGGGCTGACGATGTTGCTCGTATCGGAACCCGTTCTTGGCACCGAGGAGACCTCAGCGCTGTCGGAGGTCATCGAGAGCGGCTGGATCACCATGGGGCCGCGGGTGCGCGCCTTCGAGGAAGCCTTCGCCGCGGCGCACGGCCTGTCCGACTGCATCGCTGTGAGCTCATGCACGGCGGCGCTGCATCTCATCCTCCTCGCCGCCGGGATCGGCCCCGGCGACGAGGTGCTGGTGCCCTCGCTCACCTTTGCCGCCACGGCCAACAGCGTGATGTACGTGGGGGCGAAACCGGTCTTCGTCGATATCGAATCCCTCGATGTGCCGCTCATCTCGCCCGCGCGCGCCGAACAGCTCTGCAGCGCCAGGACGAGGGCGGTGATCCTCGTCCATTATGCAGGAGCGCTGGCGGACAGGGCCGCCTGGCGTGCCCTGGCCAATCGGCACGGCCTGCTGCTCGTCGAGGATTCGGCCCATGCGGTCGGCGTCGAGGGACCCGGCACCATCGGCGACGCGGCAGCCTTCAGCTTCTACGGCAACAAGAACATGACGACCGGCGAGGGCGGCGTCGTCACGGCGCGTGATCCGGCACTGCTCGAGCGGGTGCGGCTGCTGCGCGGCCACGGCATGACGAGTGGCACCTTCGCGCGTCTCAACAGCCGCACGCCGCACTATGACGTGACGCTGCTCGGCTTCAACTACCGGATGGACGAATTGAGAGCCGCCGTCGGCCTCGTCCAGCTCGCTCACCTGCCGGCGTGGAACGCCAGCCGTCGTGCCTTCAGCAGGCTCTACCGTCGGCTGCTTGACCGCGTCTGCCCGGACGTGCGCGTGCCCTTCTCGGACGAGCGGGCGTCGTCGCACCACATCATGCCGGCCCTCCTGCCGGCCGCAGCCGATCGCGACCTCGTCATCGAGCGGCTGCGGGACGCGGGCATCCAGACGACCATCCACTATCGGCCGGTGCATCACCTCACCCTCTACCGAGAGCGGCCGGATATCGGGCCGCTGCCGGTGACCGAGGAATTCGCCAGCCGCGAACTGACGCTGCCCCTGCATCCCAAGATGACGGCCGCGGATGTCGAGCACGTGGTCAACGCGCTCGCCACCGCCCTTCGCACCTAGGGTGTAACGCTGCAACGGACTTGGCGAGGCGCACATGACGACCAACCGGAGGCGGGCCTATCATGCCGGGCTGGCACGCCTGTTCGACATCAGCTTCGCTACGATCGGCCTCGCGGTGCTGAGCCCGGTAATCGCGCTCGTCAGCATCGCCATCGTCGCCGAGACGGGCAGGCCGGTCCTGTTCGCGCAGACCCGGCTCGGCGTTGGCGGCCGCCATTTCCGGATGCTCAAGTTCCGCAAATTCCGTCCGGACACGCGCAACGCAGGCTTGCCGCTGACGATGAAGGGCGATGACCGCATGTCGCGCGTCGGGCGTTTCCTCGCCCTCAGCAAGCTCGACGAACTGCCCCAGCTCGTCAACATCCTGCGCGGTGACATGGCCGTCGTCGGCCCGCGCCCGGAGAGCCTCGAGCTCGCCGACTGCTTCACCGAAGCGACCCGCCCCGTTCTCGCCTACAAGCCCGGCATCTTCGGGCCGAGCCAGTGGGCCTTCCGCAACGAAAGCGCGCTCTTTCCGCCCGACGTCGATCCCATCGCGTTCTACCGGCAGACGCTGTTCCCGGCCAAGGCGCAGCTCGACCTCGCCTATTATCCCGGACGCACGCTCGCATCCGATGTCAAGTGGATCGCTCTGTGCTGCCTCGCCATCCTTGGCTTCGGCAGCGAGCCGGAGCGCGCCATCGCGGATGCCGGCGTGACGGAAACCCCACCGCTTCACCTGCGCTAGCAGCATGCCAGTCGAGAGGCACGCCATGGAACGCCCTCCCATCATTCCATCGCAGCCGCACATACCGGACTACAAGAAGGCGAGGGTGCTGGTGACGGGCGCCGACGGCTTCATCGGCTCGCACCTCACCGAGCGGCTCGTGGAGACGGGTGCCGATGTGACCGCGCTCGCGCTCTACAATTCCTTCGACTCCGTCGGCTGGCTCGACCATCTGCCGGCGGATGTCGTGACAAGGCTCAGGATCGTGCGCGGCGACGTGCGCGACGCCGCCTTCGTGCGCCGCCTCCTCGCGGAGCAGGAAGTCGTGTTCAACCTGGCGGCGCTGATCTCGATTCCCCATTCCTATTCCGCGGCCCAGTCCTATGTGGAGACCAACGTCCTCGGCCTCATCAACATCCTCGAGGCTGCGCGCGAGCACCGCGTGCGGCGCGTCGTGCAGACCTCCACGAGCGAGGTCTACGGCACGGCGATCACGGTGCCGATCGGCGAAAGCCATCCCCTGCAGGGGCAGTCGCCCTATTCGGCCTCCAAGATCGGCGCCGACATGATGGCCGAGGCCTACGCCCGGAGCTTCGACATGCCCGTGGCCATCCTGCGCCCCTTCAACACCTTCGGCCCGCGCCAGAGCGAGCGCGCGGTCATCCCGACAGTCCTGCGCCAGATCCTCGATCCCGACGCCGCGACCGTGCGTGTCGGCGATACCTCGACGAGCCGCGACTTCACCTACGTGGAGGATACGGTGGCGGCTTTCCTCGCCATCGGCTGTGCGCCGGACATCGAATTCGGGCGGCCGTACAACGCCGGCAGCGGCAAAGGCATCGCCATCGGTGAACTGGTCGATCTTCTCATGGCGCTGACGGACCGGCAAAAGCCCGTCGAGCAGGACACGAACCGGCTGCGCCCCGCCAATTCGGAGGTACGCGTCCTCCTGGCGGACAGCACGCGCTTCATGAAGGCAACCGGCTGGCGCCCGAAGGTGGAATTGCGCGAGGGGCTCGTGCGTACCATCGCCTTCTGGCGCGAGCGTTTTGCCCGCAATGCTGTCCGCAGGGACAGGTCACATGTCACGTAAGGCCGGGCAATCCTGCTTCAACCGGCCCGCTCCGAAAGCCTCATCAGGCCCGCAGGGACAGGAGGTGCCATTGCGGTACTATTTCCATCTGTCGACAGGGCGCGAGATCGTTCTGGACGACTGCGGTCTCGAGCGGTCGGACCTCGATGAGGTTCGCACCGAGGTCATGCAGGCCATCGAAGAGTTGCGCGACGAGAATCCGTTCGCGAACTGGGACGGGTGGCGGTTCGACATCACCGACGCCACCGGCAGCAGGCTCTTTTCGGTCTTCCTCACGAGCCCCCTGCACTGACATCATTGCTGCGGCTGGTGCGTATCGGCGGCGGCCGGCCCAGAAGACCAGCCGATAGCCGCCACCGCAATCTTAGCTCGAACGGACGGCGCTCGTCGTCGGCCCCGCGCTCGCCTTGCGCCTTGCGCCGGGCCGGGCGCCGCAGCGCAGGCGCGGGGCCCATCCCCGGTTTCGGACGCAGCGGTCAAGCGCGACAGCGCCAGGGTCGATGCACCACTCCTCACCCGCCCGGATCCTCGGTGCGGACGAGCCGTAGCGCGTTCGGCGATTACCGTTTCTCGGTGCCGATGGCGATGCGTTTCGCCTTGCTTGCGGCTTTCTCGCTCTTCGGCAGCGTCACCGTGAGCACGCCGTTCCGGAAGCTCGCGCTCACCTTGTCGTCCTCGATCTCGTAACCGAGCCGGATGCGGCGCTCGAAACGACCGTAGAAGCGCTCCGAGAACTGGCGATCCTTGTCCTCGGTTTCGGCCTTCTTTTCTCCGCGCAGCGTCAGGGTATCGTCATCGAGGAGCACCTCGACGTCCTGCTCCTCGAGGCCGGGCAACTCTGCCACGACACGGATCTCCTTGTCGTCGTCGCTGACCTCGATGCTCGGCCAGGCGGCGGAGAATCCGGCGAGGCGGCCGGGCCCGTCGCGGAAGGGCCTCTCGAAGCCCCGGAAGACGTCGTCGAACAGCCGGTTCACCTCGCGATGAAGGGCGAGGAAGGGGTCGCGCTCCCGATAGGCGACGGGGGCGGTTTCGTCGTTTCGACCCCAGGGGATGAGATCGCGAATGGTCATGAGTCTCCTCCATTGCTCGGGATGAAGCGGCTCCGAAGCGGAGCGCCGGCTTGGCGCGGCAGAAGCCGGAGGAGAGCGGTCGAGCGCGACCCGTTCTCCATGCCCTCGACAAGCGGCATGGAGCAGCGGGCGCTGCGGAGCGGACCCGCGGTCCGCCGGCCCCTGTCGCGGCAACCGGCATCATTGATCTAGGTGGAGACCGGCGGGCTTCAAGAGGCCCGCTCATGGCTTGGGAACGAAGCTGTGCCGCACCACGAGCCGGGCTTCGATGCGCTCGCTGATAAGGGGGCCTGTCGGGCGCCGCTGGCGCGCATCGAGCACGGCGACGGCCCGGCCGGCCATCAGCTCCGCGTCCTGGCGGAAGGTCGTCAGCCGATAGGCGAGCCAGTCGGCTTGGGGTATGTCGTCGAAGCCGATCACGGCGACATCGCCGGGCACGGTGAGGGCAAGATCCGTACGCGCCGCATCCGTGACGCCGAGCGCGACGAGGTCATTGACGCAGAAGATCGCTCGCGGCCGCGGCTGTCCGGCGAGCAGGGCGCGGCCGGCGGCAAGGCCCCCAGCATAGTCCGTGTCGGTCCCGCGTGCGACGGCGACCCTGGCGCCGAGGCGGGCGGCCTCGTCGCAGAACGCCTGTTCACGCTCGACGATGCTCGGTGTCGCCGATCGCGAGCCGGCGAGACCGAGCCGCGTGAAGCCGCGCGCCACGAAGAGGCGGGCCGCGAGGCGCGCGGCGGCGCTATTGTCCACCATCACGTGATCCGTTTCCGGCTCGGAGCGACCGATGACGACGAGGGGCTGCCCGTTGCGCCGGGCGAGATCGACGAAGGAGGCCGGCGGCGAGCCGGAGAGGATGATGGTCGCTTCGGCGCGATGGCCGAAGAGCGTCTGCTGGGCTGCGGCGAGTTCGTCCTTCGTCTCGCCCGTGTTGATGAGCAGCGGCACGCTGCCGCGCCGGATGAGCGCCTTGGCGAGCGCGGCGGAGAGATCGGCTCGGAACCCGACTTCTGGCTTGGTCGCGACGATGCCGACGAGGCGGCTGTGGTTGGCGAGAAGGCCGCGTGCAAGGTCGTTGACCTGATAGCCGAGCTCGGCGGCGGCCTTGATCACCTTCTTGCGCGTTTCCTCCGCGATGCTGGCGCCGGGCGTGAAGGCGCGCGAGACAGCCGAGCGCGACACGCCGGCGCGGTGCGCCACGTCCTGGGCGCTGACGAAGCGCGGCTTGCCGGTCGTTCGGATCCTGGCGGCGGTGTCGTCCACGGTCATGCGGCTTTTGCTTCAGTGGCCGACGCGCGACAGCACGTCCGCCTTGAGGAAACGTTCCACCACCAGCATGAAGGCGATGGAGGGCACGAGCAGCAGCAGCGCCGTGATCGAGGCGATCTGGTAGTTGCCGCCGGCGCCTGCCGTATAGAGCAGAAGCGGCAACAGGTTGACATCCGGCGCGCCGACGAAGAACGAGCCGGTGAATTCGTCGAGGGATTCGAGGAAGACGAAGATGGCGCTCGCCATCAGCCCCGGGGCGGCGAGCGGCAGGGTGACGTCGCGGAAGGCGCGCAGCGCGCTCGCGCCGATGGAGCGGGCGGCCTCCTCCAGCTCCCGGTCGACCGCCGAGAAGGCGGCGGTGGCGATCCACACCGCATAGACGAGCCCGTGCGTGACGTGGACGAGGACGACGCCGGGAATGGTGCCGTTGAGACCGAGTCCGTAGAACAGCCGCGCGATGTTGACGTAGACGGGCAGGTTCGGGAACGCCTGCGGGATGAGGAAGGCGATCAGGATGAGGCTGCGCAGCGGCAGCTTGAGCCGCGCCAGCGCATAGCCCGCCGGCACGGCGAGCGCGAGCGCCGCGATCACCGTCAGGGTTGCGACGAAGACGCTGTTCGCCAGGGATTCCATGGCATTGCCGCGCGGCGAGAAGACACGCTGCCAGTAGCTGAAGCCGTATTCCAGCGGCAGCGCGTGCGGGAAGTACCAGCGCTCCGCCACCGTCCACAAGACGAGATTGGTGAGCGGCCCGAAGATGATGAAGGCGAGAAGGCCGAGGACCAGCCCGCGCGGCAGCCACCAGAGGTCGATCCGCGGCAGCCGGCGGCCGGTAGCCGGTGTCGTCGTCGCGAGGCTCGTCATGCCCGGCTCCTCACGTTGTGCCTGAGGTAGATCCAGGCAATGCTCGCCGTGATGAGCAGCGAGATGAGGCCGAGCGCATTGGCGACGCCGTAGTCGCGATAGGCGTTGAGGCGGAAGGCGATGTCGGCGGTGATCATGGTCGGCGACTGGGCGTTGATCATGAGCGGCACCGACAATACCGACATCATGGTGACGAAGGACAGGACGAGCCCGACGATGAGCGTCGTCGCCACCTGCGGCACGACGATCTCGATGAGGATGCGCAGGCGCGAAGCACCGAGGTTGCGCGCCGCCTCGATGGTGCCGCGGTCGAGCGAGGCCATGGCGCCGGAGACCAGCAGGGCCACGAAGGGCGCCTGCTTCCAGACGAAGGCGATGACGATGCCGCGCCAGTCGAGGAAGCTCGTCGTCTCGAGCGGCGTCAGGATACCGAGGGAGACGAGCGTGTTGTTCATCATGCCGTTCTTGGCGAGAAAGGTTCGCAGCACCTGGCCGACAACGATGAAGGGGATGAACAGCGGCCAGCGGTAGAGCCAGCGCAGGACGGCGACGGCGTGCGGGTTCTCGCCGAGCGTGAGATAGCCGCCGATGGCGATGGCGACGAGGCCGATGATCGCCGTCGACAGGCTGACGATGACGACCGTGAACAGGATGTCCTGGCTGTAGAGGGCGAAGGCCTTGTCGAAATTGCCGAACCCGTAGCGGCCCTCGACCTCGAAGGCGCCGACGACCGAGGCGCCGAGCGGCACGATGAAGAGCAGCGTGATCGTGGCCAGCGCCGGCAGGACGAGGATGAGGCCGAGGAGGCGTTTCGACATGGGGTGATCCGGTTATGCCGGGAACATTGTAGTGGAACGGTGCCGCCCCTCCCCCCTTATGGGGGAGGGGGCAGGGAGGGGGGCAGCAGGCAGGAGGTCGTGCTCCTGCGTCGCGACGCCCACCCCCGGCCCTTCCCCCACAAGGGGAGAGGGGCGAATGGCGCCCGGCTGTTCCGCCGGGCGCCAATGGCCCGCTCAGTTCGAGACCTGCCGCTCGTAGGCCTCGAGGATCGCGTTGTTGTAGGGCGCGATCGGGAAAGGCTTGCCGTTCTTGGCGAGGTCCTCCGGAGTGATGTCCTTGAACAGCTTGTTCCAGGTCGCGTCGTCGAGCTCGGCCTGGACGTGCTGGGCGTCGATGCCGGGATACCAGTTGAAGCGCTTGACGATGCCCTCGGCCTGTACCTTCGGGCTCGTCGCCATGGCGACGAACTTCTCGGCAAGCTCCCGGTTCGGACTCTTCGCCGGCACCACGTAATGCATCGGCTGGCCGGGCATGCCGGGCTCGGGCAGGATGAGCTTGAGGTCCGGCGGCAGGCGCCCGTCCGCCTGCCAGGAATAGAACATGTCGACCCACACCGGGCCCATGGCGATTTCGCCGCGGCTCAGGAGGTCGAGCGTGCCGGCGTTGCCGGGGGTGAGGGTCGCGTGGCGCGTGAAGTCCTTGAGGCTGGCAAGCGCCTTGTCCCACTTCTTCGTCTCGGCTTCTTCGAAGGGGCCGTTCTGCAGCTTGCCGGCGTCGCCCTCGCCGAAGGCGTAGATCCAGCCCATGACGAAGCTGACACCGGAGGCGCCGCCCTTGATGCCGTTGTAGCCGAACTGCTTGGGGTTCGCCTTGGCCCATTCCGCGAGCTCGGCATAGCTCTTCGGCGGGTTGGCGAGAAGATTGGGGTTGTAGGCGAGCGCCGTTTGGCTGTTGAACATCGGCATGACATAACCGCTCACCCTGGTGCCGAGCGCCATGTCGGCATTGCCGCGGGTGACGAGCTTGCCGCTCGGGATCTTGTCGCGATAGGCCTCGAGATAGCCCGCCTCCACCATGGGGCCGGCGAACTTCTCGTGCACGACGGCGACGTCGACGTCCCATTTGGCGCTGCCGGCCTTGGCCTGGGCCTCGAAGCGCTCGAGGATCTTCTGCGAGCCGGCATCGCCGGGCCCGGTACCGACCACGCGCACCTTGGCGCCGGGATTTTCCTTTTCGAACAGCGGGCCGAGATATTCACTCACATATTCGACCATGTTCTGGTCGCCGGCGGTGACCACCGTCAGCTCGGCTGCCGCGGCCGGCGTGGCCGCCAAGCCGAGGGCGAGAGCCGCATTGAACAACGTTTTCATCGTTCGGTCTCCGTTATGGCGGGCGCGGGGCCCTGTGTCAGGCTCCGGCCAGTTCGCTGGCCTTGTCTGTCTTGTGTCCGGCAAACTCGGCCGCGGCCGGTTCGGCGCCGGGCGGGTTGAACAGGAAGAGCGCCTCAGGCGGCACGCACACCTTCACGGCCGCGTCCGGGGCGAAGGCCTGCGGCGCGTCGGCGAGAACGGTGTCGGGGCCGACGGCGACGGCGTGGCGCCAGTGGCCGCCGGGATAGCTCGCGCTCTCGATGCGGCCGGATAGAACCAGCGTGCCCTCCGGGACATGCGCGGCATCGCCTGCCGGCACGAGCTTGGCCGCCTCGGCGCGGAAGCGGGCGACGACAGGTCCGTCGGCGAGCGGCCGCCCCGAGAGTGGCACGGCACAGGGCTCGTTCGTCGGTCCGGCCGTGATGGCGAAGCGGTCGCCCGCGACGGTTCCGACAAGGCCGATGCTGTTCTCCGCACCCATGAAGGCGGCGACAAAGGACGAGACGGGCCGGTTGTAGACCTCCTCCGGCGTGCCGGCCTGAGCGATGCGGCCGCTGTCAAGGATGACGATGCGGTCGGCCATCACCATCGCCTCCTCGCGATCGTGCGTGACATGGATTGCGGTGATGCCGAGCCGGCGCTGCAGGGCGCGGATCTCGTGCCGCACGGAGAGGCGGATGCGGGCGTCGAGGTTCGACAGCGGCTCGTCGAGCAGCAGGATCTCGGGATCGATGGCGAGCGCCCGGCCGAGGGCAACGCGCTGGCGCTGGCCGCCCGAGAGCTCGGCCGGCTTGCGGCGCGCGAGGCCGGTGAGACCGAGCAGCGCCTCCATCTCCGCGACACGCCGGGCGATCGCCTCGGCCGGCTGGTGACGCAGCTTGAGGCCATAGCCGATGTTCTGTGCCACGGTCATGTGCGGCCACAGGGCATAGGACTGGAAGACGAGAGCCATGCCCCGCTTGTCCGGCGGCAGGCGCGTCACGTCGCGGCCCGCGACGGAGACGGTTCCCGCCGAGGGCATCACAAAGCCTGCGATGGTCCGGAGCAAGGTGGTCTTGCCGCAGCCCGAGGAGCCGAGCAGGGCGACGAATTCCCCCTTGGCGATGGCGAGGTCGATGCCGTCGAGCACCGTTGTCGCGCCATAGGCGACGCTCGCCTTCTTGACCTCGAGAAACGGCGCCAGTGTCATCGAGCCCCCCGTTGCACAGGTGTGCATCGCGGAACGGCGATGCCCTGCAAGCCAGGTCGGGACATAGGTCCCATTCATAACATCCCGATGACGGTTTGGGCAGACCGGTTGCGGCGTTGCCGCCCCCTTGAGCAGGACGCTTTCTTCCCCCGGGAGCGGTTCTTGTGGGATTGTGAATGAGCGGGTGGGCCGCCTCTCCGCTCGCCATGGCCGGCCTTATCCCGGCCATCCACGATTTCGAGGCCCGCGTCAGGCGCGGGTATGACGGCGCAACGGGTTTGAGACGGTTTCACACGCACGGTCAACGGTTTGAAGCGAGGTGGAAGGCGTCGCGAGGGTTAGCCGTGCCGTCGCGGCTTGATCGGACCGGCGTCCGGGGCGACACTTCACGAAAAAATCGAACAGACATATGGGGAGGAGCGCAGCCATGAGGCAGGAGCAGGCCGCCCATATCGACGAGGTCGTGCGGGTCGCCGTCGGCGAGCGGACAGCGCGCGATGCGGTGATTCAGGAGTCGTGGCGGCGGTGCGTGGACGAGCACAAGCTCGATCCCGTCGTGCTGCGCGATGCGCAGATCCTGCCCCAGGCGCAACTGCGCGAGCATCGCGACGCCATGGACGAGTTCCTGCACACCGCGCGCGTGGGGCTCGAGACGCTCTATCGGCAGGTCTGCGGCCTCGGTTATGTGCTGCTTCTCACCGATGCCAAGGGGGTCACAGTCGATTTCATCGGCGATCCCACCTTCAACGACCAGTTGCACCGGGCCGGGCTCTATCTGGGCGCCGACTGGGCCGAGACGCATATGGGTACCTGCGCCGTCGGCACCTGCATCGCCACCGGCGAAGCGCTGACGGTGCACCAAAGCGACCATTTCGACGCGACGCACATTCCACTCACCTGCACTGCCGCCCCAATCTTCGATTCAGGCGGCACGCTCGCAGGCGTTCTCGACATCTCGGCGCTGAAGTCGCCGGAGCCGAAACAAAGCCAATACCTCGCGCTCCAACTCGTCAAATCCTATGCTCACAAGATCGAGAACGCCAACCTCCTCAACAATTTCCGCAGCGAGTGGATCCTCAAGCTGGCGGCGAGCCAGGAATTCGCCGACGTCGATCCCGACTGCGTGCTGGCGATCGATGCGGGCGGGCGCATCATCGGCTTCAACGACCGCGCGCGCCGCCTCCTGCTGCGCGAAGCCGCCTTGCGCTCGATGCGCAATCCGAACCCGCTCGGGGCGATGATCAGCGACTATCTCGACTGCCGGATCGACGACCTGCCCCTCTTCGCCCATTCGCTGCCGACGCGCCAGCGGGCGGTCCGGCTGCTGGCGAGCGGCACGACCCTCTTCGCCCAGAGCCTGCCGCCGCCGGCTCGCGCGTCGCAGCAGCCTGCGCCGGCACGGAAGGCGGCCTTGGCTCGTCCGCTCGAGACGCTCCATGGCGGCGACCCGATGATGGAGGAAGTCGTCGCCAGGGCCGCCCGGCTCGTCAACACGCAGATGAGCATCCTCATCCATGGCGAAACGGGCACCGGCAAGGAGCATCTCGCCAAGGCCATCCACGCTGCGAGCGCGCGAGCGGGAAAGCCCTTCGTCGCCGTGAACTGCGCGGCGCTGCCCGAAACGCTCATCGAGAGCGAATTGTTCGGCCACGAGCCGGGCGCCTTCACGGGCGCTGCGGCCAAGGGCAAGAAGGGCCTCGTCATCGAGGCCGACGGCGGCACGCTCTTCCTCGACGAGATCGGCGACATGCCGCTCGCGCTGCAGACCCGCCTGCTGCGCGTGCTCGCCGAGCGCGAGGTGACGCCCGTCGGCCGCACCCGGCCGGTGCCGGTTAACATCCGCGTCATCGCCGCCACGCACCGCGATCTCGTCGAGCTGGTGCGGGCCGGCGAATTCCGCGAGGACCTCTACTTCCGCCTCAACAGCGCCGTGCTCGCCCTGCCGGCGCTGCGCCAGCGCGCCGATCTCGTCTGGCTCATCGGGCACCTCATGGCCACGCACGGCGACGGCGCGCTGCCGCGGCGGCTCTCGCCCGCCGCCATGAACGCCCTTAAGGCCCATTCCTGGCCCGGCAACATCCGCGAGCTGGTCAATTGCCTCGACTATGCCCGCGCCGTCGCGACGAGCGACGTCATCGACGTTGCCGATCTGCCGCCGACCATCTTTGAGGAGGCACTGCTTCATTCCCCGGTGCCATCGCCGGCCTGCGCCGCCGTCCCGGAGGAGACGGCGCGGGCGGAGCGCCTCGTCGAGGCCTTGCGCGCGCGGCAGTGGAACGTCTCGGCGGTGGCGCGGGAATGGGGTCTCGACCGCTCCACCATCCACCGTCGCATGCGCCGCTTCGGCATCGTGCCGCCGCATAAATTGAGCTGACGGGCGCCACACCTGTTGCAGGCGGGGCGCCACAGCTGGGGCGCCGGCGCCTCACCAGTCCCGCCTGAGAGAACAGCCGGATTGTTTGTTTGCAATGACTTGGCGCTGATCGCGCCGTTGGCATCGTCCTTGCCGCATCCTTCGCAAAAGACGACAAGCGAAGGGAGGACGGCTTGGGGCCCATCGTCGGCATCATTGCCAATCCGGTCTCGGCACGCGACATCCGCCGTGTCGTCGCCAATGCGGCGAGCCTGCAGATCGCCGATCGCGCCAACATCGTGCTGCGCGTGCTCGCCGCGCTCGCCGCCTGCGGCATCGAGCAGGTGGTGATGATGCCGGAGCACGGCGGCATCCGCGGCCACGTGATGCGCGGCATCGAGCGCTCGCGCAACCAGGGCGAGACCCGCTTTCCGCATGTCACGCATCTCGACATGCCGGTCACCGGCACGGCGGAGGACAGTGCGCGTGCCGCCCGCCTCATGCACCGCGCGGGCGTCGCAGCCATCGTCGTGCTCGGCGGAGACGGCACGCACCGGGCCGTGGTCAAGGAATGCGGGCGGGTGCCGATCGCCGGCATCTCGACGGGCACCAACAACGCCTTCCCGGAGCATCGCGAGCCGACGATCACCGGCCTCGCGGCCGGCCTAGCCGCCACCGGGCGCGTGCCGGCCAGAGTCGCCTTCGCGTCCAACAAGCGCCTCGACGTCGCGGTCGGCGAGCGGCCGGCGGAGATCGCGCTCGTCGACGTCGCCTTCGTCACCGACAGCTATATCGGCGCCAGGGCGCTGTGGCGCACCGAGACCTTCCGCGAGCTCTTCGTCACCTTCGCCGATCCGGAGGTGATCGGCATGGCGGCCATCGCCGGGCTGATCGAGCCGGTCGGGCGCGGGGAGGCGGGCGGCATGATGGTTTCGCTGGCGCCCGCCGCGACGGCGCGCACCGTCCTCAGCGCTCCCATCGCACCCGGCCTCGTGGTGCCCGTCGGCATCGACGACTGGCGGCGTATGCCGGCGGGCATCCCCTTCCACCCGCATCTGGCCGCCGGCTCCGTCGCTCTCGACGGCGAGCGCGAGATCTTCTTCGACGGGCGGGAGGCTGTCTCGGTGACGCTCACGGCCGATGCCTTCCGCACCGTGAACGTGCCCGCCGTCATGCAGTTCGCCGCGACGCACGGGCTCCTCAGGGCCGGGGCATCCCTGCTCGCCACGGCTCTCGCCTGAACCAACGACAACCCCAAGGGTCGACCAAAGGAGGAAATGCCGATGTCCACCAATCCCTTCCCGCTCGACAAGGCGGACCTGATGAAGGCCTACCGCACCATGCGGACCATCCGCGAATTCGAGGAGCGGCTGCATGTCGAGTTCGCCAAGGGCGACATTCCGGGCTTCGTCCACCTCTATGCGGGAGAGGAGGCCTGCGCCACCGGCATCATGATGCACCTGACCGACGTCGACCGCATCGCCTCCACGCACCGCGGCCACGGCCACTGCATCGCCAAGGGCGTCGATGTCCACGAGATGATGGCCGAGATCTACGGCAAGGCGACCGGCGCCTGCCGCGGCAAGGGCGGTTCCATGCACATCGCCGACCTCGCCAAGGGCATGATGGGGGCGAACGGCATCCTCGGCGCCGGCGCCCCGCTCGTCTGCGGCGCCGGCCTCGCGGCCAAGTTCCGCGGCGACGGCGGCGTCGGCATCACCTTCTTCGGCGATGGCGCCTCCAACCAGGGCATGGTGCTGGAGAGCATGAACCTTGCCGCCGTGTGGAACCTGCCGGTCATCTTCGTGGTCGAGAACAACGGCTATGCGGAATCGACCTCGGTCGATTACGCCACCGCCGTCGATTCCTATGTCGACCGCGCCTCCGGCTTCGGCCTGCCGGGCGTGACCGTGGACGGCACGGACTTCTTCGCCGTCTACGAGGCGGCCGGCGAGATGATCCGCCGCGCGCGCGAGGGCGGCGGGCCGGCGCTGCTCGAATGCAAGATGGTCCGCTTCTTCGGCCATTTCGAAGGCGACGCCCAGACCTACAAGGCCAAGGGCGAGAACGACTACAACCGCGAGCACCGCGACTGCCTGAAGATCTTCGCCGCGCGCGTGCGCGAGGCAGGCGTTGTCACGGCGGACGAATTCGCGGCGATCGACCGGGAGGTCGGGGTGCTCATCGAGGATGCGGTGGCTTCCGCCAAGGCCGCGCCGCTGCCGTCGGCACGCGACCTCACCACCGACGTCTACGTCGCCTACTGACGCTCGACAGCCAAGAACATCCGGAGGAAACCGTCATGGCCCGCAAGATCAGCATGAAACAGGCGATCAACGAGGCGCTCGACCTCGAGATGCGCCGCGATCCCGCCGTCATCGTCATGGGCGAGGATATCGTCGGCGGGGCCGGCAGCCCCGGCGAGGAGGATGCCTGGGGCGGCGTGCTCGGCGTCACCAAGGGGCTGCACGCCAAATATCCCGGCCGGCTGCTCGACACGCCCCTGTCGGAATCGGCCTATATCGGCGCCGCCATCGGCGCGGCCGCCTGCGGCATGCGCCCGGTGGCCGAGCTGATGTTCCTCGATTTCATGGGCGTGTGCTTCGACCAGATCCTCAACCAGGCGGCGAAGTTCAAGTACATGTTCGGCGGCAAGGCCAAGACCCCCGTCGTCATCCGGGCCATGGTGGGTGCCGGCTTCCGCGCCGCGGCCCAGCATTCGCAGATGCTGACGCCCGTCTTCACCCATGTGCCGGGGCTCAAGGTCGTCTGCCCGTCCAATGCCTATGACGCCAAGGGCCTGCTCATCCAGGCCATCCGCGACGACGATCCCGTCATCTTCTGCGAGCACAAGAACCTCTACGGCCATGAGGCCGACGTGCCGGAGGAGGCCTATGCCATCCCCTTCGGCGAGGCGGCGGTGGTGCGCGAGGGCAAGGACGTCACCATCGTCAGTTACGGGCTCACCGTGCACCGGGCGCTGGAGGCGGCCGAGCGGCTCGCCAAGGAGCGCATCGAGGCCGAGGTGATCGACCTGAGGACGCTCTCGCCCATCGACTGGGACACGGTCCTCGAGAGCGTCGAGACGACCGGCCGGCTCGTCGTCGTCGACGAGGCGAACCCGCGCTGCTCCATCGCGACGGATGTGTCCGCGCATGTGGTGCAGGAGGCCTTCGGGGCGCTGAAGGCCGCGCCGCAGATGGTGACGGCGCCGCACACGCCGGTGCCGTTCTCGCCCGTGCTCGAGGACCTCTACATCCCAACGGCGGATGCGATCACCGCCGCGGTGTCGAAGATCGCGCCGCGCGCCATGGCAGCTTGAGGGGAAGGACATGACGGATCAGCGCATCAAGCCGGTGGTGATGCCCAAGTGGGGCCTTGCCATGGAAGAGGGCAAGGTCACGGGCTGGCTGAAGCGGCCCGGCGACCGAATCGCCGTCGGCGACGAGATTGTCGAGGTCGAGACCGACAAGATCGCCGGCGTCGTCGAGGCGAGCGAGGCCGGCGTCCTGCGCCGCGCCATCGGCGAGGTCGACACGGTCTATCCGGTCAAGGCCCTCATCGGCGTCGTCGCCGATGCCGACGTGCCGGAGGCGGAGATCGACGCCTATGTGGCCGGCTATGTCACCCCTTCCGCCGACGAGGCGGGCGAGGAGGAAGCCGGCCCGACCTACGAATTCGTCGAGACGCCCGCCGGCCGGCTGCGCTATGCGCGGCGCGGGGAGGGCGCCGAGACGATCGTGCTCGTGCACGGCTTTGGCGGCGATCTCGACAACTGGCTGTTCAACATCGATGCGCTGGCGGACAAGGCGACGGTCTATGCGCTCGACCTGCCGGGCCATGGCCAGTCGGCCAAGGCGATGCCGGAGGGAGGCGTCGAGGGCCTCGCCCGCGCCCTCCTCGGCTTCATGGACGCGCTCTCGATCGAGTGCGCCCACCTCGTCGGCCATTCCATGGGCGGCGCCGTGTCGACGCTCGCGGCCAGCGCCGCGCCGGGGCGGGTGAGATCGCTGACCCTGATCGGCTCGGCCGGGCTCGGGGAGGAGATCAATGCCGACTACATCGCCGGCTTCGTCTCGGCCGCCTCCCGGCGGGAGCTGAAGCCGGTGGTGGAACAGCTCTTCGCCGATCCGTCCCTCGTCAGCCGCCAGCTCGTGGAGGACCTCCTCAGATACAAGCGCCTCGACGGCGTCTCGGCGGCGCTCGAGGCGCTGTCCGGCGCCTTCCTCGCCCACGGGCGGCAGAAGACGCTCGTCGCCTCCTCCCTTGCCGCACTCGACATCCCCGTCCTCGTCGTCTGGGGCGCGGAGGACCGCATCATCCCGGCCGCCCATGCCGAGGCGCTCAATGGCCGCGCCAAGGCCGAGGTCATCCCCGGCGCCGGGCACATGGTGCAGATGGAAAAGGCAAGCCGCGTCAACGAGCTGATCGGCGCCCATATCACCGCCTGAAGACCGCTGAGAACGCCGTAGACCTGCAACGGAGGCCGGCCCGTCGTGGCCGGCCGAGGAGAAAGCCATACCGTTCGGACTGAAGGACAGGAGCATCATCGTGACCGGCGCCGTGCTCGGCCGGGCGTCGACGGCGCAGGATCTTGTCGGCGTGGCCTGCTTCCTTGCGTCGCCGGCCTCGGACTTCATGACCGGCCAGTCACTGCTCGTCGACGGCGGCATGGTCTTCGTCTGAGCGAGAGGCTGGCCGGTTCGCGCCATGCGGCCTTAAGTCTAGGGTCACACGGCTTGTCCGCTCGGGCCGGCGCCACTATCGTCGGTGGCAAGGGGCGGCCATAACGCCCGCACGGTGGGAGGAAGCCACATGCGCGATGCGTCGGTGGCACGCCACGTTGACCGCATCGAATCAGCCATCGCAGGCAGCGAGGCGGCGCATTCGGCCCTCGTCGCGTCCTGGCAGCGCTCCTGTGCCCTGCACCGGCTGGATCCCGCCGACGCCCGTGGTCCGCAGACGCTCACGGGTCCGGAGCTGCAGCGGGCGCGCGAACGGCTGGATCTGCTGATCCGGTCGGCGCAGGACAGCCTCGACCGCCTTTACCAGGCGGTGGGAGGCGTCGGCTGCTGCGTGCTCCTCGCCGATGCCGACGGGGTGCCCGTCGACCGGCGCGGCGCCCCCGCCGACGACGAGACCTTTCATCGCTGGGGCCTGTGGACCGGGACGGTCTGGAGCGAGGCGAGCGAGGGGACGAACGGCATCGGCACCTGCCTCGTCGAGCAGCGTCTCCTCACCATCCACCGCGACCAGCACTTCCACGCCCGCAACAGCGGCCTCAGCTGTACCACCGCCCCGATCCACGACCATGAGGGCCGGCTCGCGGCGGCGCTCGACGTGTCGTCCTGCCGCGCCGACCTCACCGAGGGCTTCGTCAACCTCATCGCCGTCGCGGTGAGCGACGCGGTGCGGCGCATCGAGGCGGAGAATTTCCGGCGCGCCTTTCCCGACGCCCGTGTGCTCCTGGCGCCATCGCCGGAGCGTGGCGGGGGCGGACTGATCGCCGTCGACCGGCACGATCTCGTCATCGGCGCGACGCGCGCCGCCCGGCTTGCCTTCGGTCTCCGCGACGACGACCTCAGGGGCTCGCTGCCGGCCGCGGATCTCCTTGCCGGCGGGCCGGGAGGACGCGAGCAGCTGGCGGATGCCGAGCGCGGCGTCATCCAGCGCGCGCTGGCGCGCTCGCACGGCAATGTCTCGGCGGCGGCCGCCTCGCTCGGCATGAGCCGCGCCACCTTCTACCGGGCCCTGAAGCGGCTGCGCCTCGACGCCGCCCACTGATCCCGACCCGAAAATCTCCCGCCGAACTGTCTCAGTTCTGAAACACTCGCCGGCCGGCAGGCGTGCGGGAGCGGCTGACGGCCTTCGGCGCAGGGCGCAAGCTTCCTCACCGGCTCGCAGCAGCCTTCTCGCAGAGCCTTGGGAGGAAAGAGAATGAACAAGGTCGATGTCTCGCGCACCGCGCGCTCGCCGTTCGCCGCCCGCTACGGCAATTTCATCAACGGCACCTGGGTCGAACCGAAGGCCGGCCGCTATTTCCAGAACACCTCGCCGGTGAACGGGCAGCCGCTCTGCGACATCGCCCGCTCGGACGCGGCGGATATCGAGGCCGCGCTCGACGCCGCCCATGCCGCCAAGGGCGCCTGGGGGCGCACCAGCGCTGCCGAGCGCGCCGCCGTCCTCAATGCCATCGCGCAGCGCATGGAGGATAACCTCGACTTCCTCGCGCGGGCGGAGACCTGGGACAACGGCAAGCCGATCCGCGAGACGACGGCGGCGGACATTCCGCTCGCCATCGACCATTTCCGGTATTTCGCCGGCGTCGTCCGCGCCCAGGAGGGCTCGATCGGCGAGATCGACCATGACACGGTCGCCTATCACTTCCACGAGCCCCTCGGCGTCGTCGGCCAGATCATCCCGTGGAACTTCCCCATCCTGATGGCGGCGTGGAAGCTCGCGCCGGCGCTCGCGGCCGGCAATTGCGTGGTGCTGAAGCCGGCCGAGCAGACGCCGGCCTCCATCCTCGTCTGGGCCGAACTCGTCGGCGACCTCCTGCCGCCGGGCGTGCTCAACATCGTCAACGGCTTCGGCCTCGAGGCCGGCAAGCCGCTCGCCTCGAGCCCGCGCATCGCCAAGATCGCCTTCACCGGCGAGACGACGACCGGCCGGCTCATCATGCAATATGCCAGCCAGAACCTCATCCCCGTCACGCTCGAGCTCGGCGGCAAGTCGCCGAACATCTTCTTCAAGGACGTGCTCGCCGAGGACGACGACTTCCTCGACAAGGCGGTCGAGGGCTTCGTCATGTTCGCGCTCAACCAGGGCGAGGTCTGCACCTGCCCGAGCCGCGCGCTGGTGCACGAGGCGATCTACGACCGCTTCATGGAGCGGGCGCTCGCGCGCGTCGCGGCGATCGTGCAGGGCGACCCGCTCGACCCGGCGACGATGATCGGCGCGCAGGCCTCGGGCGAGCAGCTCGAGAAGATCCTGTCCTATATCGACATCGGCCGGCAGGAGGGCGCTGAGGTGCTGGCGGGCGGGGAGCGCAACGTGCTGCCCGGCGACCTCGCCGGCGGCTATTACGTCAAGCCCACGGTCTTCCGCGGCCACAACCGCATGCGCATCTTCCAGGAGGAGATCTTCGGCCCGGTCGTCTCCGTCACCACCTTCCGGGACGACGAGGAGGCGCTGTCGATCGCCAACGACACGCTCTACGGCCTCGGCGCCGGCATCTGGACGCGCGACATGAACCGTGCCTATCGCTTCGGCCGCAGCATCGAGGCCGGGCGCGTGTGGACCAACTGCTACCACGCCTATCCGGCCCACGCCGCCTTCGGTGGCTACAAGCAGTCCGGCATCGGGCGCGAGACGCACAAGATGATGCTCGATCATTACCAGCAGACCAAGAACATGCTGGTGAGCTACAGCCCGAAGAAGCTCGGCTTCTTCTGATACCGACAGGGAAGGGCGGGTCCGACCCGCCCTTCCGCAGCGATGCAGGGTGCTACCCATGGACATGGCGGAGGAAAAGGGCACGTCGCGCGTCACGGCGACGGCCGCGGCGCTTGCCTTCATCGCGGAACTCGTGGCCGAGCACGGTCCGGTCCTCTTCCACCAGTCCGGCGGCTGCTGCGACGGCTCCTCACCCATGTGCTACCGGCGGGACGAGTTCATGCTCGGGGACGGCGATGTCCTCCTCGGGCACATCGGCGGGGCGCCGTTCTATATCGGCGCGGCCCAGTACGAGGCCTGGAAGCACACCGCGCTCATCATCGACGTCGTGCCGGGGAGGGGCGGCATGTTCTCGCTCGACAACGGGCGCGAGCGCCGCTTCCTGGTCCGCTCGCGGGTCTGCGCCCTGCCGCAGGCCGTGCAGCGCTGAATCAGACCGCCCGAAGGCGCCACGCTCTACAACAACACCAGCCCCGAGCGGGTGGAGGAGGTCTTGGCGGCCGCCTTCCTGCGCTCGCCCGTCGATCTCTCGGTCAACGCCATCCTCGTCAACACCGGCGAGCGGCTCGTTCTCGTCGATGCCGGGACGGGCACCCTGCTGGGCCCGACGCCCGGGCGGCTGCCCTCGGCGCTGATGGCCTCCGACTATTCGCCCGAACGGGTCGACGACGTCGTCCTCACCCATGTCCATACGGACCATTCGGGTGGCCTCGTCGTCGATGAGGGCAGGTCTTCCCCAATGCCACCGTCCACGCCCACCGCCGCGACATCGACTACTGGCTGAGCGAGGCCAATCGCGTCGCGGCGCCGGCGAACAAGAAGGAGCTCTTCGAGGGCGCCGTCGCCTCGCTGGAGCCCTACCGCAAGGCGGGCCGTCTCGTCCCCTTCGACGACAACGCCGAGCGCCATCGGGTCGTTCCGGCATGGCCGGAAGGCCCCCACTGTTGCATTCGCGCCGTCGATGCGATAAGGCCGGATACGCTTTTGCAGGTTTCATCTGCTGGTTGGGGAGGACGCCATGTCTCACGACGCCCTCTTCCAATTGGGGATGGGCTCAGTCGGACTGGATGCCACCCAAACGGAAGAACCTTTTGGGGCGCGCGCCATGAGGGTGCACGCGACGGCGCTGTGCGCCACGGATCGGGGCATCTGTCCTGATGCGGCCCTCTGGGCCGCCATGTCGCGGGCTGCACGAACAGCGGACAGAAAGACACGTGAGCGGGGCAACAGCGCCAAAGCGCTTTTCCCGGCGACGGGTCTTGCGGCCTGCCGGGCATAGCCGCTCCCTCCAACATCGCTGCGCGCACCGGCCCGATGGCCTGCGGCCGCCGGATGTCCGTGCGGCGGAGGGCATTCAGCGGGGCGGCCGCGGAGCCGCAGCGCACCAACCATCAAACCGACGGGCAACACATCTTGAAGCTGCAGACGCCCTATTACCTCATCGACAAGGGCGCGCTCATGCGCAACCTGCGCGTGATCGAGCGCGTGCGCGAACATTCGGGGGCGAAGGCGCTGCTGGCGCTCAAGTGCTTCGCCACCTGGTCCGTCTTCGACCTCATGCGCGAGTACATGGACGGCACCACCTCCTCCTCGCTCTTCGAGGTCCGGCTCGGGCGCGAGACTTTCGGCGGCGAGACGCACGCCTACAGCGTGGCCTTCGCCGATCACGAGATCGACGCCGTCGTGGCGAATGCCGACAAGATCATCTTCAACTCGATCGGCCAGCTAGAGCGCTTCGCCGATCGCGCCGGCGCGCTGGCGCGCGGGCTGCGCCTCAACCCCGGCGTCAGTTCGTCGGACTTCGACCTCGCCGACCCCGCCCGCCCGTTCAGCCGGCTGGGGGAATGGGACCCCGAGAAGATCGCACCCGTCGTCGACGAGCTAGACGGCTTCATGATCCACAACAACTGCGAGAACGCGGATTTCGGCCTTTTCGACCGGATGCTCGGGCAGATCGAGAACAGGTTCGGGGCCTTTCTCTCCAAGGTCGATTGGGTCAGCCTCGGCGGCGGCATCCATTTCACGGGCGAGGGGTACCCGCTCGAATTGTTCTGCGAACGGTTGAAGGCCTTCTCGCAGCGCTTCGGCGTCCAGGTCTATCTGGAACCGGGCGAGGCGGCGGTGACGAGGAGCACCACGCTCGAGGTGACGGTGCTCGACACGCTCCACAACGGCAAGGACCTTGCCATCGTCGACAGCTCGACGGAGGCGCACATGCTCGACCTGCTGATCTATCGGCAGAGCGCCAAGGTCAGCCCCGACAAGGGCCCGCACCGCTATATGGTCTGCGGCAAGTCGTGCCTCGCCGGCGACATCTTCGGTGAGTTTTCCTTCGAGGCTCCGCTGAAGCCGGGCGACCGCATCTCCATCAACGATGCGGCCGGCTACACGATGGTCAAGAAGAACTGGTTCAACGGCGTCCACATGCCGTCCATCGTCGTGCGTGAACTCGACGGCAGCCTTCGTGTCGCGCGCGAATTTTCCTTCGAAGACTACAAGTCGAGCCTGTCCTGAGGCTCATGCGGAACGAAAGGAGATCCGAGCCCAAATGAAGAAGAACGTTCTGATCATCGGTGCCGGTGGCGTGGGCCAGGTCGTGGCCCACAAATGCGCGCAGCATAACGACGTCCTCGGCGATATCCATATCGCTTCGCGGACTTTCGCCAAGTGCGAGGCGATCATCCAGTCCGTCCACGAGAAGAAGAGCCTGAAGACGGCCGGCAAGCTCGTCGCCCATGCGCTCGACGCCCTTAACGTGGAGAAGACGGCAGAGCTCATCCGGGCCACGAACAGTCAGATCGTCATCAACGTGGGCTCGGCCTTCCTCAACATGTCGATCCTCACCGCGTGTATCCGCACCGGTGCGGCCTATATCGACACGGCGATCCACGAGGATCCGCTGAAGATCTGCGAGACCCCGCCGTGGTACGGCAACTACGAGTGGAAGCGGCGCGAGGAATGCGCCAAAGCCGGCGTGACGGCCGTGCTCGGCGCCGGCTTCGACCCGGGCGTCGTCAACGCCTATGCGGCGCTCGCGCGCGATGAGCATTTCGACCGCATCGACTCGATCGACATCATCGACGTGAATGCCGGCGACCACGGTCGCTACTTCGCCACCAACTTCGATCCCGAGATCAACTTCCGCGAGTTCACGGGGCAGGTGTGGTCGTGGCAGAAGGGTAAGTGGACGTCGAACAAGATGTTCGAGGTCCGCAAGGACTGGGACCTGCCGGTGGTCGGCACACGCACGACCTACATGACCGGCCACGACGAGATCCACTCGCTCTCGCAAAACCTCGGCGTGCCGGACATCCGCTTCTGGATGGGCTTCGGCGAGCGCTACATCACCGTCTTCACCGTGCTGAAGAACCTCGGCCTTCTTTCGGAGCAGCCGATCCGCACGGCCGAGGGGCAGGAGGTCGTTCCGCTCAAGGTGGTGAAGGCCGTGCTCCCGGATCCCTCGTCGCTGGCCCCGGACTACACGGGCAAGACCTGCATCGGCGACCTCGTCAAGGGCGTCAAGGACGGCAAGCCGCGCGAGGTCTTCATCTACAACGTCTCGGACCATGCGGAGGCCTACGGCGAGGTCGGCAGCCAGGCGATCTCCTACACGGCGGGCGTGCCCCCGGTCGCGGCCGCGCTCCTCATCGCCGAGGGGACCTGGGACGTCGGCCGCATGGCCAATGTGGAGGAACTGCCGCCGCAACCCTTCCTCGGCCTTCTCGGGCGGATGGGCCTGCCGAGCCGCATCAAGGACGAGGCCGGCGACCGGCCGCTGACCTTCGATGCCGACGGCGGCGGCGTGGCGGCCAAGGTGGCCGTGCGGAGGGCGGCAGCCGGCTGACACGCATGGGCTTTTCGTCGGGCGGCGAGGCCGTCATGTCCCCGTCGCCCCGCGAAGCCGCAGGTTCGGCTTGGGTTTGCCCCTGTGCTGAAAGCTTTTGTTGGCTTTTCGCGCGTACAGTTGCGCTGACCGACGGAGCCCCCTCACGCCGCGCGCCGAGCATGCAATCCGAGCAGATCCTCAACGTCCTTTACATCGTGGCGATCGTTGCGGAGGCGATGACGGCGGCCCTTGCCGCCGGCCGGCGTTCCATGGATTGGCTGGGCGTCGCGATGCTCGGAGCCATCACCGCGCTTGGCGGCGGATCGGTACGGGACGTGCTGCTCGGCCGCCATCCGCTCACCTGGATCGAGCATCCCTCCTATCTCCTCGTCACGGCTGGGGCGGCGCTCGCCACGGTCTTCATCGCCCGCTACATGCATCACCTGCGCCACCTCTTCCTCTTCCTCGATGCGGTCGGCCTCGTCGTCTTCACGGTGATCGGCTGCAACATCGCGCTCGCGCTCGGCATGCCCTACGTCATCGTCATTGCCTCGGGCATGATCTCGGGCTGTGTCGGCGGCGTGCTGCGCGACATCCTGTGCACCGAGGTGCCGCTTCTGTTTCGCGCCGAACTCTATGCGACGGTTTCGATCCTGGCAGGCGCCCTTTACATCGGGGGCCAATATGCCGGCCTGCCGCATGCCCTCGCCATGGGAATCGCGATGCTCACGGGCCTTGCGCTGCGTCTGCTTGCGCTGCGCTATGGCTGGAGCATGCCGAAATTCGTCTATACCGAGAAGCTGCACTGATGCCGACGGCGGTGATGGCGGTTCAGCGGATGCCGGCGCGCAGGAAGGACTGCACGAAGGCGCGCTGGAAGATGAGGAAGGCGACGAGGAGCGGCGCGGCCGTCATCAGCGTGGCGGCCGAGATGATCGACCAGTCGATGCCCTGGTCGGTGGAGGAGAACACCGCGAGCCCCACAGTCAGCGGGCGTGTCTCGACCGAATTGGTGACGATGAGCGGCCACAGGAAGTTGTTCCAGTGGTGGCTCACCGAGACGAGGCCATAGGCGACGAAGACGGGTCGCGCCAGCGGTACGTAGACTCGCCAGAGCACGCCGAGGGTGGAGCAGCCCTCGACGATCGCCGCTTCCTCCAGTTCCTTCGGTACGGTCATGAAGGTCTGGCGCAGGAGGAAGATGCCGAAGGCCGAGGCCATGTAGGGCAGCGCCACCGCGCCGATGGTGTCGACGAGGCCGAGGCCGAACATCGTGCGGTAATTCTCGACGATGAGGATGTCCGGCATCACCATGAGCTGCATCAGCACCAGCGCGAACAGCACCGACTTGCCGGGAAAGGTATAGCGCGCGAAGGCATAGGCCGCGAGCGTGCAGACGAGGAACTGCCCGGCGAGGATCATGGTGACGATCGCCGCCGTGTTGAGGAGATAGCGGCCGAAGGGCGCGGCCTCCCAGGCCGCGACGAAGTTCGCGAGCGTCAGTGGCGCCAGGAGATCGAAGCGCGTGGCATAGGCCGCAGGGTGGAAGGCGGTCCACACCGCATAGGCGAGCGGCAGGATCCAGAGGAGGCCGAGAAGCCAGGCGCCGACAGTCTCGATCGCGCCGGCAGAGCGGTCGGCGATGCTCATCGATAGTGGATCCGTCGCTCGAGGAAGAGGAACTGCACGGCGGCCAGCACGGCGAGGATGGCAAGAAGCACGGTCGTCAGCGTCGCCGCATAGGCCGAATCCCAGAAGCGGAAACCGATCTCGTAGATGTAGTAGAGCAGCAGCGCCGTGGCATTGTCTGGCCCGCCGCGGGTCATGACCACGATGTGGTCGACGAGGCGGAAGGCGCCGATGACCGCATTGACCAGCACGAACAGGGTCGTCGGCATCAGGAGCGGAAGCGTCACGCGCCGGAAGAAGGTGAAGCGGCTCGCCCCCTCGATGGCCGCGGCCTCGCGCAGGTCGTGCGGGATCGTCTGCAGGGCGGCGAGGTAGAAGATCATGAAGAAACCCGCCTCCTTCCACACCGCAACCGCGATCACGGCATTGAGGGCGGTGTCGCGCGAGCCGAGCCAGTTCGTCTGCGCCACGCCGAAGAGGCCGAGGACCTGGTCGAGCAGGCCGTAGCCGGGCGTGTAGAAGAAGAGCCAGATATTCGCGACCGCGATCATCGGCAGCACGGTGGGCGTGAAATAGGCCATCCTGAGCGCCGCCCGGCCGGGCAGGCGGGCATCGACGGCGAGCGCCATGACGAGCGCGAGGATGACCGAGAGCGGAATGGTGAGGGCCGCGTACCAGACGTTGTTCGCCATCGCCTGCCAGAAGACGGGATCGTCGAGAAGATGACGATAGTTGTCGAGGCCGATGAAGACCTCCGGCCGGTTGCCGCGCGGCGTCGTGTAGAGCGCGCCGATGAAGGTGCGCACCGCCGGCACGTGCGTGAAAGCCGCCAGCAGCACGACGGCGGGCAAGAGCAGCAGCGAGGCGTGGATCGAGGCGCGCAGACGACTCACGGGCGGGTCCGGAAAGGGCCCGCGCGGGTGAGGAAACCGCGCGGGCGAGGTCGGGTCACTGGAAGGGGCGCAGGACGCGGTCGGCCTCGGCCTGGGCGTCCTTCATGGCCTGGCCCGGCTCCTTGGCGCCGGTCAGCGCCGCTTGCAGGCCGTCGTTGAGGGCCTTGGTGACGCGCTGGTTGTCGTGGGTCGACAGTTCCGCCACCGCGACGTCGAGCTGGTCGCGGGCGACCGCCGCAGCCGGGAACTCGGCGACATATTTCTTCATCGCCTCGGTCTCCCAGGCGGCGGGCGTGACGGCGACATAGCCGGTGGCGATCGACCAGGCGGCCGCCTGCTCCGGCGCCGTCGCCCACTTGATGAAGGCGAGGGCGGCCTTGCGCTGCTCGGGCGAGGCGTTCTTGAAGACATAGAAGTTGCCGCCGCCGGTGGGCGAGCCACCGCGCACCTTGGCCGGCAGCATGGCGACGCCGAAGGGGAAGGGTGCGTTGTTGCGCACGTTGGTCAGGTTGCCGGTGGTCGTCCACATCATCGCGACCTTGCCCTCGAAGAAATCCTTCGGGGTGGTGCCCCACTCGACGATGCCTTGCGGATGCACCTTGTACTTCTTCGAAAGGTCGACCCAGAACTGCAGCGCCTCGACGACGCGCGGGTCGTCATAGGTCACCTTCGTGCCGGCCTCGTTGGCGAGGATGACGTCGTTCTGCGTCGTCAGGGCCTGGAACAGCCAGTAAGGGAAGCCCGACGACGGGATCTGCACGCCCCAGCGGGTCACGTTGCCGGAGGTGTCGCGCTTCGTCAGCTTCTCGGCGGCCGCGACCATCTCGTCCCAGGTCTTCGGCGCCACATCCGGATCGAGCCCGGCCTCCTTGAAGGCATCCTTGTTCCAGTACTGCACGATGGTGGAGCGCTGGAAGGGGATGCCCCAGGTCTTGCCGCCGGTACGGCTGTTGAGCATGAAGCCCGGGTAGAAGCCGTCGAGCCAGGCCTTGTCGGCGTCGGACACCAGCTCCTCGAAGGGGACGATCGCGTCCTCGTCGATCAGCGTGAACATGTCCGTCGAGAGGATGACGGCGAATTCCGGCGCATTGCCGCCCTTGAGCGCGGTGACGACCTTGGTGATCGTGTCCTGGTAGCTGCCGGAATAGATCGGGTTGACCTTGATGTCCGGATTCGCGGCCGAGAAATCGGCGACCATCTTGTCGATGATCTTGGTGATGGGGCCGCCAACCGCGACCGGATAGTACATGTTGACCGTGGTCTCGGCCGAGGCCGGCGCCACGGCGAGCGCGAGCGACGCGGCAAGCGCTGCCGCCCCGCAGCGGACCTGCGTGAAGAACTTCATGCCCCTTCTCCCCGTTCGGGTGCGTTGCAGCCGTTGCCGTTCGCCTCGACGCGCCGGCCGCTGCCCGCGTCGAAGAAATGGAGATCGCCCGCCGCGCAGCTGACGCCGACGACCTCGCCGATCCGATGGCGCGCATGCCCGTCGGTGCGGGCAATGAGCTTCGCCCCGGCGGCGTCGAGGGTCAGCAACGTATCGGCGCCGAGATATTCGATGGCCTCGATCGAAGCCGCGAGCCCGCGCCCGGGGGCGCCGACCCGCAGCCGCTCCGGCCGGACGCCGATGCTGCCGCCAGCGGCGGCAGGGACACCGGGCAGGAGGCCGGCACCGATGGCGGCGGGCAGCAGGTTCATCGGCGGCGTGCCGAGGAAGCGGGCGGCAAAGCCGCTCGCCGGGCAATCGTAGAGCTCGGCGGGCGTGCCCTGCTGCTCGATGCGCCCCTCGCGCATCAGCACGACCCGGTCGGACATCGTCATGGCCTCGACTTGATCGTGCGTGACATAGATCATCGTCATGCCGAGCCGCCGCTGCAGGCTGCGGATCTCGGCGCGCATCTCCTGGCGCAGCTGGGCGTCGAGGTTCGACAGCGGCTCGTCCATGAGGCAGACGGCGGCATCGGCGACGATGGCGCGGCCGAGGGCGACGCGCTGGCGCTGGCCGCCGGAGAGCGCGGCGGGCTTGCGGTCGAGAAGCTGCGTGAGGCCGAGCGTCTGCGCCGCCCGCTTCAACCGCTCGTCGCGCTCGGCGCGCGGCACGCGCCGCACCTTCAATCCGAACAGGATGTTCTCGGCTACCGAGAGATGCGGAAACAGCGCGTAGGACTGGAACACCATGGCGATGCCGCGCTCGGCGGGCGAGCGGCGCGTGACGTCGCGCCCGCCGATGGCGATGGCGCCCGCGCTCGGCTGCTCGAGCCCCGCGATGAGGCGCAGCGTCGTCGACTTGCCGCAGCCGGAGGGACCGAGCAGGACCGTGAATTCACCCGACGCGCAGGTAAAGCTGATGCCGTCGACCGCCGGCGAGCCGCTCCATACCTTCGTCAGATTGTCGACGACGATCTCTGCCATGTCCCGCAACGCTGTTTGCCCATCCTGACCAGTCATGAAACGTTATCGGGCAGTGATCGGCGTTTCGATTGTTTCTGTTATGACACAGGGTGTGAATTGAGCAACCAGCGCTCGGGTATCCGGCAAGCGGCGTAGCGAAGGCGGGTGACGCTTCGATGAAAGATCGGCGACAGTTCCGTGACGCTCCACCGGTCCTTGTGGATGTCCGGGCGGCCTGCATGTCGGCGGCGTTGGTTGCGTGTCCTACGACCGGAACGGCGCCATGAGCCGTTGCATCATGTCCATATGTCGGGTAGTCTCGACATATGGAAAATGAACAGGCTCTTCTCGCCTTTGCGGCCTTCGCCCAGCCCACCCGTTTCGAGGTGTTCCGCCTGCTCGTCGAGAGCGAGCCGGACGGGCTCGCGGCAGGCGAGATCGCACGGCGCCTCGCCGTGCCGCACAACACGATGTCCTCCCACCTCGGCATCCTCGCGCGGGCCGGTCTCGTCAGCGCCGCGCGCCGCAGCCGTTCCATCGTCTACCGGGCGGAACTCGACACGGTGCGCGCGCTGACGGCCTTCCTGCTCAAGGACTGCTGCGGCGGACGTCCCGAGATCTGCGCGCCGCTCGTCGCCGAGCTTGCGCCCTGCTGCCCTCCTGCCCGAGCGAACGTCCAAGCCACCCACGAGGCCTGATCATGGCTGACCCGATCTACAACGTGCTCTTTCTGTGCACCGGCAATTCCGCCCGCTCCATCCTGGCCGAGAGCATCCTCGCCAAGGACGGGGCAGGGCGGTTCCGCGCCTTCTCCGCCGGCAGCCGGCCCAAGGGCGTCATCCATCCGCTGGCGCTCAAGGTGCTCGAAGGTTACGGCTATCCCACCGCGGGGCTGCGCTCGAAGAGTTGGGAGGAATTTGCCGGGAGTGACGCGCCGGTGATGGACTTCGTCTTCACCGTCTGCGACAGCGCGGCTGGCGAGGCCTGCCCGCTGTGGCCGGGCCAGCCGATGACGGCCCATTGGGGAATCGAGGACCCCGCCGCCGTCGAGGGAACCGACATCCAACGGGAGGCTGCCTTCGTCGCCGCCTTCCGCTACATGAAGAACCGCATCTCCGTGTTCACGGCGCTGCCTGTGCGGAGCCTCGGCCATATCGCGCTAGGCTCCCGGCTCGCCGAGATCGGACAGCTCGAAGGGGCGACGAAGCCGCGCCCGAGCGCGGCATGAGGACCGTCATGGACGTCATCATCTATCACAATCCCGCCTGCGGCACCTCGCGCAACGCCTTGGCGATGATCCGCAATGCGGGCGTCGAGCCGCATGTGATCGAATATCTGAAGACGCCGCCGACGCGAGCCATGCTGCAGTGGCTGATTGCGCGCATGGGTATCCCGGCGCGCGCCCTGCTGCGCGAGAAGGGTACACCCTATGCCGAACTAGGCCTCGCAAACCCGGCGCTGAGCGACGATCAGCTCCTCGACGCCATGCTCGCCCATCCGATCCTCATCAACCGGCCCATCGTGGTGAGCCCGAAGGGCGTGCGCCTGTGCCGCCCGTCGGAGGAGGTGCTCGACCTCCTGCCGCCGCAGCGCG
Organism: Chelatococcus sp. XZ-Ab1; assembly: GCF_029309855.1. Taxonomy (NCBI): domain Bacteria; kingdom Pseudomonadati; phylum Pseudomonadota; class Alphaproteobacteria; order Hyphomicrobiales; family Chelatococcaceae; genus Chelatococcus; species Chelatococcus sp. XZ-Ab1. The sequence goes on along the minus strand of NZ_JARKII010000002.1, from coordinate 177,849 downwards.
GCGAATTCGTCAAGGAAGACGGCGAGCGCGTCATCGACGAGCACGGCCGCCGCGTCGCGACGGCCTGAGGAATTCCCATGTCCACCTTCGAACGCTATCTGACCCTGTGGGTCTTCCTGTGCATCGTCGCGGGCGTCGCGCTCGGCTCGCTGGCGCCTTCCGTGTTCCACGCCATCGCCGGGCTCGAGGTGGCGCGCGTCAACCTGCCGGTCGCCGTTCTCATCTGGCTCATGATCGTGCCGATGCTGGTGAAGATCGACTTCGCCGCTCTGCGCGAGGTTGGCCGGCACTGGCGCGGCATCTCCGTGACGCTCTTCGTCAACTGGGCCGTCAAGCCGTTCTCGATGGCGCTGCTCGGCTGGCTTTTCATCGGTTACCTGTTCCGGCCCTATCTGCCTGCCGACCAGATCGACAGCTATATCGCCGGCCTTATCCTGCTCGCGGCGGCGCCGTGCACGGCCATGGTCTTCGTGTGGTCGAACTTGACGAAGGGCGAGCCGCACTTCACCCTGTCGCAGGTGGCGCTCAACGACGCCATCATGATCGTTGCCTTCGCACCGATCGTTGGCCTGCTGCTCGGCCTGTCCGCGATCACCGTGCCGTGGGACACGCTCATCCTGTCCGTGGCGCTCTACATCGTCGTGCCGGTCATCGCCGCGCAGGTCATCCGCGCCCGGCTTCTCAAGTCGGGCGGCGAGGCGGCGCTGGCGCGCTTCCTCGGCGTCCTGCAGCCGCTCTCGCTCGTCGCGCTGCTCGCGACGCTGGTGCTGCTCTTCGCCTTCCAGGGCGAGCAGATTCTGGCGCAGCCGCTCGTCATCGCGCTCCTTGCGGTGCCGATCCTGATCCAGGTCTATTTCAACTCCGGCCTCGCCTACCTCCTCAACCGCTTGAGCGGCGAGGCCCATTGCGTCGCCGGACCCTCGGCGCTCATCGGCGCGTCCAATTTCTTCGAGCTCGCGGTCGCCGCCGCCATCAGCCTGTTCGGCTTCAACTCCGGCGCGGCGCTCGCCACCGTCGTCGGCGTGCTCATCGAGGTGCCGGTGATGCTGTCCGTCGTCTGGATCGTGAACCGCTCGCAGGGATGGTACGAGGCGCGGGGCGCGCGGGTCTCCGAGGCACCGCGTTGAGCGGCGGGGCAACCGTGCATGTCTTCCCCGGCGCTTCCGTCCCCCGGTGATGCGCAGCCACGAGGGGAATCGCCCGCGCGACAATCTATAGATTGATCAGGACGGCGAAGTACTGGCACATTCCGCGCGCATCACGCGAATCCGTGCCCGCCTCGTGCTCCACCTGAAGTCCCTCGTGAACGAAGCCTCCATCCGCGGCCGGCCCGCGCAGCGCCCGCTCTTCCGCCACTTCGAGGACGATCCGCGCGCCGATGCCGCGCAGGATGCCTGTTTGCATGGGCCGGACGTCATCGTCGCGCCGGTCGTCCGCCGTGCCGGTTCGGCCTTCGCGAAGCTCTTCGCCTGTACGAGGACCCTCTGAGGCATGTCGCCGGGCGAACTCATCGGTTTTCTGGCGCTCGCGTTCGCCGCCGCCTATGCCCAGACGTTGACCGGCTTCGCCTTCGGCCTCATCACCATGGGCGGCGTCGGCCTCACCGGCCTCCTGTCCCTGCCCGATGCGGCGATGATCGTCAGCGTGCTGACGCTCGTCAACGCAACGCAGATGCTGCTGAAGGGCTGGCGCGATGTCGCCTGGCGCGAGTTCGCCTTCGTCATGGCCGCGAGCGTGCCGCTGCTCTTTGCCGGCTACTGGCTGCTCGAATGGCTCGCCGACGCCCGGGCCGACATGCTGCGCCTCGCGCTCGGTGCGGTCATCATCGCCTCCAGCCTGCAGCTGGCCATGCGGCCGGCGCCGCTCGCGCAGAAGTCCGGCGGCGCCTCCTTCCTCTTCTTCGGCGGTATCGCGGGCCTCATGGGCGGCATGTTCTCGACGGCCGGGCCGCCGCTCGTCTATCACTTCTACCGCCAGCCGCTGGCCCTCGCGACGATCCGCGAGACGCTCGTCGGCGTCTTCGCGCTCAATGCCGTGTTCCGCATCGGCCTCGTCGCCTTTTCCGGCAACCTGCCCGGGCCCTCGACGCTGACCGGCCTCTTCGCCATCCCGGCCGTGATGGCGGCGACCTTCGCCGCGCGCCGCTGGCCGCCGCCGATCGCTCCGCAGGTGATGCGGCGCATCGTCTTCGTCCTCCTCTTCCTGTCGGGGGTGTCGCTCGGCGTCCCCGCCGTCCTGCGCCTCCTGGGAGTGCATTGATGACCGTACACGACAAGACAGCCGGCCGCCGCGTGCTCGACCTCAGGGACCCGTCGCTGCTGACGGGCAAGGCCTATGTCGGTGGCGAGTGGATCGAAGCGCCGGACGGCCGGACCATTCCCGTCACCGATCCCGTCGACGGCGCGCTCATCATGGAGGTGCCGGACCTCGGGCCCGAGACCGCCCGCCGTGCCATCGATGCGGCTGAGGCGGCGCAGAAGGCATGGGCGAAGCGCCCGGTGAAGGAGCGCAGCCAGATCCTGCGACGCTGGTACGAGCTCATCCTCGCCAATGTCGACGACCTCGCGCTGATCCTGACGACGGAGCAGGGCAAGCCGCTCGCCGAGGCCAGGGGCGAGATCGTCTCCAATGCCGCCTATCTCGAATGGTTCGCCGAGGAGGCGAAACGTATTGACGGCGACGTCATTCCCGGCGCGCGTCCTGACCAGCGCATCGTCGTGCTCAAGCAGCCTGTCGGCGTCTGCGCGGCCATTACGCCCTGGAACTTCCCCAACGGCATGATCACCCGCAAGGTTGGCCCGGCGCTGGCGGCCGGCTGTACCATGGTGCTCAAGCCGGCGGCGCAGACGCCCTTGTCCGCCTTCGCGCTTGCCGTGCTCGCCGAACGGGCGGGCGTCCCGAAGGGGGCCTTCTCGGTCATCACCGGTGAGGCGCGGCCCATCGGCGAGGAGTTTTGCCGCAATCCGAAGGTCGCCAAGATCACCTTCACCGGCTCGACCGGTGTCGGCCGCTGGCTGATGCGCGAAGCCGGCGACGGCATCAAGCGCCTGTCGCTGGAGCTTGGCGGCAATGCGCCCTTCATCGTCTTCGACGATGCGGATCTCGATGCCGCCGTCGAAGGCGCGATCATCTCCAAATACCGTAACGCCGGTCAGACCTGCGTATGCGCCAACCGCATCTACGTGCAGGAGACTGTGGTCGAGGCCTTCACCGAGAAGCTCGTGGCCAAGGCCCGCGCGCTCAAGCTCGGCCGCGGCACCGAGGACGGCGTCGCCATGGGTCCGCTGATCGACGAACGCGCCGTCGCCAAGATGGAGGAGCACGTGGCGGACGCCCTCGCCAAAGGCGGCCGGCTCGTCCTCGGCGGCCAGCGTTCCGACCTTGGCGGCACCTTCTTCGAACCGACGGTGATGACCGGCATTACCCAGGAGATGAGGGTCGCGAAGGAGGAGACCTTCGCCCCGCTCGCGCCGATCATCGCCTTCCGCGATGAGGAGGAGGTGATTGCGATGGCAAACGATACCGAATTCGGCCTTGCCTCCTATTTCTACGCCAGGGACATGGCGCGCGTCTGGCGCGTGGCCGAGGCGCTGGAAAGCGGCATGGTCGGCGTCAACACTGGCCTCCTCGCCAACGAGATGGCGCCCTTCGGCGGCGTCAAGCAGTCCGGCATGGGGCGCGAGGGCTCCAAGTACGGCATCGAGGGCTTCCTGGAGCTGAAATACGTCTGTCTCGGCGGCCTGTGAGGCAGCGCGTCCACGCTTCTCCTCTGTCAGAAGGTCGTTGTCATGACGACATGGACAGCAGGACGATGGTGCCGGGCGAAGGTCAGCGGAAGCGCAGGTTCTGCCGGGTGAGTTCGCCCACCGAGGCGCAGCCCATCAGCTTCATGTCGCGTTCGATCTCGTTGCGCATCAGCTCGAGGGCGCGCTCGACGCCCACCTGTCCGGCGGCGGCGAGGGGGAAGAGGTAGTAGCGGCCGAGCCCGACCGCCTTGGCGCCCAGCGAGAGTGCCTTGAGCACATGGGTGCCGCGCTGCACGCCGCCGTCCATCATGACGTCGATGCGGTCGCCGACCGCATCGACGACCTCGGCGAGCTGGTCGAAGGCGGTGCGCGAGCCGTCGAGCTGGCGCCCGCCGTGGTTGGAGAGGACGATCCCGGTGCAGCCGATCTCGACGGCGCGCCGCGCATCCTCGACCGACATGACGCCCTTGAGGCAGAACGGCCCGCCCCATTCGCGCACCATCCCCGCGACGTCGTCCCACGACATGGAGGGGTCGAGCATCTCCGTGAAGTAGCGGCTGATCGACATTACGCCGCTACCCATGTCCACATGGCTCTCGAGCTGCGGGAGTCGGAAGGGCTCGTGGAGGAAATGATTGAGGGCCCAGGCCGGCTTGATGGCGAATTGGGCGATGCCGGAGGAATTGAGCCGGAAGGGGATGGCAAAGCCCGTGCGTTTGTCGCGCTCGCGGTTGCCGCCGGTGATGCTGTCCACGGTCAGCATCATCACCTCGATACCCGCCTCCTTGGCGCGGGTCATCATCTCGCGGTTGAGGCCACGGTCCTTGTGGAAGTAGAATTGGTAGACCTGCGGTCCGCCGCTGATGCGGCGCGCCTCCTCGAGGCTGACAGTGCCAAGCGAGGAGACGCCGAACATCGTGCCGAAGCGCGCGGCGGCGGCCGCCACCGCACGCTCGCCCTGATGGTGGAAGAGCCGCTGCAGCGCCGTCGGCGAGCAATAGACCGGCATCGCCAGCCGCTGCCCCATGACCGTCACTGACATGTCGACGTCACCCACGCCGCGCAGGACATTGGGCACGAGATCGCAACGGTCGAAGGCCTCCGTATTGCGGCGATAGGTGACTTCGTCGTCGGCGGCACCGTCGATGTAGTTGAAGATCGGCCCCGGCAGCCGCTGCCGCGCCATGCGGCGGAAATCATGGAAGTTGTGGCAGTCTCTGAGACGCATCTGTGCCCCTGTCGCTGGACAGTGACCGCCAGTAGCATATCGGTGGCGCGAGTCCATGCGCTGCCGCAACGATTGCTTCGGAAAGCTGGCGAGGGCGATGCGGCGGACGGGCTGGCCGGTGTCGCCGCGCCCGTTTCCGCGCGCAGATCATCGCGGCGGGCTGATACCGGCGATGGTTCAGGCGCTCGCCGGCGCCCGGCGGTCGAGGAGCCGGCGAAGGGTCGCGGCATCGGCAAGGAACGCCTCCGGCGCATCGTCCCGCACGAATTCCAGCATGGCGTAGCGCACTCCCTCGAAGCGGCTTTTCGGCAACGCCGCGAAGACGGCCGACCACCACGTCGCGCGGTCGGCGAGCGCATAGCGCCGGCGCGCGCCGTCCCATGCGAAGACATGGACATGGGAGACACGCGGGCCGATGCGGGCGATCTCCTCGCGGGCTTCGTCGAGTGGCAGGCCCGGGCGCGGCTGCCAGTAGAGATGGACATTATCGTGCGCGATCTCGTCCATCAGGCTTGCGGCGGAGCCCGTCTCGTCGGTGAGCGAATTCGGGTGGTACTCGAGCGAGACGGAGATGCCGGCCCCGCCCGCCAGCTCTCCCATGGCGTGGATGAGGTCGGCCGCCTCGCTGCGCTCCTTGGTGTCATAAGCGGCGGAGGGGCGCTCGCGCCGGCCCGGCCAGATCCGCACGTTGCTCGAGCCCAGTGCGTGACATGTGTCGAGGACGCGGCGGAAGTCTTCGAGGCCGTGGTCCGGCGGGTAGAGATAGGAGCCGTAGGAGGCGGGCAGGAGGCCCGCTTCCTCGGTGATGCGGCGCACGTGCCGCGCCATGGCGACATCGCCGGCGGGCACGTGCACGTCGCCGCCCCATTCGATGGCGGCGAGTCCCGCCTGCTGGGCGAGCGCCACGATCTCCCCCGGCGGCAGCTGCCGGAAGGTGACGGAGCAGAGGGCCGGCGCGAGCCCGATCATGCGAGCCGCTCGAGCAGGGCCGGATGGACCTCGTAGAGCAGCGGCTCGCCGGCGCGGAAACGGGCGATCTCGTCCACCGCCATCTCGCCGAGCCGGGTGCGCTCGGTGCCGACGGCGCCGGCGATATGCGGCGTCAGGAACACGTTCGGCAGGTCGTAGAGCGGCGACGTGGGCGGCAGCACCTCCGGCTCCGTCACGTCGATGATGGCGCTGATGCGGCCGGTGCGCAGCTCGGCGATCAGCGCCTCCTCGTCGACGATGATGCCGCGCGCCGTGTTGATGAGGGTCGCGCCGTCGCTCAGGCGTGCCAGCATCGGCCCCGAGATCATGTGCCGCGTCGCGGGCAGGGCCGGCGCGTGCAGCGAGACGACGTCGGAACGCGCCATCAGTTGCTCGAGGGGCACGGCTTCGACGCCGAGAAGCGCGGCTTCCGCCGCATCGACATGCGGGTCGTAGAGCAGCATGGTGAAGCCGAAGGGCTGCAACAGGGCGACGACCCGCCGGCCGATGCGCGAGGCGCCGACGATGCCGACCGTCTTGCGGTAATTGCCGATCGGCTGGCCCTTGAGCGCATCGATGCGCCCGCGGTGGCGATCCTCGCGGTAGAGCCGGTGGAAGCGGAAGACCTGCTTGGCCGCGAAGAGGATCGCCGCCAGCGTGAACTCGGCCACCGGCACCGCATTGGCCTCCGCCGCATGGGTGACGCGGATGCCGGCGGCATAGACCTCCTTGCCGATGAAATGCTTCACCGTCCCCGCCGCATGGGCGACGAGCCGGAGGTGCGGAGCGAGGCCGAGCACCGCCGCATCGATGGTCGGGCACCCCCAGCCCGTCACGAGGATCTCGGTGGCGGCCAGGACGGAACGGGCGCGCGCGTCGTCGAAGCGCTCCAGCGGCACGGGATCGACGATGCGCCCGAGTGTTGCGAGGCGTGCCAGGAGATCCGGCGGCAGCACATGGCCGGTGCGGGCCGGATCCATGGCGAAGGCGATGCCGGGCTTCATCGCGGCGCCTCCTCGATCATGATCGCGCTCACCCGCTCGCCCTTGGTGGCGAATAATCGCTCCACGGTCGGCAGGTCCGGCGCCGGGGGCGGGTTCGCCCACGCCGCCCGCACTGCCGCGAGGTCCGGGCTCGCGAGCGCCGCCGTGACGAGAAGGCTCTCGCCCGCGGGAACAGTGGCCCGCAGCTGCGGCACCGTGGTCTTGGCGACGATGAGGTTGGTGTTCGGCGCGACCTTGCTGGCGATGCCGCGCCGCGTCACCGTGGAGCCGAGGTCGGCGATGCCGCTGAAGTCCGTGGCGCTCGTGACGCAGGCTCGGCCGTCCGCCTCCTCGGTCCTGTCCGCGGCGCCGTCGGCCCGGGCGATGGCAAAGCCGCCTTCGGCGGTCAGGAGCGGCCGCGGCGTCACGATCCGGTGGAGGCGTATGTGCCACAGGCCCGCCGGCACGAGCCACGTATCGACCAGGACGTCGGGAAAGGGCCGCCAGCGCGCGAAGAGGCTGTCCCCGGCGATTTGCGCCTCCTCGTTGCCCTCGCGCATGCGGAAGTGCAGGCCGTCGTCGCTGAAGGCGAGCATGCCGTCGAGCGCGGCGAGGCCGAAGTTGCGCTCGTCGCTTTCGACACTGAAGCCGTAGCGGCTCGAATAGACGAACTTGGCGTATTTCTCGGAGCCGAAGCGCATGGCGAGGTTCTCCTGCCCGCAGGAGAGCGCCACCACATTGCCGGGGCTCTGCGTCATCACCATGCCCGGATGCCGGAGAGGGACCGGCTCCGACGCCGGCTCGGCCGGCTCTTCCCGGGCCTGCCAGAAGGGGTGGCTCTCGGGCAGCGCCAGCGGCAGGAAGGCCTTGAAGGCCCAATAGGGCGAGCCGGCGGAATTGTAGTTCTCCGACATGAGGAGATTGGGATAGCCGTAGCCGACGGAGAGCACCCCGTCGCGATGCGCGATGGGCTTGTCCGCCCACCAGCGCAGGTGCCTGAGGTAATGGCCCTTCACCACGCCCCAGGGCAGCGCCTCCTCGTCGGCGAAGGCGAGCGCCCCCCAGAAGCCGGCCATGGCGTAGCGATAGGTGAGGCTGCGGCCGAAGGCGAGGGCGCCGCCCGCATCATCGAACCAATGGCGGATGTCCTGCGCGAACAGCCGCGCCCGCTCGCGGAAACGCGCGGCGCGCGGATCGCCCGGCGCGGCGAGCGCCGCATAGATGAGGCCGTAGAAATGCATGGCGAAGGGAATGTAGTGGTCGATACGGCGCACATTGCCGTCGCGATACCAGCCGTCGCCGAGATACCAGCCGTCGATCTCGTCGAGATAGGCCTCCGTCAGGCTCTCGTCGAAGGCGACGCCGACGTGCTTCAGCCCCATGTCGACGAGGACGCGGAAGAAGCGCCAGTTGTTGTCGGCATAGTCGTGGCGGCGGGCCTCGAGGAGATAGTTCGCGACATTTTTGCGCGCGCGGGCGTCGAGCGGCTCCCAGAAGATGTCGGGGCAGAGGCGCAGCGCCAGCCCGATCACCGCGAGCTCGACGAGCCGCTGGTCGCGCGGGCCGGCCCGGCCGATGAAGCCGGGATGCTCAGGATCGAGCCCGTTCGCGAGGCCGTCGCGGTACATGGCCCAGTGGGCGAAGGGCTCGCCGCCTTTCGCGAGCGGCAGGAGCCCCCAGAGCGGCCGGGCGAAGCCCTCGAAATCGGCCGCGGCACGGTCGAAATGCGCCGCCGCGGCGTCGAGGCGCACGCGCGCGCCGCCGCCCGGGTCGAAATAGGGCAGCAGCGGCGCGAAGCTGTCGTCGAGCGCCTTGACGACATCGGCGCGGGTCCGCAGCGGGTTGCCGGCGAAGGGGTTGCTGCGCGAGGGATCGATGGGCATCGGGGGCTCGCCTTGTCTGGGCGGATCGCTGGTGGTGGGCGCTGATCTCATGGGCTCTGACGCGGCCCGGCCGGGCGGTCGCTTCCTTACGATCCGGGCGGGGCGACGCTGCCGCCGGCCTGCGGCCGGACCGCGAGCAGCACCTGCCGCGCCGGCTCGTGCGGGGAGGCGAGGCGCGCCTGCATCAGCGCCAGGGCCTCGCGGCCAAGCTTTTCGCGCGGCACGTCCATGGTGGCGAGCCGCGGGCTCGCCATGGCCGCGCAGGGCAGGCCGTCGAAGCCCATGAAGGAGATGTCGTCGGGCACCCGGCGGCCGGCGCGCTGGGCCGCCTCCATGGCTCCGACGGCGATGAGGTCGTTGAGGCACAGCACGGCCGTGACGTCCGTTCCCTCCGCGATGAGGGTCTTCATCGTGTTGATGCCCTCCTGCAGCCCGGTCTCGCCCTGCTTCAGCTCCACGACCGTGCCGCGCGCGCCGGGCGTCGCCGCGATGGCCGCCTCGAAGCCGCGGATGCGCTCGCGCAGGGTCGGCCGGACGCTGCGCGTCAGATAGGCGAGGCGCCGGTGGCCAGCCGCGAGCAGGATCTCGGTCGCCTGCCGCGCCCCGTAGAAGTTCGACGGCGAGACGCAATCGAACGTGAGGCCTGGATCGGCGCCATTGACGAGGACGACGGGGATCCCCGCTTCGCGCAGCCAGCGGCCGGTCGCCTCCGGCGCGTCGACGCCGACGAGGAAGAGCCCGCCCGCCCCCTCCTCGGCGAGGTGGCGTTCGAGCTCCTCCCGCGTGATCGCGTCGGCATAGGTGAGGCGCACCGCGAGCGGCATGCCGGCGTCCTCGGCTGCCTCGCGCAGGCCCCTGAGCACGCCGTCGTAGAAGGAGCTGAGGTCGGCCGTCGCCTGCACAGCATGCACCAGGGCGACGAGCTGATGACCGGGGCCGGAGGCCTGCCGGCGCGCGAGATAGCCGATCTCTCCCGCCACCTCGAGCACGTGGCGACGCACGCTGTCGCTGATGCCCGGCTCGTTGGCGAGCACCCGCGAGACCGTGCTGATGGAAACGCCGGCCCGTTCGGCGATGTCCGCCTGGCGGGGGCGTCTTCCTGATATGGATGCGGCGTCGGTCATGGGTTCATGTTTGCGTGAGTTAATGCAGATTTGCAATACAAGAAAACATTTGCGCTCATTTTCCTGTTTGCATATCCTTCTGCAAAATTGCGGACCGGCGAGCCTTGTCTGGTGTCCGGCCGTCATAACCCGGAGGAGGAAATGATGCGCTTGGATCGGCGGAGCCTTCTGAAATCGTCCCTCGCCGCGGGTGCCGCGACCGCGCTGCCGGCGCTCGCCGGCGGCTCCGCGCAGGCGCAGCAGACGGTCCGGCTGCGCGCGACGTGGTGGGGCTCGCAGGACCGGGCCCAGCGCACGCTCGCCGTGGCCGAGCTCTTCTCGAAGACCCATCCGGGCATCTCGGTCATCGGCGAGCCCGTCGGCGGCGACGCCTACTGGCCGAAGCTCGCGACCCAGATGGCCGGCCGCAACATTCCGGACGTGTTCCAGCTCGAGCCCAACACGCTGCCCGACTATTCGGGGCGCGGCGCCTGCCTTGATCTCACGAAATTCCTGCCCAAGCCCCTCGACATCGAGGGCTTCGGCCAGCGCATGGTCGATCTCGGGCGTGTCTACGACAATCTCTACGGCGTCGCGCTCGGCCTCAATTCCTTCTCGATGTTCTACGACACGGCGATGTTCGAGAAGGCGGGCCTGCCGGCGCCGACGCCGGACACGACCTGGGACGACTATGCCCGGCTCGTGACGGAGCTGAACAAGGCCGTCGGCCGCCCGGGCGAATACTGGGCCTCGCCGGATGGCAGCCGCTATCACTACGTCTTCCAGGTCTGGCTCGGCCAGCGCGGCAAGACGACCTTCTCGGAGGATGGCGGCATCGGCTTTACCGTCGACGACATCAAGGAGTTCTATACCTACTGGCAGGGTCTGCGCGACAAGAAGGTCATCGTGCCGGCGGATGTCGCCTCCGTCGACGACAATTCCATCCAGAACAACTGCCTCGCGCTCGGCAAGTCGGCCATCGGCTTCACCTATTCCAACCAGCTCGTCGGCTACCAGTTGCTGATCAAGAACAAGCTCGGCATCGCCATGGTGCCGCAGGCGGGCAAGGGGGCGCCGTCCGGCCACTTCTATCGCCCAGCGCTCATCTGGAGCATCGGTGCGAGCTGCAAGCACCCCGAGGCGGCGGCGGAGTTCATCAGCTTCTTCGTCAACGACATCGAGGCGGGCAAGATCCTCGGCGTCGAGCGTGGCGTGCCCATGTCGCCGAAGGTGCGCGAGACGATCCTGCCCAATCTCAACCCGACCGAGCAGGCGACGGTCGCCTATGTCAACATGCTCGAGGACCGGGTGATGGACTATCCGCCTCCCGCGCCGATCGGCGCCAACGAATACGACCGCAACGTCTTCCGCCCGGTTGCCGACCAGCTCGCCTATGGCAAGCTGACCGTCGCCGAGGCGGCCGAGAAGCTTGTGGAGGACGCGAAGGCGGTGCTGCGCAAGCGCTGACCCGAACAGCCGCGGTCGTCAGCGATAGCCGGCGGCCTGCAACTCGAACATCTGCGCATAGCGACCGCCGCGGGCGACGAGCGCCTGATGCGTGCCGGCCTCCAGGATGCGGCCGCCCTCGAGGACGATGATGCGGTCGGCCATGCGCACGGTGGAGAAGCGGTGCGAGATGAGCAGCGTCGTCTTGCCCGCGCTGAGGTCGCGGAAGCGCTGGAACACCTCGTATTCGGCATGGGCGTCGAGCGCCGAGGTCGGCTCGTCGAGGATGAGCACCTCGGCGTCACGCATATAGGCGCGCGCGATGGCGATCTTCTGCCATTCCCCGCCCGAGAGGTCGATGCCGCCGCCGAAACGCCGGCCGAGCGGCTGCTCGAAGCCGAGCGGCAGCCGGGCGATGATCGCGCCGGCGAGGCTGCGGTCCGCCGCCTCGGCGATCCGCTCGCGGTCGCCCGCCGCGCCGATGTCGCCGATGGCGATGTTCTCCGCTGCCGTGAAGTGGAAGCGCACGAAATCCTGGAAGACGACGCCGACGCGGCTGCGCAGCATGTCGAGGTCGTAGTCGCGCAGGTCGCGGCCGTCGAGCAGGATGCGGCCCTCCGTCGGATCGTAGAGCCGCGCGAGGAGCTTGACGAGCGTCGTCTTGCCCGCGCCGTTGGCTCCGACGAGGGCCAGCACTTCCCCGGCCGGAATCTCGAGGTCGAGATGCCGGATGGCCCATTGCTGCGCGCCCTCGTAGCGGAAGCCGACGTTCTCGAAGACGAAGCCGGAGCGGATCGACTGCCGGACGGGCACCGGATCGGGTGGCGAGACGACGCGCGGTGCGATCTCGAAGAAGGAGAACAGGTCCTCGAGATAGAGCGCCTGGCCCGCCACCTGCGAGAAGCCGAGCAGCAGCCCATCGAGCAGGCCCTTGAGGCGCAGGAAGGAGCCGACGAGGAACGTCATGTCGCCGACGCTGAAGTCGCCCGCCATGGTGCGCCAGATGACGGCAGCATAGGCGACGTAATAGGCGAGGGTGCCGAAGGCGGCGAACAGACCGCCCCAGAAGGCCCGGCGGGTGGCGAGGCGCCTGTTGTCGCGGTACATGGTCTCGGCGAAGCGGCGGAAACGCTCGATGAGGAAGCGCTGAAGACCGAAGAGCTTGACCTCCTTGGCGGTCTCGATGCTGGAGCCGAGATAGCGCACGTAGTCGAGCTGTCGCCGCTCGGGCGTGCGGAAATAGTCGAGGCGGTAGCCGAGCGCGTTGAACTTCAGTTCGCCGAGCAGCGACGGTAGCAGCGCGACGAGCATCAGCAGGATCAGCGAGGGCCAGTAGGCGGCGAGCGCGATCATCAGCGTGACGGCGCCGAGGATGTCCTGAATCTGGCCGAAGACGAGGCCGAGCAGGCTGGTGCGACCTGTGACCTGGCGCCGGGCGCGGTCGAGCCGGTCCTGCTGCTCGCTGCTCTCGAACTGCTCGAGGTCGAGCGAGGCCGCTTTCTCCATCAGGCGGATGCTGGCGAAATTGCTGTAGGTCTCGGCGAGGAGGCTGTCGACGAGCGAGCTGAGGCGGCCGGAGACATCCGCCACGATCGCGAGGCAAAGCTCCAGCGCCACGAGCGTGCCGACATGCGCGAGCCGGCCGCTCTCGATCCAGTCGCCGAGCGACCAGTCGGGATGGGGTACGCGCGCCTCGGCGACGACGGCATCGATGATGAGCTTGCCGATATAGAGCATCAGCACCGGCACGACGGCGCGCGCGAGGCGCAGGGCGATGCTCGCCGAGGTCAGCGCCGGGCTCGCAGCCCAGACGAGGCGGATGAAGGCCGGCAGATGGTGCAGGGCACCGACGCGTTCGCGGAACGATTGGGGTGTGCGCAGGACGGTGGCCATGCTGCGTCTCTACCTCTTCCGCGCCCGCCGGTCGAGGTCGCGGCGCATAGCGTCCGGCAGGGATCGTTTTGCCGGGCCGGGCGTTCCACCAGGGGAGATGGCGAGACGCGCTGCATCGGGTGTCGGGCGGCATGCTGCCGTGATTGCCGCGATGACACCGCCAGAGCGGCACAGTACGATGGATCAAGATCCTGCCGAGGAGATGAGACCATGCAGGAGATGCCCGCCTCCAGGGCGTACCGTCTGCTCGAGGCTGGCCCGGTGGTCCTCGTCGCCACCGTCCGCGATGGAAAGCCGAACGTCATGACGGTGGGCTTCCACATGGTGATGCAGCACATGCCGCCGCTGATAGGCTGCATCATCGGCCCGTGGGACTACAGCTTCGGCGCCTTGCGCGACAGCGGCGAATGCGTCATCGCCATTCCGACGGTCGATCTTGCGGCGAAAGTTGTCGCCATCGGTAATTGCTCCGGCGAGACGACCGACAAATTCGAGACCTTCGGCCTCACCTCAGTCCCCGCGCGCGATGTCGCCGTGCCACTCGTTGCCGACTGCCTCGCCAATATCGAATGTCGGGTGGCGGATACGAGCCTGGTGGACCGCTACAACCTCTTCATCCTGGAGGCGGTGCGCATCTGGATTGACGCGGACCGCAGGGAAAAGCGAACGCTCCACCACCGGGGCGACGGCACTTTCACCGTCGACGGCCGCGTGATCGACCTTCGGGAGCGGATGGTGAAGTGGAAATACCTGCAGGATTGAGCGGAGGCATAGTCGGCCGGCGCCCCTGGCGCGGGAGCGGGGGGGGGCGCTTTCTATCCGCTGGCGGCCGACTGGTCGGAGTCGGAGCCGTCGAGCTGGATACGATTGCGGCCGGCCATCTTGGCGCAATAGAGCGCCTTGTCTGCGCGCGAATAGAGGCTGAGGGCGATGTCCCCCTCCCGGCAGGCAGCTATTCCCGCCGAGAATGTATAGCTGAAGTCGGGCCGCTCGGTGAGCGGACGCGATTTGCGGACGATGACGAGCATCTTCTCCACGATCAGGGCCGCTTCCTCGAGGGAGGTGCCCGGCATGACGAGGACGAATTCCTCGCCGCCGACCCTGCCGAAGCAATGGGTGCGTTGAACGAGGCCGTGCACCTTGATCGTGAAGTCGCGCAGGATCTGGTCGCCCGTCTGGTGTCCGAACCGGTCGTTGATGGCCTTGAAGCCGTCGATGTCGAGGACGGCGAGGCAGCCGCGCACCGCAGCGCCGCGCTGCAGCATGTCCTCGATCCGCCCCATCACGAAGCGGCGATTGGCCACTCCGGTCAGTTCGTCGGTGTAGGAGGCCTTGATGGCGAGGTCCCGGTCCTGGCGGACCGCGCGGCTCCTGGCCCGCAAGCCGGTGATGTCGCTGGCGATGCACAGCATCCAGCCGTCGGCCTGCATCGTCTCCGTCATCCACAGCCAGCGGCCGTCGAGCAGGTCAGTCTCGAAGGCGCGGAAGCCCATCTTGCCGCGGCGCGACTGCGTGGAACGCAGCCACTCCTCGAAATCGGCCGCGTGGATGACCGTGCCCCGGCTGGCCTGATGGTTGCGCCGCATCAGGTCGGCCCACAGCGGCATCTCGCCCGGCTCGATGAAATAGGCGGCGCGAAAGGCCTTGTTTGCGTAGCGCAGACGATCGAAGCCGTCATAGACGGCGATCAGGACAGGTGTCTCTTCGAAAAGCCCAGACAGCTCTTGGACGACTTCCTCCATGCGGTCGCATCCTACCCATCGGCGCCGTGGAGAAAACTAAACTTTGAACGGCTGCCCGCCGCGTCAGCGCGCGGCGGGCGCGCTTGCCGGGCGTCCACGGACCCTTGCGGCCCGCCGGCCCTTGCAATTAGGGAGACCATGACCGATGTCGGCCTTGGTCCGGCCTGCGATGGCGATCCGCTCGCCCTGTCCGCAGCTTGGACGGGTTCCGGGCCGCCTTTCTTGCCACCGCCTCGACGATGATGGCGACCGCCTTCGTGTCAGGCGGCCTCTCATCCGCTCCGGTCGTTTTCATTCCGGAACTATCCTTCGCTCGATGGCTCATTAGCCAGTTGGGTGACGTCGTCCATCACGCAGCCCTTCCGTGCGGCCCAAGGCGTGCTCGATGAGCGACTGGATCTCCCGCGCCGCGGCGGCCTCGGCCGCGAAGCTCGGCTGCATGACGGCGCCGGGATCCTCCTGCTGGTCCATGATCGTCAGGCGATCCTCCAACGCGGCCTTCAGATCGTCGGCGCCGTTCCTCACGAGATGCCCGACGACGATGGCGAGGACTTCCTTCAGGCCGTTGATGCGGCCTTCGAGTTCGAAGGGACTGAGCTCTGACATGGGACGGCCCTCAACCTGTCTCGACATCGGTCGCGCCGGCCTCGCGAAAAACCTGCTCGGCCCGTGCGGTCTGGCTGCGGCTGACGTCGGCCGATATCGCGATGCTGCCGCGCAGTGCGGCGTCGAGGTCTGAGTTTTCGGCACGGGCGGCCTCCCGTGGGGCGAAGGTCCCGCGGATGGTGCTGATACTGTCATCACCCATGGCATCCACTCCCTTGTTTCGCCCAAAGCGTTCGAGAGCCGAGATTGTTCCGGGGGCAGGAAGCCCTGTGCATCCTCCTGATGGCCGATGCCGTCGCAGGCTGTTCCGGAGCAAGGTGGGCCTCGCGCGAAAACGGCGGCGTGCTAGCATTGCCCCGGTCGTCGTGTACCTCGATCGTCTCGCGAGGGAGTGGATCGCATGGCTGCGTTCACCGCCGATCTCGGCGGCACCCGCTACGTCTTCGCCGGGCTTGCCGGGCTGCTCGCCGCCGCCTCTCCGCCGCGCTCCGGCGACGAGCTGGCCGGCATCGCGGCGACGAATGCCGCGCATCGCGCTGCCGCGCAGCAGGCACTTGCCGATGTGCCGCTCGCCCATTTCCTCGACGCGGTCGTGGTGCCCTACGAGAACGACGAGGTCACGCGCCTCATCATCGACGGCCACGATGCCGCGGCCTTCGCGCCCGTGGCCCACATGACGGTCGGGGACTTTCGCGACTGGCTGCTGTCTGACGCGGCGACGACGCCGGTCTTGACGGCGCTGGCGCCCGGGCTGACGCCGGAGATGGTGGCGGCGGTGTCGAAGCTGATGCGCAACCAGGACCTGATCGCCGTTGCCCGCAAGTGCCGCGTCGAGGTCGCCTTCCGCACGACGCTCGGCCTGCCGGGGCGGCTCGCCAGCCGCCTGCAGCCCAACCACCCGAGCGATGATCCTGCCGGCATTGTCGCTGCCACGCTCGACGGGCTTCTCCTCGGCAGCGGCGATGCCCTCATCGGCGTCAATCCGGTCACCGACAGTGTCGGCAATGCCATCACCCTGCTCGAGGTGCTGGACGAACTGCGCCAGCGCCATGCCATCCCGACCCAGAGCTGCGTGCTCACCCATGTTACGAACACCATCGAGATCATGGCGCGCGGCGGGCCGGTCGACCTCGTCTTCCAATCCATTGCTGGCACCGAGGCGGCCAACCGCGGCTTCGGCGTCGATCTCGCCATCCTGCGCGAGGCGCACGAGGCCGCGCTATCGCTGAAGCGCGGCACGCTCGGCAACAATGTCATGTATTTCGAGACGGGGCAGGGCTCGGCGCTGTCGGCCGATGCCCACCACGGCGTCGACCAGCAGACGCTGGAGGCGCGCGCCTATGCCGTCGCCCGCGCCTTCCGTCCGCTGCTCGTCAACACCGTCGTCGGCTTCATCGGGCCGGAATATCTCTACGACGGCAAGCAGATCATCCGCGCCGGGCTCGAGGACCACTTCTGCGGCAAGCTGCTCGGCCTGCCGATGGGCGTCGACGTCTGCTATACCAACCATGCCGAGGCCGACCAGGACGACATGGACACGCTGGCGACGCTGCTTGCCATTGCCGGGGTCAACTTCCTCATCGCGGTGCCGGGGGCGGACGACGTGATGCTCAACTACCAGTCGCTCTCCTTCCACGATATCCTCTACCTGCGCTCCACTCTCGGCCTGCGCCCCGCGCCGGAATTCGAGGCCTGGCTCGCGGGGACGGGCCTTGCCCGCCCCGACGGGCGCTTGCGCGCGCTCGATCAGGACGCCTTGCCGGCGCAGCGCTTCCTCGCCCTTGCGGGTGGCACCGATGGCTGAGCAGCCTCCCGTCCGGCACGGGCCCGATCCGCAGCCGCCCGATCCCTGGGCGCGGCTGAGAGCCGCGACCCCGGCCCGCATCGGCCTCGGCCAGGTGGGCGATGCCCAGCCGACGCGCGCGGTGCTCGCCTTCCAGGCCGCCCATGCCCTGGCGCGCGACGCCGTCCACGCCCGGCTCGACGCTGCCGCGCTCGCGGCGGCGCTGGCCGATCCGCCGGCGATCCGCGTGCGCAGCCTCGCGCCGGACCGGCCGACCTATTTGAGGCGCCCCGACCTCGGCCGCCGGCTCGATCCTGCCTGCCTGCCGTCGCTGCCCAAGGGCGACCACGACCTTGCCCTCGTCGTGGTGGACGGCCTCTCCGCCACGGGCATCACTGCCCACGCGCCGGCGCTCGTCGCCGCCATCCTGGCGCGCCTGCCGCGCCACCTCGGGCTCGCTCCGCTCGTCGTCGCCGAAGAGGGCCGCGTCGCCCTCGGCGACGAGATCGCCGAGGCGCTTGGCGCCCGGGCGGTCGTCGTGATCATCGGGGAGCGACCCGGTCTGACGGTGCCGGACAGCGTCGGCGCCTATCTCACCTATGCGCCGAAGCGCGGCACGCGCGACGCCGAGCGCAACTGCATCTCCAATATCCATCGCAACGGCGGGCTCTCCTACGCCGCCGCGGCCGACAAGATCGTCTGGCTCGCCGGCGAGATGCTGCGGCGGCGCCTCAGCGGCGTCGCCCTCAAGGACGATCAGCTCGTTTCCCTGGCCGGCTCGGCTTCGTAGGCGTCATGCAGCAGGGCGATGAACGGCCTTGCCTCGGGCAGGACGTTCGAACCGATCGCGGTCACTGCGATGCCCGGCGTCCACGAGTTCATCGCGGCCGCGCCGGATAAGGATTGGAGCTTCTCCAGGGTGATCTCCTCCCGGCGCTGGGGGATCCCCAGGCGCTCGAGCTGCCGCTGCACGATGCCCATCGTCGTGCCGGTCAACATCGCGGCCTTCGGCCAAATGACGGCGTCGCCATCCCAGAAGGCGAGGTTCCAGATGGTCGCCTCGCTCAGCCGCCCGTGCCGGTCGCGAAAGGCGGCGTCGTCGAACCCCTGGCGTATGGCCTGGTGCAAGTAGTGGGTCTTGCCCACCTCGCCGACATGCTTGATGGCGGCGAGCGGCCGCTCGTAGTCGACCGCAGCCAACCGGAGCGGCCCCTTTGGGCCGCTGGATGGTGCCGCCGTCCGCACGAGAACCACCGGCTCGGCATCCATGCTGTCCGCCGTGAACTCGCCCTTGCGCGAAAAGACCGTGGCCGTCAGGGACAGGTCTTCGGGGCCCGCCGCGATTGCCGCCGCGATCCGGGACGCGACTTGCTCGTCGGGCAGCGCCCTTCCGAAAAGCGCCATGGATGCTTCGCGCAGGCGCGCCAGATGCAGATCCAGTCCTTTGACCCTGCGGCCGCGCACCTGCATCGCCGTGAAATGGGCAAACCCAGCGAAGGCCAGGGGTATCAGCTCATCGGGGGTGGCCGCGTGGCCGTCGATCCAGGCCCCGTAAAGGCTGGCGTCAGAAGACATGGTCTTGCTCCTCGTGGTGTTCACATCGACGAGCAACGGCCTTAGGGTCTGACAGTGCTGTCAGAGTCAAGGCGTGATATGAGGATCGGCGAATTGTCCCGGCGCACCGGCGTGAGCGTCCGCATGCTGCGCTATTACGAGGCCGAGGGGCTGCTGAAGCCGCAGCGCACCACGGGCGGCTATCGGGACTACGACCCGGCCGAAGTGCGCACGGTCGAGCGGATCAGGCTGCTCGGCTCGGCGGGCATGACGCTGGCGACCATCCGGCAGTTTCTGCCGTGCGTGCGCGGAGAGGGCCCGGTCTTCGAGCCTTGCGATGAATTGGGGGACGTTCTCAAGGAACAGATCCGCCTCGCCGACCTGAAGACGGAGAAGCTGGCCCAGAGCCGGAAGGTTCTCGAGAGCTTCCTGCTCGAGATCGGGGAGCGCTAGCGTCAGCCGCGGCGCGCGTGGAGGATGAAACGCCTGTAGGTGAGGGTGCGCAGCTTGTCGGCGAAGGCCGCGCCCCGGCGCTGCGCCGCACCGATGCGCGCATGGCTGCCGCGGCGGATGTCCGTGAAGCCGGCGGCGGAGACGAGCCCGGCGAGGGCTTCAAAGGTCAGGCCGTCGCCGAAGGGCAGTTGCTGCATGATCGCCGCGTGCCGGGCGCGGCTCGTCGCGTCCCGTCCGCCCGGCACGGCCGGAGCCTGCTGCAGCCGGGCGATGAGCCACGCCGCCAGCCGCCCGACGAGGCCTTGCCGCACCCAGTTGCCATCGAAGATGATGAGATGGCCGCCCGGCCTGAGGACGCGGTGCCAGTCGGCAAGGGCGGCGGCGGGGTCCGTCAGCGTCCACACGAGATGGCGGCACACCACGGCGTCGTAATGTTCGTCCGGCTCCATCGTGTTCTCGGCATCGGCGAGGACAAAGCGCGCCCGCGGATTGTCGCGGTGCTTGTCCCGCGCCAGCTCCAGCATGGCGGGCGAGAAGTCGAGCCCCCTCACCTCGTGGCCGAGCCCGGTCAGGACGCGCGTCACTTCGCCCGTGCCGCTGGCCAGCTCTAGGACGTGCAACGGCGCCGTGCCGAGCCTCTCGCGAATCTCCCGTGCCCAGGCGTCGAACGGAGGGCCGGCGGCGATGCGATGCTGCACGTCGCCGTCGAACGTCGGCGCCCGGTCCGACCAATAGGCGCGGATCTCCTCCTTGAGCGAGAAGTTCGACAAGGGAGCGGGTTGGGTCATGGCGCCTTCCTGTCCTCACGCCTGGTTTTTGCGGGTCGTGTGCGGGCGCGCAGTATTAGGCCGATACGGAAGCGTGAACAAGCGCTTTCGTGAGGGACAGTGCGCTAATTCTTCTTTCTGGTTCTTTAAAATTTTTCTAATTCATGTAATGAACATTGTATCAGTTAAAAAAGATAGCGATTGACCCGTCCGAATACATTCTCTACGTGCCTGCACCAACTAGCCCGGTATGGTGGAAGGCGAAAATGCAGTTTCTTCGCAAGATGGCGGTGGCGGTCACACTGGCGGTGTCTCTCGTGGCTCCCCTGGTGGCTCGGGCCGAGACCGTCAAGGTGACGGACGTGCTCGGCCGCGAGGTTGAGGTCAAGGCACCGGTCGAGCGCATCATCCTGGGCGAGGGGCGCCAGATCTATTTCGTCGCCACGCTCGACAAGGACGATCCCTTCAAGCGCATCGTCGGCTGGCGCGACGACCTGCCGAAGGCCGACCCGGACAATTACAAGGCCTATCTCGCGCGTTATCCGGACATCGCGAAGCTGCCGACCTTCGGCGGCATGAAGGAGGGCTCGTTCGACGTCGAGCAGGCGATTGCCCTGAAGCCCGACGTGCTCTTCATGAACATCGAATCGAAGGTCGCGAGCGACGAGGCCAAGCTGATCGAGAAGCTCGCCGCCGTCGGCATTCCGGTCGTCTATGTCGATTTCCGCGAGCGGCCCTTCGAGAACACCGAGCCATCCATGCGCCTCATCGGCAAGCTCTTCGGCGAGGAGGAGAAGGCGGAGGAGTTCATTGCCTTCCGCGCCGCCGAGATCGCTCGTATCACCGACCGGCTGAAGGGCGCGAAAGTCGACCAGCCGCTCGTCATGATCGAGCGCGCGGGCGGCTATTCCGACGACTGCTGCATGTCCTTCGGCCGTGAGAACTTCGGCAAGATGGTGGAGATCGCCGGCGGCCGCAATCTCGCCGCCGACCTCATCCCGGGCACCTTCGGCGTCGTCAATCCCGAGCAGATCGTCGCCGCCAATCCGGATGTCGTCATCGTCACCGGCGGCAACTGGGATGCCTATGTGCCGGGCGGCGCCTGGGTGGGCCTCGGACCGGGCACGGACCTCGCCGAGGCGCGCCGCAAGCTCGCGAACCTCACCCAGCGTCCGGCCTTCGCCCACACCGCCGCCGTCGGCAACGGCCGCGTCCACGCCATCTGGCATCAGTTCTACAACAGCCCCTACCAGTTCGTGGCCATCCAGGCGATCGCCGGTTGGCTGCATCCGGATCTGTTCAAGGACGTCGATGCCGACGCGACCCTGAAGACCCTGCATGAGCGCTTTCTGCCCCTGCCGTACAAGCCGGGCTACTGGGTGTCGCTGGAGAAGGTGCAGTGACGGTGACCGGCGACACGATCGCCGCCGAGCAGCCGGAGGGAGCGCGGTTCGCCTACCGCGCTCGCACCCTCCGCAAGCAGCTCATCCTGCTCGCGCTGGCGGTCCTGCTGCTCACGAGCCTCGTCGCCGACATGATGCTGGGCCCCGCGCGCTACGGCGCGGGCGAGGTGCTCGCGGCACTGTTCACGCCGGATGCGGCGCCCGTGGCGGTGCGCGTCGTCATCTGGGACATCCGCCTGCCGGTCGCGCTCATGGCCGTCGTCGTCGGTGCAGCGCTCGCGATCGCCGGAGCGCAGATGCAGACCATCCTCAACAACCCGCTGGCGAGCCCCTTCACGCTCGGCATCTCGGCGGCGGCGAGCTTCGGCGCCGCGCTCGCCCTCGTCTTCGGCATCGCCATCGTGCCTTTAGCCATCAATTATGTGGTGGCGGTGAACGCCTTTCTCGCCGCCATGGCCGCGGCGCTCATCATCCACGTGCTCAGCCAGCGGCGCGGCGTGACCACCGAGACCATCGTCCTCCTCGGCATCGCGCTCGTCTTCACCTTCAACGCCCTCCTGGCACTCCTCGAGTTCTTCGCCTCAGAACAGGCGCTCGGCGCCGTCGTGTTCTGGACCATGGGCAGCCTGACCAAGGCCACCTGGCACAAGCTCGCCATCACCACGGCCGTGCTGGCGCTGTGCCTGCCCGTCTTCGTCCGCCGCGCCTGGGCGCTGACGACGCTCCGGCTCGGGGACGACAAGGCGGCGAGCTTCGGCATCGACGTGCGCCGGCTCAGGCTCGAGACCATGCTGCTCGTCAGCCTGCTCGCCGCCGTCCCCGTCGCCTTCGTCGGCACCATCGGCTTCATCGGCCTCGTCGGGCCGCACATCGCCCGCATGATCATCGGCGAGGACCAGCGCTTCTTCCTGCCGGCCTCGGCGCTCGCCGGGGCGGCCATCCTCTCGGCTGCCTCGGTGGTGAGCAAGTCGCTCATCCCGGGCCTCGTCTTCCCCATCAGCATCGTTACGGCACTGATCGGCGTGCCGTTCTTCTTCAGCCTCATTCTCTCGACTCGGAGGCGGTCATGGTGAGTCTTGAACTCGTCGGCGTCGGCGTCCGCTACGGCCGGCGGGAGATCCTCTCCGGCATCACCACGCCTCCGCTGCGGGGCGGGGAGGTGGTGGCGGTGATCGGCCCCAACGCCGCCGGCAAGTCGAGCCTCTTCCGCCGCATCGCCGGCCTGACGCGCGGCCCGGGCGAAGTCCGCGTCGGCAGCCCCACCGGCCGGGCCCCGTGCTACCTGCCGCAGGACACGGCCGTGAACGCGGTGCTCACCGTCCATGAATCTGTCCTCCTCGCCAAGAAGCAGGGCGGCTCCTGGCGCGTCAGCGACGACGAACTCGCCGCCATCGACGCCGTGCTGCGGGCGCTCGCCATCGAGGATCTCGCCTTCCGTTCCCTCGGCGAACTGAGCGGCGGCCAGCGCCAGCTCGTCTCCATCGCCCAGACGCTGGCGCGCGAGCCGGAGATCGTGCTGTTCGACGAGCCGACGAGCGCGCTCGACCTTCACCGCCAGTTCGAGGTGCTGTCGCTCGTGCGCCGACTCGCCAGCGAGCGGGGCCTGTGCGTGCTCATCTCCCTGCACGATCTCAACCAGGCGCTGCAGGTGGCGGATCGCGTCATGGTGCTCGCAGGCGGCCGCCTCGCCGCGCTCGGCTCGGTAGCCGAAGTGATCACGCCGGCGCTCCTCGCCGAGGTCTACGGCATTGCCGCACGCATGGAACGGACCGCATCCGGCGCGCCCTATGTCGTCGTCGAGGGCTCGCTGAAGGAGGGCGTCACCCCTCGACAGAGCCGCGCCGCCTGAGGATGACCGGTCCCTAGAACTCCGCGACCTTGCCGAAGGCGGAGCCTTCGAGCCGTTCCGGCCGGTAGGGCGCCGGATTGACGATGGGTTTCGTGCCCGTGATGAGGTCCGCGATCATGTGGCCCGCGCCGGGGCCGACACCGAAGCCATGGCCGCTGAAACCAGCGGCGAGGATGAAGCCCGGCAGGGCTGCGAGCTCGCCGATGGCCGGCACGCCGTCCGGCGTACTGTCGATATAGCCCGCCCAGCGCGCCGCGACGGGGACCGCCTCGAGGGCCGGCAGCAGGCGCCGCGCCCGGGCGTGGGTCTCGGCGATCTGGCGCGGATCGGGGGTGGGATCCAGGATCCGCGTCGCCTCCATCGGCGTTGGCGCGTCGAGCCGCCAGCGTGCGAGCGTCTCGTGCCCGGCCCGCCAGCCTTGGAGCCCGCCCGGGGCGAGGCTGCGCCAGCGCCTGAGGAACATGGGCACGAACTGGCGGGCGAAACGCAGCTGCTGTGGGGTCGGATCGACGCGGGCGCCGCCGCTGATCGCCAGCGTATGGCCGCCGTCCGCGCGGCGCGTGACCGAGACCTCGGTCGTATGGAGCGCATCGGGCAGACCCGCTGCGCCGGGGGCGACGGAGAGGATCGACGCGCGTACGGAAGACTGGGGAAAGCGGATGCCGCGCTGGTTGAGGAAGGAGGAGGCCCAAGCCCCGCCCGCATGGACCACGGTCGCGGTGCGGATCGTGCCCTTCTCCGTCACGACGGCAGCGACGCGACCGCCGGCCGTCTCGATGCCGCGCGCCGCGCAGAACTGATGCACCGTGCCGCCGGCAGCCATGATGCCGCGGGCGATTACCGGAGCGGCCCGTGCGGGGTTGGCTGTGCCGTCGCTCGGGGAAAAGACGCCGCCCTTCCAGCGCCGCCCGGTCGCGCTGCCGCGGGCGGAGGCCTCCTCGCTTGAGAGCATGTGCGTGACGACCCCTTCGCTCGCGGCGAAATCGCGCCACTTGGCCCAGACGGAGAGCTGGGCCTCGTCGTTGCTGAGATAGAGCAGGCCGCAGCGGCGGAAGCCGAGGTCCTCGCCGATCTCGGTGGCGAGGCGGTCCCAGAGCGCGAGGCTGTGCGTTGCCATCGGCAACTCGCGGGCGTCGCGGTTCTGCTGGCGGCACCAGCCCCAGTTGCGGCTCGACTGCTCGGCGCCGATCCGGCCCTTTTCCAGCAAGGCGACCTTGAGGCCGCGGCGCGCGAGATAATAGCCGGTCGAGACGCCCACGATGCCGCCGCCGATCACGACGACATCGGCCCGCTCGGGCAGGGTCGGGCTGGTCTCGATCTCGAAAAGTGGCGCCGGCATCGTGGGTCTCCCTGGACGCAAAGACCCTAGCGCCCCCGCAGAAGGCGCGGGCACCGTAGATCGATCCGACGCGGCATTTCCTTTCGCGGGTACCCCAGCCATCTGCGATATTATTCCGTTAATGCCGGCAAGCTTCTCGATTTTTCTACGGCACTATCTGCTGTATGGTGGGTGCAGGCTGTCGCCTGCACCCGGCTCGCGAGAGCAAGACGGCGCCTCGACGGCGAAGCGCCCAGCCCGACGAGGTTGCGATGAAGCTCGATCAGATTGACGTCAAAATCCTCTGCGAGCTGCAGAAGAACGGCCGGATCACCAATGTCGAGCTGGCCGATCTCGTGCACCTTTCGCCGAGCCCCTGCCTGACGCGGGTCAAGAAGCTGCAGCAGGAAGGCTATATCCTCGGCTATTCGGCCCTCATCAACATCGGCAAGCTCGGCCAGACGCTGACGGTCTTCACCGAGGTGACGCTGAAGAACCACCGCCAGATCGATTTCGCCCGTTTTCTCGCGGCCGTCGACAAGCTCGACCAGGTGGTCGAGTGCCATCTCGTCTCCGGTGGCTACGACTATCTCGTCAAGTTCGTCACCAGCGGCATCATCGAATATCAGACGCTCATGGAGCGGCTGATCGACCTCGATATCGGCATCGACAAGTATTTCAGCTTCGTCGTGCTGAAGTCGCCGATCGTGAAGCCGCACCTGCCGCTGACGAGCCTCTTTCCCGTCAGCGCGTGACGGCTCTCAGCGCTTCGCGAAGGCGGCCACGAGCTCGGGGTCGCGCTCGAGCCGGTCGAGCCATGTCGGGTCGAGCTTCGGCACCGACGCCATCAACAGGCGGGAGTAGGGGTGCCCGGCGGCGCTGCCCACATCCCTGGCCGGCAGTTGCTCCACCTTCTCACCGCGATACATGACCGCCACCTCGTCGCAGATCGCCTGCACGGTGTGGAGATCGTGGCTGATGAAGACATAGGACAGGCCGAGTTCCTGCTGGAGGTCCTTCAGCAGGTCGATGATGGCGGCGGCGACCACCGTGTCGAGCGCCGAGGTGATCTCGTCGCACAGGATGAGGTCGGGATCGGCGGCAAGGGCGCGTGCCAGATTGACGCGCTGCTTCTGGCCGCCCGACAGCTCCGCTGGAAGCCGGTGCTTCAGGGTGCGCGGCAGATGCACCAGGTCGAGCAGCCGGTCGATGCGGGCGTCGCGCGCCGCGCCGCGTAGTCCGTGATAGAAGGCGAGCGGCCGGCCGAGGATGTCCGCGATCGACTTCGCCGGGTTGAGCGCGGTGTCCGCTGACTGGAAGACGATCTGCAGTCTGCGCAACTCGTCCGGGCTGCGGTCGCGCGCCCGGGGGGCGACCGGCTTGCCGTCCAAATAGATGTGGCCCGAGGCGGGGGGGATGATACCGGCGATGGTGCGGGCGAGCGTCGACTTGCCGCAGCCGGATTCGCCGATGATGCCGAGATTGCGGCCGCGCTCGAGCCTGAAGCTGACCTTGTCGACGGCGAGGATCGGCGGCGTCCCGTCGGCGCCGGGCTTGCCATAGCCGGCGCTCACGGCCTCAAGCTCCAGAACCGGCCGGGCGGTGTCGCTCTCCGCTGCCGGCTGTGCTGTGACCCGGCCGGGCGGAGAGAAGGCGGCGAGCAACGCGCGCGTATAGGGATGCTTGGGCGCGGACAGGATCTCGCGCGTCGTGCCGATCTCCTGCACCTCGCCGCCCTTCAGCACGACGATGCGGTCGGCGATCTGGGCGACGACGGCAAGGTCGTGCGAGACGTAGACCCCGGCCATCCGGCTCTGCCGCATGACGGATTTGAAGGCGCGCAGCACCTCGATCTGCGTGGTGACGTCGAGAGCCGTGGTCGGCTCGTCGAAGATCACGAGCTTTGGATCACCGATCAGCGCCATGGCCGCCGACAGACGCTGCAGCTGGCCGCCGGAAACCTGGTGCGGGTAGCGTGTGCCGATCGTCTCGGGCGAGGGCAGCGAAAGGGCGCGGAACAGTTCCACCGCCTTGGCCTCGGCCGCGGCGCGCGGCATCAGACCGTGGATGCGGGTGATCTCGATGACTTGATCCATGATGCGCTGCGCCGGGTTGAAGGCCGCGGCCGCGCTCTGCGGCACATAGGCGACCTCGCTGCCGCGGACTCTGGTTCGCCCCTTCTCGCTCAGCTGTGCCATATCCCGTCCTGCGACGCGGATGCTGCCGCCGGCGATGCGGCAGCCCGTCCGCGTATGGCCGAGCAGGGTCAGCGCAATCGTGGTCTTGCCCGAGCCGCTCTCGCCGATGAGCGCGACGATCTCGCCTTCGGCGATGTCGAAGTCGACACCCTTGATGATGTCGACGCGCCGGCCGGCATCGGTCGTCGCTTCGACCTTGAGGTTCCGGATCTCGACGAGGTGGCTCATCAGGCGCTCCGATCCCGGATCTTCTGCGGCAGGTTGTCGATCAGCAGGTTCACCGCGATCGTCAGGCTCGCGATGGCAAAGGAGGGCGCCATCACCGCCGGAGCGCCGAAAGGCAGGCCACCGATGTTCTCGCGCACCAGCGCTCCCCAGTCGGCCTCGGGCGGCTGCACGCCGAGCCCGAGGAAGGACAGGCCCGAGAGCAGCAGCACGATGAAGACGAAGCGGATGCCGACGTCGGCGAAGACCGGGCCGATGATGTTCGGCAGGATCTCCGAGCCGATCAGATAGCCCAGCTTCTCGCCGCGGATGCGGGCCACGGTCACGAAATCCATCGTGTTGACGTTGACGGCGAGCGCCCGGGCGAAGCGATAGGAGCCAGGCGTATAGATGATGGCGAGCGTCAGGATGAGCACCGGGATCGAGGAGCCGACGCCGGCCACGACGACGAGGCCGAAGAGCTTGCTGGGGATGGAGTTCAAGGCATCGAGGAAACGGCTGAGGGCCGCATCGAACCACCCGCCGCTGACGGCAGCGGCCATGCCGAGCGTCACCCCGGCGGTGCAGGCGATGAGCGTCGCGGCGAGCGAAATGCCGACCGTGTAGCGCGCGCCCAACAGGATGCGCGAGAGCATGTCGCGTCCGAGATAGTCGGTCCCGAGCGGGAACTCGGCGCTCATCGGGCCGAAGTAGTCGAGATCGACGATGTCGCCGACGCCGTGCGGCGTCAGGTAGGGCGCCAGGACCGCGACCGCCGCCCAGGTGATGACGACGGCGAGGCTCGCCCAGCCGGTCAGGTTGAACCGGTAGCCCGGAAGGCGCGGCTTGAAGGTGGGGGAGACGTCGATGGCCATGGCTCAGCGCAGCTTCGGGTTCGACAGGATGGCGATGATGTCCGCCGTCGTGATCAGCAGCAGGTAGACGAAGCAGAAGATCATCGCGCAGCTCTGGATGAGTGGCAGGTCGCGCGTCGACACCGCATCGACCATCAGTTTGGCGATGCCGGGATAGTTGAAGATCGTCTCGACGATGATGACCCCGCCGAGCAGGTAGGAGAGTGACAGGGCCACGGCGTTGACAATCGGCCCGAGTGCATTGGGCAGCGCATGGCGCAGCACGATGCGCGTGCGGGACGCGCCCTTGAGCCGCGCCATCTCGACGTAAGGAGTGTTGAGCGCCTCGATGACGGCTGCCCGCGTCATGCGGATCATCTGCGCCGAGATGACGAAGCTCAGGGTGAAGACCGGCATGGCGTAGATGCGGATGAGTTCGCCGAAGGAATCGACGTTGCGCGTGATCGAGAGCGAGGGCAGCCATTTCAGCCACACGGCGAAGATCAGGACGCCCGCGGTCGCCACCATGAACTCGGGGACCGATATCACCGTGATCGTGGCCGTCGTGATGGCGCGGTCGTAGAGCGTGCCGCGCAGCATGGCCGAGGTGATGCCCAGGGCGAGCGCGATCGGCACCGAGAACAGTGCCGTGGCGGCCGCGAGCTGCAGCGAGCTCTTGAGGCGGCCACCGATCAGCTGCGCGATCGGCATGTTGTTGGCGTAGGACGTGCCGAGATCGCCCGTCACCAGGCCGCCGAGCCAATAGAAGAAGCGCAGGATCGCCGGATCGTCGAGATGCATGGCCGCGCGCAGGCCGGCCACGGCCTCGGGTGTCGCGGCCTGGCCGAGGAGAACCTCGGCCACGTCACCGGGCAGGATCTGCGTCGCGCCGAACACGACGAAGGACACCACGAAGAGGGTGAACAACGCGACGAGAAGGCGGCCGCCCAGCAGGGACAACAGGTGAGTGTTCATCGGGCGCTCCTGCAGCTGATGGCTCCAGGGAGAGTGTGACACGAGGAAGGAGGACCGGGCCACATGGGACCCGGCCCGCGAGCACCTCGTGCCGGCCGGATGCCGTCCGGCAGCGAAATGCCTTGTGCTCAACGTGCTACAAGGCAAGCAAGATTCAGGCCTCGAGCCACACGTATTCGGCGAAGGCATAGCCCATCATGCCGCCGAGCGGGTTGGGCTGGAGACCCTTTAGCTTACTGGAGATGGCGTCGACGTTCGAGATGTAGACGGGGATCGCGGTGCCTGCCTCTTCGGCGACCATCACCTGCATCTCGCCGTAGATCTCCTTGCGCTTGGCCTCGTCGAGCGAGCCGCGGGCCTCGAGGAGCATCTGGTCGAACTTCTCGGACTTGTACCGGCTCTCGTTCCACGGTGCGGTGGAGGCATAGAGCAGCGAGAACAGGATGTCCGGGGTCGGCCGCGGGTTGATGTTGCCGAAGTGGACGGGCGCCTTCAGCCAGTAGTTCGACCAATAGCCGTCGGACGGCACGCGCTGGATGTCGAACTTCATGCCGATGGCGTTGCCGGCCTGCTGAACGAGGACCGCCATGTCGATGGCCGCATTGGCCGCCTCGGAGGTGACGATGGGGATCGACTGGCCGAGGAAACCCGCTTTCTCAAAGTGGAATTTCGCCTTCTCGGGATCGAACGCCTTCGGCTTCAATTCCTTGTTGTGATAGATATTGGCGGGTGAGACGGGCTGGTCGTTGGCGATCTCCGCAAGACCGCGCAGCGCCGATTTCTGGATCTGCTCCCGGTTGAGCAGGTATTTCATGCCCGTCACGAAATCCATCTTGTCGCCCGGAGCCATGTCGAGGCGCATGTTGAGGTTCGTGTAGTTGCCGGAGGTCGTCTTCGACAGGGCGACGCCAGGCTGGCTCTCGACGAGCCTCATCGAGCGCGGGCTGATCGCGGCTGCGAGCTGGATGTCGCCGGCCAGGAGCGCGTTGACGCGGGCCGTATCCTCCGAGATCGCAAAGAATTCGAATGAATCGAGGTTTGCCCCGCCAGGCTTGAAGTAGTTCTTGTTCTTCACGCCGATCGAGCGCACGCCGGGCTCGAAGTTTTCGCAGACGAAGGCGCCCGTGCCATTCGCCTTCGAGAAATCGGTGGTGCCATCGGCGATGATCATGAAATGGTGCATCGCTAGGATGGTCGGCAGGTCGCTGTTCGGCGCCGCCAGCGTGATCTGGACCGTCAGCGGGTCGACAGCCTTGAAGTCGACCATCTGCTTGGCAATGGCGTTCACCTTCGAGCCGGTGGCCGGATCGAGATGCCGTTTCAGCGAATAGATGACGTCGGCAGAGGTGAGCGGCCGGCCGTCGTGGAAGGTCACGCCTTTCTTCAGCCTGATCGTCCAGACCTTGGCATCCTCCGTGCCGATCGCCTCGGCGAGTTCCATCTGCAGGACGCCGCCCTGGTTGAGGAAGGTGAGCCGATTGTAGAAGGCGCAGCAGCGGACATAGTCCGTCGAGAGTGAGGCCTTGGCCGGGTCGAGCGTGTCGGCGGTGGAGGACGACCAGCCGGCCGCCTTCAGGTGGCCGCCCTTGACCGGGGTATCAGCCAGCGCCGTGCTGGCGCGGGCGAGTACGAGGCTGCCGGCGGAGGCCGCGAGGCCGCCGGCCATCAACATCTGCAGGAGGTCGCGGCGGCTGGCGCCGCGGCGGATGGCATGTTCGACAAGGGCGTCGTCAGCGCCCGTCCAGCTGGAGGTGATCTTCTCGCTCACGGTCTTTCCCTTCTCTGGTTTGTCGCCGGCGTTTGCCGCCGGCTTTTTGTCCGGTTCCGCCTTTCAGGCGGCCGGTTTGGTCCCGGCGGCATCGGCGAGGCCGGCCATCGAGATGAAATGGAAGTCGGGCTCGGTGAAGCGCTCGGGCTCGATCGTGCCGCCATAGCCGGGCTGGGCATGGCGCCGCTGGATCCAGCAATTGGTGAGGCCGAGCCGGCGCGAGATGCCGATGTCGTGGTACTGGCTCTGCGCCACGTGCAGGATCTCGTCGCGCGAGCCGCCGTCCTTCTCGACGAAGGTGAAGACGTGCTCGAAGAAGGCGGGATCGGGCTTTTCCGTCCCGGTGTCGTCGACCGTGAAGCCGGCGTAGAACGGATCGCCGAGGGCGCGGGAGAAGTGCGCGAAGGCCCAGCGCTGGGCATTGGTCATGGCGATGAGCTTGTAGCGCCGCGCCAGCCGTGCGAGCGCGTCGGCGCTGTCGGGGAAGGGCCGCCAGTCCTTCACGCTGTCCCGCAGGCGCTGGCCATGGGCGGCGCCCGAGGGCAGGCCCAGCTGCGGCGCGATCACACCATAGACCCGGGCGAGGTCGTCGGGGAAATGCCCGGCATCCGGCATGTAGCGGGCGGCGCGATAAAGCGCGAGGGCCTCCTCGCCGTCGAAGGAGACGCCGGCCTCCCGGGCGATCTCCTCAAGGCAGCCGACGAGGCCGCCCTCGAAATCGATCAGCGTGCCCACGACGTCGAAGGTCATGTAGCGGAAATCGGCGAAACTCTTGGCCATGGTCCCTCCGCCTCATCCCGCGTATTGCCGGCGGGACATCCCGTGATCACCTGCAAAGCACAGTCACGTCATCGCCGCGCCGCTCAGGCGCCTCTTGCGATGCTCACGCTCTGTTCCCCTGCCGCGTCTGCGTCGGCTCTGAACGCTACTGTCTCACCGCCCGGATCGCCGGATTCGCCGAATGTCGAAAATCCGGCGGCACAAAATTCCGAATTCGCCGGCCTGGCGGAATATCGGCTGCGGCGCCGGCCGGGCCGCAGCCCCTGCCTCATGCCATCGCGGCGCGCACGTCCGGGTCGGCGAGCGTCTCGTCGAGCGTCGCCCGCGTGCGCTCGACGATGGCGTCGATCTCGGCCTCGGTGCAGCACAAGGGCGGCGCAAAGCCGAGCACGCCGTTGCCGAAGGCGCGGATGATGAGGCCGTTGTTCCAGGCCCGGTCGAAGATACGCTGCGCCGGCAGAGAGGCCGCAG
The DNA here is from genome assembly GCF_029309855.1 of Chelatococcus sp. XZ-Ab1. NCBI lineage: Bacteria > Pseudomonadati > Pseudomonadota > Alphaproteobacteria > Hyphomicrobiales > Chelatococcaceae > Chelatococcus > Chelatococcus sp. XZ-Ab1. The sequence continues at coordinate 145,873 of NZ_JARKII010000002.1, read as the reverse complement.
GCAGAGGGGTCTTCCGCGCCTTGTCGATCACGAGCTCGACGGCGGCCAGCATACCGCGGCCGCGCACCTCGCCGACGAGCGGGTGGTCGGCGAGGCTGCGCAGCCCCTCCATCAGCCGCCTGCCGGCCTTGCGGCCGTTGTCGAGCAGCCCCCCTTCATAGAGGCGCAGCACCTCGAGTCCCACCGCGGCGCTGACCGGATGGGCGGAATAGGTATAGCCGTGGCCGATCGTCGCCGCGCCCGCCCCATCGGCGATGACATTGTAGACGTTGCTCGACATCAGTACGGCCCCCATGGGCACGTAGCCGGCGGTCAGGCCCTTGGCGGTCGTCATCAGGTCAGGGATGATGCCTTCGTCCTCGCAGGCGAAGAGCGGGCCGGTGCGCCCGAAACCCGTGATCACCTCGTCGGCGACGAAGAGGATGTCGAGCTCCCGACACAGATCGCGCATCGCCTTGATCCAGCCGGGTGGCGGCACCAGGACGCCGCCCGACCCCTGGATCGGCTCGCAATAGAAGGCGGCGACGCGCTCGGGGCCGCCGAGGGCGTCGACCTTCGCCCTGAGCGCCGCGAGCGACGCGGCGATGACGGCCGCCGGCTCGGAGCCGGCCGGATTCCGGTAGGTGTAGTGCGACGGAATCTTGTGCTGCCAGTCGTAGGGCACACCGAAGCCGGCATGGAAGACGGGCAGCGCCGTCAGCCCGGCACCGACGGTGGACGAGCCGTGATAGCCCTGCTCGATGGAGATGAACTGGTCCTTCTGCGGCTTGCCGCGCGCCTGCTGGTAATAGCGGATGAAGCGCACCGTGCTGTCGATGGCGTCGGAGCCGCCCAGCGTGAAATAGACATGGTCGAGATCGCCGGGGGCCCGCTCGGCGAGCGCCGCCGCGAGCCGGATGGCCGGTTCGGAGCCGAGGCCGAAGTAGCCTGTCGCGTAGGGCAGTTCCCGCATCTGGTTGGCGGCGGCCTCGACGATGCTGTCGTGGCCATAGCCGGCATTGACGCACCACAGCCCGGCAAAGCCGTCGATGAGCTGGCGGCCGGTCGCGTCGGTGACGGTCGCGCCCTTGGCGGAGCGCAGCACGCGGACTCCGGCCTTCTCGTGGCCGCGATAGGAGGCGACCGGGTGGACCCAGTGGGCGCGATCGAGCTCGATCAGCGAATTGCTCAACATGACGGTTCTCCGGTTATCCGAGCGCCTGGCTGGCGAGGGCGAAGGGCTTGCAAGGGGCCGACGGACCGGGCCGCGCGGGCCCGGTGCACATGGCGATGCCGCCGCCCACCTCCTCGAGGCCGCAGGCGGAGAGCCAGGGCGAAAGGTGCGTGAGCGCGGGCGTGTCGACGCGCAGGAAGGCGCCGGGGCGGGCCGCCATCAGAAAGGCGATCAGGGCCTGCGCCTCCTCTTCGCTGCCGGCGATCACCGGCCCGATCACCTCGCCGCGCCCGAAGGGACGCAGCACGCCGTAGCCCGCAACCTGCCCGTCGGCAGCGCGCAGGACGGCCATGCGCCCCGCTTCGGCGAGGAGGTGCAGCAAGGGGCCCCGGTCCATGCCGAGGGCGAGACGATCGAGCGCGGCGATCGCCGCCAGGTCTCCGGCGCCGGCCCAGGCGACCCGGCCACTTTGCGGCATCGCAACCGCTGCGATCCCGTCGGGCACGCCTTGGTGCTGGCGGATCTCGTGCGTCGCGCGGAAGCCGAGCTTTTCATAGAGCGGCAGCCCCTCCGCGGTCGCGATGAGGCGGCATTCCAGCGGGCCGGCGGCGGCGAGGGCCCTGTCCATCAGCCGCCGGCCGAGGCCGCAGCCGCGCATCGCTGCTGCAACGATGACCATGTTGATGGTCGCGGCGGTGTCGCCGAAGGGCGTCATCATCGCCGTGCCGACGACGGCGCCGTCCTGCAAGGCGACGAAGCCGCGGCTGAGCGACAGGACCATTGCCCAGTCCTCGCGTCGATGCGGCCAGTTTGCCTCCCGCGACAGGACGTGGGCGCCGTCGAGATGGCTTTCGTCGAAAATCGCGAGGTCGATGGTGTCCTGCTTCATGTGCCTCGGTCCGTTTCACTTGCTCCATGAATAAGACGGGCACAGGCGCAGTTGCTCTTGTGGATCGGCACTGAGCGACATCTTCGGCCGAAGGAGCGGGCGGGGACCGCATGGAATGCCAAAGTCCTCCGGCACTGGGATAGGCGAAGGGCCCCCTCCGGCAGGCCGGCGGCGGTGACCGGCGCAACTGTCTGCCAAAGGCCGAGAGGCAGACGGCACTTTGTGCTCCCCAGCGGCGGCAATGCGGTGCCCGGGGCCGGATCCGCCCGGACTATGATCGGTGTGGGAGCGAACCGACCTTTCGCCAGCAGGGAATGAACCCATGAGCGCCTTCAAGCCCAAATACGTCACCTTCGATTGCTACGGCACGCTGATCTACTTCGCCATGGCCGATGCCGCGCGCACGCTTTACGGCGAGAGGCTTAACGAGCCGCGCATGCAGCAGTTCCTCGCCGATTTCGCCGCCTATCGGCTCGACGAGGTGCTCGGCGCCTGGAAGCCGTATGAGGAAGTGGTCTACAACGCGCTCGCGCGGACCTGTCGCAGGAACGATGTCGCCTTCCGCCCGGAAGATGCGCGCTGGGTCTACGAGCAGGTCCCGACCTGGGGGCCGCATCCGGACGTGCCGGCCGGCCTCGCGAAGGTGGCCAAGGAAATCCCGCTCGTTATCCTCTCGAACGCGATGGATGCGCAGATCCCGTCCAATGTCGCCAAGCTCGGCGCGCCGTTCCATGCCGTCTACACGGCCGAGCAGGCCGGCGCCTACAAGCCGCGCTTCAAGGCCTTCGAATACATGTTCGACATGCTGGGCTGCGGGCCGGAGGACATCGTGCACTGCTCGTCCTCGTTCCGCTACGATCTCATGTCGGCACACGATCTCGGCATCACGCACAAGGTCTGGGTGAACCGCGGCCACGAGCCGGCGAACCCCTACTACGGCTACGTCGAGATCAAGAACATCTCGGGACTTCCCGGCGTCTTCGGCCTGTGAGGCTCAGCCCATGCAGTTCCGGTCCTACTGGCACGACACGGCGCCGCCCTTCGCGGGCGCAGCCTCCGGCCCGGTCGAGGGCGCCTATGACGTCGCCGTCGTCGGCGGCGGCTTCACGGGGCTCGCTGCCGCGCGTGCGCTCGCGATGGCGGGTGCAAAAGTCGTGGTGCTGGAGGCCGGCACCGTCGGTTGCGGCGCCTCCGGCCGCAACGGCGGCCATCTCAACAACGGCCTCGCGCACAGCTTCATCGCCGCCAAGGCGGCGCTGGGGACCGAGCGGGCGATCGCGCTCTACAAAGCCTTCGACGATGCGGTCGACACGATCGAGCGCCTCGTCGCCGAGGAGGGCATCGATTGCGCCTTCCGCCGCGCCGGCAAGCTGAAGCTCGCCTCCAAGCCCGGGCATCTCGACGCGATCGCGCGCAACTTCGAGGCGGTGCATCGCGAGGTCGATCCCGACACGGCCCTCCTCGGCCGGGCGGATCTTGCCGGCGAGATCGGCTCCGACGGCTTCCACGGCGCCATGCTCTCGAAGAAGAGCGCCATGATGCACATGGGTCGCTTCGTCACCGGCATGGCCGACGCGGCCGTGCGGTACGGCGCGGTGATCCACGAACATGCGCCCGTGACCGCACGGCGGGAGAAGGGCGGTCGGCATCTCCTCGGCACGCCGCGCGGCAGCCTTTCGGCCAGGGAGGTGCTGCTGGCGACAGGGGCCTACACGAGCGGGCCCTTCGCCTGGTTCCGGCGGCGCATCATCGCGGTGGGCAGCTTCATCATCGCGACGCGGCCATTGAGCGAGGCCGAGATCGCGGCGACCATGCCGGGCAACCGCACCGCGGTGACCTCGCTCAACATCGGCAACTACTTCCGCCTCGCGCCCGACAACCGCCTGATCTTCGGCGGGCGCGCGCGTTTCTCGGCCACCTCCGATGAGGCGTCCGATGCAATGAGCGGCGCCATCCTGCGGGCGAGCCTTGCACGCATCTTCCCCCAGCTGGCCGATGTCGAGATCGACTATTGCTGGGGCGGCCTCGTCGACATGACCAGGGACCGCTATCCCCGCGCCGGCCGTACCGACGGCGTCTGGTATGCCATGGGCTATTCCGGCCACGGCGCGCAGTTGTCGACGCATCTGGGCATGATCATGGCCGATGCGATCCTCGGCCGGTCCGACCGCAATCCCCTGAAGGACCTCGCCTGGCCGGCGGTGCCCGGCCATTTCGGCAAGCCCTGGTTCCTGCCGCTGGTCGGGCTCTATTACAAGATGCTCGACCGCATCCAGTAGGCACATGATGCTGCAGGCGCCGGGAGGATCCCCCCGGCGCCTTTTCCATGCGCTCAGGCAAGGCCGCCCATGTGGAAGGCCTTGACCTCAAGATATTCCTCGATGCCGAGCTGCGAGCCCTCGCGGCCGAGGCCGGACTGCTTGACGCCGCCGAAGGGCGCGACCTCCATCGAGATGGCGCCGGTGTTGAGCCCCACCATGCCGAATTCGAGCGCCTCGCCGACGCGCCAGGAGCGCCGCAGGTCCTGCGTGAAGAAATAGGCCGCGAGCCCGAAGGGCGTTCCGTTGGCGATCCCGATCGCCTCCTCCTCGTGGCGGAAGCGGAAGAGCGGCGCCACCGGCCCGAAGGTCTCCTCGCTCGCGAGCAGCATATCGGTGCTGGCGTCGCCGAGCACGGTCGGGGACGCGTATTGCGGCCCGTCCGGCACCTCGGCGGCGCTCGCGAGCCGCCGGGCGCCCTTGGCGAGCGCGTCCGCGACGTGGCGCTCGATCTTCTCGATCGCGGCGGCATTGATCATCGGGCCGATGGCGACGCCCTCCTGCGTGCCGGGGCCGACCTTCATCGCCGCGACCTTGGCCGACAGCTTCTCGGCGAACCGGTCGTAGATGCCGTCCTGCACGAGGATGCGGTTGGCGCAGACGCAGGTCTGGCCGCCGTTGCGGAACTTCGAGGCGAGGACGCCCTCGATGGCGAGGTCGAGATCGGCATCGTCGAAGACGATGAAGGGCGCATTGCCGCCGAGCTCCAGGCTGAGCCGCTTGATGCTGTCGGCCGCCTGGCGCATGAGCAGGGCGCCGACGCGCGTCGAGCCGGTGAAGGAGAGCTTGCGCACCGCGGGGTTGCCGGTCAGTTCCGCCCCGATCGGCGTCGGCATGCCGGTGACGATGTTGATCACGCCCGCCGGAATGCCCGCGCGCTCGGCGAGCACGCCGAGCGCCAGCGCCGAGAAGGGGGTCAGCTCCGAGGGCTTGATGACCACCGTGCAGCCGGCGGCGAGCGCCGGGGCGACCTTGCGGGTGATCATTGCATTGGGGAAGTTCCAGGGCGTGACGATGCCGCAGACGCCCACCGGCTGCTTGAGCACCACGATGCGCCGGTCCGCCGTCGGGGCAGGGATCGTCGTGCCGTAGATGCGGCGCGCCTCCTCGGCGAACCATTTGACGAAGGAGGCGCCGTAGCGGATCTCGCCCCGCGCTTCGGCAAGAGGCTTACCCTGCTCGCGCGTCAGGATCAGCGCGAGGTCCTCCAGATGCTCCAGCATCAGCGCGTGCCACGCCTCCAGCAGCGCGGCGCGCTCGGCGGGCGTCCTGGCACGCCAGGGCTCGAAGGCGGCGGCCGCCGCCTCGATCGCGGCGCGGGTCTCCTCGGCGCCGGCATCGGGCACCGTGCCGAGCACCGACTGCGTGGCCGGGTCGATCACATCGAGCGTCCGGCCGGCGGAGGCTCCGCTCCAGCGGCCCCCGACGAGGCAGGCCTCCCGGACGAGGCCGGGATCGCGAAGGCCTTCGATGGTCATGTCGTTCGTCTCCTGTCAGGCGAGTGCCGCGAGCACGGCGGCGGTGATCTCGGTGGTGCGGTGCTTGCCGGGCTCTGTGCCGATGCCGCGTGCGGTCGCAGCTTCGATGGCGGCCATGACGGCCGCCGCTGCGGACCGCTCGCCCAGATGCTCCAGCATCATCGCCCCGGACCAGATCGCCGCGATCGGATTGGCGATGCCGAGATGGGCGATGTCCGGCGCCGAGCCGTGCACCGGCTCGAACATCGACGGGGCGGTGCGGTCCGGATTGATGTTGGCCGAGGCGGCGAAGCCGAGCCCGCCCTGGATGGCGGCGCCGAGATCGGTCAGGATGTCGCCGAACAGGTTGGAAGCGACGACGACGTCGAGGCTCTCCGGCGCCATCACCATCCGCGCCGCCATCGCGTCGATGTGGTAGTTCGTGACCGTGACGTCCGGATAGTCGGCGGCGAGCCGCGTCGTGACCTCGTCCCAGAACACCATGGAATGCTTCTGGGCATTCGATTTGGTCACCGAGGCAAGCTTGCCCCGCCGCCGGCGCGCCTCTTCGAAGCCGAAGCGCAGGATGCGCTCCACCCCCTTGCGCGTGAAGATCGACGTCTCCACCGCGACCTCGTCGTCCGTGCCGTTGTGGACGCGGCCGCCGGCCCCGGAATACTCGCCCTCGGTGTTCTCGCGGATACAGAGGATGTCGAAGGCGCCTGCGCGCAGCGGCCCCTCGACGCCCGGCAGCAGGCGGTGCGGCCGGAAATTGGCATATTGCACGAAGGCCTTGCGGATCGGCAGCAGCAGCCCGTGCAGCGAGACCGCATCGGGCACGCGCGCCGGCCAGCCGACCGCGCCGAGCAGGATGGCGTCGAAGCTGCGCAGGGTCTCGATGCCATCCGCCGGCATCATCGTGCCCGTCCGCTCGTAGAAGTCGCAGGACCAGGGAAAGGTCGTGCCTTCAAGGGAAAAACCGGCGCCGCGCGCCGCCTTGCCCAGCACCTCCCAGGCGGCTTCGGTGACGGGCACACCGATGCCATCACCCGGAATGAGGGCGATCTTGTAGGATTTCACTGGTCTTCCTCCTCAGATGGCGATAAGGACGCTCTTCGACCTGCGGTTCGCGAGATAGGCCTCGCGGCCGAGGTCCTTGCCGAGCCCCGATTGCTTGTAGCCGCCGGTCGGCAGGATGTGGTCGCGCGAGCGGCCATAGCGGTTGATCCACACCGTGCCGGCCTCCAGCCGGCCGCTCAGGCGCAGCGCGCGCGACAGGTCCCGCGTATAGAGGCCGGCGCAGAGGCCGTAGGTCGGATGATCGGCAAGCGCGAGCGCCTCCTCTTCCTCGCGGAAGGTTTGGACGGTGAGCACCGGCCCGAAGATTTCCTCCGCGACGGCCCGGGAGTTGGCGTCGACACCGTCGATGAGGGTCGGGGCATAGAAATAGCCCGGCCGGTCGAGGCACTCCCCGCCGAAGCGGCACTGGGCGCCCTGCGCGAGGGTGGCATCCACGATGCTCTTTATGCGGCCGAGCTGGCGCGCGGAGACGATCGGCGCATAGCCCGTGGCCTCGTCCCAGGTCGGGCCGGGCCGGATCGCCGCCATATGCTTGGTGATCAACCCGATGAGCTCATCCGCGACGGTTGCCTCAACGATGAGCCGGGAGCCCGCGACGCAGACCTGGCCGGCATTGGCGAGGATGCTGCGGGCGATGGCGCCGGCGGCGAGCGCAAGGTCAGCGTCGGCGAAGACGAGCTGCGGGCTCTTGCCGCCGAGCTCCAGCGTCATCGGCTTGATGCCGGTGCGCGCGACATTCTCCATGATCGCCGCCCCGGCGCCCGTCGAGCCGGTGAAGCTGATCTTGGCGATGTCGGGATGGCTGGTGATCGCCGCGCCGGTGGTGCGCCCGTCGCCGAGCACGACGTTGATCAGCCCCGCCGGCAATCCCGCCCGCACCGACAGCTCGGCCATGAAAAGCGTGGCGAAGGGCGTCATCTCCGACGGCTTGAGCACCACGGCATTGCCGGCGGCGAGAGCTGGGCCGAGCTTCCACGCGGCCATCGAGATCGGGAAGTTCCACGGCGTGATGGCGCCGATGACGCCATAGGGCTCCGTCGCGATCATGCCGACGCTGTCGGCGGCGGTGGGGGCGAGGTCGCCCCCTTCCTTGTCGGCGAATTCCGCGAAGAAGCGGATCTGCTCGACCGTGATCGGAATGTCGACCCTGATCAGCTCCGCGACCGGCCGGGTCGACGCCACCGCCTCCAGCCGCGCCAGCGTCATCGCCTCGGCCGCGATGAGATCGGCCCAGCGGTGGAGGGCATCGACGCGCTCGCGCGGCCGCACCCGGCCCCAGCCGCTGGTCGCGAGGGCCATTCTGGCGGCGCCGACGGCGCGATCGACGATGCCGGCATCGGCGACCGGACAACTGGCGAAGGCCACGCCGTCTGAGGGGCGGTGAAGCGTGATGCCATCGGCCGCGGCCACGCGCTCGCCGCCGATGAAATGGACCTGCGGCATGATGACCGCGGCAGGATCGAAACTCAGCGACAAGGGCTCATCTCCGGATGCGGCCGCAAGCCTCACATGCCGCGGTCCGCAGGTGCGATCGGAAGGACGGGCTGGCTCGACGGGAAATCCCGTTCGCCGCGCCCGTGACGGAGAAACCTGCCGCCACGCGTTCAGCCGACGACGACGTAGATCTTGCGCACGGTCTCGATGGTCTTCCACACGCCGACATAGCCGGGCTTCATGACGAAGCTGTCGCCGGCACGGAAGATGCGCGGTGCCTTACCCTCTTCCGTGAGCTCGACGACGCCTGACAGGATGTAGCAGAACTCGAAGGTCTCACCCTTGATGGAGCGGGTCTCGCCGGGCGTCGCCTCCCAGATGCCGGTCTTGACGGTGTCGTCGCGGGAGGCGTCCTGTGCCCAGGTCTTGAAGGCGGGATCGCCGGCGATGAGCCGGTCGGGCGCCGGCCTGCTGTGCCTGGGCTCGTCGGTCGGGGCAAGATCGAGCTGAACGAGAAGGGACATGGGTCAACCTTTCCTGGTGGGGGTGTCAGTAGCCGCGGCCGCGGTCGACGAGGCCGATGAGCGGCAGGCCGGCCCGGTGGCGGCGGATGTTGTCGATGACGGCCTTGGCCGCCGGCGCGGCCTCGACCTTGCTCGCGATGTGCGGCGTCAGGATCACCCCGGGGTGGTTCCAGAGCCGGTGATCCGCCGGCAGCGGCTCCGGGTCGGTGACGTCGAGGACGGCGCCCGACAGGTGGCCGCTGTCGAGCGCCTCGATGAGGGCCGCCTGGTCGAGATGCTGGCCGCGCCCGACATGGACGAGCCCGGCACCGGCGGGGAGCCGCGAAAAGAGATCGGCGTCGAGGATGCCGACGGTTTCCGGGGTGAGGGGCAGCAGGCAGATCAGGATGTTGGTTTCGGCGAGGAGGGCGGCCAGGCCCTCCTTGCCGTGGAACGAGCGGATGCCGTCGAGCGACCGCGGCGAGCGGCTCCAGCCCGCGATCGGGAAACCGAAGGGCTTCAGTCGTTCGATGACGGCCGAGCCCATCATGCCGAGGCCGAGCACGCCGACGCGTCGTTGCGTTGCCGGGAGGAGGTCGTGCGCCTGCCAGCGCGCCTCCTTCTGCTGGGTGATATAGAGCGGCAACTGCCGATGCAGGGCGAGCACGCCGAGCGTGACATATTCCTGCATCATGCGCGTGATGCCCTCCTCGACCATGCGCACCACGAGGACGTGCGGGGGCAGGGCATCCGTGTTCAGCTGGTCGATGCCGGCGCCGATCGAGAACAGGATCTCGAGGCTGGAGAAGCGGCCGAGATCGTCCGGCGCCGTCCAGGTGATCAGGTAGCGCACGTCGGCGGGATCGAAGGCGTCGCCGTTCCGCACGAAGCGGATGTCGGGGAGTTCCTCAGCAAAACGCACCGCGAACACCCTGGCGCGCTCCTCGGTGGAGTTGAAGAGGAAGGTCAAGAGGCGTTCTCCGGCAACATCGGGATATCGTTGGCGCGAACAAGATAGGCCGGGCGCAGCGGCCGTCCCTTCGTTTGTGTGCGCGCCGACGGTCGAACCTGCCGAAATGCCGCGGAAGAACAGTGCTTCCTGTCGAGAGAATGGTTTAGAAAGAGCTCTGGGCTGGTGGCCCGATCGTTCCCGCCCGCGCGGCGGGGACTCGCCGGAGCTTTCGATTTTGGAGACCGACGTTCAACTGCAGCTGGATGCCTTCGAGGTCACCCTGCGCGATATCGCGGTAGTGGGCATCGACCAGCTGCACGCCCTGTCCGTCGCGGTCGGCTGGCCCCATCGTGAGAGCGACTGGCGCATGCTGCTCGACCTGGGACGGGGCATCGCGGCCGTCGACGAGATCGGCCGCGTGGTCGGCTCTGTCATGTGGTTCCGCTATGCACCGGACTTCGTCAAGGTCGGCATGCTGATTACGTCGCCGCGCCTGCAGGAGCAGGGTGCCGGACGCTGGCTGATGCAGCGCGTGCACGAGCTGAACAAGGGGTCGGTGTTCGGCCTCACGGCGACGCGTGCGGCGAGGCGGCTCTATCGCTCGCTGGGTTATGGCCATGAGCAGAAGGTCCTGCAGTGCCAGGGCCGGGCCGTTGTGCCCGCGGATGTGCGGGCCGTCGTCGCGGGCAGCCTCAGGCCCGTCCGCCCGGCGGATCACGATGCGCTGCTCGATCTCGACCGGGCGGCGGTGGGCTGCGACCGGTCCGCCATGTTCCGCCGGCTGCTGCCGCTATCGACGGGTCACGTGCTTGTCCGCAACGGCGAGACGGTCGCCTTCGCGCTCTGCCGCCAGTTCGGGCGCGGCCATGTCATCGGTCCGGTGATCGCTGCCACCGAGGAGGACGCGATTGCCGTCGCGATGCCGCATGTCGAAGCTCACGCCGGCGGTTTCCTGCGCGCCGATACGCCGGCCGCCAACGCGGCCTTTACCGGCTTTCTCGCCGCCGCCGGCATGCAGGTCCATGACACGGTGACATCGATGGGGCTTGGTCGCGCACCCTTCAGGCCGGCGAGCGCCGATGGCCCGCGCCGCATGGCGCTCGCCAGTCACACACTCGGCTGAGGCGCCGATCGTCGCGACCGGCTCGCAGGACGCGAGGCAGGGCTGCATCGCATCTGTGCGACGTTAGGACGGGGCCCGGCACAGGCGCGGATCGAGATCGTCACGCAGCGCGTCGGAGGCTCATACAAGATCGATCATCGCCGGATCCGGGCGCAATTGACGATCGGGGTCGGGCCGTTAGCGTCCGTCGCCGCCATCCTGGCAGTATGGGTTGCGCCGACGGCGATCTCTCCCCTGGCGCTCGGCCGCTCGATGGCCGCGAGGTGGAAATCGACGGGACGGGCGCCGATGGCGCAGCCGCCGGGCAGCGAGATAGGGCCTCTCCGAGCCGGGCCGCGAGCGGCCCGAGCATGCGGAAAGAGGCCCACATCTTGCGGACGTAGATTGCTTCGGTGTTGGTCAGCGAGCCGGAGGAAATCGAGAGTACGCGGGATGGGCCCACGTCCATCGCGGTGCCGAGCCGGCGCAGCAGGGCTAGCATCGTATGCAGGTCGGCAGCATCCGCAACATTGCTCAACGTGAGCGATTGGCCGCCGAGGAGGCTAGCCGCCAGCACCGGCAGGGCGGCGTTCTTCGCGCCGGGACCTGGACGGTACCCTCCAGGCGCACGCCGCCGATGATCTCGTGTCTGTCCAAGGCGCATGCCTTCCTGCGGGGCAGGCCGGCCGACCCCGCCAAGCGGATCGGAGAGAGCCCGTTGTCAACCAGTTGCGGTCTTCTTTCGAGCACTTCGTCACGCCAGCGGGGTCGTTGCGGGGAGGGGGTTGTGCACGGCATCCTTGGTTCAAGCCGCTTGGAGTCGATGACCCATCCCGTGAAAGTCCGTTGCGTCGGTTCTCCGCGCAGTTTACTCCGGTATCATAGTGGTTATGGAGCGGTGGCATGACCAGGGCAGGCCTGATCGGCCATACCGAACGCCGCAGCCTCAAGTACCGGAACCTCGAGAAGCTTCTGGGCGAGTAGATGCTGCGCGCGCTCGTACGGGGACAGGAGAAGGTGATTGGCACCGTCTGGGCGGTGCTGCCGTCGCTCCAGCGGGTCATCCCGCTGGCAAGCTCCATCGCCGCGCGGGGACATCGTGGCGAACGTCACCGCTGCAGCCCGGCCGCGGCCCGAGCAGCTCTCGAAAAGGCGACATTCCAGGTCAAGCTCGCCATCTTCGTGGTGCAGGGCCTGTCGCCGGCCGAGGCCGAGCAGGCCTCGCGCGCGTCCGGCGAAGACCTGCCTGCGGTGACGGCGGCGGCTTTCGAGGGAAGGTCACAGCAGCCCGCCGATGCCCCGAAGGACGAGAGCTGATGGCGATCCGGAGGGTGTGTTGAATCCTATGACTGAGATGGAGCGGGAGACGCGGGAGGCACCGCAGGCTGTCGCCCGGCTTCTCGACGCCAGCCTCGACGACCTGACGGCGCTGGGTCGCCGCCTGTCCGGCATGGCGCCGCCGATCGTCGCTACCTGCGCGCGCGGCACGTCTGACCATGCGGCGGGCTATCTGAAGTACCTTCTCGAGATTGCGACCGGCACGCCCGTCGCCTCGCTTGGGCCTTCGCTGGCGTCGGTCTACGACGCGCCCTTGCGCCTGCGCGGCGCCGTGCTGTTCACGATCTCGCAGTCGGGCCAGAGCCCGGACATCGTTGCGCTGCAGGCCGCCGCCCGGGCGGCCGGGGCGCTGACGGTCGCCCTCGTCAATGTCGACGACAGCCCGGTGGCGCAGGCGGCCGATGTCGCCATCCCGCTCCAGGCCGGCGTCGAGCGCAGCGTGGCGGCGACGAAATCCTTCATCGCTGCCGCCGCCGCGGCTGCCACCATTGTCGCGGCCTGGGCCGGCGACGAGCGCCTGCTCGCAGCGATCCGGGGTCTGCCCAAGAGCCTTGCCGAGGCGCTGGCCGCCGACTGGTCCGCGCTCGAGGAGCCATTGTCGACGGCCTCTTCATGCTACATGGTCGGCCGCGGGCCGGCCCTGGCCATCGCGCAGGAGGCGGCGCTGAAGAGCAAGGAAACCGCTGCCATTCATGCCGAGGCCTTCTCGACTGCCGAGATCATGCACGGCCCCTTGCGCCTCGTGCGCGCGGATTTCCCGATCCTCGCCTTCCTGCCGGAAGACAGGGCGGCCGCGGCCGGGCGCGCCGCCTTGCAGCGCCTGCAGGCGGCCGGCGGCCACGTCTTTCCGGCGGCGACAGCCGACGCGCCCGGCAAGCGGCTGCCCGTCGCGGCGACCGGTCACGCCCATCTCGATCCTCTGTCGATGGCGGTGTCCTTCTATGGACTGATCGAGAAGGTCAGCCGTCTGCGCGGCTTCGATCCCGACCGCCCGCCCCATCTCCTCAAGGTTACGGAAACCGTCTGATGTCTCTCACCGCCATGGTCGGCGCCCGCGTCTTCGACGGCGATCGGATCCGGGAGGAGGCGGCGGTCCTCGTCTCCAGCGGCACCGTCCTCGACGTGGTGCGGGCGCAAGACGTGCCCGCGCATGCCGAGCGCCGCGTGCTCGACGGCGGGCTGCTGGCGCCGGGTTTCGTCGACCTGCAGGTCAACGGCGGCGGCGGGGTCATGCTCAACGACGGGCCGAGCGGCGAGGCGATTGAGCAGATCGCGGCCGCGCACCGGCCTTTCGGCACGACGGGGCTGCTGCCGACGCTGATCACGGACACGCCCGCCGTGACGGCGGCGGCCATCGCCGCCGCGGCAGAGGTGGCAGGGCGGATCCCCGGCGTTCTCGGCCTTCATCTCGAAGGGCCGCACCTGGCGCCCGCCCGCAAGGGTGCGCATCTGGCCGAGTTGATGCGTCCGTTGACGGAGAACGACGTTGCCCGCCTGATCGAGGCGAGGGAGCGCATCGGGGTGCTCATGGTGACCGTGGCGGTCGAACAGGCGCCGCTGCGGCTCATCCGCCGCCTGGCCGATGCCGGCGTCATCGTGAGCCTCGGCCACACCGATGCCGGCTATGACGCAGCGCGGGCGGCCATCGATGCCGGCGCGCGCGCGGTCACCCACCTCTTCAATGCCATGAGCCAGCTGGGCAACCGCGACCCGGGCATGGTCGGCGCCGCCCTGGCGGCCGGCGCCGTGTTCTGCGGGATCATCGCCGACGGCCACCACGTGCATCCGGAGAGCCTGCGCGTGGCGCTGGCGGCCAAGCGCGGGCCGGGACGGCTCTATCTCGTCACCGATGCGATGGCCTCGGTCGGCTGGAGCGGCGACAGCTTCACGCTGGGCGGGCGCACGGTCTATCGCCGCGGCGGCCGGCTCACGCTCGCGGACGGCACCCTGGCCGGAGCCGACATCGACATGGCGAGCGCGGTGCGCTATGCGGCGCGGGACCTCGGCCTCGGCACGGAGGAGGCGCTGCGCATGGCTTCCCTCTATCCGGCCGAACTGATCGGCGACGCAAGGCGCGGACGCCTGCGCCGTGGTGCAGTCGCCGAGATCGTGCATCTCGACGACAATCTCTGCGTGCGCGGCGTCCTTGAGTTCTGATCCCCGATCCGGCCATCTGGTTCCATAAGAACGCTTATGCGATTCTGGAGAACTGTTCGAGCGACCTCGCCCTCTTCCCTTCCGAACGGGAGGCGGCGGGGCCGATAGGCGGAGCGCGTTCAGAAGAACTCGTCGAGCAGACGGTAGAAGGCCAGACGATCGGGATCGACCGTTCCGCCGTAATGCCGCAGGAAGGGTTCGACCCAGTCCTCGCCGAGATTGTGGCGGATGCTCCAGCTTGCCAGCGCCAGATCCTGGTGGCGGTCGGCCACGCCGAGCCTGCCGCAGTCGACGAAGCCGGTGAAACGCCCGTCCTGGGCGAGGAGATTGGGCAGGCAGGCGTCACCATGCGTGACGACGAGGTCCTCGCCTTCGGGACAGCTTGACAGCAGATCGTTGAAGAGGTCGGCCGCGCTGCGGCCGCGGCGCTCATCGTCGAAATCCTCCTCGTCTACCAGCCCGGCATCCATGCGCGTCCGGGCGAGCGCGATACGCGGGCGGAGTCCATGATCGAAGGGGCAGGTGCGTGCGGCGAGCGCGTGCAGCCCACGCAAGGCTTCCGCCGCGATGGTCACAATCTGCTCGGGCGCGAGATCGGTCGAGGAGGCAAGGTCGCGGCCGGCCACGGCACTCATGAGAAGCCAGCAGCACTGCGCCTCCTCGGCCTCGGCGAGGACCCGCGGGCAGGCGATACCCTGCCCGGCCAGCCAGCGCAGTCGCGCTGCCTCTCCCGGCAACTCACACAGCGGTCCGACCGGCTCCGCCTTCACGAACAGGGTCGGACGGCCATGTGCCTCGAGCCGGTAGACCGCCGCCTCGGAGCAGCCGATGGTCTGCGGCCGGCAGGCATAGCCGGCAAGATCGCCGACCCAGGCACGGGGCAACTCCACGGCCATCTGCGCATTCGCCAGAACCATCGGCTGCATTCCTTTCCGCACCCGTCCGGGCTGCCGGTCGCCGCCCCAGTATTCGAACCAAGCAACTAACCATCCCGTCGCCCACAGGCAATGCCGGCCGCAGACCCTAGATGACGTGCGCACGATGTTGCGACGGCGGTTGCGCCGGCCCCCTGCCGGCCGAAGCGATTCTCATGGCATCCATCATGTGGATCGACTGCTGAGCCATGTGCCGCTCGAGTGGCGCGGATGCGCCTGTTGCCGGAGGTGGCGCAGATGGCGAAACTGCTGGTGTTGCGAAGCGGGCCGCCACGATCTAACCCACCGCATATCAGGGCAAGCTTTCCTGCCCAGAGAGAACGGCATGATGAGCACCGCCAGCGACGCTCGCTTCTGGGACAGGTCTTCCCGCAGATATGCTCGCTCCGCCATCGCGGACCAGCTTGGGTACGAGCGCACTCTCGAACGCACGCGCGCCCATCTGCGGCCCACCGATGATGTGCTGGAACTCGGTTGCGGCACGGGAACGACGGCATTGCGACTTGCAAGCGGCGTTCAGAGCTATCTCGCGACGGACCTTTCCCGCGGCATGATCGCGATCGCCGAAGACAAGCTGGCGGCAGAGCCGGTCCCGGCACTGTTGTTTCGCACGGCGACGGCCGAGGAACTGGTCCACGACGAAGGCCGGTTCGACGTCGTCCTCGGTTTTAACTACCTGCACCTGGTGCGTGACGTGCCGGGCACCTTGCGTGGCATTCACACGCTGCTGAAGCCCGCAGGTCTGTTCATCTCGAAAACCCCTTGCCTCGGAGACATGAACCCGCTCATCCGGCTGCTCCTGCTGCCCGCGATGCGGGCTGTCGGACAAGCGCCGCATGTCAATTCGTTCGATACATCCGCGTTGGACCAGCTGATCACCGGTGCGGGGTTCGACATTCTTGCCCTGGAGACCCACGCCAGCAGAGGAAGGGACCGGCGTCCCTACATCGTGGCCCGCAGGCGATGATCACTGGACCGGGCGTCGATTCACCACGCATCTATGGTTGCGGGCAGTCCGCGCCTTCTGGGCAGCCGCGCCGGCCAGGTCCGCGCGGGCCGCGCTCCGCCGCTGGACCGGACGGCTGCTGACGGGGTGCCTGCATGCGCGGCTGTTCGGGCGCGGGCCGTTCTGGACGCGGCATGGCGGCGGGGGCGCGGGGCTGTTCTGCGCGACCCGGCCGTGCGTCAGGCATGACCGGTGCGCGCCCATCGAAACCGGATGGACGTTGCGGCTGCACCGGCCCTGATCGTTCTTGTCGGGGCGGCGCCTCGCGAACGGACGGCTGCGGCATGCGTACCGGGGGAGCGGTCTCTGAAGGCGCGGGCTCGCGTCGGGGACGGGTGCCGGCGGGCGCCTGCCTCGCCGGTTGCCGCGGCTGAATTTCGCTCGGCGCCGTCTGCCGACCGGGAGCGCCCGCAGCGGGCGGGCGCTCAGGCGGGGCGGCGTCTCGCCCCGGCCTCGACGACCTTTCCGGCGTGCTGCGTTGCGCTGGGGCCTGGCGCTCGGCGGGCCGAGTTCTCCTTTGCGGCCGAGCCTCGTCGCTGGGCTCCGTCCGCTGGCCGCGAAGCTGGTCGGGCACGGGTACCGGCGCGGGTGGCGTCGCGCCCTCGCCCGGCACCGGCAGTTCGCCCGGCGCGCGGCGCTGCCGCGGCGCTTCGCGATCTGCCGGTCGAGGCGTTCGCTCTCGCCGTGGCCGGACCTGATCGGCAGGAGCCCTTTCCGGGTCGCGCAGGTGGCCCGGCGCGGATGCGGGCGGCGCCGCGTCCCGGTCCGGTACAGGCGGTTCACCCGGAGCGCGGCGCTGGCGGGGCGCCTCGCCTGGCTGGGCGGGCGCGGGTGAGCCGGGCCGGGCATCATCGGCCGGCTGCGGCGCCCGGTCGCCCTGTGGGGCCGTGCGCTGCGGGGCAGGCGGGGTCGGGGGCGGTGGCTGATCGGTGTCCGGGCGCGCGCCTTCGGGCGCCGCCGGCGCAGGCGCGGTTCGCGGCACCTGAACGTCGATGACCCGTTGCGGATCCAGTGCCGGACGGAAAACGCCTTCCGGCCGCCGCCGCGCTGCGCTCGGCAGGGGTACTTCGGTGGGGATCGGCAGGAAGCCGGCTGTCGGCGGTGGCGGAGGCGGCGGCAGGCGCTCGAATTCGGTCGGCCGCGGCGGCAGGATGGCGACGGGGAGCGGTGGCGGCGGCGGCAGGTCGCGGATCTCGTAGATCTCGGCATAATCCTCGAACTCGTCCGGCAGCCGTGGCGGCAGGTCGTCATATTCGATGATGTCGAACCGGCGCGGCGGCTCGAGCGCGACCGACAGCCTCGAAAGGCGGCGGCGGCTGTCCACGGCATGCGGCCCGCGCGGATAGCGGTGCAGGTAGGTCCAGTATGCTTCCGGCGAATCCGTGAGGAGGGTGCGGCGCCAGATCAGCGCTTCGCGCCGCTCGGCAAGGATGACACGCACGCGCCGGGCCATCGGATCCCGCGGATAGATACGCAGGAACTCCTGGTAGACCGGAATGGTGTCCTCCTCGATGGCATAGACATAGGCTTCCGGAGCCGGAAGCCGCGCGATCGAACGGCGCGGCGGCGGGCCGGCCACCGGCGCCGATCCCGGCTCGGGCTCAAAGAAGAAGAAATTGGCATCGCCGATATTGACGCTGTCCCAGGGCGTCTGCCGGCCGCCCGTCTCCTCGTGCACGCGCAGCCGCACCCGCCCGAAGAGCACATCGATCGGCAGGCCGGGCTGCTGCATCATTTCGGCGAGCGCCGTGGCATAGGGGCCGTAGGGGCCCTGCCCTTCCGGCGCGACCGAGTTGGGCGCCGCGGAGTAGGCAATGGCGAACCCCTGCGGGGGGTCGATGATGGCGAGACCTGGCGCGATCGGCTGCCCGCCAAGCTCCGGATGGGGGCGGGCGGCGTCGAGGATCACGATGCGTACGCCGGCCGAGGCGCCCGCCAGCGAGCGAAGCAGATCCGAGATCCTGAAGCCCTCGAGCGGAACATCGCTGTCGTTGCTCAGCCGCGCATCGACGGGCAGGAAATAGTTCTCTCCCTCAAGCTGCAGCGCCTGTCCCGCCAAATAAACGACGATAGCCGCATCCCGGCCCGCTCCCTGGACCTTGTCCAGGAACGCCCGCATGGCATGGCGCAGGTCGTCGCCCTTCAGGTCAGCGCCCCCCCGACACGTCGAAGCCGGCGGTTCGCAAGGTCTGGGCCACGAGGCCGGCGTCATTGAGGGTGGTCGGCAGGCGGCCGCTCGGATAATCGGCCTGGCCGATGACGAGCGCAAACCGTTCCTGCTGGGCGAAGGCGGCTCCGGCGCCCACGGTCAGAGCGAAGGCCATGATGATCAGAAATAGGGTCCGGCGAAGCATATCGCGTTTTCCTTTGCCGCAGCCAGCCCCGGGTTTCCTGTCACGATGCAATAATGATTAGACTGAAATGAGCTATTGATAATCGTTCTCATTCCAAAAGAACCATGCTCAAGTAAATAGGTCATTGTTGATTATTTTATGCTTGTCACCATGTGTTTGCTATGGCCGCTCGGCCCTTTCTTTGTAAGTCTGGTCCAGTGCTGTCGGGTCGCTTTGCGTCCCTTCGGCACGAGGGAAACGCCCGGCCGGACATTTCGTTCCAGTGCGGAGGACGTCCAAAGGCTGCGCGAGGTGCCGGTCGCGGATGGCACGGCACCTCATCAGACGCAGCAGCCCGCAAAAGCGTGAGCCGGGCATTTCGGGTCGGTCCGGGGCGGCGACGCCTGGTGTCGCGGAATGGCTCCGGCGGCATCCTGATGCGCGTCACGGGCCATGACGCTGACGTGTTCCATCGGAAAAGTCCCGATCAGCCGATCCTCGCGGGTCCCATAGCCATGGATGACGGGCGTCAGCTCCGGGGCAGCCCCGGCGGCCGCAGCTGCCGCTTCTGCGCTGCTATGCGGAAGGGTGCATTGGCGGCGCCGTATCCACGATAGCCGCCGCGGCGCTCGACGATCTCGAAAAAGAAGCCCTCGCTGTAGTTGGTGCTGTAGACCTGGAAATATTCACCGCCGTCGTCGCGGTCGTAGAGAATGTTGTGGGTGCGCAGCTGGTCGAGCAGCTCCGGCTGGATGCCGAAGCGGGCCGCGAGATCGTCGTAGTAGTTGGGCGAGATTTCCAGTGCCCGAAAGCCACGTTCTGCCATGGCCGCCGCACTCGCGAAGATGTCATCCGTGCGGAAGGCGAGGTGCTGCACCGACGAGCCGAAGCTTTCGGCGATGAAATGCCCGGCGAGGGTCTTGTGGTTCTCGGCGCCGTTGAGCGTCAGCCGGACGGCCCCGTCGGTGCTCGCGACCACTTGGCTGCGCACAAGTCCACCGGGATCGACCACGTCCACCATCGGCGATTTCTCCATGCGGAAGATCGCCGTGTAGAACAGGATCCAGGTCAGCATCTCCTCGTAGTTCATCGTCTGGGCGACATGATCGATCCCGACGAGTCCCACCGCCTGCCCCGTCTGTGGGGCCTGCGGCAGAGGCTCGAACTCAATGTCCCAGACGTGATTGGTGCGGTCGTCGATGAAATAGATAACGCCGCCGCCGACTCCCCGGATGGCCGGGATCGCCAGTTCTCCGGGCCCGTGCTTCTGCTCGAAGGGTTCGGCGCCGAGCGCGCGGGCGCGGGCCACCGTGGCGTCGGCGTCCCCGACCTTGATGCCGAAGGCATAGGCGTTGGTGCCGTGCACCAGATAGGACGAGTGGGCAAAGCCCTCGTGTTCGGTATTAATGACGATGTTGATGCCATCGCCGGCTGTGCCCTGCCGCCACAGCACGACCTCCTTGTTGCGGTGCCTGGCGTGCGGGGCAAAACCCATCGTCATGAGCAGAGAGCCGAGGGCGCCCGCTTCCTCTTCGTTCGCCGCGAATTCGACGAAGGCGACGCCTTCCACCCGCACCGGCTCCGGCATCGCCGGCACGTCGATCGCGATGGCCGGCTCGGACCGGCGGACCTGGTCCATGAGGTTGACGAGCGAGCGCCGGCCGTCGACCGCGATCGACCGGGGCGAGCCGCCGCGGAACTGGTCGTTGAAGATCTCCAGTGAGAGCGGCCCGACATAGCCCGTCGCCGCCACCGCGCGCATGAAATCGACGACCGGGAGGTCGCCCTGGCCGGGCATGTTGCGGTAGTGCCGGCTCCAGGAGAGCAGGTCCATCGTCATCTTCGGCGCGTCGGCGAGCTGCACGATGAAGATGCGGTCGCCGGGAATGGCGCGGATGGTGTCGACGTCGATGCCGCGGGCCAGCGTGTGGAAGGAATCGAGGATGAGGCCGATCGCCGGGTGGTCCGCGCGGCGCACGATCTCCCACGCATCGCGGTGGTCGCCGATGTGGCGGCCCCAGGCGAGCGCCTCGTAGCCGACGCGCAGGCCGCGCTTGCCCGCCCGCTCGCCGAGCTCGCGGAAGTCGGCGGCGGCCCGGTCGATGCCGCCGAGCGCTGCCGGCGAGACATTGGAGCAGACCAGCATCAGGTCCGTGCCGAGCTCCTGCATGAGGTCGAACTTGCGCTCGGCCCGGTCGAACGCGCGGCTGCGCTGCGGCTCGGGCAGGCCCTCGAAGTCGCGGAAGGGCTGGAAGAGCGTGATCGCGAGACCGTGGTCGCGCACCATGCGGCCGACCTCCGCCGGCGTCCCGTCGAAGGCGAGAAAGTCCTGCTCGAAGATCTCGACCCCGTCGAACCCGGCCGCGGCGATTGCTGCCAGCTTCTCCCGCAGGTCGCCGCTGATCGAGACCGTGGCGATGGATGTCTTCATGGCGATCCTCCATCGATCATCTCGATCAGGGCACGGATGCCGTGGACGTAGCCGCGCGGCCCGAGCCCGGCGATGACGGCCGTGGCGGCCCTGGACACAAGCGAGTGGTGATAGATCTCCTCGCGCCGATGGATGTTCGAGATGTGGATTTCGACGATCGGCCCGGGGAACATCTTCAGGGCGTCGAGCAGCGGGATGGAGCGGAAGCTCAGCCCTGCCGGATTGATGAGGATGCCCGCTCCCCCGTCGATCGCCTCGTGCACCCAGTCGACGAGCTGGTGCTCGGCATTCGTCTGGTGGAAGCGCAGGGGCGTGTCGCCGGCCGCCTGCCGGCACATCGCCTCGATCTCGGCCAAGGTCGTCGTGCCGTAGACGTGCGGCTCGCGCGTGCCAAGCCGGTTGAGGTTGGGCCCGTTGAGAACGAAGATCGGCTTCACGGTCATCCCCCGTATCCGAGCAGGCGCGGCAGCCACAGGACGGTGCCTGGCACCAGCGTGACGATGGCGAGCGCGCCGAGCATGGCGAACAGGAAAGGCAGGACGTTGAGGACGATATCGCGCAGCGGCACCTCAGCGATGCGGGTCATGATGAAGAGCAGCAGCCCGTAGGGCGGCGTGATCAGCCCGAGCATGATGTTGAGGACGACCACCACGCCGAAATGCACCATGTCGATGCCGAGGGCCCGCGCCGCGGGGATCAGCACCGGCACGATGACGAGCAGGATCGTGGTGCCCTCGAGCACGCAGCCCAGGAGAAGAAGCAGCACGTTGACGAGGAGGAGGAACTGCGTCGGCGTGAGATTCCAGCCGAGCAGCAGGGCAGACAGCGATTGCGGAATGTTCTCGACGGTGACGACGTAGTTGAACACCATCGCGCCGGCCAGCAGCATGCCGATCGAGGCGGTGGTGCGCCCGCTGCTGAGGAGCGCGCGATAGAGCTGCCCGGGCGTGACGCTCTGGTAGATCGCGACGGAGATGAGGAGCGCATAGCCTGCCGCCACGGCCGCCGCCTCTGTCGGCGTCATCACGCCGCCCCGGATGCCGACGAGCAGAACCACCGGCAGCATGAGTGCCGGCAGGGCCCGCAGCGTGAGGCCGGGCAACCGGTGTAGCGGAACAGGCTTCTCGACGGGGAAGTTCTTGCGGCGTGCGTCGATGGCCACGATGGTCATCTGCGCGAGCGCCAGCATGATCCCGGGCGTGATGCCTGCGAGGAACAGGAAGCCGACCGAGGCGTCCGAGACGAGCGCATAGATGACGAGCGGAATGGAGGGCGGGATGATCGGCGCGATCACGGCGGTGGCTGCCGTCAGCGCGGCGGCATAGCTCGCGGGATATCTGTCGTCCTTCGTCATGAGCTGCTGCATCATCTTGCCCGTGCCGGCCGCATCGGCGATCGCCGAGCCGGACATGCCCGCGAAGATGAGGGATTGCAGCACGTTGACCTGGGCAAGGCCGCCGCGGAAGCGGCCGACGACGGCATTGCAGAAATGGAGCAGCCGCTGCGTCATCGTCCCCGCGTTCATGATTTCGGCGGCGAGGATGAACATCGGCACGGCGAGCAGGAGGTATCCGGTATAGAGGCCGTTGAGGATCTGCTCGGCCGCCGTGCCCATGTCGAGTCCGGCGAGCCACAGATAGAGGATCGAGGATGCGATCATCGCATGGCCGATCGGCAGACCGATGAGCGCCAGCACGCAGATCGAGGCCAGTGCCAGCCAGAATGGGTCGATGACGATCATGTGGTGGGGCCCGCCTTGGCAGGATCGGTTTCGTCCGGCTCCCGACCCGTGAGAGCGTGCCAGCCGAGCCACAGGTAGCGGGCGAGGACGGCGACGACGAAGATGACGTAGATCGAGAACAGCCAGTCGAAACGGATCTTCAGATAGGCGGTCCTCTGCACCTTCATGAAGCTTACGTAATCGTAGACGGCGGGAAGCGACCAGCCGTAGAGCACGAGGAGCGCGGCCGCGGCCATCACCGTCATCACGCGGCGCACGCGGGGGCGGACCGCGCCGTAGATGAGGTCAAACCGGATTTCCTCCTCCTCGCGCACCACGAAGGCGGCCCCAAACAGGACAACCCAGATCCAGAGGACCACGGTGAGTTCGTTGCTCCAGCCGGTCGGCCATTGCAGGAGATAGCGAAAGATCACCTGGAGCAGAAAGGCGGCGAACATCACGCCGATCATGACGACGACGAGGTTCTCGCCGCGTCGATAGAGCCAGCCCGCCAGGAGCCGCGCACCGTGCCGCATCGGCTTGTCTCCCGTGGACGTACCGCCGGCCCCTCGTGGGCGGCGGTACGCCGCGTGACGTTCTCAGAGGGCGTTGATCTTGTCGACCATGCCCGCGGGCCAGCTCGCCGCGAGGTCCGACGCAAGATACTGCTGCTGCACATGGCTGCGGAAGGCCTCGACGTCGGGCTCGTAGATCTTCAGCCCGGCCGCTTTGAACCGTTCGGCGAGCTCGCTCTCGCGGGCGAGGTGCTTCTCGGTCGAGAAGTCGATCGCCGCGTCCGCCGCCGCCTGGAACCGCGCCTGTCGGTCGGCATCCATCCCGTCCCAGACTTTCTTGGATACGGTCAGGAGGTCGAAGCCGACGAGGTGAGAGGTCAGCACGATCTGCTTCATCACCTCATAGAATTTCATGTTCTCGACGTTCGGCAGCGGATTGTCCTGGCCGTCGATGGCGCCTGTCTGCAGGCCGGTATAGACCTCGGCATAGGCCATCGGCGTCGGGTTGGCGCCGAGCGCGCGGCCCAGGAACTGCCAGGCGTCGCCGCCGGGCATGCGCAGCTTGATCCCCGCCATGTCGGCCGGCGTCTTGATCTCCCTGTCGACCCTGAGGCCGACCTGGCGCACGCCGAAATAGGTCGGGCCCAACACCCTCACGCCGAGCTGGTCCTCGGTCATCTTCTTCATCTCGGCGCCGGCATCGCTGGCGAAGAAGGCCTTGAGATGCGCGGCGTCGCGGAAGAGGTAGCCGGCGGTCAGGATCGACCAGGCGGGGATCTGGTTGGAGATGTCCTGCGGGGCGATGTTGCCCATCTCGAGGTTGCCGCGCTGCAGCGCCACGAGCTCGGTGCCCTGCTTGAACAGGTTGCCACCGTAATAGCCCTCGAACGCGAAGTCGCCGGCGATCGCGTCGGCGAACTTCTTCATCATCTCGGCGCGGATGTCCTGCTCGGAAAAGACGGCTGAGAAGCGAAGCTTCGGCTTGTCTTGCGCGAGCGCCGGGACGGCCGAGGAGGCTGCGAGAATGCCCGTCCCGATGAGGAACTGGCGGCGTGTGGCATGCAGTTTCATTTGAATTCCTCCCTGTTCTTCTTTCCGAAACTGGCCCGCTATTCCGCAGGCTCGTGTGTGAATGCCGCGAAGGCGGCCTTCATCCGGTCGGCGTCGGGCGCGATGCCCGTGAACAGTTCGAAGGCGCGGACGGCCTGGAAGACCGCCATGCCTTCGCCCGAGAGGGTGCGGCAGCCCTTGCGGCGGGCCGCGCGCAGCAGTTCCGTCTCGAGCGGGAAATAGACGATGTCGGCGACCCAGTGGCGCGCCTCGATGCAGTCGGCCGGGATGGGCATACCGGGCAGTTTCGCCATGCCGACCGGGGTGGCGTTGACGATCCCCTGCGCCGCCTTCGCGGCCTTGGGCAGGTCATGGACGACCACCGCCCGGCCGGCGCCGAAGCCGGCCTCCAGGTTCTGGACGAGTGTCCCGGCCCTCTCGGGCTCGACGTCGGCAATGGCGAGCCGTTCGACGCCGCAGTCGAGCAGCGCATGCGCCACGGCCGCGCCGGCGCCCCCGGCCCCGAGCAGAAGTACGCGGTCGCAGGTGGCACCCGCCATCCCCGCGCGAAAGCTCTCGCGAAAGCCCCAGACGTCCGTGTTGTGTCCGAAGCGCTTTCCGGCCTTGAGCACGACGGTATTGACAGCGCCGATCCGGCGCGCCGCCTGCGACAGCCCGTCGAGCAGCGGCAGAATCTCCTGCTTGTAGGGAAACGTGACATTGAAGCCGGAGAAGCCGAAGAATTCGGCGAAGCGGATGATCTCGGCGATCGGCGGGGCGCGGTTGCCCATCAGTTCCGTGTCGAACAGACGATAGACATAGGCGAGGCCCTGCGCACGCCCCTCGGCTTCGTGCATGGCCGGCGTGCGGGACAGCTGGATGCCGCGGCCGAGCAGGCCGACCAACACGGCCCGCTGGGACCGCTCCCCTCCCCGTCCCGTTTCGGCCGTGGTTGTCGTCCCATCCAAGAGATCGCCTCCTCCGCGGGGCCCCGTTGTCTCGTTTCTCGTTCGCCCCCGAAGCCAACTTTGAACCATCTGGTTAATTCTGGCAAGCGTTTTGAACGATCCGGATAATTCATATAGAAAGACTGAGTGGATGCAGGGCGATTCAGGCGATGGACGAGGCAGGATCGGATACCGGGAAGGCCACCGGTCGCGGTGGCTGGAAGCAGGACCCAGCCGGCGTGCAATCGAACATCCTCGCGGTCGCCATGTCGGAGTTTGCCGACAACGGCCTGTCAGGCGCGCGCATCGACGAGATCGCCGCCAAGACCCGAACGTCCAAGCGCATGATCTACTACTACTTCGGCGACAAGGAAGGTCTCTACCGCCGTGTGCTCGAGGAGGCCTACCGAAAGGTCCGCGAAGGGGAGCGCAAGCTCGATCTCGACCACCTGCCACCGGTCGAGGCGCTCACGCGGCTCGTCGAATTTACCTTCGACCATCACAGCCAGAACCCCGATTTCATCCGGCTAGTAATGATCGAGAACATCCATCACGGCGCCTATCTCGAGCGCTCGGACCTGATCGGGCGGCTGAATGCGGGCGCCATCGAGAAGCTGGAATTGATCTGCCGTCGCGGGCGCGAGGCCGGACTGTTCCGCGATGATGTCGAGCCGCTCGAACTGCACTGGCAGATCAGCGCGCTCAGCTTCTTCAACGTGTCCAATCGCGCGACTTTCTCGCGGATCTTCGGCGGCCGGCTCTACAGTACCGAAGGCCAGGAGACGATGCGCCGGCACGTGGTCGAACTGATCCTGCGCTTCATGCTCAAGGACAAGAGGTCCTGACGCTCGCCCGCCGCGGCTGGGCATCGCCGGCATGTTTCAGGGCTGCTTGCCCAGCCCCACAGAAAAATCCTGCTCCAGCACCACGATGCCGTCGCGCATCACGCGGTAGCTCGCCTGATAGAGCCCTGGCCGCCAGCCGTCCTGGGGCCGCTTCCTGCCCGCATACAGCAGTGTCTGCGCCTGGTTGCGCTCCATCGGCTTGGCCCGGTTCTCGGCGATGACATGCCCCGATGGGTCCTTGACGGTCAGAAGCTGGATGTCGCCTGCCTGAAGCCCGATCGCGCGGATATAGGCCACGAGCGCGGCGGCATCGGCGCCGTCCGGGGCCTGCCCGGTGCGGGCTTCCTCGACCATCTGCATCGTCACCGGGCCCGAGGCAAATCCGTGGTTGATGATCGCGCGCGGTCGATAGGCGAGGCCCGGCTGCAGTGCCGGCGCCCACAGGCTCGCGCCCGCGCCGCAGGAACCGGGCGGGGCATCGTGGGCGAAGGGATCGATGATCCGGCCGCCATGGCGCACCGTGAAATGGACGTGCGGATACTGGCTGAGGCCGGAAAGGCCGACGCGCCCGACCGGCTGCCCCGCCTTCACCATCTCGCCCGGCTTCAGCCGCAGGCTCCCCTTGGCGAGGTGGCAGTATTGCGTCTCCCACCCCCCGCCGTGGTCGATGACGAGGCCGTTGCCGCATTCCGTGTTCTGCACGGCCGAATGGTCGCTGCCCGCGACCGGCACGTCGGCCATGCCGTCGCGCTGCCGCAGGACGCGCCCGTCGGCAGCGGCGAGGACGTCGACGCCGTCGCGCTGCGCGGCCATGCTCGGCAGGCGGAAATCGGTGCCGTTGTGACCGTCCTGCGCGCGGGCCCCGCACATGTAGTCCCGGGCTAAAGGGGATGGATCGGCATCGACATAGGTTTGGATGAAGCAGTTGCGGCCGATATCGCAGGCGAGCGGCAGTTGCAGGACGGGGGTGCCCGCAGCGACGGCACCGGCCGCCCCGCCGAGCATCGCGAGCGCCGCCGCGATGACCGTCCGCGGATGAGGCATCGTGCGGTTGCTCATCGCCTGCATCTCCTGTCGTGCAGCGGGTCCCTTGGGGAAGGCGGTCGGCTCTCCGCCTCCCCGCCTGAAGGGCGGCACGGTGAGCATGTAGAGCAGGACGAGACCGGCTTGTCGATTGATGCTGAGCTTGAGAATGATGCGTTTCGTGCAGGTTGTTGCGCCGCCTCGGTGAGGTCGAGGACGCCGCCCATCCGAGACGGCGGCTGGCCGCATAGGACGCAGGCCACGATCCTCTCTTCGCCCATTTGGGATCGATGCGCTGGGCGCCCGCCGCTCGATCGGCCTGAGGGCGACCAAGACGTTACCGGACCCGATAGCGTCGTGAGAGAATTCATATTTCAGTTTATAACTATTATAAACCAAATATACGTCATCGTTTCATAGAGGACTTCCAATAATTTTCCATTGATGGCGCTGCGCACCGTGTTTATACACGATTCACTACTTGCAAGATGTGGCGAAAAGCGGCATGCGGCCCGATTCCGACACACTCATCCTCTATCTCATGCACCGCCCGGCGCTCATCAACTATGCCGCGCCGATCGTTGGCTGCCGGGCGCGGGCGGAGGATGTGGTGCAGGAGGCCTATTTGCGCTTCGTCCAGGTCGCACGGGACGAAAAGGTGTTGCAGCCCGTGGCCTATCTCTATCGCATCGTGCGCAATCTCGCCGTGGACTGGGTGCGGCGCCTCGGCGCCGAGGTGCGGGAGGACGCCGGCACGGCCGAGCCGCTCGCTGCCGACACGCCCTCGCCCGAGGACGAGGTGCTCTACCGTGACGAACTGCGCCGGCTCGCCGAAGCACTGGCGGAACTGCCCGAGACGACGCAACGTGCCTTCACCATGCACCGCTTCGACGGCCTGACGCTGCAGGTCATCGCCGACAGGCTCGGCCTTTCCGTCGCGGGAGCCCACCGCCTCGTACGCGACGCGCTCGCCCATTGTGCTCGCCGGCTCGGCGACGATTGAGCGAAATCCGGTTCCGAACTGAAAAAATCCCCTCCTCGGAACGTCTCTAAGGAGATAAGCAGGGCCGGGACGACCGGACGCCGCAGGAAGCGACGGGACATGGCGGGAGCGCGCGACAAGGGGGAAGACCCGGTTCTCGATGAGGCGCTCGACTGGCTCCTCGCCATCGAGAATGCCCCCGCCGATCAGGCGCTGCGCCGGGCGCGCGACGCGTGGATCGCCGAGAGCGACGAGAACGCCCGCGCCTGGCGCCGCGCCGAGCGCACCTGGCAGCTCACCGGCGCGCTCGCCGGTTTGCGTGAGGCGCCGCTCGACAGTACGGTCCCGAAACCGGACCCGCGACAGGGGCCCGTCGCCGCCGCTCCGGCGGGTCAGTGCCCGCCGCCGCGCCGCCGCGCTGTTCCGCGCTGGGCGGCCGCAGTCGCAGCCGCGATCGTCGTCGGTTTCCTCCTCGCCGCCGGCCATGAACTTCTGAGCCGGAGCGCTGCGGACCATGCGACCGGCACGGCCGAGATCCGCGATGTCGCGCTGCCGGACGGCTCCCGCCTCATCCTCGACGCCCGCAGCGCCGTCGACGTCGATTTCTCGGGGCAGGAGCGACACATCCGCCTCTTGGCCGGCGCCGCCTTCTTCGATGTGCGCCCTGACGCCGCTCGGCCGTTTGTCGTGTCGGCCAAGGACGTTCACGTGACGGCCGTCGGCACCGCCTTCTCGGTGGAGATCGGCCCGCGCTGGCTGAGCGCCGCCGTTGCCGAAGGCCGCGTGCGCCTCGATCGACCGGGTGGCGCGAGCGAAATCGCGGCGGGCGAGGAGGTCGCCGTCGACCGCACCTCCGGCAGCGAGCGGCGGCGCCAGCGCGCGCCGGGGGATGTCGCCGGCTGGCGCGAGCGGCGCCTCGTCGCCGACAACGAGACGATCGCCGATGTTGTGGCGAGGCTCGCCGATCACCACCGCGGGCTGATCCTGACGCTCGACGGCACGCTCGCCGAGCAGCGAGTCACCGGCATCTACGACCTGTCGCGGCCCGTCGAGGCGCTCGGCGCAGTCGTGCGGCCCTATGGCGGCTCCGTGCACCGGATCACGCCCTATCTCGTGTTCGTCGGCGGCCGCTGAAAGCTCACGAAAAAGCATGTCTTCTGAAAAATCCTGCGCTCCCGTTCGTCATGTCCCACGGGGCTGGCGCGATCGCCGGCGGAGTCACGGCGGCGCGGCCGCGAGCGAAGGAAGACGAGCGATGGGGCGTAGGGTATCGGGTGCCGAGGCGCGGGACGTTCAGCGGCTGTGCGGACGGGCGGCATGGCTTACTGCGACGGCGATGGCGCTGATCATCGCCGGCCCGGCCATGGCGCAGACGATTCAGTCCACGGGCCAAGCGAGCAACGCGCGCCAGGCCGGCTCCGCGCGCGCCTTCGACATACCGGCACAGCCGCTGTCACGCGCCCTCGCCGCCTTCGGCCGCCAGGCGGGCCTGCAGGTGAGCGCGGCGGCTGATGCTGTGGCCGACTTCGATTCACCCGCCGTGCGCGGCACCATGAGCGCCGAGGCCGCGTTGCGCCGCCTGCTCGCCAACACGGGCGCGAGCTTCCGCATTGCCGGTGGCACGGTGACGGTGTCGCGCGGCGCCGCCGGTGCCGCGGCGCCGGCCGCCGACGGTTCCATCCTGCTCGACACCATCAATATCGAAGGCACCGCCGAGACGGCCTACGGCCCGGTCGACGGCTATGTCGCCACGCGCACCGGCACGGGCGCCAAGACTGATACGCCCGTCATCGAGGTGCCGCAGTCCATCTCCGTCATCACCCGCGACCGCATTGAGGCGCAGAAGGCGCAGACGCTGCCGGAAGCCCTGCGCTACACGCCCGGCGTCCTCGCCCAGCCGTGGGGTCTCGACCCGCGTTTCGACCAGTTCAAGGTGCGCGGCTTCGAGATCACCTCCGTCGGCGTCTACCGCGACGGCATGCGCATGCCGACGGTGGGCATGATGAGTTGGGCCTACGATCCTTACGGTGTCGAGCGCATCGATGTGCTGCGGGGGCCCTCCTCCGTGCTCTACGGCGCGGCATCCCCCGGGGGTATCGTCAATCTCGTGACCAAGCGCCCGCCGGCGAGCCCCTTCCACGAGGTCGAGATCTCGGGCGGCAGCGACGCCAACAAGCAGATCAACGCCGACCTCGGCGGCCCCATCGACAAGGACGGCATCTGGTCCTACCGGATCACCGGCCTCCTGCGCGATTCCGAGACGCAGGTCGACTACACGCGCAACGATCGGCACTTCATCGCCCCGGCGCTGACCTGGCGGCCGAGCGCCGACACCTCGCTCACCCTCTTCGGCAGCTACCAGCACGACGAGGCATCCGCCTACGGCACCTTGCCGGCGCTCGGCACGCGCTTTGCCAATCCCAACGGCCGCATCGCGCGCAGCTTCTTCATCGGCGACCCGAACTTCGACCGGGTCGACCGCACCGCCTATTCGCTGGGCTACGCCTTCGAGCATCGTTTCAACGACGCCTGGACGGTGCGACAGAACCTGCGCTGGGGCCATCTGGAAGCGGACCAGAACGTGCTCTACGGCGCCGGCCTGCGCGCCGACCTGCGCACGCTCGACCGCGCCGCCTTCACCGTCGACGGCAAGCTGCGCTCCTTCACGGTCGACAACCAGGTCGAGGGCAAGTTCGAGACCGGGCCCCTGAAACACACGCTGCTCTTCGGCCTCGACTACCTCAACCTCTCCGCGCGCTCGCTGCAGGGCTATTCCGACAGCACCTATGATCCGGGCGTGCCGCCGATCGACCTGTTCCAGCCCGTCTACGGCCAGGCGGTGGCGCTGCCGCCGATCTACCAGAACAACGAGCAGACGCTGTCGCAGCTCGGCCTTTATGCCCAGGACCAGATCAAGTTCGGCGGCTTCATCCTCACGGCCGGCCTGCGGCAGGACTGGGCCACCAGCAAGCTGAAGAACTACATCGCCAATTCCTCCCGCACGCAGGACGACAACGAGCTCACCTGGCGCGTCGGCCTTGGCTACGAGTTCGACTTCGGCCTCGTGCCCTATGCCGCCTATGCCACCTCCTTCGAGCCCGTCGTCGGGACCGACCGGCTCGGCGCCGCCTACAAGCCGACGACCGGCGAGCAGTTCGAGGTCGGCCTGAAGTACCAGCCGCCCGGCATGCGCTCGATGGTCACCCTCGCGCTCTTCGACCTCAAGCAGCAGAACGTGCTGACGACGGACCCGCTCAATCCCTTCTTCAGCGTGCAGACCGGCGAGATCCACACGCGCGGCCTCGAGGTGGAGGCGCTGGCGAGCCTCATGGACGGGCTCGATCTCGTCGCCAGCTACACCTATACGGACGCCGAGATCAGCAAGGACACCGACGCGGCCCTCGTCGGCAACACGCCGGCGGTCACCCCGCGTCACATGGCCTCGCTGTGGCTCGACTACACGCTGCAGGAGGGCGTGCTGAAGGGCCTCGGGCTCGGCGGCGGCGTGCGCTATGTCGGCGCTAGCTACGCCGACAACGCCAATACCTTCCAGAATCAGGCCTTCACGCTCGTCGACGCCGCCGTGCATTACGAGCGGGACAACTGGCGCTTCGCGGTCAACGCCAAGAACCTCTTCGACAAAACCTACGTCATCTGCAACGGCGGCGACCTCTCGTGCGTCTACGGTCCGGGCCGCAGCGTCGTCGCCTCGCTGCGCTATCGCTGGTGAGGCGTCGGCAGGTCCTCGCGGCGCTCGCCGGCCTTGCGCTCCTGCCGGCGGCGGCGCCAGTTCCCGCCCGGCGCATCGTCGCGCTCGACTGGGGGCTGGCCGAGACGCTGATCGCGATCGGCGCGCCGCCCGTCGGCGTGCCCGAGACGCGCACCTATGCCGACTGGGTCATCTCCCCGGCGCTGCCGCCGGGAACGGCGGACGTCGGCCTCAGGGTCGAGCCCAATCTCGAAATCCTGCAGCAGCTCGCGCCCGATCTCATCCTCGCCATCGCCGAGCACGAGACGATCCGCCCCCTGCTCGAGCGCATCGCGCCCGTCCTGTCCCTGCCCATCTACGGCCCGCAAGGCACGCCCTATACCGTCGCGCAGGCGGCCACGCGTCGCCTCGGCGCCGTCACGGGCCGGACGGCCGAGGCCGAAGCGCTCATCTTCCGCGCCGAGGAAACGATGGTGTCGGCCCGGGCGCGGCTCGCCGCTTCGGGCAACGCGCGACCCGTCGTCATCGCCTCCTTCCTCGACGGGCGGCATGTGCGCATCTATGCCCGTCACGGCCTGTTCGATGCCGTGCTGCAACGCATCGGTCTTGCCAATGCCTGGCACGGCCCGACGAACGCCTGGGGCTTTGCCACGGTCGGCCTCGAGGCCCTCGCCGGCATGCCCGAGGCGCGCCTTGTGCTCCTGGAGCCGCTGCCGCGCGAGACGGCGCGCACCTTCCGCGACAGCCCCCTGTGGAACAACCTGCCCATGGTGCGGGACGGCCGTGTGCTGCGCCTGCCGCCCGTCCTGATGTTCGGCACCCTGCCCGCCGCCATGCGCTTCTGCACCCTCCTTACCGATGCGCTCACGGGAGAGGGTGGCCATGGCTGAGCACGCTCGTGAGCATGCGGCCGCCGAGCCGGAACGAGCGACGCCGGCCGCAGGAACCCGCTCCCCGCCTGCGGAGAGAGGGCAGGATGAAGGGCAAGGGCCTGGACCGGAGGCGACGGCGCTGCGTCGGCGGATGCGTGTTGCCGCTCACCGCAAGCCTCTCCCCGAAAGCAAGTCGGGTTCACCCGACTTGCGCGAGACGAATCGGAGCTCGAGCAAGCCCGAGCTCCGTTGCGGCGAGAGCGGGCTATCGCGGTCCCTCCTCCATCCCGCCTGGTGCGTGGCGGCCATGGTCGCCGTCGCATTGCTCCTCAGCATCGATGCGCTCGTGGCACGGCTGCCGCCGGAGCTGTGGTTTACGGCCCTCACCGCTCCGGACCTCACCGACATGCGCCAGCTCGTGGCGCGCGAGAGTTTCCTGCCCCGGCTCGTCGTCAGCATCCTCGCCGGAGCGGCGCTGGGGCTCGCGGGCGCCGTGTTCCAGCAGGTGCTGCGCAATCCCCTCGCCTCCTCGACGACGCTCGGGGTCGCGGCCGGCGCGCGCCTTGCCCTCGCCGTTGCCGGGCTGTGGCTGCCGGGAGTGCTGACGGAAGGAAGCGAGATCGTCGCCTTCGGCGGCGCCGCGGCCGCGCTCCTACTCGTCCTCTCCATCGCTTGGGGCCGGGCGCTGTCGCCGCTCGCGGTCGTCATCGCCGGCATGGCGGTGAGCCTTGCCGCCGGCACGGCGGCGGCGGCACTCGTCCTGTTCAACGAGCATTATCTCACCGCCCTTTTCCTCTGGGGCGGCGGCTCGCTCAGCCAGCAGGGCTGGGACACCGTGTGGTTCCTCGCGCCGCGGCTCGCCATCGTTGCGCTGCTCGTCGCGCTGATGGCGCGGCCGCTGACGCTCGCCGGCCTCGATGACGGGCAGGCGCGCAGCCTGGGGCTCGCGCTCGGCGGCGCCCGCCTTGTCCTGTTGGGGCTGGCCGTGGCGCTCGCGGCCTCGGTCGTCAGCGCCGTCGGCGTCATCGGCTTCGTCGATCTCGCCGCTCCGACGCTCGCCGGCCTCATGGGCGCGCGCACCCTGCGCCAGCGCCTCCTGTGGGCGCCGCTCACCGGCGCCGCCCTCCTGTGGCTGACCGACCAGCTCCTGCAGCGCTGGGCCGGGCCCTTGGGCGAGATGGTGCCGACGGGGGCCGTGACGGCCCTCCTCGGGGCGCCGCTCCTCCTCGTCCTGCTGCGGCGTCTCGCGGTGACGGCCACGCCGCCGCGCAGCGCCGCTCTGCCCGCCGCCCGCCGCAGCCGGCGGCCGTGGCGCAACGTCGGTCTCTTCGCTCTCCTCGCGCTCGTCGTCATCGTCGCAACGCTCGTCATCGGCCGCGGGCCGGACGGGATCGCCGTCGCCGGGCCGGACGCCCTGTCGGCCCTGCTGCCGTGGCGTCTACCGCGCATCGCAGCCGCCTTCGCCGCCGGCGCCATGCTGGCGGCGGCCGGCGTGCTGATGCAGCGACTCACCGGCAACCCGATGGCGAGCCCGGAGGTGCTCGGCATCTCGACCGGCGCGGCGCTCGGCCTCGTGCTCCTGCTCATCCTCGTGCCGGCGGCCGGCCGGTCCGAGAGCCTCGCGGCGGGTGCGGCCGGCGCCTTCCTCGCCCTTCTCGCCATCCTGTCGCTCGCACGCGGCAGCAGCTTCTCGCCCGAGCGGGTGCTGATCGCCGGCATCGCCCTCGGTGCCTTCTTCGATGCTCTCGTCGTCGCGCTGATGGCGGCGGGCGACCCGCGCGCCCAGATGCTGCTCGCCTGGCTCGTCGGCTCGACCTATCGAGTGGGCGCGGGCGATGCGCTCGTCACCGCGGGCGTCGCCGTGGCGCTCATCGCCCTGTTGCCGCCGATGGCGCGCTGGCTCGACATCCTGCCCCTCGGCACGGCCACAATCCGCACGCTCGGGCTGCCGCTCGGCGCAAGCCGCCTCGCCGTTCTTCTCTTTTCGGCGGTCGCGACGGCCACCGCGACGCTCGTCGTCGGCCCGCTCAGCTTCGTCGGGCTCATGGCGCCGCATCTGGCGCGGCTCGCGGGGCTGGCGCAAGGTCTGTCGCAGGCGCTCGGCGCCGCGCTTCTCGGCGGCACGGTCATGGCCCTGGCCGACTGGCTCGGCCGGCTCGTGTCACCGACGAGCGCCATTCCCGCCGGGCTGATGGCGACGCTCGTCGGCACCCCCTGCCTCATCTGGCTGCTGCGAAGGCGCTGAGCGCCGGCCGCGCGGCCCGCGCCAATGCGTGCATCTCGCGCGCCAGCAGGGCGGCGGCCGCGAAACCGGCAAGGCCTGCGGCGATGGCCGGCGCGGCGATGAGCCCGTCGAGCCCCCAGACGCGCGGCAGCACGAGAACGAGCGGCACCAGCAGATAGCCCTGCGGCGCCAGCGTCACGAGGGCCGCGAGCCGCGCCCGCCCGCTCGCCCGCAGCAGCACGACGAGCACCATCTGCAGGCCGAAGAGGGCGAAGGAGAGATGGACGGCGACGAGCGCCCGCGCCGCCACCGCGCGCACCGCCGCATCCGCCGAGAACACCGATACGACGGCATCGGCGCAGCCGATCATGAGCGCGGCGTGGACGAGCGCGAAGACGCCGGTGACGCGCATCATGAAGCCGAGCGCCGCGCGCACGCGCGCCGTGTCGCCGTTGCCGAGCGCGTAGCCGAGCACGGCCTGGGCGCCAATGCAGAAGCCGGCGACGGGCAGTACCCCCGCCGCGAGCAGCCTGAGGGCGATGCCGAGGCCGGCGACGCTCGCTTCGCCATAGGGCCCGGCCGTGCGATAGACGAGCGTGAAGGCGGCGGCCGAGACGACGCTGGCGAGCCCCGCCGGCGCGCCGACGGCGAGGACAGGGCGCAGCACCTCCCGCCAGAGCGCGCCGAGCCGGCTGCGCAACAGGCTAAGGCGCAGCCGCACCCGCCCGTAGCCGCCGGTGAAATAAACGGCCCAGGCGGCCATGACGAGGAGCTGCGCCACGAGCGTCGCCGCCGCGGCGCCGGACACGCCCCAGCCGAAAACGAAGATGAAGAGGGGATCGAGCACGATGTTGACGGCAAAGCAGCCGACGAGCGTCCACATGCTGAAGCGCGTGTTGCCCTCGCCGATGGCGATGAAGTCGGCGAGGATCTGCGTCAGCGTCAGCACCGTGCCGAGGGCGAGGATGAGCGCATAGGCCCGCGCCGCGCCGAAGGCACCCGGCGTCGTGCCGAAGGCATGGAGGATCGGGTCCAGAAAGAGGAGCACGAGCCCGCCGGCGCCGACGCCGGTCCCGAGCGCCATCACCATGGCCGCTGTCGCCGCACGGTTGGCCGCTTCCTCCTGCCCGGCGCCGAGAAGGCGCGAGACGAGCGCCGCGGTACCGACGCCGATGCCTTCGCCGAGCGCCGCGAGCAGGATGGCGAGCGGGAAGACGAAGCTCACCGCCGCCACCGCCTCGGTCCCCAGCATGCCGAGGAAGGCGGCATTGGCGAGGTGATGCAGGGCGTTGATCGACAGCCCCGCCACCGCCGGCAGCGCCAGGCGCACGATGAGGCGCCGCAGGTCAGGCGCGCCGAGATCGAGCGGCGCGGAGAGGAAGAGGCGCATGCGCGGCCTCATCGGTTGCGTCCTGTCCGTTCTGCCGCGCCCGTCTTTCGGTCGCCCTGCCCGGGCAACGCGCCCGCATGGTGGTGAAGCGCAACGCCCCCCTCCGTCATGCCCGCGCTCGTCGCGGGCATCCACGCCTTGCAGCTCGAGGCAACGCTAGAGGCGTGGATGGCCGGGACAAGCCCGGCCATGACGGCGGAAGAGGCCGGGCCAATGGCGGACGGTTCATCAATGGTCATCCCGCGCGCCTTCCCGGCAAACGAGCAGAGGCGAGAACGTGGTGCGGAAGCCCGCCCGCCCGTAGAGCCGCTCGAGATGCGTGCCCGCCGCGCATTGCAGGAAAACGTGGCTTGCGCCGAGCCGGGCCGCCTCGGCGACGAGGCGCCGCGTGAGCTTGAGACCGATGCCGCTGCGCTGGCGCGTGTGCCACGTGCCGACGTTGTAGAGGCCGGCGAGCGGACCGGTGATATGCAGGGTGGCGCAGGCGACCGGATCCTGACCGTCGAACACGACCGCATGGCGGGTCGTGACACCGGCCACCGGCTGCGCGGCGGCGAGCACCGGCACATAATGGCGCGCGACATGCGCATCGATCGGCCCGCCGTCGTGACAGGCGCCGAAGACGGCGAGGAAGGACTCATCCGGCGCAGGGCCGTCGGTCAGGCGCAAGCCAAGCCCGGCGAGGGCGAGGTCGTCCTGTGCGACGGGAGCGGCTTCGGCCACCATCCAGCGCGCCGCATAGGCGCGGGCGCCGTGGAGCCAGCCGGGCGCCGCCTCGTCCTCGGCCAGGAAGGCCGGGGCGCGCCCACGCGCTCGGGCCGTCTCCTCAAGCCAGCCGATGCCGCCGGTGCCGATGCCGACGGCGAAGTTCATGGTCACGTCCGGGATGCCGGCCGAAAAGGCGTAGCGGGCGCGGCCCGGCCCTGCGATGACCTCGGTGAGATAGCTGCCGGCGAGCATGGCAAGATGCGCCGAGACGAGCGCCTCGGCATCCGGCTCGGCCGCTGTTCTTGTCGCCGCGGCCGTCACGAGGAAGCCGCCAGGCGCACGGGCCGCATGAAATGCTCCGCCGGGAGAGGCGGAGGTGGCAGCCGCTCGACGATCGCCGTCGCGATCTCGCGGGATCGCACGGCGACGACGGAGAGCAGGGTGTCGCTCAGCCCGTGCGTCGTCTCCGACTGGCCCTGCACGAAGAGCCCTGCCTCGCAGGCTTCCGCCATCGGCAGGCGATAGTCCCGGTCCACCGTCCCGCCGGCGAGATAGGGCGCGAGCGGGGCGAGAAGCCGACGGTCGAGGCCACGGCGATAGCCGGTGGCGAGCACGACGGCATCATAGCGCCGTTCCTCGGCTGCCCCGGGTTCACTGCCGGCGAGCGTCAGCGTAATGCCGTCGCGGTCGGCCGCAGCGGCCACCACTGCGCGCCCGCTCCGCAGCGCGAGCCGGTTTCCGCCAGCCACCCGCTGCTCGTAGAGCATGTCGTAGATGCGCTGGATCAGGTCGTGATCGACGACCGCATAGTTGGTGTTGCGGAACTCGTCGAGGAAGGCGTGGCGCGCCGCCTGCGATTGGCCGAAGAAGGCGCCGGTGCCCTCCGGATCGAAGATCTCGTTGACGAAGGGGCTGTCGTCGGCCGGCTTCAGCGCCCGCCCGCGCACGAGAAGATCGATCGCCGCCCTGCCGAAGCGGCCGGCGAGATCGCAGAAGATCTCGGCCGCGCTCTGGCCGCCGCCGACGACGGCGATGCGGGTGGCGGGGGCGTCGGTAAGCCCGAGCCCAGCGATGCCGTCGAGATAGCGCGAGGAATGCATGATGCGCGTGTCGCCGGCGAGCGCGGCGAAGCATTCGGGCAGCTGCGGCGCACCGCCGGCGGCGATGACGACATTGCGCGCCCGGCGCAGGCGCTCGGTGCCGTCGGCTGCGCGCGAGCGCACGACGAAGGCGGTTACCGTGCTGTCGCGCTCCGCCGCCGGCTCGAGGGCGACGACCTCCTCGCCATAGCTGCAGCGCTCGGCGAAGCAGGATGCCGCCCAGCGCAGGTAGTCGTTGAATTCGATACGGCTCGGGAAGAACGTCTTGCGGTTGATGAAGGCGGTGAGACGTCCCTTCTCGTGCAGGTAGTTGACGAAGGTGAAAGGGCTCGTCGGGTCGCGCAGCGAGACGAGATCCTTGAGGAAGGAGATCTGCATGTCGCTGTCCGGCAGCAGCATGCCGCCGTGCCAGGTGAAATGCGGCTGCTTCTCGACGAAATGGAAGGCGAGGCCCGGCCGCTCGCGGCGGGCCGCCTCGTCGAGCGCGATGGCGAGGGCGAGGTTCGAGGGGCCGAAGCCGACGCCGATCACGTCGAAGGTCCGGTCATGTAGGGTCATGGGGATCACCTGCCGCTGGTCGTGTGACGGTCATGCCTCGGCGGGCTCGGGCTGCGGACGCCCTGCCGTGCTGCCGCCGGCGCCACTGCCGGCTGCCAGAGCCGGTCGCCGAAGAAGCGCTCGCGCAGCAGCATCACGAGCAAGGCCCGTTTGTGCGGGAAGTCGAATTCCTTGATCTTGGCGAAGCCGGCCTTGTCGAGATTGCGGATCTGTTGCTGGTGGTCGGCCCGCGGCTCGCCGACGATGCGCTCGGTGCGGCAGTCGTCGAGGAAGATGTAGTGCATCAGCGACGGCAGCCAGGCGGTGACCCAAGGTCGGCCGCGGAAGCTGTCCTCGCCGATGAGCACGTGCCAGCCGCGGTCGTAGTCCTGCGCGTCGTAGAAGGGGCCGAGGCGGTTCTCCTTCGCCCAATAGACCTCGAAATAGCCGAAGGGCTCGCCGTCGAAGGAGCCGATGAGCGGCAGCATGTGCGGATCGGCGATGAGCCCGCCGAGATAGGCCCGGTGCTTGTCGAGGTCGCCCTCCTCCGCCCAGACGGCGGCGACGCGCGGGTCGTTCATCCAGCGGTTGAGGCGCGCGGCGTCGGCCTCCACCGTCGCGGCGCGCAGGGACAGAACGCCGCCGAGCCAGGGGATGAAGCGGGCATAGACCATGCCCGTCGGCTTCATCGGCCGCAGCGGATGGCGGCGCCCGCCCGTCATCACGAAATGCTGCGGATAGGGCGCGGTTGGGGACGGCAGCCACAGCTCGGGCAGTTGCCACAGGAGGGAGGCGTGGGCCGTCAGCGTGCCGCCGGGCCCGGCAAGCGCGGCCCCGCGCCCGAGGAGCGTATCGGCGACGGGCGCCCAGTCCATCGAAGCAAGCCCGACCGTGGCCCGATCCGGATGCAGGGCAAAGAAGGCCTCGAGTCCGGCGAGGGCGGCGTGCACCAGCGTCACGGGCTCCGCCGCGCCCGGCCGAAATGCCAGGCGGCGGCTCTCGTCCTCGCACAGCAAGGTGGCGAGCACCGTGCCGTCACGCTCGACAGCGAGGCCGCGGCCGGCCGCCCGCACCGCAAGTCTTGGTTGTTCCCCGGCATTGAAGGAGGTGTAGACGGTCTCGCCTGGTCTCATCTCGGCGTCCATGGCCCTCTCCTGCCGACATGTCGATGAAACGACGAATGCGCAGGGCGTTTTTTTCAGCGTCCCGGCCTGCAGCCGATGCCGAAACGGGCAAGACGCGAAATTTTTCCCCTCCCCGTCCGTCTTGAGGGCATCGACAACAATGGACGGATCGGGCGCATGGCGATCGACGACGAGGGCACCATTTTCGACGTCGTGGTGAACGGCGAGGGGCAGTTCTCGCTCTGGCCCGTCGGCCGTGGACTGCCGGACGGCTGGCGCACGGCAGGCTTCTCCGGACCCCGCGCCGCATGCCTCGCTCATGTCGGCACCGTCTGGCGCGACATGCGCCCCGCCCGGCTCGCCGCCTTCCTCGCCACGGGCCGGGACGAGGCACGGGCGACACTCGCCTGGGGTGGGTGCCATGGCGCCGGCGCGCCGGTACACAGCCTCATTGCCGGCCATGCCCGCGCCCGGCCGGACGCACCCGCTGTCATCCAGAACAGCGGCGAGACGAGTTTCGCCGCCCTCGAGAGCCGGGGGAACCGGCTCGCGCGCCATCTCCTCGCCCTCGGCCTCGCCGCGGAGGAGCGCGTCGGGGTCGCGCTGCCCCGTTCGGCCGAGATGATCGCCGCCTTCCTCGCCGTGCTCAAGGCCGGCGGGGCCTTCGTGCCGGTCGATCCCGACCATCCGGCCAAGCGCATCGCCCATGTGCTGAGCGATGCGGGCGTCGGCATCGTGCTGACGACCCGCGACCTCGCCGCGCGGCTGCCGCCCCTGGCCGGCGCAAGAGTTGTCGCCTGCGACGGGCTTCCCCTGTCGGGGCTCGACGACAGCGATCCGGGGATTGCCGTCCATCCCGACCAGCTCGCCTATCTCGTCTACACCTCCGGCTCCACCGGGCGGCCGAAGGGCGTCGCCGTGGCGCACGGGCCGCTCGCCGCCCATTGCCTCGCCACGGGCGAGCTCTACGACATGACCTCGCAATCGCGCGAATTGCATTTCCTGTCCGTCAGCTTCGACGGCGCGCACGAGCGCTGGATGGTGCCGCTCGCCTTCGGCGGTGCCATCGTGCTGCGCGACCAGGCGCTGTGGAGCGCGGTCGAGACGCTCGATGCCATGGCGCGCCACGGCGTCACGAATGCCGGCTTTCCGCCGCGCTATCTACACCAGGTGGCGGAATGGGCGCTGGAGACGGGCGAGGCCCCGCCGGTCCGCCTCTATTCCTTCGGCGGCGAGGGCATGTCGCCGGCGACCTTCGAGCTCGTCAAGCGAGCGCTGAAGCCGCAATGGCTCATCAACGGCTACGGCCCAACGGAAGCGGTGATCTCGCCGCTCGCCTGGAAGGTGCCGGCGAGCGCGACCTTTTCGGGGGCCTACGCGCCCATCGGTAAAGGCGTCGGTCCGCGCCAAACCTATGTGCTCGACGATGATCTTATGCCCATGGCCGACGGCGAGGCGGGCGAGCTGTTCATCGGTGGCGAGGGCCTCGCCCGTGGCTATCACGGCAGGCCGGGCGACACGGCCGAGCGCTTCCTGCCCGATCCCTTCGCGGGCGCCGGCGGACGCATGTACCGCACGGGCGACGTGGTGCGCCGCCGTGCCGACGGTGTCATCGACTATCTCGGCCGCCGCGACCAGCAGGTGAAGCTGCGCGGCTTCCGCATCGAGCTCGGCGAGGTGGAGGCGCAGCTTGCCGAACTCGACGGCGTCAGCGCCGCCGCCGCAGCTTTGCGCGAGGCGCCGGGCGGCACCATGCTCGTCGGCTATGTCGTGCCGGCGGCCGGCGCTGCGGTCGACGCGGCGGTCCTGCGGGCGACGCTCGCCGCGCGCCTGCCTGGCTACATGGTGCCTTCACGCATCCTCGTCCTCGACCGGTTGCCGTTCACGCCCAACGGCAAGCTCGACCGCGACGCCCTCCCCGCGCCGCAGGTGCATGTCGTGCCGATCCGCCCGCCGCGCACGCCGCTCGAGGCGGATATCGCCGGCATCTGGCGCGAGGTGCTGGGGCTCGCTGCCGTCGGCATCGACGAGAACTTCTTCGAGCTCGGCGGCAATTCGCTCTCGGCGCTCCGGGTGCTCGCCCGCCTGTCGCGGCTCCTGCCCGGCCGGTCCGTCACCATCGCCCAGCTCTTCAACCATCAGACGGTCGAGGCGCTCGCCGCCGCGCTCGCGAGCGGAACGGCCGAGGAGCATGCGGTCGTCCACATGCGGCGCACCGGCAGCCAGCCGATGCTCTACTGCTTCCCGGGCCTCCTCGTCAGCACGCGCGAATATGCCGGGCTCGTCGAGCATCTGGGGCCGGACCAGCCGGCGACCGCCTTCATCTGCTACTCGCTGACCGAGGACAAGGCGCGTACGGTGAGCGTCGAGGAACTTGCCGGCCGCTATGCCGACTACATCCGTCGCACCAGCGGCGGGGCCTGCACGCTGCTCGGCTGGTCGTGGGGCGGCATCCTCGCCTATGAGACGGCGCGAAGGCTGATGGGCGAGGTCGACATCACCTTCGTTGGCATGCTCGATGTCTGCGCCCTCGACGCGGAATTCGCCATCGATGCCGAGGTGAGTCTCACGGAAGACGAGAGGGCTGGAATCGAGCGGCGCATCGCGGCCTGGCTGCCGCGCACGCGCATGCGCGCCGACTGGGAGAGCCTCATCGCCCGCATGGACGCGGAGGTCTACACCCGCTTCCTCGCCTATGTGCTGAACAGTCCCGCGGACCTGCCGCTCGACGGCCCGGACATCGGCAGCCGCGAGCACATCTTCTGGACGCTCATCGAGAATGCGATGATCTTCCGCAACTATCGCCTCGAGCGGAGCGACCTGCCCATCCGCGCCTGGATTGCGGAAAAGTCCATCGAGCGGGGCTTCAGGCTCGTCGACTGGCGGCACTATTCCAGCCGTGTCGAGGCTGTGACGCTGGTGCCGGACACCGACCATCTCGACATCGTCACGGCCACGGCCTTTCACGCGAGCTTCGCCGAACAGCTCGACGCGAGCCTCCGGAGCCGTCTCCCAGCGTCCCGCCTTCTTGCTGCGGCGCGGTGAGGCCGGGGGCCACCCGACCTACGGCGCCAGTGCCGCCTTCAGCGTGGGGCCGGTGCGGGCGCGCAGGTCGAGATCGGCCTCGATATGGTCGATGTGGCTGACGACGAGCGCGACCGCGACCGCCGCATCGCGCCTTTCGAGCGCATCGACGATGGCGTCGTGCTCGTCGTGGCCGCAGCTCGATGCGCCGGAGCGGCCATAGAGCGCGATGACGAGAGAAGAGCGGGCGATCAACTCCTCCATGAAGCGCTGCAGAATGGCATTGCCGCCCATGGCGGCGAGCAGCAGGTGGAATTCGCCCGAAGCCTTGATCTCGGCGCGCCGCGC
This sequence comes from Chelatococcus sp. XZ-Ab1, assembly GCF_029309855.1. Classification (NCBI taxonomy): domain Bacteria; kingdom Pseudomonadati; phylum Pseudomonadota; class Alphaproteobacteria; order Hyphomicrobiales; family Chelatococcaceae; genus Chelatococcus; species Chelatococcus sp. XZ-Ab1. The sequence goes on along the minus strand of NZ_JARKII010000002.1, from coordinate 102,667 downwards.
GTCCGGCCCGCGCTCGTGCATGTGCCGGCGCTCGGCGGCGAGATGGGCCCGCAGGCGGGCGAGGTCGTCGGTCGTCACCCGCTCCGCCGCGGCCGCGACGATGCCGGGCTCGATCAGCCGGCGGGAGGCGAAGACCTGGCGCGCCTCCTCCGGCGAGGGATTGGCGACGAAAGCGCCGCGGTTGCGCTCGATGCGCACCAGTCCCTCGAAGGCGAGCATCTGCAGCGCCGCGCGCGCTACGGTGCGGCTCACGTCGAACAGCGCGCCGACCTCGCCCTCCGAGAGCTTTGTGCCGGGCGCCAGCCGGCGGTCGACGATGGCGTCGCGCAGCCGGTCATGAATCGCCTGCGTGCGGTCCTCGGCTGCATGCTGCCCATCGGCAGATGTCGAATCGATGCGGTTCATGCCCGTCTCACCCGCATAGGGTCTTTCCTTCTAGCGGGAAAAGCGGCGGAGGAAAGCCGAGATTGCCGGCAATAGAAGCTGAAATTGCATACAATTTTGCCGTCAGATCGGCGACAACTGCCCGGATTTTGTGCAGTTCGTTGACTTCCCCTGCTCGCCACGCTCGGCAGAAAACCTGAGCCATACCAGCGCCTTGGATCCGCTCCCGGCAACTGGCACGCCGGATGCTTCGTTCCCGGCAGACAGGGGAATGCCGCATGAGCAAGGCCGCCGCGATCGACATCGCCGCCGTATCCAAGATCTACGGGACGATGACCGCCGTCCACGCCATCAGTCTCAAGATCCCGGCGGGCAGCTATTGCTGCTTGCTCGGACCGTCGGGCTGCGGCAAGTCGACGACGCTCAGGATGATCGCCGGCCATGAACGTATCTCCTCGGGCGACATCCGGCTCGGCAACACCGTCGTCACCGACCTGCCGCCGGCACGGCGCGGCACGGCGATGATGTTCCAGTCCTACGCGCTCTTTCCCCATCTCGACGTCGTCGACAACGTCGCCTTCAGCCTGAAGATGAAAGGCGTGGCGAAGGAGGAGCGCCGTGCGCGGGCGCTCGATCTACTGAAGCTGGTGCAGATGGACACCTATGCCGACCGCCGGCCGGCGCAGCTCTCCGGCGGCCAGCAGCAGCGGGTGGCGCTGGCGCGCGCACTGATCACGGATCCGGAAGCGCTGCTGCTCGACGAGCCACTCTCCGCGCTCGATCCCTTCCTCAAGGTGAGGGTGCGGGCGGAGCTCAAGAAGCTGCAGAACGAGCTCGGTATCACCTTCGTCCACGTCACCCACAGCCAGGAGGAGGCGATGGCGCTCGCCGACCTCATCGTGGTGATGAACGAAGGTCGCATCGAGCAGGCGGCCCATCCGCGCACGATCTTCGAGCGGCCGGCCACCGCCTTCGTCGCCCGCTTCATGGGCGACCATAACGTCATCTCCGGCCGGGTGGCCGATGTGCGCGACGGCGCCGTCACGGTCGAGGTCGCCGGTGGCGGACGCTTCGATGCGCTCGGCCGGCCACCCGAGGGCGGGCAGGCGGACATCGCCGTGCGCACCGACCGCGTGCGCCTCGGCGAGGCGCCGGTGCCCGGGCTCGGCTTCACCGGCATCGTCACCAATGTCGAATATCGCGGCGCATCGGTGAAGCTGACGGCGAGCGGCGCCGGCATCGAGGATTTCACGGCAATCGTCGGCGATGGCCCTTTCTTCGCCAGGCCGGTCACGGTGGGCGAGGCGGTTCCGTTCGCCTGGCGTGCTGAGGACGCGATTGTCCTCGGCCGGCTCGGTTCCTGAGCCGAGCGACGATCAAGCAGCAACAATCACAAGAGGGGATGAGGCCATGACCAGGACAACGAAGGACAAGCGCGGCATATCGGGCGGCATCTCGCGCCGCTCGCTCCTCAAGACCGGCGCTGCGGCCGCCGGCCTTGCCGCCGGCTCGGGCGCGATCACGGGCTTTCCGACCATCTGGGCGCAGAACCCGATCACCCTGCGCCAGTTCGGCACCGGCGTGTCGAACCTCAACGCCATCGCCGAGAAGTGCAAGGAGGACCTCGGCATCACCCTGGAGATGACGGCGACGGATTCGGACGCTGCCGCGCAGCGCGCCGTCACCCAGCCCGATTCCTACGATATCGCCGATATCGAATACTGGATCGCCAAGAAGGTCTTCCCGGCCGGCGTCCTGCAGCCGATGGACGTGTCGCGGCTCACCTATTTCGACAAGATCGTGCCGCTCTTCATCACCGGCAAGCTGACGCCGGACAGCGTCATCGCCCAGGGCACCGCGCCGCACACGGTCGGCTTCGTCGAGGGACCGGATTCGACCACCTTCGCCAAGGCGCCGACCGGCTGGCTGACGATGGTGCCGACCATCTACAACGCCGACACCCTTGGCATCCGGCCCGATCTCGTCGGCCGCCCGATCACCACCTGGGCCGACATCATGGACCCGGCCTTCCGCGGCAAGACCTCGATCCTCAACATCCCCTCCATCGGCATCATGGACGCGGCCATGATCATGGAGGCCTCGGGCGAGCTCACCTATGCCGACAAGGGCAACATGACGCGGGCCGAGATCGACAAGACCATCGATTTCTTCATCGCCGCCAAGCGCGCCGGCCAGTTCCGCGCCTTCTGGAAGTCCTTCGACGAGAGCGTCAACCTCATGGCCTCGGGCGAGGTCATCATCCAGTCCATGTGGTCGCCCGCCGTGGCGGCCGTGCGCTCGCGCGGCATCCCCTGCGTCTACCAGCCCCTCAAGGAAGGCTATCGCGCCTGGGGCGGCGGCATCGGCCTCGCCAAGCACCTCAGCGGCGCCAAGCTCGACGCGGCCTACGAATATATCAACTGGTACCTGTCGGGCTGGGTCGGCGCCTATCTCAACCGCCAGGGCTATTATTCCGCTGCCATGGAGACGGCGAAGAAGCACATGTCCGACGACGAATGGGGCTTCTGGGTCGAAGGCAAGCCGGCCAAGGGCGACATCCTCGCGCCCGACGGCAAGGTGATGGAGAAGGCGGGCGCCGTGCGCGATGGCGGCTCCTTCGAGGAGCGCATGGGCAAGGTCGCCTGCTGGAACTCGGTGATGGACGAGGACCGCTACATGGTCCGCCGTTGGAACGAGTTCATCGCCGCCTGAGCCTACGCCTTTCCGCCCTCTCCCTCGCCGGGAGGGGGCGGTCCGCCACGCGGGGCTTCGTCAGAGAAGTGTTTCACCCGAGGAAAGGCCGCATGGCCATCGCCGTCGAACAACCTGCCGCTTCCCCGGCCCGCCCGGCCGGCGCGCGCCTTGTCTCGGTGCTCGGTCGCCTCGCCGCCTATCTGCAGGCGGCGCCGCTCGCGCTCATCCTCGGCGTCTTCCTGCTCGCGCCGATCCTCATGATCGTGGCGGTCAGCTTCTGGGACTACGACTTCGCGCGGCTCTATCCGGACTTCATCCTCACCAACTATGCCGAGACGCTCGGCTCATGGGTGACGTGGCGCACCTATCTCAACACGCTGAAATATGCCGCCATCGTCTGGGCGCTGACGCTCTTCATCGGCTTCTGGGTCGCCTATTTCATTGCCTTCCACGTCCGCACCGCGACCATGCAGACGGTGCTGTTCCTCGTCTGCACGGTGCCTTTCCTGACCTCCAACATCATCCGCATGATCTCCTGGATCCCGGTGCTGGGGCGGAACGGGCTCGTCAACGCCACGCTCATCGAGATGGGGCTCGTCTCGACGCCGGTCGAATGGCTGCTCTATTCCGATTTCGCCGTCGTGCTCGCCATGGTGCATCTCTACACGCTGTTCATGGTGACGCCGATCTTCAACACGCTGATGCGCATCGACCGCGCGCTCATCGAAGCGGCGCGCGACGCGGGGGCGAACGGCTGGCAAGTGCTGTGGAACGTCGTCCTGCCGCTCGTCAAGCCGGGGATGGCGATCGGCACCATCTTCGTTGTTACGCTGGTGATGGCCGATTTCATCACCGTGCAGGTCATGTCCGGAGGCCAGAGCGCGTCGGTCGCGCTGATGATGCGCAACCAGATGTCGCTGCTGCAATATCCGGCGGCGGCCGCCAATGCGGTCGTGCTCCTTGTCCTTGTCCTCCTGATGGTGGCGGGCATCCTGCGCATCGTCGACATCCGCAAGGAGCTCTGACATGGCCGGCGAAAGACGCTCCGTCACCTTCTGGATCCTCGCGGTCTTCTTCGGCCTGTTCCTCGTCTTCCTCTACGGGCCGCTGTCGGCCATCCTGATCCTGTCGTTCCAGGGGCCGAGCGGCGGCCTCACCTTCCCGCTCAACGGCGTCTCGCTGCACTGGTTCCGCAATCTCACGGAGCAGCAGGCGGTGGGCGACTTCGGCGGCTCTTTCCGCCGTTCCTTCACGCTCGGCCTCATGGTGATGGTGGTGACCGTCGTCGTTTCGCTGCTCGCCGGCCTCGCCTTCCGGCGCCGTTTCGTCGGGGCGACGCCGCTGTTCTACCTCGCTGTCGCCAGCCTCGTGGTGCCGTCGATCATCATCTCGCTCGGCATCGGCGTGATGTTCCAGCAGGTCGGCATCCGCCCGTCCTGGTACGGCTCGGCCTTCGGCGCGCACCTCACCTGGACGCTGCCCTTCGGCGTACTCATCATGTTCGCCGTCTTCAACCGCTTCTCGCCGGCCTACGAGGAGGCGGCGCGCGATCTCGGCGCCTCGCCGTGGCAGACCTTCCGCCACGTCCTCCTACCGATGATCGCGCCGATGCTGGTCGGCGTCGGCCTCTTCGGCTTCACGCTGTCCTATGACGAATTCGCCCGCTCGCTGATGACGGCCGGCACCTACAACACCCTGCCGCTGGAGATTTACGGCATGACGACCAATGTCACCACGCCGGTGCTCTACGCGCTCGGCACGGTGACGACGCTCTTCTCCTTCCTCGTCATCTCGCTCACGCTCGGCATCATCGTCTGGCTCGGCCGGCGCAGGGCGCGGGGCTGACCGAAGGCCCGCGCACGGAACGTCCCCATGCATATCCTCGTCGTCAATCCCAACACCACCGCCTCGATGACCAGGACGATCGCGGCAGCCGCGCGCGCGGCCGCCGGTCCGTCGACCGTCATCGAGGCCGTGACCTCCGCAATGGGCCCCGCCTCCATCGAGGGCTATTACGACGAGGCGCTGGCGGTGCCGGGCCTCCTCGCCGAGATCGCGCGGGGCGAGCGCGCGGGCGCCGCGGCGGCGGTCATCGCCTGTTTCGACGACACAGGGCTCGACGCGGCCCGCGCCATGGCGGCCATCCCGGTGATCGGCATCTGCGAGGCCGCACTGAGCCTCGCCTCTTTCCTCGCCCGACGCTTCAGCGTGGTGACGATGTCGGAGCGTTCGCTCGTGCCGATCACCGAGCTCGTCCGCCGCTACGGCATGGAGCCGCGCGCCCGCGTGCGGGCGCTCGGCGTTCCCGTGCTCGATCTTGAAGACCGGTCATCCGATGCCGTTGCCGCGCTGCGCGGCGAGATTACCCGCGCCCTCAAGGAGGACCATGCCGAAGCGATCGTGCTCGGCTGCGCCGGCATGGCGGACCTTGCCGCCGCGCTGCAAGGCGAGTTCGGCATTCCCGTCGTCGATGGCGTGGGGGCGGCGGTCAAGCAGGCCGAGGCGCTCGTGACGCTCGGCTTGTCCACCGGCAAGCGCGGGGCCTATGCTCGGCCTGCCCCGAAGCCCTACACCGGCCTCCTCGCCGGCTTCGGGATCGAGGACAAGGCCGTCGCCTGATGCCGCAAGCGCCGACGATACGCCCGCTGACGCTCGCTGAGATCGAGACGCTGGTCGACTGGGCGGCGGGCGAAGGCTGGAATCCCGGCCTCGCCGATGCTGCCGCCTTCCATGCCGCGGATTCGGGCGGCTTCCTCGGCGCCTTCATGGATGGCGAGATGGTCGCCGGCATCTCGGCCGTCGCCTACGGGGAGACGTTCGGCTTCATCGGGCTCTACATCTGCCGGCCGGATCGGCGCGGCAGGGGCCACGGGAAGGCCGTGTGGGATGCCGGCATGGCGCGGCTCGCGGGCCGTACCATCGGTCTCGACGGCGTGCCCGCACAGCAGGCCAACTACCGCAGCATGGGCTTCGTCCCGGCCTATCGCACCATCCGCTACAGCGGTCGCTTCGCGCCGGCGGCCGCCTCGTCCGGCGCGGTCCGGCCGGTGACGTCCGATTTCGTCGAGGCCGTCGCCGCCTTCGATGGCGGCTTCTTCCCGGCACCGCGCCGGGCTTTCCTGAAGCAATGGCTGCGCCCGCCGCATGTCGCCCTCGTGGCGATGGGGCAGGACGGCATCGCCGGCTACGGCGTCGCCCGGCCCTGTCGCGAGGGTTTCAAGATCGGCCCGCTCTTCGCACGGGACGGCGGAACCGCCGAGGTCCTGCTCTCGGCCCTCGCCGGCGTCTGCGGCGGCCCCGTCCATATCGACGTGCCGGAGACGGCCGGGAGCTTCCCGGCCTTCCTCGCCGCGGCGGGGCTGTCGCCGGGCTTCGAGACCGCGCGCATGTACCGCGGCGCCGCACCGGCGATCGACCTTGGCGGCATCTTCGGCATCACGACGCTGGAGCTGGGCTGAACATCCGCGCCCTCACCAGTCCGTCGTCTCGATGACCTCGAGCGCTCGCCCGGCGAAGCGGCCCGCGAGGGGCCCGAGCCTTGCCGCATCGGCCGATGCGGCATTGCCTGCCCGTGCCCGGTCGGCGATGCCGACGAAGATGACCGCGAAGCGGAAGAGCGCGAAGGCGACATGGAACCGCGCGAGCGGAGCGGTCGGCACTGCATGGGCCTGATAATGGGCGACGAACTCGCGCCGGGAGGGGATGCCGAGCCCGGCATGGTCGAGGCCGAGAATGCCGCCGTATTCGTCCGGCGCCGTGTGCCACGGCATGCAGCAGAAGCCGAGATCGGCAAGGGGATGGCCGAGGGTCGACAGCTCCCAGTCGAGAATGCCCATGACGAGCGGTTCCTCAGGGTGGAAGAGCAGGTTGCCGAGGCGGAAATCCCCGTGCGCGATCGCGACCATCCCGTCATCCGCAGGCAGGTTCTCCCTGAGCCAGGCTTCGACGCGGGCGAGGGCAGGAACGGGATCGCCCGGTGAGGCGGCGAGCTGTTTCGACCAGCGCGCGATCTGCCGCTCGAAATAGCTGCCGGGCCGGCCGAAGTCGGCAAGGCCGACATCCTGCGGGCGGATGGCGTGCAGCTTCGCCAGCGCCTCGACCATGCCGAGATAGATGCCGCGCCTTTCTGCGGGTGCGAGTTCCGGCAGCGCGCAATCGTGGAAGACGCGGCCTTCGAGCCGCTCCATCAGGTAGAAGGGCGTGCCGAGGAGGTCCGCATCGGCATGGTAGAGGATCGGGCGCGGCACCGGCACGTCGGTCGCGATGAGCGCCTCAAGCACCCGGTATTCCCGGTCGATCGCATGCGCCCCGCGCAGAATCTCTCCGTTCGGCTGCTTGCGCAGGACCATGCGGCGGTCGCCGAAATCGACGAAATAGGTCGGGTTCGACTGCCCGCCGCCGATCCTGCTCATGCGGAAGGGATCGGCGCTTCCGCCGAAGCGCTGCGCAAGGAAGCGCTGGAGGGCGGCGGGATCGAAATCGATATCGGGCGTGCGGGCCGGACCCGTCGTGGTCATTGCCGAGACCTCCCGGTGTCAGGCGGCGCCGACCGCCGCCGCGGCGCGGAGCCGGAACTTCTGGATCTTGCCCGTCGCCGTCTTCGGGACTTCGCCGAAGACGAAGCGCTTCGGCACCTTGAAGCCTGCGAGCCGCTCCCGGCAGAAGGCCGTGAGCTCTTCGGCCGTCGCCGTGCCTGTACCCTTGAGCTCGATGAAGGCGCAGGGCACCTCGCCCCACTTGGGATCGGGGGCCGCCACCACGGCGGCGATAAGGACGGCGGGGTGCTGGTGCAGCACGTTCTCGACCTCGAGGCTCGAGATATTCTCGCCGCCCGAGATGATGACGTCCTTGGCGCGGTCCCTGATCTCGATGCGGCCGTCGCCGTGTACGACTGCGAGGTCGCCCGTGTGGAAGACGTCGCCCGCAAAGGCGCTCGCGGTCGCCGCCTCGTCGCGGTAATAGCCGGCCATCAGCGTGTTGCCGGCGAGCACGATCTCGCCCGTCGTCGTGCCGTCGCGGGCGACATCCCCTCCCCCACCGTCCACGACGCGCACCCTGCTGCCGGTGACGTGCCGAAAACCCTGCCGCGCCAGGAGCTGCGCCTTCTCCTCCACAGCGAGGTCCGCCGCCTCGTCGAGCTCGCACAAGGTGGCGGGCCCGTAGGATTCCGTCAGTCCGTAGAGATGGATCAGGTCGAAGCCGAGCGCCTCCATCTGCGCGATGAGCGCGCTCGTCGGCGCCGCGCCGCCCGTTGCGACCCGCACCATGCGGGAGACGTCCTTCTTCTCCCGGTCCGGATGGTTCAGCAGCATGTAGAGCACCACCGGCGCGCAGCTGAGATGCGTGACGCCGTGCTGCTCGATGGCCGCGAAGATGAGGGCCGGATCGACGCGATCGAGGCAGACGTGGAGGCCACCCGCCGCCGTCACGGCCCAGGTGTGGCACCAGCCGTTGCAGTGGAACATCGGCAGGGTCCAGAGATAGACGCTGCGCCGGTCGAGCCCGAGCGCCAGCACGTTGCCGAGCGCATTGAGATAGGCGCCGCGGTGGTGATAGACGACGCCCTTCGGCCGTCCTGTCGTGCCCGAGGTGTAGTTGAGGCAGATCGGCTGCCACTCGTCCCTCACGAAGTGCCGGTAATCGATATCGCTGGACCCATTGCCACCGCCGAAGAGGTCGAGGGCATCGGGACCCATATGCTCTCCATCGGTGCCGAGGACGACGACAGGCGTGTGCGCCGCTGTTGCCGCTGCCTGCGCGATGCCGAGACAGGAGGGGTCTGTGACCAGGAGGCGCGACTGCGCATGGTCGAGGATGTAGCTGACCGTGTCCGGCTCCAGCCGCGTGTTGATGGTGTTAAGCACCGCGCCGATCATCGGCACGGCGTAGTGCGCGGTGAGCATCTCCGGCCGGTTCGGGGCGATGATGGAGACCACGTCGCCCGGTTCGATGCCGCGGCCAAGGAGGAAGGCCGCGAAGCGCGCGACCATCCGCCCGAAGGCGCGATAGGTCAGCGTCCGCTCCCGCCAGACCACGGCCGGGCGCTCGGGATGGGCCTCGACCGTGCGGTCGAGCAGGTCGAGCGGCGTCAGGGGAACGTGGTTGGCCGGCCGTGGCGCGAGATGGGCATCAAGACGCATGAATTGCTGTCCTCCCTCCGTTCGTTTTCCTGGCCGAGGCCTTCTTGGATGGGCCCCTCGCTGCCTGATCATCCCGGGCGGTCACCCTCACATCGGCGGGGCTGCGACGTCCCAGCGCCAGAAACCTGTCCCCTCCTCGTTGAGGAACCGGTTCAGGACCATCTTGTGGACTTCGTCGGCACCGTCGACCAGCCGCGCCTGCCGGGCGTAGCGATAGATCCACTCCAGCATCGTATCTTTGGAATAGCCGCGTGCACCGTTGATCTGGATGGCGACGTCGGCGGCCTCGTGGAGAAGGTTCGCCACGTGGATCTTGGCCATCGAGACTTCCTTGCGGGCGAAGCCGCCGCGGTCGAGCTCCCATGCTGCGCGCATGACGAGGAGCCGGCCGATCTCGATGCGCATGGCGAGCCCGCCGAGCATGAGCTGGATGCTCTCCCGGTCCGCCAGCCGTTGGCCGAAGCCCTGGCGCTCGCCGGCATAGGCCCGCGCGATCTCGACCGAGCGCTTGGCGAGGCCGAGCCAGCGCATGCAATGGGTGAGGCGCGCGGGGCCGAGCCGCACCTGCGTCACCTTCATGCCCCGCCCCTCGCCGAGGAGAATGTCACTCGCCGGAATCTCGAGGCCGTCGAACACGAGCTCGCAATGCCCGCCGTGCTCCTCCGGCCCCATGATGGGAATGCGGCGCTCGATGCGCCATCCCGGCTGGTCCTTGTGGAAGAGGAAGGCGGTGAGGCCGTGACGGGGATCGTCGGACGTGCGCGCGACGAGAATGAAATGGCTCGCCTCCCCGGCCCCGGTGATGAACCATTTGCGGCCGGTGACGACATAGGTGTCGCCGCGTTTTTCGGCGCGCGTGAGCATCATCGACGGGTCGGAGCCGCCGCCCGGATGGGGCTCGGTCATGGCGAAGGCGGAGCGGACCTTGCCCGCGGCGACCGGGGCGAGCCACCGCTCCTGCTGCTGCGGCGTTCCCACCGCCTCCAGCAGCATCATGTTGCCGTCGTCCGGCGCCGCCGCGTTGAAGACGACGGGGCCGAAGATGGAGCGGTTCATCTCCTCGTAGCAGACCGCCATGCCGACCTTGCCGAGCCCGGCGCCCCCCGTCTCCTCCTTGAGCTGCAGGCACCAGAGCCCGGCCGCCCTCGCCTTTTCGCGCAAGGGCCCGAGCAGATCGAGCGTGATGTTGCCATGCTCGTCGAAGGACCGGGAGTCGGCCTCCAGCGGCAGGATCTCGCGCGCCACGAAATCGGCGATGCGCGCGCGGTAGTCCTCGATCCTCGGGGAGATTTCGAAGTTCATGCCAGCCCCACGACGCTGAAACCAGATCGCTGCCGCCGGCTTCCGGGCAGAGCAGCGGGCTCCACCACGGTATTGGAGGCCTGTGCCGGGGCCAATCGGGATTTTGCGAAGGTGGAGCGGGCGATCGTGCAGCGCCCGCTTGCGCTCAGCCGCGCTTGCGGACGAATTCGGTGCGCAGGACGAGGCCCTTGAGTCGTGGTGGCGGCAGTCGATCGCCTCGATATTGTCTTGACGTCCTTGATGAGGGCCACCGAGTCACCATCAGTCAGGACGTTGCCGGGCGCCATTTACGGGTCGTCTCGTCTGATCTGTGGACCTGAGCTTGCGCACTTACTCAGCCTGGCGGTGGCCATCGCCGTCTGGCCTGTGGTAGATGTGGGGGACAGGAAGGAGCGCGGAGCTGCGCTCGAAAAAGGGCTGCGACAGGCGGCGACTTGCGGAAAATCTGGCTCACATGGGCCCGCCTCGGGGTGCTCGTCGTTCTTGCATGTGCCGCTGCCATCTGGGGCGGCACGGCGGCGACGCGCATCTACCTCGCCGAGACGGCTGCGCGCGGGCAGACGACGCTGCGCCTTGCCGTCGCTGCCCTCCATGGCCACATGCGCCGCTACGAGCCGCTGCCTTCGCTCATCGCCGATCATGACGACATCCGCGAGCTGGCGCGGCGGCCGGAGAATCCGGGCCTCAGGGCCACGGCCAACCGTTATCTCAAGGAAATCAACGGCCTGCTCGAATCGTCCGATATCTACGTCATGGCCCCCGATGGCGTCACCATAGCGGCCAGCAACTACGACGAGCCGCTGAGCTTCGTCGGCGAGAACTTCAGCTACCGGCCCTATTTCCAGGATGCCATGAAAGGCGAGCGCGGTCGCTTCTTCGCGCTCGGTACCACTTCGCTGAAGCGCGGCTACTATTATTCGGCGCCCATCCGCGACGGCGAGGCGATCCGCGGCGTCGTCGTCTTCAAGGTCGATGTCGACGTCATCGAATTGTCCTGGCGCGGCAGCGACCATGTCATCATCGTCACCGATCCGGAGGGCATTGTCTTCCTTACCGGCCGCGACGAGTGGCGCTATGCCGGGCTCGAGCCGCTGACACCGGAACGGTTGGCGCGCACCCACGCCTCGCGCCGCTATGCCGATGCCCGGTTGTATCCGCTGCCCATCGAGAGCCATGGCAGCGAGGCCGGACACGCCTTGATGACGATCGGCGAGGCCAATGGCGAGCCGCGCGAATATCTCGTCCTGAGCGAGCCGATGCCGGAGGCCGGCTGGACGGTGAAAGTGCTGCTCGACACAGCTTCGGCCAGAGCCCAGGCTTTCACCGCGCTCGTCGCCATCTTCCTGTGCCTTGCGCTTGCCGGCATGGTCGCCGCGGTCGTCCTGCAGCGGCGGGCGCGCATGGCCGAGCGCATGGCACTGCAGCAGGAGGCCCGCGAGACGCTGGAGCGGCGGGTCGCCGAGCGCACGCGCGACCTCGCCGCGGTGAACAGCCGGCTCGAGACGGAGGTGGCCGAGCGCCGCGCCACGGAGCAGCGTCTGCGCCAGACGCAGGACGACCTCATCCAGGCCGGCAAGCTCGCCGCTCTCGGCCAGATGTCTGCGGCGCTGTCACACGAGTTCAACCAGCCGCTCGCGGCGCTGCGCACCTATGCCGACAACGCGGCCGTGCTCATCGACCATGACCGCATCGCGGATGCGCGCGAGAATATCAGGCGCATCGCCGCTCTTACGGACCGGCTGGCCTCCATCAGCCGCCACCTGCGCAACTTCGCCCGCAAGCCCAACCAGAAGCTGGGCCCCGTCGACGTGCGCGACGTGGTGCGCGACACGCTCGAGATCGTCGCCTGGCGGCTCAGGGCTGCTCAGGCCGAACTCGTGACCGACATTGGCGAAGGCCCGCTCATGGTGCGCGGCGGCGCTGTGCGCCTGCAGCAGGTGCTCGTCAATCTCATTACCAATGCCGCCGATGCCGTGGAGGGGCGGCCCGAGCGCACGATCACCCTGCGGGCGTCGCGACAGGGCGGCCAAGTGCTCATCAGCGTGAGCGACCCGGGCCCCGGCGTGCCGGACGCCATCGCCGGACGGATCTTCGATCCCTTCTTCACGACCAAGGGTGTCGGCAAGGGCCTCGGCCTCGGCCTGTCGATCTCCTACAACATCATCCAGGATTTCGGCGGCAATCTGCTCGTCGCCAATGCGCCGGAGGGCGGCGCTGTCTTCACCATCCAACTCGCGGCGCTGGACCTCGGCGCGCCCCGGGAGGCGGCCGAATGAGCGGGGCGCAGATCCTGCTTGCCGACGACGAAGACGACCTGCGCATCGCTTCGGTGCAGGGGCTGGAACTCGCCGGCTTTGCCGTGCGCGGCTTCGCCAGCGCCGAGGAGGTGTTGAGTCGCGTCGGCTACGACTTCGACGGCCTCGTGATGACGGACATCCGCATGCCCGGCATGGACGGCATGTCGCTGATGAACCGCATCCACGAGATCGACCCGGACATTCCCGTCGTCCTGCTCACCGGCCATGCGGATGTGCAACTCGCTGTCCGCGCCATGCGCGAGGGCGCCTACGATTTCGTCGAGAAGCCCTTTACCGTGCAGAACCTCGGCGACATCGCCCGGCGCGCGCTCGACCGGCGCGCCCTCGTTCTCGAGAACCGCCGCCTTCGGGCGCTGGCGGGTAAACGGGACGACATCGAGACGCGCTTGCCCGGCCGCAGCGCGCTGATGGTCGATCTTCGCTACCGGTTGCGGGCCATCGCCGCGACCGACGCCGACGTGCTGATCGTCGGCGACACGGGGACGGGCAAGGAGGTCGCCGCCCGCGCCCTGCACGACATCAGCGCCCGCGCGGGACGGCCGGTCGTCGCCATCAACTGCGCCGCGATGCCGGCGGCGCTGATGGAGAGCGAGCTTTTCGGCCACGAGGCGGGCGCCTTCCCCGGCGCCTTGCGGCCGCGCTACGGCAAGTTCGAGCACGCGCGCGGCGGCACCATCCTGCTCGACGAGATCGGCTCCATGCCGCTGGAGCTGCAGGCCAAGCTGCTGCGCGTCATCCAGGAGCGGGTCATCACCCGCCTCGGCTCCAACGAGCCGGTGCCGCTCGACGTGCGCTTCATCGCCCTCAGCAAGTCCGACCTCGACAAGGAAGTGGCGGCGGGGCGCTTCCGCGCCGACCTCTATTACTGCCTCAACGTCGTCAGCCTGCGCATGCCCGCCCTCGCCGCCCGGCCGGAGGACATACCGCTGCTGTTCCTGCAGCTCGTGGCCGAGGCCCGGGCGCGCTACAGGCGCGACGACATCGAGGTGCCGGCCCATGTCATCGCCGCCGTCAGCCAGCGGGCCTGGCCCGGAAACGTGCGCGAATTGCGCAACGCGGCCGACCGCTTCGTCCTCGGTCTCGGCGTCGCCGACGAGGAGGGCGCCGATGATGACCCGGGCGAACCGGCGAGCCTCGCCAGCCGGGTGGCGGATTACGAGAAGCGCCTCATCGCCTCGGCGCTCGCGGCGAGCGGCGGCGCGCTCAAGCCCGTCTACGAGGGCTTCGGCATCTCGCGCAAGACGCTCTACGAGAAGATGCAGAAATACGGCCTCACCCGCCAGGCCGCCGTCGGCCAGGATTGACCGGGCAGTCGGGGGCGCTCGGGTGGAATTCCACCCACGAGTGCCGGCGAAATGTTACGATTTCCACCCATTGCCGTTGCCTTGACGCAAAAAGATGCATTTGCCGCCCATGAATGATTGTCTCGCAGGCACGGCTGCGTGTTGATGCGATCGGAGCCGAAGTGTGGATGGGAACCCGCACCGGCAACCCGCATTCGCAAGGGAGGAAACGATGCGCAAGATCACGCTTGCGGCGCTCGGCGCCGCCGCGCTTTTCCTGGCCGCTCCGGCCGTCGCGCAGGACAAGACCGGCTGGCCGCAGAGCCTGACCATCGGCACCGCCAGCCAGGGCGGCACCTACTTCATCTACGGCAACGGCCTCGCGAACTTCATCAGCGAGAAGCTGGGCGTCAACGCCTCGGCCGAGGTGACCGGCGGCCCGGTGCAGAACGCCACGCTCGTGCAGACCGGCGACCACCAGATCGGCCTCGTCACCATGGGCCCGGCCTATGAGGCCTGGACCGGCAAGAGCGAGCTCGCCCCGGGCGTCGAGCACACGGACCTGCGCGCCCTCTTCCCCATGTACCAGACGCCGTTCCAGGTCGTGGCCCTGAAGTCGTCGGGCATCAAGGACGTCAAGGATCTCGCCGGCAAGCGCGTGGCCGTGGGCCCCGCCGGCGGTACCGCCGCCACCTATTGGCCGCGCTTCTTCGAGGTCCTCGAGGTCAAGCCGGTCGTCAGCTATGCCGGCGCCAACGACGCCACCAGCCAGGTCAAGGACGGGCTGATCGACGCCTTCGCCTTCGCGGCCGGCGTGCCGATCTCGGCCTTCGCCCAGATCGCCGCCGAGAACCCGGTCAACATCTTCTCCTTCACCAAGGAGCAGCAGAAGGCCGTCCTCGACAAGATGCCGGAGCTCGCCGAGTTCCAGATCCCCGGCGGCCTCTACCAGGGCTTCCCCGATCCGCAGGACACGGTGAGCCTGTGGAACTTCGCCGTGGCCCACAAGGACATGCCCGAGAGCCTGGCCTATGAGATCGTGAAGCTCGTGATGGAGAACAACGATCGCATGAAGCAGATCCACTCGACGGCGTCCGAGACCGTGCCCGGCCACGTCGACCGCAACAGCTTCCTGCCCTACCACCCGGGCGCCGTGCGCTACTTCGAGGAAAAGGGCATCCAGATCCCGGACAACCTCAAGGGCTGAGCCCTGGCGGCGCGGGGCGGCACGCTCCTCCCCGCGCCACGTCCGGCCGCGCACCGGCTGACCGCAGACCCGTATCGCAGGCGGGCCGACGCCCTCCGTCGGCCGCCCCGGCGCTGCACGCCGCGCACCAAGGCGAAACGTGATGCACCGCCTGCAATGGCAGGCCGGTTCGGCTACCATATGCCGGCCGCCCGGCGGCTGGACGATGATCCAACGCATGTTCGAGGCGAGGGCTTGCGATGACCAGCACCCCCCAGACGCCCCTTTCCGCAACGACGTCCCCGGCTGATCTTCCTCGGGAAGGTGTCGAGGGGGCCGTGCTGGCGCATGGCGTCGACGACGAGCCGCTTGCCGGCAACCAGCGCGATTTCACCGGCGGTGTCGGCGCCGGCCTGATGGTCGCGCTCTGCATCCTCTACACCGCCTTCCATATCGGGGTGATGAACTTCTACCCGCTGGAGACCTGGACCTATCGCCTCATCCACGTCGCGGGCGGCCTCGTCCTCGGCTTCCTCCTGTTCTCGGCGGCCGGCATCTCGGCTGCGCCGACGGAAGCCGGCCGGCCGTTGCGTGTCGTGCCGCTCGAGTGGCCGCTCCTCATCGTCGGGGCAGGCGGCATCGGCTATGCCGCCGCCATGATCGCCTTCGCCTGGGGCGGCTGGTGGCTGACCGGCGCGGCGCGCCCGCCGGCCTTCGTCTTCGAGACCTACGGCGTGCCCCTCACCGCCGGCATGGTGGCGGCGCTTGCCGGCGCCTGGCTCTTTCCAGAGCGGGCGCGGGGGCGCGTGCACTGGGCCGATGTGCTGCTCGCCGTGGCGGCCGTCACGGTGCTCGGCTACATCCTGTTCAATGTCGGGGCGCTGCGACTGCGCGCCGGCACGGCCCTTGCCCAGACGGCGGACTTCTATGCCGCGCTCGTCGGCGTCATCCTCATCCTGGAGGCTACACGGCGCCTTGCCGGCCTCGCTCTCGTCGTCATCGCCGCCATCTTCATCCTCTATTCCTTCGCGGGGCCCTATCTGCCGGGCTTTCTCGCGCATCGTGGCTACACGCCCACGCGCTTCTTCACCTACATCTACACGGACCAGGGCATCCTCGGCGATACGACGGCCGTCTCCTCGACCTACATCATCCTGTTCATCACCTTTGCGGCCTTCCTGCAGGCCTCGAAGGTCGGCGACTATTTCGTCAACTTCGCCTTCGCCGCCGCCGGCCACGCCCGTGGCGGCCCGGCCAAGGTCGCCGTCTTCGCCTCCGGCCTCATGGGCATGATCAACGGCACGTCGGCCGGCAACGTCGTCGCCACCGGCTCACTCACCATCCCGCTCATGAAACGGGTCGGCTATCCGGCGCGGTCGTCGGGCGCCATCGAGGCGGCCGCGTCCTCGGGCGGGCAGATCATGCCGCCCATCATGGGCGCCGGCGCCTTCATCATGGCCGAGGTCACCGGCATTCCCTATACCGAGATCGTCGTCGCGGCGATCATCCCCTCCGTGCTCTACTTCGCCTCGGTCTACTTCATGGTCGACCTGCAGGCGTTGAAGCTCGGCATGAAGGGCCTGCCGCGCGAGGAGTTGCCGGTCTTCGCCAAGCTGGTGAGGCAGGTCTACCTGTTCATCCCGGTCATCATCCTCATCTACGCGCTGTTCTCGGGTTATTCGGTCATTCGCGCCGGCACCCTCGCCATGGTGGCGGCGGCCGTGGTCAGCTGGCTGACGCCTTACCGCATGGGGGTCGCGGCCGTGCTGCGCGCCTTCGAGCTGGCAGCGAAGATGTCGATCCAGCTCGTGGCGGTCTGTGCCTGTGCCGGCATAATCGTCGGCGTCATCGCCCTTACCGGCGTCGGTGCCCGCTTCTCTGCCCTGCTCTTGGCGCTCGCGGCGCAGAACCAGCTGCTCGCCCTGTTCTTCGCCATGTGCATCGCCATCGTGCTCGGCATGGGCATGCCGACGACGGCCGCCTATGCCGTGGCGGCGGCGGTGGTGGCGCCGGGTCTCATCAGCCTGGGCATTCCGGTCCTGACGGCGCATTTCTTCGTCTTCTATTTCGCCGTCATGTCAGCCATCACGCCGCCGGTCGCGCTCGCCGCCTATGCGGGTGCGGCACTGTCGGGCGCGGACCCCATGCGCACCTCGGTGGAGAGTTTCAAGATCGGCCTGGCCGCCTTCGTGGTGCCGTTCATGTTCTTCTACTCGCAGGCGCTGCTCATGCAGGGCGAGTGGCTCGAGATCGCGCATGTCTTCGTCACGGCGTCCGTCGGAATCTTTCTGCTGGCTGCCGCCGTGCAGGGCTGGTTCTTCGGGCTGCTGAATCCACTCGTGCGGGTCGTCCTGCTCATCGGCGCACTCGCCATGATCAAGGGCGGCCTTATCTCGGACCTCGTCGGCCTCGCGATCGGGGCCGGCGTTCTCCTCTACCAGAAGAAAGTGGTGAGCCCGCGCGACCTCGCGCACGGGCTCGACTGAGGCCGCTCGCCCCGGCCGCCTTGCTCGTGCGTCCGGCGGTCCAGGCCGTCGCCTGCACCGCCGGACGCGCGACGAGGCCGCGATATCTGTCCCGGAGTGGTTCTTGCCGGGCGACGTCCGGCAGGCCGCGGAAGACGGTCCAGTCGAGCGCGATGGCGAGCGCGAGATGGCCCTCGGCAAGCGCGGAATAGAGCAACGCTGGCGGCCGCTATTCCGCATCGGGCTGGACCGACGGATGCGCGCTGCCGAAGACCTCGTGTCGGCCTGCGAGTTCCTCGACACGCAGGATGCGCGGGCAGGCATCGAGCGGTACCTCGAATCGCCGGGCGGCGTAGAGCTGGGGAATGAGGCAGACGTCGGCTAGCGACGGCTCGGACCCGAAGCAGAAGCCGTCGTCCCCGATGGGAGCCTCGACCGCCGCGTGCCCCTTGCCCATCCATGTCGCGATCGAGTTACTCACCTGCATTTCCGAACAGTCCAGCGTGGGCGGGATTGTGGCACGGCACGCGCCGAAGCTATTGCCGACCGGGAGGCCACCGGCCGCGGTCTCCCGGCTTTTCAACAAGGGGCTCGCCGAGCCCCCGTCATGGCGCCGCTCATGGCCTCTGTGGATCGAAATGGATCTTCAGCTTGCGTCCGTAGGCCCGGTAGTCCTTCTGCAGCGCCTCGGTCCCGGCGGCGAAGGCGCTCACCTTCTGCGGGAAGCGCGTCTCGAACATGAAGGCGAGCGTGCCCTCGAGCCTGTGCGGCTTCAGCTCGACGTTGCTCGCCCTCTCGAAGGCGTCCACGTCGGGCCCGTGCGGCAGCATCGTGTTGTGCAGCGAGATGCCGCCGGGCACGAAGCCGCCGCCGGTCTTGGCGTCATAGACGCCGTAGACGAGCCCCATGAACTCGCTCATCACGTTCATGTGGTACCAGGGCGGGCGGAAGGTGTTCTCGGCGACGAGCCAGCGATCCGGGAAGATGACGAAGTCGACATTGGCCGTACCCGGCGTCTCCGATGGAGAGGTCAGCACGGTGAAGATCGACGGGTCGGCATGATCGTAGAGGACTGGTCCCACCGGCGAATAGCGGCGCAGGTCATATTTGTAGGGCGCGTAATTGCCGTGCCAGGCCACGACATCGAGCGGCGAGCGGTCGATGTCCGCCGCCCAGAGGGAGCCGCCCCATTTTACATACATCGTCGAGGCCGCCTCGCGGTCCTCATAGGCGGCGACCGGCGTCAGGAAGTCGCGTGGATTGGCGAGGCAGTTGGCGCCGATCGGTCCACGCTCGGGCAGGGTGAAGGCCCCGCCGTAGTTCTCGCACAGATAGCCGCGCGCCGGCCCGCCCCGCAACTCGACGCGGATCTTCACGCCGCGCGGGATGACGGCGATCTCGCCCGGTCCGATGTCGATGATGCCGAACTCGGTCCACAGGCGCAGGTTGCCTTGCTGCGGCACGAACAGCATCTCGCCATCGGCGTTGTAGAAATACTCGTCCGCCATCGAGCGGGTGACGAGATAGACATGCGCGCCCATGCCGGCCTGCGCACCGGCATCGCCCGCCGTTGTGATGGTGTGGATTCCTTCGACAAAGGACATCTCTTTATCCGGGATCGGAAGCGGATCCCAACGCATCGGCGCGATCGGCACCTCGGCCTCTACCGCCGGCGCCGTGCGCCACAGCCCGATGTCCACTTGCCGAAACTCGCCCCAATGGGCCACCGTCGGGCGGATGCGGTAGAGCCAGGATCGCTCGTTCGTCGTGCGTGGCGCCGTGAAGGGAGAGCCGCTGAGCTGCTCGGCATAGAGGCCATAGGCGCATTTCTGCGGCGAGTTGCGGCCGAGCGGCAGCGCCCCGGGCAGCGCCTCGGTCTCGAAGCCGTTGCCGAAGCCCGACATGTAGCCCCGCTGGATGGCACTCTCGGGCCGCTCCGCACGGCCGGCCTCAGGGGATGAATGCTGGTCATTCATGAGCGGAACCTCCTGTCTGGTCACGTCCGCGGCCGTCGTCTCCGGCGGCCGCAGGGCGGACGCTGATGGGGCCGATTCTGAGCCCGACCGCCCCTCGCCGGAAGGCCGGTCGCGAGATCGTGCCCCACCCGCTCGTCAGTGCGGCCGAGACGCCTGCATCGAAGGGCGCTCGGCGAAGGTCGCATACCATCTGGCAAGCGTGGGATGCGGGCGATGCCAGTCCTTGTCGGCGAAGCGGAAGTCGTAGAGCGCGGAGCCGTCGAGGAGAGCCGTCGGCACCTTGCCGGAGAGGTTGCGCGCCACGATCTGGCCTCACGCTTCGCCGGCCCGGCCACGGAGGCAGCAGCGCGATCGCGTTGGCGACGCCCTTCTCGTGAGCGCTGACGAGCACCTCGCGTACATAGAGAGAGGCCGGCAAGTCCGCCATTGACGGCCTCGTCGTGCCATATATTCTAGTACCTTACATATAAGATATCGTCGGGGAGGATCATGAACGTCATCACCACGCCTGCGCTGCGGCTGCAGGTTCTCGATGATTTGCGCCGGCAGCTCGGCCCCGGTGCCGTTCTCGTCGGCGACGACGTCCCCGCGCGCAATTGCAACGACTGGAGCCCGCAGGCGCCGCGCCGGCCGCTCGCGGTGGTACGACCGCTCGACGCTGCCGGCGTCGCCCTGACCCTGAAGGTCTGCCGTTCCGTCGGTTTTCCCGTCGTTCCGCAAGGCGGCCTTACTGGCCTGTGCGGCGGCGCCACGCCGGAGGAGGGCTGGGTTGCCTTGTCGCTGGAGCGGATGAGCGGCATCGAGGAGGTCGACGCCGCGAGCGCCACCATGACGGTGAAGGCCGGCACGCCGCTGGAGCGTGTGCAGGATGCGGCCGACGCCGCCGGCTTCCTCTTCCCGCTCGACCTCGGCTCGCGCGGCTCCTGCGCCATCGGCGGCAATCTCTCCACCAATGCCGGCGGCAATCGCGTCATTCGCTACGGCATGATGCGCGAGCTGGTGCTCGGCCTCGAGGTGGTGCTGCCCGACGGCACCATCATCACCAATCTCAACAAGCTCCTGAAGAACAACGCCGGCTACGACCTGAAGCACCTCTTCATCGGCTCGGAAGGCACGCTCGGCATCGTCACCCGCGTCGTGCTGCGCCTGTTTCCGAAGCCGCAGTGCACGATGGCGGCCCTGTGCAAGCTCGCCGACTACGACCGGGTGGTCGCCCTGCTCGCCGCCGCCCGCCGCGGCCTCGGGCCGCTGCTGTCGGCTTTCGAGGTGATGTGGCCGGACTATTGGCAGGTGGTGACGGAGCGCGCCGGCGTGCGCAGCCCGGTTGCGCCCGGCGACGGACTCTACGTCCTCGTCGAGGCGCAGGGCACCGACGAGGCCATCGACCGGCCCCGTTTCGAGAGCTGGCTCGAGGGCCTCATGGAGCAGGAACTGCTCGTCGATGCGGCCGTGGCGCAATCGCTGGCCGACATCGATGCCTTCTGGGCCCTGCGCGACGCCTGCGCCGAATTCCCGGCCGTGCTCGGGCCGCACGTCTCCTACGACATCGGCCTCGCCGTCGGGCGGATGGACGACTTCGCGCGCCGCTGCAAGGCCGCGCTCGAGGCGGCGATTCCCGGCTGCGACAGCGCCTATTACGGCCATATCGGCGACGGCAACCTGCATCTCGTCACCTGGGTGCCGGGCCTTGCCGCCGCCGCCCAGCCGAAACCGGCCATGGACGCGATCATCTACGGGCTCGTGAAGGAACTCGGCGGCAGCATCTCGGCCGAGCACGGCATCGGCACCCTGAAGAAGCAATGGCTCGGCCATGCCCGCAGCGAGGCGGAGATCGCGCTGATGCGCACGCTGAAGGCGGCGCTCGACCCCTCCGGCCTGCTCAATCCCGGCAAGGTGGTGTGATGATCGAGCGCGCCTTCAAGCTGGTCGACGCCCTGCTCGCCGCCCTGCTGCTCGGCATGGTGGTGATGGTCTTCGGCAATGTCGTACTGCGCTACGTCTTCAACTCCGGCATCGTCGTCTCCGAGGAGCTCTCCCGCTTCTTCTTCGTCTGGCTGACCTTCATCGGCGCCGTCGTCGCCATGCGCGACGGCTCGCACCTCGGCATGGAGACGGTCCTCCTGATGCTGCCGCGCCGCGGCCGCATCGTCTGCCTCGCGCTCAGCCAGGCCCTCATCCTCGCCTGCTGCGTCATGCTGTTCTGGGGCGCATGGCAGCAGCACGAGGTCAACGCGACGACGGGGGCGCCCGTCACCGGGCTCTCCATGATCTGGATCTTCGGCATCGCCTATGTCACGGCGGTCGGCATCGGCGCCCATGCGGTGCACAAGCTCTGGCGCATCGCCACCGGCCGCATCCGCGACGACGAACTGATCGAGGTGCACGAGAGCGAAGAGACCGTGCCCCGCGAGGTGCGGCCATGACCGTCGCCGTCTTCACCATCTCGCTCCTCGGCGCCATGGCGCTCGGCATGCCGATCGCCTTCGCGCTCCTCGTCTGCGCCGTCGCGCTGATGGTGATGCAGGGCCAGATCGACGCCACCATCCTGTCCCAGAAGCTCATCGAGGGCGCCGACAGCTTCCCCCTGCTCGCCATCCCCTTCTTCATGCTGGCCGGCGAACTGATGAACGCCGGCGGCATCTCCAAGCGCATCGTCGCCTTCGCCCTCACCTGGGTCGGCCATGTCCGCGGCGGGCTCGGGCTCGTCGCGATCTTCGCCGCGGTGGTCATGGCGGCGATCTCGGGCAGCGCCGCGGCCGATGCCGCGGCCATCGGCACATTGCTCATCCCCATGATGCGCCAGGCCGGCTACAACGTGCCGCGCTCGGCCGGGCTCATCGCCGCCGGCGGCGTCATCGCGCCGGTCATCCCGCCGTCGATCGGCCTCATCGTCTTCGGCGTCATCGCCAATGTCTCCATTGGCAAGCTCTTCCTCGCCGGCATCTTCCCCGGCCTGATGATGGGCACCGCGCTCGTGCTCACCTGGCTGTGGGTGGCGCGCAAGGACAAGGTCACAATCCTGCCGAAGCAGGGCTGGGGCCTGCGCCTCAAGGCGGGCATCGACGGCATCTGGGCGCTCGTCATGCCGCTCGGCATCATCGGCGGGCTCAAGTTCGGCATCTTCACGCCGACCGAGGCCGGCGTCGCCGCCTGCGTCTATGCCTTCGTCGTCGGCGCCTTCGTCTACCGCGAACTGCCGCTGCGCCAGCTCTATCCGCTTCTCGTGTCGGCGGCACGCAGCACGGCGGTGGTCGTCTTCCTGATCGCGGCGGCACTCGTCTCCGCCTGGCTGATCACGCTCTCCGACGTGCCGGGCCAGGTTTCGGCGATGCTCGAGCCCTTCATGGGCAACAAGATCCTCCTGATGTTCGTCATCATGGCGATCGTCGTCATCGTCGGCACCGCGCTCGATTTCGCGCCGACGCTGATGATCCTGACGCCGGTGCTGATGCCGGTGATCAAGCAGGCCGGCATCGATCCGGTCTATTTCGGCGTGCTGTTCATCATGAACAACGCCATCGGCTTCATCACGCCGCCGGTCGGCATCGTGCTCAACGTCATCTGCGGCGTCGCCAAGATCCCCATGAGCGACCTGATGAAGGGCCTGTGGCCCTTCCTGTGGGCGGAGATCGCCGTCCTGTTCCTGCTCGTCCTGTTCCCGGACCTCGTGCTCATCCCGCTGAAATGGCTCTCATAACAACCGGAGGAGGAAACGAAGATGAAGACCAGGTTCTGCTACAAGCTCGCCGGCGCCGGCCTCGCCGCCGGCCTCGCCGCCGCCGTGCTGTTCACCGGGGCAGCGGCGCAGGCCGAGTTCAAGGAGCGCACCTTCCGCGTCTCCAACGGCGTCAGCAAGGAGCATCCCATGGGCAACGGCCTTGCCGCCATGGGCGCCTGCACGCTGGAGAAGACCGGCGGCAAGATGAAGATCCAGGCCTATTGGGACGGCGCGCTCGGCAACGACCTCACCGCCACCCAGAGCGTGCGCACCGGCTCGCTCGAGATGGTGCTGACCTCGACCGCGCCGCTCACCTCCATCGTCCCCGAGCTCGGCGTCTTCGACCTGCCCTTCCTGTTCAATAACGAGCAGGAGGCCGACCATGTGCTCGACGGCAAGGCGGGCGAGTGGTTCGCCGCCAAGCTGCCCGCTGCCGGCGTCATCAACCTCGCCTGGTGGGAGAACGGCTTCCGCCACACCACCAATTCGCGCCGCCCGATCACCAAGGCCGAGGATTTCGAGGGCGTGAAGATGCGCGTGATGCAGAACAACATCTTCATCGACACGTTCAAGGAGCTCGGCAGCAATGCCGTGCCGCTCGCTTTCTCGGAAGTCTATTCGGCCCTTGAGACGAAGACCGTCGACGGGCAGGAGAACCCCTTCAACAACATCGAGAACATGAAGTTCTACGAGGTGCAGAAATACCTCACCCTGACCAAGCACGCCTACAGCCCGACGCTCGTGCTCTTCTCGAAGAAGATCTGGGACACGCTGTCACCCGAGGAGCAGGCGGTGCTGAAGGACTGCGCGGCCGTGGGCCAGAAGGAGCAGCGCAAGGTCAACCGCGAGAAATCCGAGATCAGCCTCGCCAACCTCAAGGCACAGGGCATGGAGGTGAACGAGATCACGCCGGAGGAGATGGCGCGCATCCGCGAGAAGGCGCAGGTCATCTACGAGCGCCACGGCAAGGCCATTGGCGACGAGGCGCTGACCCTCGTCTTCGAGGAGCTCAAGCGCGTCCGTGGCAACTGACCGGCAGGTGGCCGGCATGGGCGTCGGCGGCCCGTGCCGGTCTGGCGTCATTGACGGCCGGAGCAATTCCGGAATGAATGTCCGTCTCCGGAATCAGACAGCCCCTGATGAAATCGTTCAGGCTCGATCCTCCCAAGTCGCTCTCCGCCAAGGTCATGCTGCGCCTGCGCCAAGCCATCATCGAGGGGGAACTGGCGCTCGGCGCCATCATCGCCGAGGAGACGCTGGCGCAATCCTTCGGCGTCAGCCGTACGCCGGTGCGCGAGGCCTTGAACCAGCTTCAGCTGCAGGGCCTCGTCACCATCCGCCCCCAGGTCGGCAGCTTCGTCTTCCGGCCGAGCCCGGAGGACATCGCGGAGCTGTGCGAGTTCCGCTCCGTCATCGAGCCGCGCGCCGCCGAACTCGCCTTCCGCCACGACAGGGACGGCACGATTGCGGCCATGGCCGCCGCCATCGCCGACATGGAAAAGGCCCTCGAGAAGCGGGACAATGTCGCCTATGGTCGCGCCGACACCGCGCTGCACGAGGCGCTGTTCACCCATTGCGGAAATTCCTACATCGAGGAATCCTATCGCCTCGCGGCGGGCAAGATCGCGGCGCTGCGCACGAATCTCAGCTCGCCCATCGACGTCCAGAACCCGACATCCTACGAGGAGCACCGCAGCTTCCTGCGGTTCTTCGAGGCGGGGGATTTCGCGGCCTTCGAGCGCCTGATGGTGGCCCATGTCACCGCCTCCGGCCGCACCTATGTCAAGGTGCTCGAGGAGCGCGCCGGGCGGCCGTGATGCGGCGCGCGATGCCGGTCTTCCTCGCGTAATGCACTTTCTGCGGCGCGGGCCCTCGACCGCGTCGCTCCGTCTGCTTAGAAAGGCCTGATGCAGCAAGCAATATGGGGCTGGAACGATCTTGGCATTACCGGTCATCCTGGCGGTCATCGGCGTCCTGCTCCTCATCATCAGCCTTGTCCAGCCCCTGGCGGGGGCGCTCAGGATGCCGTTCAGCGTCGTGCTCGCTGCCATCGGCATGCTCATCGCGGCGGCAGCCTCCTTCCTGCTGCATACGGAGCTGACCGACGCCTTCAACGAGCCGGCCCGGGCCATCCTCGATTTTCCCATCGGCTCGACAGTCTTCCTCTACGTCTTCCTGCCGACTCTCATCTTCCAGACGGCCCTGACGCTCGACGTGCGCCAGATGATGCCCGACTGGGTGCCGATTTTCGTCCTCGCCGTCCTTGCCGTCGTCGTGGCAACCGCGGTCATCGGCCTCGCCCTCCTGCCGCTTGCCGGCCAGCCGCTGCTCGTCTGCCTCCTTCTCGGCGCCATCGTGGCGACGACGGATCCCGTCGCCGTCGTCGGCATCTTCCGCGACATCGGTGCACCGGCGCGTCTCGGGCGACTTGTCGAGGGCGAGAGCCTGCTCAACGACGCCGCCGCGATCACGCTGTTCGCGGCGTTCCTCGCCATCCTCGTCGCGGGCGAGACGCCGGGTTTCGCTGATGCGGCCCTCTCCTTCCTGTGGACGCTGTGTGGCGGCGCGCTTGTCGGGCATCTGGCCGCGCGTGCGGCGGCCTGGCTCATCGGCAGGCTGCCCGAGCAGCGCTCCGCCGCCGTCTCGATCAGCTTCGCCCTCGCCTATCTCGTCTTCATCGCCTGCGAGCAGTTGCTCGGCGTGTCCGGCGTCATCGCCGTCGTCGTCGCGGGCATGACACTGAGCCTCCTCGGCCCATCGCGCGCCTCGCCGGACGGATGGAGCTACCTCACCGGCATCTGGGATCAGATTGCATTCTGGGCGAGCTCGCTCGTCTTCGTGCTCGCCGCCATCCTGGTGCCACGCCTGCTCGCCAGCCTGTCGCTGTTTGATCTCTTCCTGATTCTCGTCGTCGCAGCCGCGGCGCTCGCCGCCCGTGCCGTCATCCTCTTCGCCCTGCTGCCGCTCTTGAGCCTGCTCAAGCTCTCGCCGCCGGTCAGCATCCCCTACCGGGTCGTCATTCTCTGGGGCGGTCTGCGCGGCGCCGTCACGCTGGCGCTGGCGCTCGCCGTGACGGAGAACGACATCGTCCCCGACGACATCCAGCGCTTCGTCGCCATCCTTGCCACCGGCTTCGTGCTTTTCACCCTGCTCATCCAGGGAACCACCATGCGCTGGGTCATCTCCTCGCTCGGCCTCAATCTCCTGTCGCCTCGTGATGCTGCCATGCGCGGCCAGGTGCTCGCCGTCGCGCTTGAGAACGTGCGCGAGGCCGTTGCCCGGGCGGCCGAGGCCTACAAGGTCGCCTCCGGCACAGCGCTTGCGGAGGCCCGCCGCTACGCCGAGCGGATCGACGAGGCGGCGAGCGCCGGCCAGGGACGGGAGCTGACGGACAAGGAGCGCCTGTCCCTCGGGCTGCTGACGCTCGCCGGACGCGAGCGTGACATCATCATCGAGCGCATGAGGGCGCGAACCGTTTCCGCCGCGCTGCTGCCCTCGCTGCTTGCCCAAGCCGAGACGCTGCTCGACCGCGCCCGTACGGGTGGCTGGTCGGACTACCAGCGTGCCGCCAAGCAGACGCTTGCCTTCGACTGGAAGTTCGGCTTCGCCCAGTTTCTCCATCGCCGCCTCCATGCCAGCGGACCGCTTGAGCGGTTGCTGGCGCGGCGCTTCGAGATGCTCTTCGTGACACGAACGGTGCTTGAGGAACTGAGCTCCTTCATTGACAGCAAGATCGTGCCCATCCTCGGGCTGCGCGTTGGCGAAGTGCTGCACGAGATTGTCGAGCGGCGGCAGGAGGCCGTCGCCGCCGGCCTCGATGCTCTCCGGCTGCAATATCCGCTCTATGCGGAATCGCTGGAGCGCCGGTTGCTGCGCAAGATCGCGCTGAGGCAGGAGGAGCTCGAATACATGGTCCTCTTCGAGGACGGTCTCATCGGCCCGGAGCTCTACGACAACCTGCGCCGCTCCGTCGATGCCGACCGCAAGGAGGCGGACCGCCAGCGGCGGCTCGACCTTGCCCTCAACGCGCGCGAACTTGTCGGCGAACTGCCGATGTTCGCTGATCTGACTGGCGAACAGCTGACGGAAGTGACGAAGCTGTTGCAACCTCTGTTTGTCATCCCGGGAGAGCAGGTCATCCGCCGGGGGACGCCGGGCGATGCCGTCTATTTCATCGCCTCCGGCGCTCTCGAGGTAAGCCTGCCGGGCCGCAAGGTCCGCCTCGGGCGCGGCGATGTCGTGGGAGAGATGGCTCTGCTCCATGGCCGGCCGCGCCAGTCGGACGTGCACGCCATCAGCTATTGCTTCCTCCTGCGACTCGATGTGCGGGCCTTCCAGGGATTCCTCGCCCAGCACCCCGGCATCAGGCGCAACATCGAGCAGGTGGCGGCCGAACGCGCGGCCGCGAACGCGGAAGCGGTCGCGTAGGTTCGGGGTCTAGTGCTCCGTCCCGGCCTGCCGCACGGCCGGCAGCGGGCACAGGCCGCCGCAGCCGGGAACGCCGGGCAGCTTGTAGCGCAGGCAGCAGACCTTGCGACGGCGCGCCTCGATACCGTCCTCGACAATCGGCCTGATCGCCCCGTGCATGGGATTGGGCGCGCCGCACGGCAGTACGGCCGCCTCGACGAGACGGAGCGCCGCTGCTGCGCGCTCGCCCGGCACGCGCGGATGGGTGGCGGCGGCGCGCACCACCCAGTCGAAATAGCTCGCTGCATTGTTCCAGAAGAGTCGCGGTGCGAGCCCGCTGACCGCGACCAGCGCCGCGACTGTCGGCTCCAGGTGGTCCGTGATCAGCGCCTCCAGCACGGCGATCGCGTCGCAAGGGCCGAGGGTCTCGTCCGGCGCGATGCGCGCGGCCCGGCTTTCCCCCTCCGCCGAAAAGGTGAAGGAGACCTCGGACAATGCCGCCGCGGGCATCCGGTCCGAGAGCATCGCCAAGGCGGCGATTGGCAGGATAGCGCCGGAGAGATGGTAGAGGCTCCAGAAGGAGACGGCCGCGGCGCGCAGCCCCGGGTCGAAGCGGGCGGCATAGCGGTCGAGCCGCGGTCCGAGGCGGTCCGGCGCGATAAGCTCGGCCGCCGGCAGGAAGTCCCGTTCGTCGTCCGGCCGCGCGACGCGCTCGCGCAGGAGGACGAGGTCGCCGTCGAGAACGCCGTGCCAGTCGTGCGGGGCAGGATGCGCGAGGACGGCCTGCGCTGTGCTCATCCGTCACCCTTTCAGCGGCAGGAAGACCGAGGAGCCGCCCGGATAGCGTCCCGAAGGCGCAGGATCAAGCCGGCGAGGACAATCACCGGTTTTATGATCCCGTCGCAAGGGGACATCCGGCGGGTCTTCAGGCGCATCAGGCCGGCACATAGCCCTTCAGCGCCTTGCGCTGCGCAAGACGCCGGGCGGCGGCATAGGCATCGGCACGGCTGCCGCAGATGTCGAGCCGGAAGACCCCACGGCGACCGATACGCCCGTAGTTGCGGACGAGCGACCATTCGCCGAGGAGGTTTCGCTCGATGGACAAAGCATAGAAACGCGCCATGTTGCGGCGGGGATCGATGCGATGGAGAACGATCATCACGGCTCCCGGACGGGTTCTTGCGACCCTTTCCGAGGAAACACGCGTGGAATCCGGCGTCCAACGAGAGTTATGAATCGATCCGGTCCGAGCGATTCACGCCATTGATGAGGTCCTGCCGGAGGTTCCTGCCCGATGATCGATCAAGCCGCCCTCGCCGGAGCGCCGGTCGCCATTCTCTACCAGGCGCTGCCGCCGCCGGTGATCGGTGGCCTGCGCAAGGTCGCCAAGCCGGGCGGCTATTCCGACAGCGGCGCCGATATCGGCTTCGCCCTCGCAGGGGTCGGGGTGCCGGTCGTGACCCCGGTCCGCAATCCCGATCCGGCGCGGAACCTCGACTGGGTCTTTCCCGACACGCCGCAGGGTATCGCCGAAGCGACCGGCAGCGGCGCGGCCGTGCTGTGGGCCAATACCGTTCTGTTCGAGGGCCATCCGCTGGAGCTCGTCTTGGGCGAACGCTTCGTCGTCGGCCATCGCCCCGACGCCGTACAGCGCGCCGACGACAAGTTCCTCACCAACCTGCGGCTGCGCGAGGCCGGCCTGCCGGTCGCGCGATCAATGCTCGCCGCGCACGAAGCCCGCGACGGCATCGCGGCCGTCGCGGAGATCGACGCGGCCCTTCTCGCCAGGGCCGGCCTCGCGCTGCCGCTCGTCATCAAGCCGGTGCGCGGGCGTGGCAGCCAGGGCGTGACGGTGGTGCGCAGCCTCGCCGCGCTGCACGCCGCCGCCCGCGACCTCCTCGCCGCGGCGACCTTCGGCGACATCGTCATGATCGAGGAATTCCTGCCGGGCGAGGAGCTGACCGTCGCCGTCCTTCCCGCCGGCCTGCCCGGCCCCGACGGCCGCCTTGCGCAGGAGGCCTGGTGCCCGCCGCCGGTACGCCGGTTCGACCACCACGACGACGTGGCGCCCTACAATGGCCTCGTCGCCGTCACCCGCAACAGCGTCGCGCTAACGGCGCACGAGGCCGCGGAGCCCGCCGTTGCGGCCGTCATGGCCGCCTGTGCGGCCGCGGCCGCGGTGGTCGAGGCGCGCACCATCATCCGCATCGACTGCCGGGCGGGAGCCGACGGCCGCTACCGGCTCTTCGACCTCAACATGAAGCCGAACCTCACCGGCGCCGGCAGGCCCGGGCGCGAGGACCAGGACAGCCTGTGCACCATCGCGGCGCAGGCGGCCGGCTGGACCTATGCCGACCTTCTCGGCGCGATGCTCGCCGGTGCCTGGCGCGAGAGGGACGGCCTCGTCGAGCGTCTTGGAGTTACGGGCGGCTGCTGAGCCGTCTGGCGCGAGGCCCGTTCGGCCGAAATGCACCTCGACGAGGCCGTGCACGCGCTTGAAGGCGGCTTCCGCCCCTGCGATCACGCGGCCTTCCTCGGCTTCCGTCAGCGCGATGCCGTCGAGCGCGGCCGTGAAGGTGCGCCAGTGCAGGCCGCGGCCGTCGGGATGGCCGGCGAGATGGCGCGCGCCGAACGTCTCCGACAGGCCGATCCCCGCCGCCGCCTTGAGGAGGAAGGCGGCACCGAGGTTGGAGCCTTCGGCGACATAGAGCCAGCCGAGCGCCGTCGGCAGGTCTGCGCTCGCGCCGAAGGCCGGCGCCGCCGCGATCTCTGGCACTGTCCCGCCGAGATCGATGATGTCCTGCTCGATCTGTGCCAGGCGTCGCCGGCCGGCGAGATCGGGCAGAAGGGCATCGAGCGCCGGGTTCGAATAGAGCGCGTCGATGTCGCGGTGGAAGGCATGTTGCACCGCAAGGAAGCGACCGTAATTGACGCGGTCGGCAAAGGGCGCACCGGCCATGATGCGCTTGTCCAGTGCCTCGTGCGTCGCGAGCGTGCAGGCCTTGAGACGTTTCGCCCGTCCGCTCATCGCCATGACCTCCGCGGCCGGCCGTTCCATCATGTTCACGGTCAAATCCCCGTTGCTGTCCACATCCATCAGGATGTCCGCCTTGCCGCCGATGGCGGACATGTCGTCGGCAAACGGCATCGCGTTATGTTTGCGCCTTTTACGTGAATATCCGAATATTCGTGATCCAGACAGATGGAAAATAGCTGTTATCGGCAGTTTATAATTTTTCAAACTATGCATAGGAGCGCTTTTCGATCGTCGTGGCGCCCTTCTCATGAATAATCTCGTGAGGATATACAAAATTGCACTGGGCATCATCACGGTCGCGCTGGCCATAAGGAAAAGGCGCCCCGCATGGCGGGGCGCCTCGAAGGACGCGGTCGGCGGGGCGTGCAGGCTCAGACCCTGCGACGGTAATGGGCGGTCATCATGTCGCTCCACGACCCATCGGGCTTCTGCACCCGACCCGTGAACCTGCGATTGTCCCTGTCGATGATCGTCACGATGTCCTGATAGCGCGCCGTCTCGCCCGGCCGCTCGAAGTCAGGACCGGTGCAGTCGAGGGTCAGCACCTTGCCGGTCTCGTCGAGCGTGCCCTCATAGACCCACAGGTGGGTCATCATCGAGCCGATCCACGTGCCGACGTAGCGCTTCTTATGCGGATCATAGCCGAGCGTCAGCAGCGTCGTCACGGGGCCGCAGCCGGGCATGTCGCCACGGCCTTCGCTGACGAACCAGATGCCGTCGAGCGCGCGCACGGTCTCCGTCCATTCCGCCGTCTCCTCCTGGCCGGGCGTGGGGACCTCATTCCGCACGGCCCACTCGCCGACGAGCTGTTCGAGCCAGCGGTGCTCCTGCGTCGGTTCTGCTTTCTGCATGGTCATCTCCGGGCTTTCGTGGTGGTTGGGGCAACGGGAGACTTCAGGCGCAGCAGGCGCGACCCGCGGCCTCGTATTCGTCGTGACGGCGCACCCAGTCCATGGTCGTGTGCTCGTTGCGACCGAGCGGCGCCCGATCGAGGATCATGAGGGTGCCGATGAGTTCCTCGCCGCCGCGGGCATAGCTGGAATAGGTGTGGAACACCTCGCCCTTCTCGTCCCTGTAGAAGGCGCTGAGTCCCGGCAGTTCATCATGGGCCTGCGCGCGTGGGATCATCTCGTAATTGTAGTAGACGCTGCCCTTGGCCAGAGCCTCCGGCGTGAAGGAGACGTGGAAGTCGTAGTTGAAGTCGCTGCCATGCGACGACACCCACGGGAAGCGCCAGCCCATTCTGCGCTTGTAGGCCTCGATCCGATCAAGCGGCGCACGCGAGACAGCAAGCAGGGTCACGTCGTGGTTCTCGAGATGCGGCAGCGCGCCATCGAGATGGTCGGCGAGGAAAGAACAACCGGTGCAGCCCGCCTCCCAGTCCGGCCCGAGCATGAAATGATAGACGACGAGCTGGCTGCGGCCGGCGAACAGCTCCGCCAGCGTCTTGCGTCCGTGAGGCGTGTCGAAGACATAGGGCTTGTCGACCCGCACCCACGGCAGCGCGAGACGGGCGGCGTTCACCTTGTCGCGCAGATGCGTGAATTCCTTCTCCTTGGCGAGGAGCGCGCGGCGTGCCTCGAGCCACTCCTCCCGCGAGACAACCGGGTGCTGCATGATATCCTCCGCTGGTGTGCGGCGAACCGATCACCGCTTGGCTGGCCCCCCGGTCAGGTAGGTTGATATCAACATTATAGAGTGGAGTCAAAGCGGGAAGCATATGGTTCCCCTGCTTGCCATTCGCCGTCACGGCGTGGCGCGCACGTCTGGCTCAGCCGAGCCGCGCGGCGTGCCAGCGCAGGTGGTCCTCGATGAAGGTGGCGATGAAGAAATAGGAGTGGTCGTAGCCCTCCTGGCGGCGCAGGGTCAGCGCGATACCGGCCTTGCGGCAGGCCTCTTCCAGCAGCTCCGGCTTCAGCTCGCGCGTGAGGAAGGTGTCGGCCGTGCCCTGATCGACGAGGATCTCCGGCAGCCGTGCCCCGTCCTCGATCAGCGCACAGGCGTCATAGCTGCGCCATGACACGCGATCCGGTCCGAGATAGCCCGCGAGCGCCTTCTCGCCCCACGGACAGTTCATGGGCGAGACGATGGGCGCAAAGGCCGACACGGCCCGGAAGCGCTCCGGCGCGCGCAGGGCGATGGTAAGCGCCCCGTGCCCGCCCATGGAATGGCCGGTGATGCCCTGCCGGTCCATGTCCGCCGGCAGTTCCCGCGCGACGAGCGCGGGCAGTTCCACCTCGACATAGCTCTTCATCCGGTAATGGCGCGCCCATGGCGTCTCGGTCGCATCGACATAGAAGCCGGCCCCGAGGCCGAAGTCGTAGGCGCCTTCGGGATCGTCCGGCACGCCCTGCCCGCGCGGGCTTGTGTCCGGCGCGACCAGCATGAGACCGAGTTCGGCGGCGATGCGCTGGGCGCCGGCCTTCACCGTGAAGTTCTCCTCCGTGCAGGTGAGGCCGGAGAGGAACCACACGATGGGCACCTTGCACCCACCCTCGGCCTGCGGCGGCACGAAGGCGGCAAAGCGCATCGCGGTGCCGGTCTCGCGCGAGGCATGCCGGCAAACGAGCTGGGTGCCGCCGAAGGCGCGGGCACGGCTGAGGATCTCGAAGCACATCGGCGCCTCGTCAGTAGATGACGACGGAGCGGATCGACTTGCCCTCGTGCATCAGGTCGAAGGCCGTGTTGATCTCGTCGAGCGGCATGGTGTGGGTGATGAGGTCGTCGATGTTGATCTTGCCCTCCATGTACCAGTCTACGATCGTCGGCACATCCGTGCGCCCGCGCGCGCCGCCGAAGGCCGTGCCCTTCCAGACGCGGCCGGTGACGAGCTGGAAGGGGCGCGTCGCGATCTCCTTTCCAGCCTCGGCGACGCCGATGATGATCGACTCGCCCCAGCCGCGATGGCAGCACTCCAACGCCTGGCGCATCACGTCGACATTGCCGGTGGCATCGAAGGAGAAGTCCGCCCCGCCGTCGGTAAGGTCGACGATCGCCTGCACCACCTTGTCGGTACCGATCTCCTTCGGGTTGATGAAGTCGGTCATGCCGAACTTGCGCGCCATCGCCGCCTTGGAGGGGTTGATGTCGACGCCGATGATCCTGTCGGCCCCCACCATGCGCGCGCCCTGGATGACATTGAGGCCGATGCCGCCGAGGCCGAAGACGACGACATTGGCCCCCGGCCACACCTTGGCGGTGTAGATGACAGCGCCGATACCGGTGGTGACGCCGCAGCCGATGTAGCAGATCTTGTCGAAGGGCGCGTCTTCGCGCACCTTGGCGAGCGCGATCTCCGGCAGCACCGTGAAATTCGCGAAGGTCGAACAGCCCATGTAGTGGAAAACGGTCTCGTCGTCGCAGCGGAAGCGGCTGGTGCCGTCCGGCATCACGCCCTGGCCCTGCGTGGCGCGGATCGCCGTGCACAGGTTCGTGCGCCGCGAGAGGCAGGATTTGCAGTTGCGGCACTCGGGCGTGTAGAGCGGGATGACATGGTCGCCGGGCTTGAGCGCCGTGACGCCGGCACCGACCTCGCGCACGATGCCCGCCCCCTCGTGACCGAGAACGGCCGGGAACTTGCCCTCGGAATCGAGCCCCGACAGCGTATAGGCGTCCGTGTGGCAGACCCCCGTCGCCATCACCTCGACCAGCACCTCGCCCGCCTTCGGCCCCTCGAGCCTGACCGTCTCGATGGTGAGCGGCTTGCCGGCCTCCCAGGCTACTGCGGCGCGCGTCTCGATCATGCCCTGTCCTCCAGTCTCGCCAAGCCGGCAGCCGGAACTGCCGGGAGATTCTCAGACACTATGCACGATGATGGCGAGTCGGGGACAGCAGGAGCGATCTCGGACGCGGATT
This sequence comes from Chelatococcus sp. XZ-Ab1, assembly GCF_029309855.1. Lineage (NCBI taxonomy): Bacteria > Pseudomonadati > Pseudomonadota > Alphaproteobacteria > Hyphomicrobiales > Chelatococcaceae > Chelatococcus > Chelatococcus sp. XZ-Ab1. Next base: position 67,902 of record NZ_JARKII010000002.1, on the reverse strand, counting down.
TCACCTGCGAAGGCATGGCAGGCCGTCGGCCGAGCGCTCGCGACCGGCGGCGCCAACAGGCTGACAATTAACGCGGCATGCCCGAATCAGCCATAAGGAGGCCCTTCGGGCTTGGCCGCAATTTCCGATCATGCGGCGTCTGCCTGAATGGACTGGGGATATCGGGGGCAGACGTTGAATCATTCGAGAGCGAACCGGAGCGCTGCCGTTGCCGGAACGGTGGCCTTTTGCGTATTGCTGGCGCCGTCTACGGGGCTGGCGGCCGATGTCGCGACGCGAGCGGCGCCTGTAGCCGCTGGCGGGCCCGGCAGCGGTATTTCGGCGGAAGTCTTCGGGGGTTACCTGACGGGGACGGCCGGCGAGTACGTCTATAACGTGCCGGGCGATGGCGGGAAGATCAGCCAGCTCAATTGGCAGATCGACAATGCGGCAATCGTCGGCGCACGCATCGCCTTTCAGCCGCGGGACTGGCTCACCTTGCGCGCGAGCGGCTGGTCGGCCGTCGCGTCGGACAACGCCATGGACGATTTCGACTGGTTGGCCGGCTACCAGGGCTTCGACAGCTGGACGCACTGGTCCCATTCATCGCGCACCAGCCTCGCGCTCGCCTACCAGCTCGACCTCGGCGGTGCGGTGAGGATCCATGCGGAGGGGCCGCTGGAGATCAATGCCCTCGCCGGCTACCGCTTCATGACCTTCAAGATGAACGACCGCGGCGGTCACTACATCTATTCGGAAAACGGCTTCCGCAACCAGGCCGGCGTCTTTCCCGACGGACTGGGCATTGCCTACCAGCAGTGGTGGCATACGCCTTACATCGGCCTCGGCGGCAGCTACACCAGCGGGCCCGTCAAGATCATCGCCGAGTTCATCACCAGCCCGCTCGTCATGGGCCGCGACAAGGACCATCACAACATGCGCGACATCGTCTTCAAGGAGACGTTCAGTCCGAGCTGGATGGTCGGCGCGACGCTCGGCATCGAATATGCGGTCACAGATATGCTCGCCCTGACCGGACGCGCCGAATACCAGAACTATTTCGAGGCCAAGGGCAGTACCCTCATGATCGACGGCGACGATGGCGTCGTCACGAAGATCCCGAAGCCAGGCGCCGGCGCCGGCATGGACACCTTAATTCTCTCGGTAGGCCTGAAAGCGTCCCTCTGACGGAAGCCTCCGCTACACCACAGGGCCGGCCCGGATGGAGCCGGCCTTGACTTATCGGTGTGCGATCCAGCCGCGCTTCCTCGCCTGCGCGGCGAACCATGGGAGGAAGACGCCGATGGCGAAGATGAACAGGGGAAACGGAACGGCCACGAAGCCGAGGAGGCCGATCGCGTCCATGACGAGGAAGGTGTAGCCGAACTGCAGGACGATGGCGGCGAGTGACACGGCGAAAGCCGGCATCGCCCACCCCTTGCGCAGGACGAGCCCGAGCGCGCCGGCAAGCCCGCTGAGGATGGCAAGGCCATAGACGGCAAAGAGCCACTGCGGTCGCGCGGCATAGAGCTGGCGCTGCGCCTCGCGCATCCCGGCAACGGTGGCCTCATCGGTCATCAGGTCGACGGTCCAGGCCATGGCGCCGAAGAGCATCCACAGGAGGGCGAGGCCGGAGACGAGCCAATACCAGGACGGTGGCCGGCCGGTCGCAGAGATCGGAACCATCTCTTTTTCCTTTCCTCTGTCAGGACGAGGCCCGGCCCGCGTGGGCGGCTTCGAGCGCCGCGATGTCGAACTTCTTCATTTTCAAGAGGGCGTCCATCACCCTCTCGGCGCCTTCCCGGTCCGGGCCGGAGAGCAGTTTGGGCAACACGGCCGGCACAATCTGCCAGGAAAGGCCGAAGCGGTCCTTCAGCCAGCCGCACTGCTGTGCCGTCGCGTCACCGCCTGCGCCGAGCCCCTCCCAGTAATGGTCGACCTCGTACTGGCTGTCGCAGAGCACCTGGAAGGAGAAGGCCTCGTTGAAGGCGAAGCCGTGCGGCATGCTGCTGTCCATCGCGCTGAAACTCTGGCCGGCCAGCGCGAAGCGCGCGTATTTCACGTTGCCCTCGCGGTCGTTCTCATCCGGCCCGTAGCGGTGCAGGTCCGCGATCGCGGCGGCGGGAAAGAGGCTTGTATAGGTGCGCATCGCCTCCTCGGCCTTCCCGGCTACATCCCCCGTGAACAGGAGCGACGGCGTGATCTCGATATTGGCGCGCGGCGCGCGGTCGAGCATGATCTGCCACGACAGGCCGTAGCGGTCGCTCAGCCAGCCATACCTGTCGCTCCAGTCGTAGCGGTCGAGCGGCATCAGCACGTTGCCACCCTCGACGAGCCGATGCCACAACCTGTCCACGTCGGCTTCCGAGCCGCAGTGGACAAAGAGCGACGCGGCCGGCGTGAATCTGAAATGCGGGCCGCCGTTGAGCGCGAGGAAGCTGCGCCCGGAGAGGCTGAACTCCACGGTCATCACGGAGCCCTCCGGCCGACCGTGTACTTACTGGCCGGCCTTGCCGTAGCGTGTGACCGTGCCCGTGGCGGAACCAGGCAGGAGCGACGTATAGAAGGCTGCCGCCTCCTCGCCTTCATGATCGAACCACAGGCAGGGAATGATCGGTGGATGGTTGGTCATGTCCTTCTCCTCACGCGGGCATCGCCGACGGGTCCATCCAGAACAGCTCCCAGATGTGTCCGTCGGGGTCCTCGAAGCTGCGCTCGAACATGAAGCCGTGGTCGCCCGGCTCGCGCGCTTCTTTGCCGCCGGCCGCGAGCACCTTGTCCATCATGGCGTTGACGGCCTCCTTGCTGTCGAGCTGCAGCGCCAGCAGCACCTCGGTCGTGCGGCTCACATCCGCGATGTCCTTCCTGGTGAAGCGGCGCAGGCTGCCCGGCGTGTGCAGCATGGCGAAGATGGTGTCGGAGATGACGAGCGCGGCCGCCTCGTCGTTCGTGAAGCGCTGATCGAAGGAATAGCCGAGGGCCTCGAAGAAGCGCATCGAGCGCTTCAGCTCCGAGACCGCCATATTGACGAAGATCGCCTTGGCCATGGGTGGCTCCGATAACGTTTGAAGGGAATTCACGAAACGGCTCAGGTCTGCTGGCCGGGAGGGGGGCGCGGGCTGGCGCACGCCGATGCGGTTTCCTTCCGTATCACAGAGGGCGACGCACTCGCCTATCCCGAGAATGTTCATCGGCTCGCAGGACACCTTGGCGACCGCATATACTCCACGGTGATACGGATATTGCGCCGGCCATTGCGGATTGCGCCCGTGGAAGCTGCCGTTAATCACGCCCGACTTGACTGGCGCGCATGTCCTCCTCCGTCTCGGTCGTCGTTGCGAGGACCTCATAGCCCGTTTCCGGATCGAGCATCGCGGTGTGCCAGTTGAAGGCGGAGCGACAGAAGGCCGCCATGTGCCCACGGTCGTCATAGGGCACTTCAAAAGCGACGACGGTACACGTTCGACGCAAGATTTGCCTCCGGAAGAGAGAGTTGTCCGCGGACCGCGCCGCTGTTCCGACGCCCGGTCTTCTCGCCATCTGCCGGCCGATATGATCGAGCAATCCAATATAAAGGTTGATATCAACGTTTTATGGGATTGTCAATGCACCGGCGACCACGAGCGCTTCGTCAGACAATTGTCCGAAATACGCGCCTAACATGAGGCTTGGGCCATCCGGCTCGGATCCAGCACAGGAGCGAGGCATGAAGATCAATCGTACGGGATCGGCTGTCTGGTCGGGAGGCCTCAAGGACGGCCGCGGCGCCCTCTCCACGCAGAGCGGCGCCCTGAAGGATTACCCCTACGGCTTCTCGAGCCGCTTCGAGGGCGTGGCGGGCTCGAATCCGGAGGAACTCATCGGCGCGGCCCATGCGGGCTGCTTCACGATGGCGCTGTCCCTCATCCTGGGCGAGGCGGGCCTCACGGCCGAGCGCATGGAGACGACGGCGAAGGTCACGCTGGAGCAGGCAGACGGCGGCTTCTCCATTCCGGCCGTGCACCTGACGCTGAGAGCCCGCATCCCGGGCGCGGACGACGCGAAGTTCCAGGAACTCGCCGCCAAGGCCAAGGCCAACTGCCCGGTCTCCAAGCTGTTGAAGGCCGAGATCACCCTGGACGCAACCCTCGAGGGCTGATCTGGGATCAGGAGGCTAGGCCCCTCACCTCTCCTGCTTCTTCAGGAGGTAGGTGTCCATGATCCACCCCTTCCTCGCCCGCGCCGCCTGCTTGGTGCGGGCGATCTCCTCACCGACGTCGGCGAGACGGCCGGCGATGACGATCTCGTCCGGCGTGCCGAGATAGGCACCCCACCAGATGTGCGTGTCGGGATCGTGCCCGGCAAAAGCGGTGCCGCCGTCGAGCATCACGACGGTCGTGCCCTCCCCGGCGAAATCCTCGCCGAGGCGTCGGCCCGTCGTGATGATCACCGGCTTGCCGATGTCGTTGAGGACCACGCGATGGCTCGCAGCGAGGGCCTGGATGCTGGTGATGCCGGGGATCACCTCGACGGCGAGCCTCAACGCCCCGCGCGCTTCGACCCGCTCGAGGATGCGCAGGGTGCTGTCGTAGAGCGACGGGTCCCCCCAGACGAGGAAGGCGCCGGTGCGGGCCTCGTTGAGCTCATCACGGATGAGCGCCTCGTAGATCCCGGCGATGGCCTCGTGCCAGTCCTCGACACCGCTGCGGTAGCCGCCCGAAGCATCGCGCTGCGGTACGGCAAAGGAAACGCGGTGCACGCCCGCCCGCTCGATGAAGCGGTCGCAGATCCCGCGCCGCAAAGCCGCGAGCTCCTCCTTCTCCGCACCCTTCTCGGGAATGAAGACCACGTCCGCCCGATTGAGCGCCTTGATGGCCTCAACGGTCATGTGCTCCGGGTTGCCGGCGCCGATGCCGATGACGAGGATGTTGCGCTGCATGAATGGCTTTCGTCGCCGATGAAGGGGGTTGAACGGGTCGAGGATGCGGGCACTGCAACCGACGGTGTGGTGCCGTTCCGCATCAGCGTTCCTTTCCGGGACAGATACCGGAAAGGAGGAGCCCCCTCAATCCGGCAGCACCCTTATGTCGAGGAGCGCCTGGCGCCGTTCTTCGCGCACCACGGTGAGCGCCGCGGCAATGGCCGCGGGCACCTCTGCCGGGTCGGTGACGCGCCGGCTCCAGGCACGGCTCGCGGCGGCGGTCTGGGTGAAGTCGGGCGACGGCTTCAGCGCCGTCAGCGGCATCTCGTTTGCCCGGGCCGCATGGCCGCCCGGATAGAGCCCGGCGACGGAGGCGCGCACGGCGCCCCATTCCTCGTTGTTGAGCACGATCACCAGCACCGGCAGGGCGAGCGCCTCCGCGATCTGGTGGCAGACCGTCGGGTTGGCGAACATGTAGGAGCCGTCGCCCATGGTCGCGACGCAGATCCGGTCGGGCTCCGCCAGCTGGGCGCCGAGGGCGCAGGGAAAGCTCCAGCCGAGCCCGCCGGAATGCGGCTCCTGGAACCACGAGCGATATTCGCTCCGCTTGAGGGTGCCGAGCTGGGTGCCGAGCTCGGAGAAGACGCTCGCCTCCAGCCCGTCGAGCGCCTCGCCGAGGCACAGGCTGACATAGGCCTTGGTGATGCCGCGGCGCACGTCCGCCGCCTTCTCGCGCGCCGCCCGGCGCGTCGCCTCGGAACCCTCGGCGAGCCGGGCCCGCCTTGCGGCGATGGCCGCCTCGTCGCGGGGGAGGCCGGCCATCGCATCGATGAGCGCCGGCACCGTCACGGCACTCTCGCCGGCGACGGCGACATCGCAGCGAAAGTTGCGCACCGGGAAGCGGCTGAAGAGCGGATCCGGCCCCATGTGGATGACCCGCGCGTCGGGGCGTAGCGCGTGCCTGTCCGGCCACCACGGGGCGAGGCAGTCGAGCACGAGGACGACATCGGCCTCCGCGAGCCACGGGCCGGGATCGGCGCCGACGTGGCAGGGATGCTCCGTGGAGATGGAAAGATGCGTCGCCCACCAGGAGCAGACGGCGATGCCCCATGCCTCGACCCAGCGGCCGAAGGCGGTAAAGCTCGCCGCATCGCCCGCCCCGCGCTGGGCGATGACGAGCGGCCGCTCGGCCCCAGCGAGGAGGCGCGCCGCTTCGGCGAGGGCCGCGGCATCGGGCGCGACGGCGACGGGGCTCAGGCTCGGCGGGCCCTCCAGCCCCGCGCGCGGCGTCGCCTCGCACAGGGTCTCGCGCGGCAGCGACAGATAGACGGGACCCTTCGGCGTCGAATTGGCGATGGCCCAGGCCCGGTCGAGGAGGCCGCCCACCTGCTCCGGGAACTTGAGCTCGTAGTCCCACTTGCAGGCCTCGCGCACAAGGGCCGTCTGGTCACGCATCTCCTGCCCCCAGGCGATGGGCACCGTGCGGGCGCCGAAGCGCTTCTCCTCCGTCACTGGCGTGCGGCCGGACATCAGCAGAATGGGCACATGCTCGCAGGCCGCGTTGATGGCGCCGGTCGCGCCGTTCGACAGGCCGACATTGGTGTGCAGCATCACGGCCTGGCTGCGCCCGCTCATGAGGTAATAGCCGTGCGCCATGCCCATGGCCGCGTGCTCGTGCGGGATGACGAGCGCGCGCGGCAGCGCGATCTCCTTGGCCGCTGCCTCGGCGAGCCCCTCGATCACCGGCGGAAAATCGGTGCCGGAATTGGCGAAGACATAGTCGACGCCGAGCGCCTTGAGGCGCGTAAAGATGGCGCCGCCGGCGGTCATCGTGTCCATGGCCTAGCCTCCCAGCACTTTCGGCAGCCAGAGCGTGATCATGGGGAAGGCGACGAGCAGGGCGACGCGCACCAGCTCCGCCGCGAAGAAGGGCATGACGCCCTTGAAAGTCTCGCTCATCGGCGTGTCCTTCGCCATCGAGGAGATGACGAAGACGTTCATGCCCACCGGCGGCGTGATGAGCCCGAGTTCGACGACGATGAGGGCGAGGATACCGAACCAGATCTTGAGATCCTCGGTGCTCAGGCCGAAGCCGGCCGCGTCGGCCGTCTGGTAGAGGCCACCGTTCACCTCGACGAGGACCGGCCAGAAGAAGGGGATGACGAGCAGGATCATCGACAGGCTGTCCATCAGACAGCCGAGGACGACGAGCGCAAGGAGGAGCAGCAGCAGGATGGTCATCGGCGCGAGGCCCGAGTGGGCCATCCATTCCGCCGTCGCCTGCGGCACGCCGGCCCGCGACATGAAGATCTTGAGCATCTCCGCGCCGAGCAGGATGAGATAGATCATGCCCGTGGTGCCGGCCGTCTCCAGGAGCGAGCCCGTCACGCCCGCCCGGTCGAGCTTGCCGCGGAAGAAGCCGAAGACGGCAACGAGGAAGACGCCCACGGCAGCCGCCGGGGTGGGATTGTAGAGCCCGGCATAGATGCCCCCAATAACGAGGCCGAAGATGACGAGGACCGGCACGATACCCTTCGTCGCCGCGAGGAACTCGGCCCGGTCTCCGGCGCTGCCGCGGGGACCGGCATCGGGCCGCAGAAGGACGTAGATCGCGATCGTCACGATGAAGAAGACGACGGCAATGAGGCCCGGCACCAAGGCGGCCATGAACATCGTGACGATGTTGGCCTCGACGATGACCGCATAGATGACGAGGACGACGGAGGGCGGAATGAGAATGCCGAGCACGCCGCCCGCGGCGAGCGTGCCGGTGGCAAGCGCCCCGGAATAGCGGTAGCGGGCCAGCTCCGGCAGCGCGACGCGCCCCATGGTCGAGGCGGTGGCGAGCGAGGAGCCGCAGACGGAGCCGAAGCCGGCGCAGGCCGCGATCGCCGCCATGGCCGTGCCGCCGCGCAGCCAGCCGAGCCATGCGTTCGCCGCCCGGAAGAGGTCCTGGCTGAGGCCCGCTCGCGTCGCGAGCGCGCCCATCAGCACGAACATGGGCACGACCGAGAGATCGTAGACGGAGAACTGGCCGTAGGCGAGCGTCTTCAGCTGGCTCATGAAGATCGCCGGGCCGTTGAGCAGCGTCACGCCCACGCCACCGACGAGGATCATGGCATAGGCGATGGGCATCCGGATCGCGATCAGGAAGACGAGGACGCCGAGGCCGGCGAGGCCGATGAGGAGCGGTTGCGTCATGCGGTCAGGCCCTGGCGTCACGAACGTTCGCGACGAACGTCATGACGGCGGCGATGGCGAGCAGTAACAACGAGACGAGGAAGACCGCATAGGCCATCCAGTGCGGCAGCTGCAGGATCGCGGTGGTGTAGCTGTAGGCCTTCTGGTCCAGCATGCCTACATACATGCGCGTCAGCAGCAGCAGGCTGAAGCCGAGCGCGACAAGCGAGGCGAGCGCCGAGAGCGCCGCCACCCAGCGCGGCGGCAGGCCGGCGGTGAAGATGTCGGCCGTCACGTTACAGTGGTTGAGCTGGCAATAGGGCAGGAACATCGAGGCTGCGACCGCGACCCCCATCTCCGTGATCTCGAAATCGCCCGGAAATGGACGCCAGAGGGCCCCGCCGGCGACCGACAGCACGTTGACCATGACGACGAGGGCAATGAGGGCGCCGCCAGCAAGCGCCCAGACGGTGATGAGGGTGCGGAGAGGGCCGGACCGGACGGCCCCCTCCTCCTTGATCTGCATGGACATCAGTGGCCGCCGTGCTTGGCGATGAGCTCCCGCGCCTTCTTGACGAGCGCCTCGCCGTCGATGCCCTGCCCCTTCACCTCGCCGATCCAGCGGTAAACCACCGGCTCGAGCGCGGCCTGGAAGGCGCTGGTCTCCTCGGGCGTCAGCGTGATGTGCTCGTTGCCGGCGGCGACGGCCACCTTGATGCCGCGCTCGTCGATCTGGCGCCACGTATCGCCGGCCTTGGCGAGCCAGGCCTCGTCCGAGGCGTCGCGGAAGGCCTTCTGGATCTCCGGCGGCAAGGCGTCCCAGCGCGCCTTGTTCATCGACACCTGGAAGATGCTGGTGCCGAAGCGCGTCTTGTCATGGCCCTCGATCTGGTACTTGGTCTGGTCCTGGATCTTCAGCGCCGGGATGATCTCCCACGGGATGAAGGCGCCGTCCACGACTCCCTTCTGCAACGCCTGCGGCAGCTCCGGCACCGGCATCGCCGCGGGGGCGGCGCCGAGCGCCTCGATGACCCAGGCGCCGGTGCGCGTCGGGATGCGCATCTTGAGGCCCTTGAGGTCCGATGGCTGGCGCACCAGCTTGTCGCGCGTCTGGATGGCCTGGCCCGCATGGGCATGCAGGAACATCACCTCGACGCCCTTGTACTCCTCCTTGAGGTTGCTCTCGAACATCTCGCGCATGGCAAGGTTCGCCGCCTTCGGATCATTGACGAAAACGAAGGGCAGCTCGAACACCTCGGTGCGCGGGAAGAGACCCGGCGTGTAGCCGTTCAACGTCCAGACGAGGTCGACGACCCCGTCGCGCGCCTGCTGGATGAGCTCGGGCGGGCGCCCGCCCAGCGTCATGTTGGGGAAGATCTCGATCTTCACCCGCCCGCCGGAGTTCTGCTCCACCTGCCGCGCCCACGGCTCCAGCATGTCCGTCTGCGCCGGCGCCTGCTGGCCGAGGAAATGATGCAGCTTGAAGGTGAATTCCTGCGCGGCCGCGCCCGTCGCCGCAAGGCCGGCGAGTGCAAGGCCGAGGACTGCCTGACCGATCCAGTTCCGTTTCATCGTTCTCCTCCCTGAGTTGGTCGCCTACCCTCGTGGGAAACCGGGTGGAGCGGCCCGTTGTTGTTGTTCTCGCCGCCCCGGTTCTCGTAAAAGCTCTCCCACATTCAAAACGGATAGTGCTGGCCGGGATCTTCGATGGTCACCCAGCGCAGGTCCGTGAATTCCGCGATCGCCGCATGGCCGCCGAAGCGGCCGTAGCCGCTCGCCTTGACGCCGCCGAAGGGCATCTGCGGCTCGTCCGCCACCGTCGGCCCGTTGATGTGGCAGATGCCGGACTGGATGCGCTCGGCCACCTTGAGCGCGCGGCGGATGTCGCGGCTGAAGACGGCCGAGGACAGGCCGTATTCCGTGTCGTTCGCCACCCGCACGGCCTCCTCCTCGCCGTCGACCCGAATGACCGGCTTGACGGGACCGAAGGATTCCTCCCCGTAGACGCGCATCTCGCGCGTCACGTTGTCCAGCACGGTCGCCGCCACGATGGTGCCGTCGCGTGTGCCGCCAGCGACCACCTTGGCGCCCTTGGCGACGGCGTCTGCAATGAGCGCATCCATCTTCTCCGCCGCCTCGCGGCTGACGAGCGAGCCGATGACCACCTGCCCGCGCGGATCGCCCGCCGGCAGCGCCGCGGCCCGGGCTGCGAACTTCTCGACGAAGACATCCGCGATGCTCTTGTCGACGATGATGCGCTCGGTTGACATGCAGATCTGGCCCTGGTGCATGAAGGCGCCGAAGATCGCCGCGTTGACCGCGGCGTCGATGTCAGCATCGTCCAAGACGACCAGCGGCGCCTTGCCGCCCAGCTCAAGCAGGACGGGCTTCAGCTCCTCCGCCGCGAGCCGGGCGATGACCTTGCCGATCCTGGTCGAGCCGGTGAAGTTGACGTGCCGCACCGCCGGATGGGCGATGAGCGCCGCCACCACCTCGGCCGCGTCATCCGGCGCATTGGTGACGACATTGACAGCGCCCCTGGGGAAGCCGGCATCGGCGAAGACCTCGCCGATGAGCCGGTGCGTCGCCGGGCACATCTCGGAGGCCTTGAGGACCACCGTATTGCCGCAGGCGAGCGCCATGGCGACGGCGCGCGTGCCGAGGATGACCGGCGCATTCCACGGCGCGATGCCGAGGCAGACGCCGCGCGGCTGGCGCACCGCCATGGCGAGCGTGCCGGGTTTGTTGGCGGGGATCACCTCGCCGGCAACCTGCGTCGTCATCGCTGCCGCCTCGCGCAGCATGCCGGCGGCAAGATGCACGTTGAAGCCGGACCAGCCGGCTGTCGCACCCGTCTCCTCCATCATGACGCGCATGAAGTCCGCGGCCCGCGCCTCCATCGCGTCGGCCGCCTTGCCGAGCAGCGCCCGCCGCGCGGCGGGGCCCGTCTGCGACCAGCTGGGAAAGGCGCGCGCGGCAGCGGCGACGGCAGCGACGGCATCCTCCTTGCGGGCGGCGGGCGCGCGCGTCGCCACCGCGCCGGTGACAGGATCACGGCGCTCGAAGGTCGCCCCGCCCGTCGCCCCGCGGGCCTCGCCGTCGATCAGCAAAGAAATGTCCATCGCAAATCCTCGTTCCTTCCTTCCCACCGGCCGCCATGCGCGACCGGGCTAGCCGTCTTCTTGCGCCCCGATGGAGCGGATCTGCCCGATGAGCCGCCCGGCCGTCCCGAGCGCAGCGCCCGTTGCCGCCAGCATCTGCGGCAGCACGAGCCATTCGAGCGTCCAGGCGGCGCCGGAGCGCTCCTGCTCGTGCACCATCGCGCCTGCGAGGGCCCCCGCGAGCGCGGCGTTGTAGCGGGCGAGCGCGACGAGAACCTCGGCGCCGACCGGGTTTTCCTTGTGTGGTATGGCGGACGAGCCGCCGCCGCCCGCGAGGCGGATGTCGCCGAGGGCATTCTGCGCCATGAGCGCGATGTCCTGCCCCATCTTGCCGAGGCTGCCGGTGACGAGGGCGAGCCAGCCGCCGAACTCGACGATGCCGTCGCGCGCGGTGTGCCAGGGGCGCTGCGGCGCGGCGAGATCGAGCAGCCCGGCAAGGCGCCGGGCCACCTCTGGCCCCTTCTCACCCAGCTTGTCGAGGGTGCCGACGGCGCCCCCGAACTGCAGGACGAACAGCCGCGGCGCCAGTTCTGCGAGCCGGGCGCGGTGGCGCGCGAGCGGTTGCCGCCATGCGGCGATGCGGTCGCCCGCCGTGATCGGCACGGCGTCCTGCATGCGCGTGCGGCCCATCAGGGCGTTGCCGCCGAAATCCCGCTCCAGCCCGGCGAGCGCGGTGTCGATCTCCGCCAGCCGTGCGTCGAACCGGGCGGCCAGCTCCTTCAGGCGCAGCACAAGGGCGGTGTCGACGACATCCTGGCTGGTGGCGCCGAAATGCAGATGCGCCCTGTGCGGCTCCGCGAGGCCGGCGCGCAGCTGGCGCACGAGATCCGGCACGACGACGCCGTCACGCGCCGCCCCGAGGTTGAGCGCTGCCACGTCGGCCCGGAAGGCGCCACACAGATCTTCGATCGCCGCCGCGGCGGCTGCGGGAATGACGCGCTCCTCCGCCTCGGCCCGCGCCAGCGCCGCCTCGAAGCGCAGCATCGCCGCAAGTTCTGCCTCCAGCCCCACGAGCCCCCTCGTCTCCTCATCGCCGAGGAGGCCGGAGAGAAACGGATGGTCGAAAGGCGAAGCGCTCATGCCGTCACACACCCTCGAGCGCGATGGCAATGCCCTGGCCGACGCCGATGCACATGGTGGCGAGGGCGTGACGGGCTTTGCGGGCGGCAAGCTCCAGCGCCGCCGTGCCGGTGATGCGTGCCCCCGACATGCCGAGCGGATGACCAAGGGCGATGGCGCCACCGTTCGGATTGACGTGCGGCGCATCGTCGGGAATGCCGAGCCCGCGCAGTACCGCAAGCCCCTGCGAGGCGAAGGCCTCGTTGATCTCGACGACCTCGAAGTTTTCCGGCGCCATGCCGAGCCTGAGGCACAGCTTGCGCGTCGCCGGCACCGGGCCGTAGCCCATGATGCGCGGCGCGACCCCGGCCGCGGCGCCGCCAAGAATGCGCGCGATCGGCGTAAGCCCGTGCCGTTTCGCCCCCGTCTCGGAGGCGATGACGAGCGCGGCCGCGCCGTCGTTGACGCCGGAGGCGTTGCCCGCCGTTACCGTACCGCCCTGGCGGAAAGGGGTTGGCAAGCGGGCGAGCGCCTCGAGCGTCGTCTCGCGCGGATGTTCGTCGCGTTCGACAACGACATCCGGCCCCTTCCGCTGCGGGATGGCGACCGGCACGATCTCGCGGGCAAGGCGGCCGGAGGCGATGGCGGCGGCGGCGCGCTGCTGCGAACGCAGGGCGAAGGCGTCCTGGTCGGCGCGCGAGACGCCGAACTCGGCCGCCACGTTCTCACCCGTCTCGGGCATGGAATCGACGCCGTACTGCGCCTTCATCAGCGGATTGACGAAACGCCAGCCGATGGTCGTGTCGTGGATTTCCGCATGGCGCGAATAGGCGCTTTCCGCCTTCGGCATGACGAAGGGGGCGCGGCTCATGCTCTCGATGCCACCGGCGATCATGATCTCGGCCTCGCCCGCGCGGATGGCGCGCGCGGCGGCGAGCACCGCGTCCATGCCCGAGCCGCACAGGCGGTTGATGGTGGTGCCCGGTACGCTCTCCGGCAGGCCCGCCAGCAGCAGCGCCATGCGCGCGACGTTGCGGTTGTCCTCGCCCGCCTGGTTGGCGCAGCCGAAGACGACATCGTCGATCGCGGCCGCATCGAGCGCGGCGTTGCGGGCGAGGAGCGCCCGCAGTGGCACGGCGGCGAGATCGTCCGCGCGCACGCCGGCCAGCGCCCCGCCGAAGCGGCCGATGGGCGTGCGCACGTAGTCGCAGATGAAGGCTTCCGCCATCAGGCCACCTCCTGCCCGCCATGCGCGGCAGCCGTGCGGGCCCTCAGGGCGCGCAGGGTGTCGAGCTCCAGCGCCGTCGGGGCCGGCGTCTCGACAAGGCCCGGCGCAAAGCGCACCGGCCAGCCGCAGGTCTCCTGCACCGCCTCGCGCGTCACGCCCGGATGAAGCGCGGTGACGGTGAATTCCTTCGTCTCCGGATCCGGCTTCCAGATCGCAAGGTCGGTGATGAGCAGCGTCGGGCCCTTGGTCCTGAGGCCGAGCCGCTCGCGCGCATGGCCGCCCTCGCCATGGCCGAAGGAGGTGAAGAAGTCGATCTTGTCCACGAGCCCGCGCTTCGACTGCTTCATGGTGATGAAGATTTCGCCGCAGGAGGAGGCGATCTCGGGTGCGCCGCCGCCGCCGGGCAGGCGCACCTTTGGCCTGTGGTAATCGCCGATCACCGTGGTGTTGATGTTGCCGAAGCGGTCGAGCTGCGCGGCGCCGAGGAAGCCGACGCTGATGCGCCCGCCCTGCAGCCAGTAGCGGAACATCTCGGGCACGGACACGGTGGTCACCGCCGTCTCGCACAGCTCCCCGTCGCCGATGGACAAAGGCAGCACGTCCGGCGCCGTGCCGATCGTGCCGCTCTCGTAGATGAGGGTGATGTCCGGCGCATGGGTGAGCCGCGCCACGTTGCAAGCTGCGGAGGGGGCGCCGATGCCCACGAAGCACACGTCGTCGTTCTTCAGCGCCCGCGCCGCGGCGATGGTCATCATCTCGTCGGAGGTAAAGCCCGTCATCGTGCGGCCCTCAGCGCTGCGACGCGGCCAGCGAAGACGTCTGCGTCCTTGTCGAGGACGTTCTGCTTCATCCACGCCATGAAAGCCTCGCGGTCGGCGGCGATCGCATCCCATTCGAGATAGCTGCGGTTGTCGCGGGCGTAGTAGCCGTGGGCGTAAGAAGGATGGGCGCCGCCTGGCACGACGGCGATGGCCTTCACCGTCCAGTGCGGCAGCACGCAGGCGTTGGGGTGGACGCCCGCGAAATCCTCCACCACCTCCTCCACGGTCACGACGGCGCGCCTTGCCGCGAGCACCGCCTCCTTCTGGATGCCGATGATGCCCTCGACCAGCACGTCGCCGCGGCGGTTCGCCTTCTGGGCGTGGATGAAGGTCACGTCCGGGCGGATGGACGGCACCGCCGCCAGTTCCTCGCCCGTGAACGGGCAGATGATGGAACGGATGTTGGGATTGACCTTGGCGAGGCTCGCCCCCTTGTAGCCGCGGAAGACGGCGCACGGCAGGCCCGCCGCGCCCGCCTCGTAGGCATTGGCCATGGCGGCGTGGGAATGTTCCTCGATCTCGACCGGATGCGGCCAGCCGTTCTCCACCGCGTCGCGCAGTCGCCGCAGCAGGCCGACGCCCGGATTGCCGGCATAGGAGAAGATGAGCTTCTTCGCGAGGCCCATGCCGATCATCTGGTCGTAGACGATGTCGGGCGTCATGCGCACGAGCGTCAGGTCGCGCCGGCCCTGGCGGATGGCCTCGTGCGCCGCGGCGTGGGGGATGAGATGCGTGAAGCCCTCGAAGGCGGCGGTGTCGCCGTCGAAGAGATTGCCGCTGACAGCCTCGGCGAGGCTCATGAAAGTCGCCATCAGGCTTTGCCCTCACACGTCGAAGAAAACGGTCTCGCCGTCACCCTGCAGGTGAATGTCGAAGTGGACGGTGTCCCCCTCCCGCCGGCCGATCAGCGTCGGCACGCGGGCGGGCACGACGCGGCGCAGCACGGGATCGTCCCGGTTCGCCGCCTCCTCGTCGGAGAAATACATGCGCGTATGGAGGCCGATGTTGATGCCGCGCGCGACGATCCAGAAGCTGACGTGCGGCGCCATCGTCGTGCCGTTCGGCCCGGGGACGCGGCCGGGCTTGACGGTCTCGAAGACGAAAGCGCCCTCCTCGTCCGCGGCGCAGCGCCCCCAGCCGGCAAAGTTCGGGTCGGCACGGCCGCGATGCTCGGCCGGGCTGTTGTAGAGCCCGGCGGCATCGGCCTGCCAGATCTCGACGATGCAGTCGTTCACCGGCCGCCCCGCCCCGTCGAGCACGCGGCCGCGGATGGTGATGCGCTCGCCGCGGACCCCGTCGGCCACCATGCGGGCGCCGAGGTCCTCCGGCGTGACGCCGGTGATGCCGCAGACATTCGGCGTCAGGCCGATGTGCACATAGGGGCCCGCGGTCTGCGACGGCGTTTCCCTCAGGCGATCGAGATGCTGGACCATCAGTTCCCCTCCGGCCGGTTCTCGAAGAAGGTGGAGCGGCGCCCGCGCAGCACGATGTCGAACTTGTAGGCGCGGCAGTCCATCGGCACCGCATTGGCCATGTCGAGCGCCGCGACAAGCTGCGCGACGGCCGCCGGGTCGGCGATCGTGCGCACGATCGGGCACTGCGGGATCATCGGGTCGCCCTCGAAATACATCTGCGTGATGAGCCGCTGGGCGAAGCCGGAGCCGAAGACCGAGAAATGGATGTGAGCCGGGCGCCAGTCGTTGACGCCGTTCGGCCAGGGATAGGCACCGGGCCGGATGGTGCGGAACCAGTAGCGCCCTTCGCTGTCGGTCAGCGAGCGGCCGAAGCCGCCGAAATTGGGGTCGAGCGGAGCGAGATAGCCTTCCCGCTTGTGGCGATAGCGGCCGCCGGCATTGGCCTGCCAGTATTCCACCAACACGTCCGGCACCGGGCGGCCGTTCTCGTCGAGCACGCGGCCGTGCACGATGATACGCTCGCCGATGGCGGCTTCGCCCGGCTTGGCGAAATTGCGAATGAGGTCGTTGTCGAGCGCGCCGATGATGTTGTGGCCGAAGGCCGGCCCGGTCTTCTCGGACAGGGTGCTCTCAAAGGAGACGAGCGCCTCGCGCGGCGCGCGCAGGATGGTGGACTTGTAGCCTGGCGCATAGGCCGGCGGATGCCGGCCACGGTCGCGCGCCATGAAGGGCGCGGCCTCGGACGCCAGATTAGAGAGCCGCTTGTCCATCCTCCTCCTCCCCTTTCATGCCGACGAGCGCCTCGCGCGCCACCTTGATCGCCTGGTTGGCGGCCGGCACGCCGGCATAGATGGCAACATGCAGCAGGGCTTCGCGAATGTCGTCCATTGTCGCTCCGGTGCGGGCGGTGGCGCGCACGTGCATGGCCATCTCCTCGTAATGGCCGAGGGCGGCCAGAAGGGCGATAGTGACCATGGAGCGCTCGCGCTTCGTCCACGTCTCGCGCGACCACACGTGGCCCCAGGCGGCTTCGGTAATGAGGGACTGGAACGGACCGTCGAAACCGTTCGCGTTGGCGAGCGCCCGCTCGACATGCGCCTCGCCCAGAACGGTGCGCCGCGTGGCCAGGCCCTGACGATAGCGCTCGGACGGTTCGTCCCCGGTCGGCATCGAGCCCTCCTCCCTTGTCCGGCTTTTCGCACCACGCTCTCACGACAGGCGGCGCCGTCCTTCTTCGGAACCATAGTGCTGCGCGAAAATGTTTCTGTAAAATGATAATAATGCAGGTTATGATAACCCCTGTGTTATCTATCGTGGGGGCCTGCATGGCTGACGGGCGTGTGCGCTTGCGCCACCTCAGGACCTTTCTCGAAGTTTCCCGCCAGCATTCCATTGGCAAAGCGGCGGAGGTCCTCAACGTCAGCCAGCCGGCGGTGACGAAGACGATCCGGGAGCTCGAAGCAATCCTCGGCGCGCCGCTGTTCGACCGTGAGGGTCGCGGCATCCGCCTGTCGCATTACGGCGAAGTGTTCCTACGCCATGCGGGGGCGAGCATTGCCGCCGTGCAGCAGGGCATCGACAGCGTCGCCCGCGCCCGGGCGGGCGGCGGCCCGCCCATCCGTATCGGCGCCCTGCCGACGGTCTCGACGCGCATCATGCCGCGCGCGATGGCGCAGTTCCTGGCGGCACGGACCGGTAGCCAGACCAAGATCGTCACCGGCGAGAACTTCGTGCTGCTTGACCAATTGCGCCTCGGCCAGCTCGACATCGTCGTCGGTCGCCTTGCCGCGCCCGAGCAGATGGCGGGCCTCGCCTTCGAGCATCTCTATGCCGAGCAGGTCCGTTTCGTGGTGCGCACCGGCCATCCCCTCCTGTCGGGCCGGCTCGACTTCGCGCGCATCCGGGAGTTCCCCATCCTGATGCCGACCCGCGGCTCCGTCATCCGCCCCTTCGTCGAGCGCTTCCTGCTCGCGCACGGCATCGCCGAGCTGCCCGGCGAGATCGAGACGGTGTCGGACGCGTTCGGCCGCGCCTTCGTGCGCAGCTCGGACGCGGTGTGGATCATCTCCGAGGGCGTCGTCGCCGCCGACGTGGCCGACGGCCTGCTGCAGTTCCTGCCGATCGACACCTCCGAGACGCGCGGCGCGGTGGGCCTGACGACGCGGCAGGGCGAGGCGAGGCATGCCGCGATGGAGATCCTGTCGCGCGCCATCCGCGACACGGTGGAGGTGCTCAGGCTGTGAGCGCCGCCTCCTCACTCCGCGAGAGGGCACGGAAGCGGCTCGGCGTCACGCCCGCCGCCCGCGTGAAGAAGCGGGTGAAATAGGCCGGGTCCGCATAGCCGAGGATGATGCCGATCTCCTTGACGCTGAGGGCGCTGAACTTGAGGTAGCGCTTGGCCTCGACAAGGACACGGCCCTCGATGGCCGAGAGTGCCGTCGTGCCGAGTTCGCGCCGGCAGATGCGGTTGAGATGCGTCGTGCTGATGCCCAGCGCCCCGGCATAGAAGGACAATGCGCGGTTGTCCCGGTAATGCCGGTCGACCAGCGCCTGGAAGGCGCGCAGATGCCGGGCCGCAACGGCGGCCGCCCCATCAGCGGTGACCGGGCCGGCACGGCCGATGCGATGGATCGCGAGGAACAGCAGCACCAGGCGCGCCCTGACGGCGAGGGCCTGGCCGGGTGCCGCCCGGTCCGCCTCCTGCGCGAGGCGGGCGATGTCGGCCGCGAGCGGCGACAGCCCCTCCGTCTCGGGCCCGAGGATGCACGGCCGCGCGAAGCCGGCCAGGATGTCCGGCACATCGGCGAGGAGGCCGGCAAGGTCGCGCTCGAAGAGCGTCAGCACGAAGCCTTCCACGTCGGGCGAGAAGGCATAGCCGTGCACGGTGAGCGCCGGCACGGTGACGAGCGCCGGCGCCGCCAGCGCCGTTTCCAGCCCGTCGAGCGTCACCCGCGCCGCACCGCGGGCGAGGAACAGCACCTGGAAGAACTGCTCGTGCCGGTGCGGGGCGATGTGGAAGCCGTAGAGCCGGCTGCGCGAGGTGATCGTCTCCCAGTGCAGCCAGTTCTGTTCCTCGGAGTAGGTGTCCTCGCCGTAGAGGGCATAGACGGGGATGTCGGTCATGTTCGTATCGTCCAACGCTTTGTCGGCTCCGTCCATTGGCAATCATATCCGCCCTCCACAGACTTCTCGCCAATGACGAGCGGCCGCGAAGGCCGCGGGAGGACGACATGCGCACCCAGGTTGCGATCATCGGGGCGGGGCCCGCCGGGCTCATGCTCGGCCGGCTGCTGGAGCGGGCCGGCATCGAGGCCGTCATCATCGAGCGACGCAGCGCCGACTACGTCCTTGGCCGCATCCGGGCCGGCGTCCTCGAGCAGAGCACGGTCGAACTCCTCGCCCGCGCGGGCGTCGATGAGCGGCTGAAAACGGAAGGCCTCGTGCACGACGGCGTCGAGATCTCCTTCGACGGCGACATGCACCGCATCGACTTCTCGGGTCTCATCGGCCGCCACGTCACCGTCTACGGCCAGACCGAGGTGACCCGCGACCTCATGGAGGCGCGGACAAGCTCCGGCGCCTCGTCCATCTATGAGGCCGAGGACGTCTCGATTCACGATTTCGACGGCGCGCGCGCCCGCGTGCGCTACCGCAAGGACGGCGTCACGCACGAGATTGCCTGCGATTTCATCGCCGGCTGCGACGGTTTCCACGGTGTCACGCGCGCGAGCGTGCCGAAGAAGGCGCTCCAGCTCTTCGAGCGCGTCTACCACTTCGGCTGGCTCGGCGTGCTCGTCGACAAGCCGCCCGTGGCGGAGGAGCTGATCTACGCCCACCACGAGCGCGGCTTTGCGCTCTGCTCCATGCGCTCGCCGAGCCGCAGCCGCTATTACGTGCAGGTGGACGCCGACGAGAAGGTCGCGGCCTGGTCGGACGAGCGCTTCTGGGACGAGCTGCGCCGCCGCCTCAACCCGGAGGTGGCGGAGCGGCTCGAGACCGGGCCCAGCATCGAGAAGTCCATCGCGCCGCTGCGCAGCTTCGTCGCCGAGCCGGTGCGCTTCGGCCGCCTGTTCCTTGCGGGCGATGCCGCCCACATCGTGCCGCCGACCGGCGCCAAGGGTCTCAACATGGCGATGCACGACGTGCGTCTGCTAGCCGACGCCCTCATCCAGCACTATGGCGACAAGTCCGACGCCGGCATCGACAGCTATTCGGCCAAGGTCCTCGCCCGCACGTGGAAGACGGAGCGCTTCTCCTGGTGGATGACGTCGCTGCTTCACGTCTTCCCGACGACCGGCGCCTTCGGCCGCCGCATCCAGCGGGCGGAGTTCGACTATCTGAAATCATCGCGCGCCGCGGCGACGTGCCTCGCCGAGAACTACACCGGGCTGCCTGACTGAGCGGCCGGGTCGCGGCCGGCGGCGACGGCAGCGCTGCATTGCAGCAGCGATATTGCATCGCGGTATGAAAGATCCTAAAGCGCCTGCCGGCGACCCATCCGGCAGGAGCAGGATCCATTGCACGCAGGCCTGATACCCTGCCCACCCCGCGCGATCCGTCACGCAGCGGCCCGCGCCCCCGGCGGCCGGGCGTGAACCGGCCTCTTCCGAGGGGCCGGGGCGGACCCCGGCACACAGCAGGCGCCGTCGTCAGCCTGCCGCGCGCCCTGTCGAAGCTCGGCTTCTGCTCGCGCACTCAGGCCGAGGCCCTGATCGCCGAGGGACGCGTCAAGGTCGACGGACGCACGGTCCGCGATGCGACAGTCCGGGTCGATCCAGGCCGGGCGCGCATCACGGTCGACGGCAGGCCGGTCGTCGCCGAGCGCAAGGTCTACCTGATGCTCAACAAACCGCGGGGGTTCGTGACCACGCGCGACGATCCCGCGGAACGGGCAACGGTCTACGATTGCCTCGACGGCCTCACCCTGCCCTTCGTCGCTCCAGTCGGCCGCCTCGACAAGGCGAGCGAAGGTCTTCTCCTCATGACCAACGACACGCGCTGGGCCCAGCGCCTCCTTGATCCAGCCTCCGATGTCGAGAAGACCTATCACGTGCAGATCGACCGCATGCCGGACGAAGCATTGCTCGCCCGCCTCACCGCCGGTCTGACGGTCGACGGAGAGCACCTGTCCGCGAGATCCGCCGCCGTACTGCGGGCCGGACAGCGCAACGCCTGGCTCGCTATGGTGCTCAACGACGGCCGGAACCGCCACATCCGGCGGATGCTCGGCGCGCTCGGTATCGAGGTCCTGCGCCTCGTGCGCGTCGCGATTGGCGGCATCGCGCTCGGCGACCTGCCCAAGGGCGCCGTGCGGCACCTTACACCTGCTGAAAAGGCGCAGCTCGATCGGGCCCCGCGCTGAGAAGCATCCGTGACGGAAGGGCGCGCCGGTCCAGTCGGGACGGCTGACGCACAGTTTCGGCCGGCGGCGCCATCCTTGGGCGTTTTCCGGAGCGGTTCAGCCGGCCGGCCTGCCGCTCAGACCGCGTTGCCGGCCTCGAGCCGGCTGCGACCCCCTGAACAGGGCGGACAGGAAACGGGCGCGCCCGGCAGGAGCGCGCCGTTTTGCCTTCTCCAGAATGCGGAGGTCTCACCCTCAGGCGGCGGCGTTCACCCGTTCGCCATCCTTGGTGACGGTCTGGATGATCTCGAAGCCCTCGAACTGCGGATGGCCGAGGTAGAGCACCTTGTTTTGCCCGGCATCCTTGTGGGCGTTGCGGAAGGCTTCCGACTTGGTCCAGCCTTCGAAGGCCTCCTTGCTCGCCCAGACCGTGTGCGAGGAATAGAGCACGTGGTCGTCGTGCTGGGGCCCGCGCAGCAGGTGGAACTCGACGAACCCCGGCACCTCGTGCAGGTAGACGTCGCGCTCGCGCCAGACCCGCTCGAAGTCGGCGCAGGAATCGGGATGAACCTTGAAGCGGTTCATGGCGATGAACATGGTTTCTTCTCCTTGGATGGATCTGGGCAGGCGCCTCACGACGCCAGGGGCGCGCCGCACTTGACGAGGTTGTTATCCTCGTCGAGCACGGCGAATTCGCGCAATCCGTAGCTGGTGTCGGCCGCATCCGTGAGCCGCGGCCAACCTTCCCGCGGCAGGCCCGCGGCCTCGAAAGCCTCCCGCCAGGGCGCAAGATCGCTCACCCTGAGATAGCAGCCGGCGATATTCTTCGTCGGCTCCAGCTCGGGAAAGGCGAAGAAATGCAGCTCGATGCCGCCGCGGCGCAGGATCAGGTAGTCCTCGTAGCGATTGGCGAGGGCGAAGCCGCACCGCTCGCAGAAGGCGATCGTGCGCGCGAAATCGCGGCTGGGCAGAACCGGTATCGCGGTATCCATCGGAATCCTCGGCATCGGTCCCTCTCGGCTGCTGCGACCGCAACTACTTCGCCGCGAACTTGACGGTGAGCGCGAACTTCGCCGTGAGGCCCGGGCTCGGCTCGGAATTGAGGTACTGCGTGTACTGGCGATCGAACACGTTCTTGACGATGACGTCACCCCGGATCCGGTCGCTGTACTGATAGGAGGCGAACAGGTCGACGAGACCGTAGCCCTTGGTGGGGTTCGACACCGTCTCCTTCGAACCGTCGACGAAGGTGAGTCGCGTCCCGACCGTCAGCTTGTCGTCGAGGAAGCGCAGGCCGAGCGTCGTGCTGACCTGATCCGGCATGACGCTGTTGAGCGGCATGTTCGTCTGCTTGTTCTTGCCTGTGATATGCGTCGCCGCCAGCGAGATGAAGCCGCCGCCCCAGTCATAGGCGGCCTCCAGCTCGACGCCCGTGAGCCGCGCCCTGGCGACGTTCTGGTACTGCTGGTCGTGGAATTCGACGCAGGGCGTGCCGGGGAACCGGCAGAACGCCGCCGGGAAGCCCGGCGCCACCGGGATCCGGTAAGGCTCGCCGACCTCCACCATGTCGATGAAGTTGGTGACGTTGTTGAGGAAGACGTTGGCCTTGCCGCGGAACTTGTCGTTCTCGGTGAAGATGCCGTCGTACTTCACGTTGACGCCGGCTTCCCAGGTTTTGGCGACCTCCGGCTTGAGGCCGGGGTTGGGCAGGATGTTGAAGGCCGGGAACGGGTGCGTGCCGGCGATCAGCGTCTCCGTCACGGTCGGCGCGCGATAGCCCTCGGCATAGGTGCCGTAGAGCTCGATGCCCTCGATCGGCGTGACGCCGACGGTGATCTTCGGCGACAGGCGGCTGCCGCTCGATTCATTGCCCCCGCCCTCGAGCTTGTAGTCGTCGAAGCGCAGGGCGCCGATGACGCGCAGCCAGCCGCCGTAGCGCAGTTCGTCCTGGACGAAGGCACCGGCGAGGCGCCGCCGGCCTGACGGCGTCAGCGCCGAGGCGAAGCCGCCGGCCGTGTCGGTGGTGGTGACGTCGTCACGCAACGCATCGAAGCCGATGGTCAGCGCATGGTCGACGGCGGCCGTGCTGAAGCGCGCCGTGTTGTAGACGTCGAAGCCGAGGGTGCCGATATCGAAGCGCCGCGCCGCGCCGGCACGCGCGCCGAGGAAGCTGTAGGCCGAGGTCGGGTTGATGAGGCGCTGGTCGTCCGTCGTCGTGGCGTAATAGCCCTTGATCGACAGGTCGAGCCAGGGCACGTCCGGCCGCTGGAAGCGGTAGCCGAGCGTATAGGTGCCGGTCTGCACCTCGTGGCCGAAGCGCGCGCCGACGGCCTGGCCGGCATCGTTGTAGGCGCTGTTGGTGTAGCTGTATTCCTGGAACAGCGCAGTCGCCGAGATGGTGTGGCCGTCCGCCGGGCGCAGGTTGAACTTGACGTTGCCGGCCGAGATCTGGGTGCCGGTGTCGCGGATGGTCGTGCCGCTGCCGTCCTTGTAGGGCGTCTCGTTGCGCCAGACGAACTGGCCGAAGACGTCGGCCGCCGTGCCGAGCCGCGCACCGATCATGGTGCTGTTCACGAAATTGGCGCCGTTGGTTCCGGCCCCGAGACGCTGGACGACGCCGATCTGCTCGTCCGCATCAAGGACGTCGTCGATGGTGCGCGTGCGAAAGGCAACGACACCGCCGATGGCGCCCGAGCCATAGATCGTCGACACCGGACCGCGCGTGATGTCGATGCCGCCGACCAGTTCCGGATCGAGATAGAAGCTGCCATTGGCGCCATGCCCGCTCTTGCCGTAGTTCTGCCGGGCGCCGTCGACGAGCACGGCCACGCGGCCGAAATCCTGCATGCCGCGAATGTTGATGGCCTGGCCCGGATCGTTGACGTCCGTCGACGTCGTGACGCCCGGCACGCCGAGGAATACGTCCGAGATGCGCGAGGGCTGCAGGCGGGCGACGTCGCGCTCGCCCACCGTGCTGACACCCGCCAGCGCATCGATGACCCTATCCTCGGTCTTCGTTGCCGTGACCGTGATCTCATCGAGCGTCACCTCCCCGCCCGGAGCAGCCGGCTGGGTGGGCCCATCCTGCGCCAGTGCGGTCGACAGAGCCATGAAGGAAACCGTGGCGCAGAGCGCCGCGCGAGCCGTAACGCGCATGTGATCGAAGCCCCCCGAATGTCCGAATTTGACTGGTTCGGCTGGCTGGCTGCGGGCTTCGAGGCCCCGGCTGGCTGGCGCTGTCGCGCTCCTGCCGAGGAGCGCATTTGCGCTTCCTATACGCCTTGTGTATGCACGTCAATCGAAGCAAAACCGCAGTAGTTTTGTACTATTCAAAACTTCTGTAAAGTTGAGAATCGTTCGAAACAACTTTTCGAACAGTTAAAAGGAAACGGCTGTCGCCATGTCCACGTCATCCCTGCCTTCCGCGCCGAGTCCGGGTCCGCTCAAGGCCACCGAACCGCCCACTATCGATGTACGCTCGCTCTTCGCGGGCGGCCGCGAGGTGGTGCTTCTGCACAAGGGCGAGCGCTATCACCTGCGCATCACGGCCAATGACAAGCTCATCCTGACGAAGTGACGGCCATGACCGGCAGACTGCAACACCTCCTGTCACGGCGCGCCTTGAACGGGCTGCTGGCCGCCGCCCTCCTCCTCGCTCCCGCGCCGCTCGCACTGGCGCTGTCGGGCGAACCGCCGGGCGGCAACCGTATCGTCGCCGTCGGCGGCGCCGTCACGGAGATCCTCTACGCCCTCGGCCTCGAGGCGCGCATCGCCGCCGTCGACACGACCAGCACATTTCCCGAGCAGGCGCTGAAGGAGAAGCCGAACGTCGGCTATGTCCGCGCCCTGTCGGCCGAGGGCATCATCGCGCTCAACCCGTCGCACGTCATCGCCATTGGCAATGCCGGGCCGCCCGACGCGATCAGGCTGATCAAGGAGACGGGCGTGCCCTTCACGCAACTCCCGGATGAGCCGACGCCCGAGGGGATCGTGGGGAAGATCGAGACCGTCGGCCGGCTGACCGGAACGGAGGCGAAAGCCGATGTGCTTGCCGCCGAGGTGCGCCGCAGCTTCGCCGACCTCGCGGCGACGCGGGAGCGCATCGAGAAGCCAGTCAAGGCCCTCTTCGTCCTCGCCATGCAGAATGGCCGGCCGCTCGTCGGCGGACACGCCACCTCGGCCGACGCGATCCTGCGCCTCGCGGGTGCGGAGAACGCAGCCGGCGCCATCGAGGGCTTCAAGCCGATGACGGACGAGGCCATCATCGCCGCGGCGCCGGACGTCATCGTCATGATGGCCAACGGCGGCCATGCGGCCGGTCGCGCCGAGGAGGTCTTCGCCGCGCCCGCCTTCGCCGGCACGCCGGCGGCGAGCCGGCGGGCGCTCGTGACCATGGATGGGCAACTCGTCCTCGGCTTCGGCCCGCGGGCACCGCAGGCAGCCGGGGAACTGATGCGCGCCTTCTATCCGGCGCTGGCGACGGGTGAGAAAGCGCCGTGAGCACGGATGCCGCCATGGCCGGCGATGCGATCGACGCCGCACTGGCGCGGCGCCGGCTGCGCGTGCTCGTGCTCTTCCTCCTGCTCGGCGCCGGCGTCGTCATCGTCTCGGTGCTATCCATCGGCACCGGGGCGCTCGCCCTCGCTCCCTCCCGGGTGGTCGCGGTTCTGCGCGCCGTACTCACCGGAACGGTGCCGGAGGATATGGCGCGCGATGCGCTCGTCGTCGCCGGCATCCGCCTGCCACGGACCCTGCTCGGCGTGCTCGTTGGGGCATCGCTCGCCGTCTCAGGCGCTCTGATGCAGGGGCTGTTCCGCAACCCGCTCGCCGATCCGGGGCTTGCCGGCGTCTCCGCCGGGGCCGCCTTCTTCGCCGCCGGCATGATCGTGCTCGGCGAGCGCCTGGTCGCCCTGACCGGCCCCCTGCCCTTCATCACCTTGCCGATGGCGGCCTTCGGCGGGGCGCTTCTCACCACCTTCACACTCTATCGAATCGCGACCCGCGCCGGCCGCACCTCCGTCGCGACACTGCTCCTCGCCGGCGTTGCGCTCGGGGCTCTCGCCGGCGCGCTCACGGGTGTGCTCACCTTCCTCAGTGACGACCGGCAGCTGCGCGATCTCACCTTCTGGTCCCTCGGCAGCCTTGGCGGCGCCACCTGGGCGAAGACGGCGACGGTCGCTCCGGCCATCCTGCCCGTGCTCGTCGCCGTGCCGTTCCTCGCCCGCGGGCTCAACGCCCTCGCGCTGGGTGAAGCGGAAGCCTTTCACCTCGGCATCGCCGTCGAGCGGGTGAAGCAGGTGGCGATCTTCCTCGTCGCCGTCGCCGTCGGCGCCTCGGTCGCCGTCTCGGGCATCATCGGCTTCGTCGGCATCGTCGTGCCGCATCTGCTGCGCCTCGCCATCGGGCCGGATCACCGCGTGCTCCTGCCTGCGAGCGCCCTCCTCGGCGGCATCCTGCTCGTGCTGTCGGACATGCTGGCACGCACGCTCGTCCAGCCCGCGGAATTGCCCATCGGCATCGTCACCGCGGCTATCGGCGCGCCCTTCTTCCTCTGGCTGCTGCTCACCGGCCGCCGGAGCCTCGCCCTATGACCGCCGTCGTCACCGCCACCGGCATCGGCCTCGAGGCCGCCGGCCGGACGATCCTCGCGCCGATGGACCTCGCACTCGCTGCCGGTGAGCTCACCGTCGTCATCGGGCCGAACGGCGCCGGCAAGTCGACGCTGCTCAGGGTTCTTGCCGGAGAAGTCGCGCCGGCGAGCGGCGCGGTCGTCTATGGCGACACGCCCGTCGCCGCCATGCCGCCGTGGCGCCTCGCCGCGAAACGGGCCGTGCTGCCGCAGAGCACGCAGCTCGCCTTCCCGTTTACCGTCGCCGAGGTGGTGCGCCTGGGGCTCGACGGAGCTGGCAATGCGGCCGAGCGGCTGGACATGATGCGCCGAGCGCTCGCTGCGGCCGATGTCGGCCATCTCGCCGGTCGCAACTACCAGACCCTCTCCGGCGGTGAGCAGCAGCGGGTGCAGTTCGCCCGCGTGCTGGGCCAACTCATGGTCGGCGGCAGGCGGGAGAAGCACCGCGCGCTCTTCCTCGACGAGCCGGTCGCGAGTCTCGACCTGAGGCATCAGCTCGCCCTGCTCGAGCACGCCCGGCGCCTC
Organism: Chelatococcus sp. XZ-Ab1; assembly: GCF_029309855.1. NCBI lineage: Bacteria > Pseudomonadati > Pseudomonadota > Alphaproteobacteria > Hyphomicrobiales > Chelatococcaceae > Chelatococcus > Chelatococcus sp. XZ-Ab1. The sequence continues at coordinate 40,664 of NZ_JARKII010000002.1, read as the reverse complement.
GCCGGCGAGGGCGTCGCCGTGCTCGCCATCCTGCACGACCTCAACCTTGCCGCCGCCTATGGCGATCGGCTGGTTGTGATGAAGGCCGGCGCCGTCTTCGCCGACGGTTCCCCGGAGAAGGTCCTGACGGACGCACTCCTGCGCGACGTCTTCAAAGTGGGGCTGAGTGTCGGTGCCGTGCCGGCAACCCCCTTCGTGCTGCCCCGCGCGGCTGCGGGAGGCTGAACGGCTGGCAGGAACGCTGCCATCGCCCCGCGTCGGCCCGAGCGGCGTCGATGCTACAGCCCGCGCGATCGCGAGACGATCCGCGGCACGATGAGGACGTCCGTCGATCCGTGGCGGATCAGCTCAGAGCTGACGCTGCCGAGCAACCCGCGGGCGACGGCGCGACGCGCGTGCGAGGAGACGGCCACCAGGTCACAGCCGGCACTTTCGACGAGATCCGCAATCGCCAAGCGCGGCGGCGCATCGACAATCCTGATGTCGAGCGGCATGCGGTGTCCCTTCAGACCGGCCGTGATGCGGGCGCGCGCCTCCTGAGCGATTCGCGCGCGATAGTCGTCGCGGATCTCCCGTTCGACACCGGCATAGTGCAAGAGCCCTTCGGCCGGGGCGCTGACGGCATGCAGCAGCGTCGCCCGTCCCGGAGCGGCCGTGCCAAACCGGGCCAGCACGTGGAGGAGTTCCGGCCCTTCGTCGCTCTCGACGCCCACTAGTGCGTGGCGATAGGGCGCGCCGTCGATCCGGACGATGAGCACCGGCACGGCCGATACGCGGATCAGCCGCTCGACGGTGGTGTCGCGGAAAAGGTCGCGCAACGGGCTGCGCCGATGGTCGCCCGCTACGATCAGGTCGGCATGCGCCTGGGTGGCTGCGCGATGCAGCGCCCAGAAGACGTCACCAACCACCACCTCGCAGCTGACATTCACGCCGCCGACGGTGGCCGCCTCCTGGTCTATCGTCTGCTCGGCCTCGACGACCCGGTGATCGAGAATGTGCCTGGGCAGCCCGTCATCGACGGCATGGACAAGCAGCAGGCGGGCCCCGGCACCTGCCGCGATGGCCGCCGCCCGCCGAAGCGCGACGCCGCTGCGCTGCGAGAAGTCGGTAACGGCCACGATCGTCTTCATGTCGGCGTCGCCTCCTCCACCATGCTGGCCAATTCCTCGTCGAGATCGGCGATCTGCTTGGCCGCCGCCGTCGCAGCATCGTCGAAGGGATAGAGAACGAGGTCGATGCCCCCGCTCTCCTTGAGGCGACGCGCTTCCTCGTCATCGCGTGCGGTGATGGCGACCCGGCCTGCGAACCGATGCGAACGAATCGCCGTGATCAGCCCGCTGTGCGGATCCGTCTCGGTCAGAAGGATGGCGCCGTAAGGAACGGACAGGACGATCCAGCGTGCCTGAACCAGCGGCAACTCGGACCAGAACTCCTGTTCTGCAACGTCGCCGTAGCGCACCTGCCAGCCCTCGTGTGACAGACGCCGGACGGCCTGCGGATCGAGATCCACGCCGAGCACGCTGTAGCCGGCGTCGTCGAGGCGCCTCAGCAACTGGCTACCGAAGCGGCCGAGCCCGAAAACGATGACGTCGACGGCCGGCCGCTGTTCGTCGTTTTCCGCGGCCACCTCCCTCCCATCGCGGAGATCGAGCGGACGCAGCAGCGGCCGCGCCCATACATAGAGCTCATGGGAATAGGTGATCATGTAGACGGACAGCGCAATCGTCACGAGCCCTACCAGGGTGACGAGTCCCACGGCGGACTGATCGACATGGCCGAGGCTGAGCCCCATGGTTATGAAGATGAGCGAGAATTCCGAGATCTGCGCGACCGTGAGGCCCGCGAGGAACCCCGTGCGGGCGCGGTAACCCATCCAGGCCATGATCAGGATGACGATCAGTGGATTTCCGACGAGCACGAACAGCGAGAAGACGATGGCGCGTGTAAAGTCCTCCCCGAGCGTGGAAAGCTCCAGCGTTGCACCGATCGACAGAAAGAAGAACAGCAGCAGGAAGTCCCTCAAGGCTGCAAGCCGCGCCGAAACCATGTCGCGATAGGGCGTGGAGCCGATGGAGATGCCGGCGGCAAGGCCGCCGAGTTCCTTGCCGAGACCGATCGTGTCGCCGATGGTGGCCGCCGTCGCCGCCCATCCGATGGAGGCGATGACGAGCAGTTCCGGCGTGCGGGCAAGACGGCTCATCAGCGGATCGGCCAGATAGCGAACGAACAGGACGAGCAGCACCACGACCGCGAAGAGCGAACCGAGCACCATGGCGAGGTCGCCGAGCCCGCTACCACCCTGAGCGGCGCCGATCCCGATCGTGGACAGGACCACCATCGCGATGACCACCACGATGTCCTGAACGATCAGGAAACCCAGAGCGATCCGGCCATGAAGCGTCTCCAGCTCACGCTTGTCACTCAGCAGCTTCACCACGATGATCGTCGAGGAGAAGGTCAGCGCGACCGCCACATAAAGGCTGGTAAGCCAGTCGAGCCCAAGCGCAAGGCCGATGAGGAACCCGATGCCCGCGGTGAAGGCGACTTGACCGAGACCGGTGGCCAGGGCGACGGGCCCCAGGGTCTTGATCAGGCGCCAGTCGAGTTTGAGGCCGACGAGGAACAGCAGAAGCGCCACACCGAGTTCGGCCAGGAAACGGATCTGGCTCGCCGTCTCGGCACTGCTGTCGAAGAACGCGGCCGCCGCGATGCCGACGGCGATGAAGCTTACGATGACGGGCTGCCGCAGCACTGCGCCCAATAACCCGACGGCGGCGGCTGCCAGCAGCAGCCATGCGATCTCCTGGAAAACGACGTCAGCCATGTAGCTCGGATCCCTGCCTCGTGCCGTCGGACCGCTGACTGTTCTCCTTCGATCCTACGTCATTTCCCGCATCTTACTTCGGCTTATCGGGAGACGAGGCGCTTTTCGACCTCCACGATCACGAGGAGCACGATGCCGACGGCGATGATCGCCAGCCCGTCGGTGAAGGATACCGGACTGCTGCCGAAGACTGTCTGCATGACGGGCAGATAGGTGAAGGCCAGTTGCGCCACGACGACGGTCGCAAGACCCATGAGCACGGCGGGCGTGCCGAGGACGCCCTGGAGGGTCAGCGACGGGCCGTGTACGTAGCGGACGCTGAACAAATAGAAAATCTCCATCACGACGATGGTGTTGACGGCCATCGTGCGTGCCGCCTCGACGGAGAGGCCACGGGCGCTCGCCCACGCATAGATGCCGAAGGTGCCGGCAACCATCAGTGCCGAAACGAAGAGAATGCGCCAGAGGAGGCGCCCCGACAGCAGGGGTTGGCCGGCTGGGCGCGCCGGCCGCCGCATGGCGTCAGGCTCCGTCGGCTCGAAAGCGAGGGTGAGGCCGAGCGCGACCGCGGTGACCATGTTGATCCAGAGAATCTGGACCGGCGTGATGGGAAGGGTCAGGCCGAACAGGATGGCGAGAATGATGGTAAAGGCCTCGCCGCCGTTCGTCGGCAATGTCCAGGCGATCACCTTGGTCAGATTGTCGTAGACCGTGCGTCCCTCGCGCACGGCCGCGACGATGGAGGCAAAGTTGTCGTCGGCGAGGACCATCTCGCTCGCCTCCTTTGCCGCTTCCGTGCCCTTGCCGCCCATGGCGACGCCGACATCCGCCCGTTTCAGGGCCGGGGCGTCGTTCACGCCGTCGCCCGTCATGGCGATGATGGAGCCGTCCCGCTGCAGCGCCTCCACGAGGCGCAGCTTGTGCTCGGGGCTGGTTCGGGCGAAGACGGTGGCCTCGCGCGTGTACCTGTCGAAATCGTCCGCGCTGGCGGCGTCGAGATCCTGGCCAGTCACGGCCTTCGGGTCGTCCGCGAGACCGAGCTGGAGCGCGATGGCGCGCGCGGTCGCCGCGTGATCACCCGTGATCATCTTGACCTTGATGCCGGCCGCCCGGCATTCGGCGATGGCGGCCATCGCCTCCGGGCGCGGCGGATCGATCAGCCCGACGAGGCCGAGCAGCGTCAGGTCGTGCTCGACATCGTCCGACGCCAGTGCACGGGCGCCGGCGTCCATCGTCCGGCGTGCGAGTGCGATGACGCGCTGCCCGTCGGCCGCTAGGGCATCGATCCGGCTGTGCCAGGCCGCGCGATCGATCGGCTCTTCGCCCTCGAGGGTCGCCACGCGCGAGGCCATGGCGACGATGCGTTCGGGCGCACCCTTGACATAGGCGACGGGCGGGTGCCCGTTTCGGGCGTGCAAGGTTGCCATGTAGCGGTGGCGGGAATCGAACGGCACCTCGTCGAGGCGGGTGAAGCCGGCGCGCGCCGCGGCTGTGTCGTGCCCCGCCTTCATGGCGAGCGACACCAGCGCCCCTTCCATCGGATCGCCGTCGACGATCCAGTCCCCGTCACGCCGCCGCAGTTGCGCATCGTTGCACAGCAAGGCCGCAAGCGACAGTTCCTCCAGCACCGGATCGGCGGCCGGATCGAGCTCGCGCCCGTCCTTCGCCCGGAAGTTGCCCTCGGGCCGGTAGCCCGTGCCGTCGACTCTGATCTCATGGTCGGCAGTCACAACCGCGCTTACCATCATCTCGTTGCGGGTCAGGGTGCCCGTCTTGTCCGAACAGATCACGGAGACCGAGCCCAGCGTCTCTACGGCCGGGAGGCGGCGGATGATGGCGTTGCGGCGAGCCATGCGCTGCACGCCCACGGCGAGCGTGATCGTCATGACGGCCGGCAGACCCTCCGGAATGGCTGCAACGGCAAGGCCCACCACCGCCATGAAGGCATCGTCGAGATCATGGGACTGGACGAGCACGGCATAGCCGAAGACGAGGGCCGCGACGCCGAGCACCACGGCCGAAACCTGCCGTGCAAACTCATCCATCTGGCGCACGAGCGGCGTGGTGAGCTGCTCGACAGCACCGATCATCGTGCCGATGCGGCCAAGTTCCGTCGCTGCGCCCGTCGCAACGACGACGCCCGTGCCCTGGCCGGCAGTGACGAAGGTGCCGGAGAAGGCCATGGAGACGCGATCGCCGAGGGCTGCATCGAGGTCGACGGGGTCCAGGGCCTTGTCGACCGGAACGGATTCGCCCGTGAGAATTGCCTCGTCCACACGCAGGCTGCGCGCCTTGACGAGGCGCAGGTCCGCCGGCACCCGATCGCCCGCCTCGAGCAGGACGATGTCGCCCGGCACCGCCTCGTCCGCCGGGATCGTCAGACGCCGGCCATCGCGGATCACGGAGGCGTGCGGATCGATCATCGCGCGGATCGCCCCGAGCGCCTGCTCCGCGCGCCCCTCCTGGACGAAGCCGATGATCGCATTCACGACGACGACGGCGGCGATGACGAGAGCGTCGGTCTCGTGGCCGATCATCGCCGCAAGCACGGCCGCGCCAAGAAGCACGTAGATGAGCAGGTTGTGAAACTGCAGCAGGAAACGCATCAGAACGCTGCGCCGCTGCCCCTGGGGCAGGCGGTTGGGACCGAAGCGTTCGAGCCGCCGCGCCGCCTCCGCCTCGCTGAGGCCGTCCGGACACGATCCGGTCGCCTGCAGCGCCTCGGCCGGCGTGACGGCATGCCAGGTCCGGTCGAGATCCAGCACGGCCTGCTCCCCTGAGACGCCGCGCTCGGCAGGATGGGCCGACGACATGGCATGGGATGCAGAAGTCAGGCTGCGCATGCGTCGGGCTCCCCTGCAATGCCCGCCGCGGGATCAGGCGCGGTGGGCCGACGGCGATGACAGCCGCGCGGCAGCGCTGGCAGGCATCGGCACCGAAGACTAAAGGAACGCACGCGGCGCGCTCTTGACCGGGATCAATGGCCCCGGCAGATGCCGCGGGTGGGCGTGAGGCCGTCCGCATCGTGCGGACTGTTTTTCATGCACGACAGGCTGCGGCCGCTCCGCGGGACCATGGCGCGTGACGATCTGCAAATGCGCCCGTCAGGGCCTGCCCGCGTCCTGTCGGGCGCGCAGCGTCTGAAGAAGAAGATCCTGCATGAGCCGCTGCAGTGCGTCCGTCGCTGTGCGCACGTCCTCCATCGCCCGCTCCACCGCCTTTTCGTCGAGTGGCGTCGCATTGGCCGCCGCGGCAAGGGTGCGCCTCGCATCGCGCACGTCACGCAGGGCGGTCAGCACGCGTGGCCGGTTGTCTCGCAGCTGACGGCGGAAGCCGGCGCGTATCTCCTCAGGATAGGCCGCGGCAATGCTCTCGGCGAGGAAACCCGCGCCACGCGCCTGACGCTCGCCCCTGACGATGAAGCCGACGAGGAAGACATTCGCGATGAGCGAGATCGCAAGGCCAGCGACCAGAAGGAGCCGGATCGGGACCACTCGTTTCACAGTTCGTCTCCGACGGATCCAAGGCTCTCTACGATATCGTCGAGGCCAGACGGCTCGCCCGCCGCAAATGCGAGAAGTGTGTCGTTCGCCGCCTCCGGGCCCCGTCCGCCGAGCCGATAGCCTGCGGCGGCGGCCACCATGAGGACCAGTGCCAGGCAAGCGGCGACGGCGGAAGAGGGCATATGCCGCAAGGAGGCGGACAGGACATGAGCCGGCCGGCGCGATCCCTCGATCCGCGACAGGACCTTGCGCGCCAGCGCCCGCTCGTCGGCCGGGGCGTCAATAGCTGCGCGCAGCAGGCGGTCGAGGTCGTCGTCGGTGCCGTTGCCCTCCTGAAAGGACCTTGCCTCCTGCCGGTATGGCGGCGGCCATGCGGCCACATCCTCGCCGAAGCGGCGCCGAAGCTGCTCGAAATCATCCCTGTTCATCGCAATCTCCCTTCTTCTTGCTTGTTGTCTGCGCGCACGTCCGTCGTGTGTTCGCGCAGCGTGCGCCGCGCCCGCACGAGCAGTTGCTCGACCGCCCCGGTGCTCGATCCGATGACTTCGGCGATGGCCGGAACGTCGAGATCGGCCACGGCGCGCAGCAGCAGCGCCATGCGCTGGCGCTCGGGCAGACGCGCGAGGCCATGGCGCACTGCCGCGAGCTCCTGCCGCGCCGCGAGGCGCATGTCGGCGTCGACACCGGCCGCCGGCAGCGTCTCCGCCACCTCGTCGAGGCCGATGAAGACACGCAGGCTGCGCCACCGGCGCATGTCGATGCAGCGGTTGGCGGCGATCCGGTAGAGCCAGGTCGTCGCCCGCCCCCTTGCGGGATCGAACCGCCCAGCGCGTTTCCACACCGTGACGAACACGTCCTGCACCACGTCCTCGGCGTCGTCCGCGCTGCCGAGATAGCGCGTGGCGAAGAGGCGAAGGCCGCGCCCATGCCGATCGATGAGCCGGACGAGCGCCGCCTGCTCACCAGCCGCGATGCGGGCGAGTAGACGCTCATCCTCGCCCTGTCCCGGCGTCTCCACGGCATCGGGCGCCTGCACCCGCTCCACCCCACCTCACCTCCAACGGCGGTGGCCGCCGACGGCAACGCCGCCGTCGGGACCCGTGATGCGGCCGACCGAGCGCACCCGGAACGGCCCACGCGCGCTCGCCCGCTCGCCGGAATAGGTCCCGCCGGCCGGCCCGATCGCGGTGTAGCTCCGGCGGCAGCGGTCGACGACGCCGTTGAGGCACGTCGCGCTCGAGGTATAGGTACCGCCGTTCGGGCCGACGCGTGTCGTCTGGCCGCTGTAGACGAGGCCGTCGCCGGTGACATGGCGGCTAAGCTGACCCCCGTGGACGGTGCCGCGCGTCCATTCCGCTGCGGGCGCGACCCCGGCCGTCGCGACGAGGCCGAGAACGGCAAGACAGAGCCGGACCGGGACAGTCGTGGCTGAGTAACGCATGGAGGCTCTCCCTGAACGTGACAGTGGCCGTCGGAAAAGGTCCGTCGTCAACCGCGACGGCCGAGGATGAGGTCGCGCATGAAGGCGATTTCGGCGGACGACAGCCGGCCGTCGCCGTCGCGGTCGGCAACATCGAACAGGATCGTCCGGGCGCGGAATTCCTCTGCCGAGACCCGGCCGTCGCCGTTCGTATCCATCCGCCGCCACGCGCGGCCGAGACGCGCCTGCAGGGCGACCGCGCGATCCATGACGGCGTCGCGCAGGGCTTCGATCTCCCTGTCATCGATCGCACCATCGCCGTCGCGGTCGAAGCGCGCGAAGAGACGCTGCCGCGCCGTGGCGACCTCGTTCCGCGACAGGACGCCATCGCCATCGGCGTCGAGACGTTCGATGAACCGCATATCCGCCGGGCGGGTCTGTGATACCGCGAGGGTTGTCGTGCCCAGGGTTGCGAGGGCCATAAGGACCATCTTCATCAGCGTGTTCATGGCGAGGTTCCTTCCGTTCCTGCCGCGCATCCGCAACTGCGCCGGCCTCGACCAATACGGCCCGCGACGTCTCGTCCTACGCGCCCAAGCGAAACCATGCGCGCCGCGTAGGAGCGCCCGCCAGCCTGCGTAGAACCGTCGTCGGAGCGCTGCAGCGCTCCTCACGAACGGAGATCGGCATGAAGTGGAAAGCTCTCGCAGCGGCGATGCTGGTGCTCTTTCCGGGCAGCGCCTGCGCCTTCGATAGCCCCGGACCCCGTCAGATGTTCAGGCAGATGGACCGCAACGGCGACAGGGCACTGCAATTCTCGGAGATCGCGGAAGCGCGCGCACGGTTCTTCGACAGCATGGACCGCAACGGCAACGGCTTCCTCGACCCAGAGGAAAAGAAGGCGGCAGCCGCGCGCCTGAAGGATGCCGGCAGGTTCCAGGCGGCATCGCTGGAAGGGCTCGAGGCAAGGGCAGAGCGTATGGACGCGAACGGCGACGGCCGCATCTCGCGGGAGGAGTTCGCCCGCTTCGTTCCCGATCGCCTGCGGGGTGCCGACGCGGATGGCAACCGCTCGCTGTCGCTTTCCGAACTGCGGGCGCTCAGGCGTTAGCCCAGTCCCTGCCTCACAAGCCACAGCACCGAGAGATCCAATGAGACACAGGCTGCTCACAGCCGTCCGCGCCGCCGCGCTCGCGCTCGTTTCGGCGGTGACGCCGGCCGCCGCCATGCCGTCCGCGTTCGCCGCCGGCGCATCCACGCTCGTTTCGGTCGCGGAGCCCGATCTCGTCGAGCCGATCGTGCATCGCCGCGGCTTCTACGCCGTCGGCGGCATCTATTACTATAACGGCTACCGCGGCTTCGTGGTGGCCCGCCCCGGCTACCGGTACCACAACGGCTACTGGTTCCCGTCGGCCGCCTTCGCCGCAGGGGTTGCGGCCGGCCGGGCGCTCACGCCGCCCCTGCCGGCGGCGCACATCCGCTGGTGCTACGCCCACTATCGGTCCTACCGCGCGTACAACAACAGCTACCAGCCACATGACGGCCCGCGCCAGCCGTGCTGGTCGCCCTATAGCTGAGCTTCGGCCGGCCACCAACGGCAAGACGCCGCCCGAGGGCGGCGTCTCCTCGCGTTCAGCGGGACGGTCGCTCGCCGTCCGTGGCGCGGATGGGCTCCATCCGCGCCTTCGCCGCATCGTCCATGAGCTCGTACCACATGGCATTGAGCACGGCGAAGGCAGCTGCGAGCGGCAGGCCAAGAAGCCAGGCGAAGTACCACATTGCACTCTCCATTCAATAGGCGTGGCCGCTGCCGTCGCTGATCGCCTTGGCGTCCACCTTGCCCCAGAGGATGCGGTAGACCCACGTCGTATAGGCGACGACGAGCGGCACGAAGATCGCGGTGACCACGAGCATAATGAAGAGCGTCAGATGGCTCGAGGAGGCATCCCACACCGTCAGGCTCGACCGCGGATCGATCGACGAGGGCAGGATGAACGGAAACATCGACAGCCCGACCGTCGAAATGATGCCGAGGATCGCCACCGACGAGGCCAGCAGCGCCGAAACCTCGCGCCGCGCCTTGAAGAAGGCGAGGCTGCCGAGCGCGCCGGCGAAGCCGAGGACCGGCGCGAGCATCATCCAGGAATGGCGGCCGTAGTTCTCGAACCAGACACCGGGAGCCTGCTCGACGGTCTTGGCGAGCGGGTTCGAGGCACCGGTCGTGGCGATCTCGCTGGTGATCCGGTAGCCGTCAACGCCGAGCCACAGCCACAGTCCGCCGAGTGCGAAGAGGACGATCGTGACGAAGGCAGCGATGCTGCCACAGATGCGCGAGCGTTCGGCGACCGGACCCTCGCTTTTCAGCACGAGCCAAGCGCCGCCGTGCATGACGAGCATGGCGACAGAGAGGAGCCCGCACAGGAGGCCGAAGGGGTTGAGCAACTCGAAGAGCGTCGTTCCTTCGTAGAAGATGCGCAGGTCCGGATCGAACCGGAAGGGCACGCCCAGAAGGACGTTGCCGACAGCGACCCCCATGACGAGCGCGGGCACGAAGCCGCCGACGAAGAGGGCCCAGTCCCATCCGGCCCGCCAGACCGCGCTGTCGCGCTTCGAGCGGTACTTGAAGCCCACCGGGCGCAGAATGAGCGCGAAGAGGATCGCAAACATCGCGAGGTAGAAGCCCGAGAAAGACACGGCATAGAGCGGCGGCCAGGCAGCGAAGATGGCGCCGCCGCCGAGGATCAGCCAGACCTGGTTGCCTTCCCAGACGGGACCGACGGCATTGATGACGACGCGCCGCTCCACGTCCGTCTTCGCGACGAAGGGCAGCAGCGTGGCCGTGCCGAGGTCGAAGCCGTCCATCACGGCAAAGCCGATCAGCAAAACGCCGAGCAGCAGCCACCAGACGACACGCAGGGTTTCGTAGTCGATGAGTTGATGCAGAATCATGGCGCTCACTCTGCAGCGACGAGAGACTGGGGAACGAGTTCGGCCTCCGGTTCGTCGTCTGCCTCCGGGCCCTTGCGGATCGCGCGGACCATCAGGGCCATCTCGATGACGATGAGAACCGTGTAGATCAGAGCGAAGCCGATGATCGTCATCAGCACCGTCGAGGCGCCGAGGCTCGAGACAGCAGCGGCTGTCGGCAGCACACCCTCGATGATCCACGGCTGCCGGCCGAACTCCGCCACGATCCAGCCGAGCTCGGCCGCGATCCACGGCAGCGGTATGGCGAAGACCGCAAGGCGCAGCAGCCCGGGATAGCGGTCCAGCCGGCGCCGCGCCGACAGGTAGAAGAAAAGCGCCGTCAGGCCGATGAAGAAGAAGCCGAGCCCGACCATGATGCGGAAGGACCAGAACAGCGTCGGCACGTGCGGAACCATGTCCCAGGCCGCCTGCCTGATGTCGGCCTCGCTCGCCTCACGCGGATCGTCGACGTGGCGCTTGAGGAGCAGCGCATAGCCCAGGTCATGGCCGTTGTTCTCGAAGGCCTGACGGACCTCCGACGTGACCTTGTCCGCCCCGCCGGCGGCGCGGATCTGCTGCAGGGCGTCGAAGGCCGCGATGCCTTGCCGGATACGCGCCTCGGCCCGCGTGACGAGTTCGTCGATGCCCGGGATCTCCTGCGTGAGCGAGCGGGTGCCGATGAGCCCCATCACCCACGGGATCTTGATCGCATAATGGGTCTCGCGCGCCTTCTGGTCGGGAAAGCCGACGAGGGTGAAGGCAGCGGGCGCCGGCTCCGTCTCCCACATGCCCTCGATGGCGGCGAGCTTCATCTTCTGGTGCTCGGTGGAGAGATAGCCGCTCTCGTCCCCCAGCACGACGACCGACAGCGAGGCGGCGAGGCCGAAGGACGCGGCCACGGTCATCGAACGCTTGGCGAGCTCCGCATGCCGGCCCTTGAGGAGATACCAGGCCGAAACGCCGAGCACGAAGATGGCGGCGGTGACGTAGCCGGCCGAAACCGTATGCACGAACTTGGCCTGCGCGACGGGGTTGAACAGCACCGCGAAGAAGTCGGTCACTTCCATGCGCATCGTCTCGGGATTGAAGGCCGACCCGACCGGGTTCTGCATCCAGCCGTTGGCGATCAGGATCCACAGCGCCGAGAAGTTGGAGCCGAGCGCCACGGCCCAGGTCGTCATCAGGTGCCCGACCTTCGACAGCTTGTCCCAGCCGAAGAAGAACAGTCCGACGAAGGTCGCCTCGAGGAAGAAGGCCATCAGGCCCTCGATGGCGAGCGGCGCGCCGAAGATGTCACCGACGTAGTGGCTGTAATAGCTCCAGTTCATGCCGAACTGGAATTCCATGACGATGCCGGTGGCGACGCCGAGCACGAAGTTGATGCCGAACAGCGTGCCCCAGAATTTCGTCATCTGGCGCCAGATCGGACGGCCGGTCATGACATAGACCGTTTCCATGATGGCGAGCAGCACGGAAAGGCCGAGCGTCAAGGGCACGAAGAGGAAGTGGTAGAGCGCGGTCATCGCGAACTGCAGCCGCGATAGGGCGACGATGTCGAGTTCCATTTGACGTCAAGTCCGGCTTGCCCGGGCCCCCTGTGCTTGCGGCGTCACCGGCGGGCGGCGCCTTGCTGCGGTCGAATACCGTCAGTCGGGTCGCAGCGTGGCGAGCGCGGCCTGAAAGCCGGGCTCGCCACGGGCGATGATGGCGGCGATGGTCCCCCGATCCATGATGACGAGGCGCTCCGCAGCCTCCGCCTCGCGCCTGATATGCGTCGCGACGACGATCGTCCGGTCTCCGGCGCTTCCGCCAAGACGGGCGAGAACGTCGCGTGCCGTCATCCCGTCGAGCCCTTCGGTCGGCTCGTCGAGGAGCCAGAGCGGCGTCGGGCGCAACAGCAGCCGCGCGAGGGCGAGCCGCCGCGCCTGACCGCCCGACAGGCCGTGGCCGCCCTCGCCGAGACGGGTGTCAAGCCCGTTCGGCAGTGCCTCGGTGTCGTCCCGGAGGCCGGCGGCGTCGAGCGCCTCGATCAGGCGGGCATCGTCCGCCCGCGGGTCGGCGAGGCGCAAGTTGTCGCGCAATGTGTCCTGGAACAGCTCGGTGCGCTGGGTGAGCAGCGTCGCCGCGCGGCGCGCGACCTGGCCGGCCTGCGGAGCGACCTCGCCGGCCAGCAGGCCGAGCAAGGTCGACTTGCCGGCACCGCTCGCACCGATGAGCGCGATGCGCTCGCCCTCGCCGATGGTGAGCGTGATGGCGTCGAGGGCCGGCCTCGCGGCACCCGGATACCGCACCGTGACGTCCTCGAGGCGGGCGGCGACGCCGGCGGGCGGCGCGACGGGGCCTGCTGCTTCCAAGGGCGAAGCGAGCCGCGGCGCGATCCGTCCGGCCGCGATGAGCGTGCGGCCGAGTTCGACCGCGCCCCGCCGCAGCGCTGCGAAGGGCTCCATCGCCGCAAGAGTCACCAGGAGGCCGAGCGCCGCGACCGGCGCGCCGATGGTGCCGCTTTCGGCCAGCAGCGCGACCGCGACGAGGGTGCCAGCCAGAAGCAACGCCCCCGCGACGGCGAAACCGGCGCCGGTGCGCACCTCGATGCGGTTCAGCGCATCGTCGCTCTCGGACAGGTAGCGGTCGGCGGCGGCAAGGCCATCCTGCCGCGCGGCGAGCCGCCCGGCCATGATCCATTCGGTCTGACCGCTCACGAGGTCGATGGCGCGCGAGCGCAGCACCTCGAGCCCATGGGCGCGGCGCCGCGCGGGCCGCCGCGCCGCCACGGCCGCGGCGGCCGGCAGGCCGGCGCCGGCAAGGATGAGGAAGCCGGCGGCAGACAAGCCGAGGAGCGGCTGCATCAGCTCCAGCACGACGCCCGCCGCAAGGGCGACGGCACAAGCGCCGATGATGGGCACGATGACACGCAGATAGAGCGAATCGAGCGCGTCGATGTCGAGCGTCAGGCGGAACAGGAGGCGCGCCGGCCGCTTGACGAGGTCCCGCGCGGCACCGGGCTGCGCCCAGCCGCGGAACAGGCGCTCACGCAGCGCGGCGAGCACGGCGAGCGTAGCGTCATGTGTCGTCAGCCGCTCGCCGTAGCGGGACGCGGTCCGCGCGAGCGCAAGGAAGCGGATGCCGGCGGACGGTACGAAGACGTCGAAGGCGAGCGCCGTGGCGGCCGAGAGGCCCGCGATCCCGGTCGCGGTGATGAACCAGCCGGAGAGGCCGAGAAGCGCGATGCCGCAGAGGGCCGTGGCGACCGACAGCAAGACGCCTGCGATCAGCATGGCACGGCTGCCGGAGAGGAAGAGCCCGGCGACGGGACGGAGCTGGCGCACAAGCCCGGTCATGCGGCGTCCTCCAGGCGTGTCGCGGAGAGATGGATGATGCGGTCCATGCGGGCGGCGAGCACAGGATCGTGCGTCGCCACGATCAGCGTCCGTCCCGCGGAGAGCCGGATCAGCGCCTCGGTGATGCTCGCGGCAGTCACGCTGTCGAGATGGGCGGTCGGCTCGTCGGCAAGGATGAGGCCGGCCTCCGGCGTCACCGCGACGCGCGCGAGGGCAAGGCGTGAAGCCTCCCCGCCCGACAGGCCGACGCCGTTCTCGCCGACCGGCGCCGCGCCCCGCCGCTTCGCCACCTCGGCGAGGCCGGCGAGAGCAAGCGCGTCCTCGACCGCATCCCGGCCGATCCCGTCCCGGCCGAGCGTGACATTGGCGGCGAGCGATCCCGCGAAGACATGCGGGCGCTGGCCGATCCAGGCCATGCGGCGGCGCAGGCGCCCGGCACTCCGGGCCGTGAGGGCCTCGCCGGCAATGAGGATGCGGCCGCTCTCGGGCGCCACGAGCCCGGCCAGAAGGGCGATGAGCGTCGACTTGCCGCCGCCGCTCGGCGCCAGCAGAGCAACGCGCTCGCCCGGCGCCACCACGAGGTTGAAATTGTCGAAGACCGGCTCGCCGCGCCCGGTATGGCCGAAGCGCAGCTTCTCGATGCGGACCGATGGCGCAGCGCCGGCCTCCGGCCGAGAGGACAGGTGCACATGTTCGGCGTCGGGCAGGTCGCAGCCCTTCTGCGACAGGCGCGCAAGCGCATCGAGCGCCGCCTCGCCCGCGGCCCGGTCGTGCCAGACGGCGGACAGGTCGCGCAGCGGCTCGAAGAAGGCGGGCGCGAGCAGGAGGATGAAGAGCCCCTCCCCGAGCGTGAGCCGATCGCCCCAGGTGCCGAACGGCAACTGGCCGAGGAGGTGGAAGCCGACATAGACGGCGACCATGGCGACGCCGAGGGCGGCGAAAAGCTCGAGCACCGCGGAGGACAGGAAGGCGATACGCAGCACGGCCATGGTCCTGATGCGCAGGCTCTCGGCATCCGCCCTGAGCCGCTGCGCCGTGGCATCCACGGCATCGAGCGAGCGTATGGTGGCAAGACCACGCAGCCGGTCGAGCAGGAAGGCGTTCATGCCGCCGAGCTCGACGAGCTGCGCCTCGCTCGCGGCTTTCGCACGCCAGCCGACGAGCGCCATGAAGACGGGGATCAGCGGCGCGGCGACGAGGAGCACGAGCGCCGCGGCCCAGGACCAGGCAAGCACGACGAGAAGGATGGCGACCGGGACGATGCTCGCCCGCAGCCGCGCCGGCTGGAAGCGCGAAAGATAGGGCACGATGGCCTCGGCCTGTTCGGCAAGCGTGCTCGCGGCGAGGCCAGCCGCCGGGCGGCCGATATCGACCGGGGAGCGTGCAGCGAGCGCGGCCACGGCCTCGCGGCGCCGCTCCGCGAGCACGGCCCGCGCCTGGCGAAAGGCCATGCGGCCGCCGAGCGCATCGAGGAGCGCACGCAAGATGCCGATGAGCAGCACGCCGGCCGCATTGACGAGAATGGCGTCGACACCGCTGCCGCCGGCGATGTCCGCGACCGACCAAGCGAGCAACCCGGCCTGCGGGATCCACAGGAGAGAGGCCGCCGCCTGGAACATCGCGCCCGTGCGCGTCGCAGCACGTCGCTGCGCGCGACTGGCGGCATGGCTTGCACCGGCACCCGCCCCCTGCACGACGGCACGGTCGTCGCCCACCGGAAGAATGGCGCTGCGCCGGGCGGTCGCCGGAGCGGTGCTGATCGTGCCGGCCCGTGTCATCTCTATTCCCTGCGTTCGCGGGCCGCCGGTTTCCGGCGGGCGATGGACACGATCCTGTCCTTGGCTTCGAGGAACTTGGTCACACGGGAGCCGAGGCCGAGCAGCATGGCGAGCCGGTCGGTGTCGAGCTGCTTGACGTCGTCGTACCAGGTCGTCAGGCGCTCGATCAGCCCGTGCATCTCGGCCATGCGTTCCTGGGCGAAGCGCTCGTCGTCATTGCCCGGCTTCTGCATCAGGATCTCGCGCAAGACCGACAGGGTGGGGTCGATCTCGCGCTTCTTGCGCTCCTCGGCGAGCGTCCGCAGGATCTGCCAGACATCGTCTGGCGTCGTGAAGAAGTCGCGCCTGTCGTCAGGCCGGTGCTTGAGCAGGACGAGATTCCACGCCTGCAATTCGCGCAGGCTCATGGAGACGTTGGAGCGAGAGATGCCGAGCGCCTCGACGATCTGGTCGGCGCAGAGCGGCTGAGGCGAGACATAGAGCAGCGCATAGATCTGCCCGACCGTGCGATTGATGCCCCAGCGGCTGCCCATCTCGCCGAAATGCAGCACGAAGGACTGGACGAGGGGAGGAAGGTTCATGACCGCGCACCCAAGCATCAATTTCAGAAATTTCTGAAAATTATATACGCAACTCGTCGTATATGCGCAAGTGCGAATGTTCTTTGGAACCCGCCTGCGCGGCGGCAACGTCAGCCGGAGCATGCATGACCCCCACCCCGTCGCCCGTGAACAGGCTGATGCTGCGCCGGGGCACGCCCTGCGGCATTGACGGCGATCAAAGGCTCCCTGCCGTCAACGACGGGATCGGAAGCCGCCGCCCTAGACCACCGCGAGCGGCCGGTGCTCCGCGCCGCGCAAAGACCTGACGGCTGCGAACTGGCTGAGGAACACCTCCCCGGTCAGTTGGTCGAGGAAATCGGAGCGCCGCAGGCGGTCCATGACCGGACCTTTCACCTCGCTCAGATGAAAGGCGATGCCGGCATCGGCGAGGCGGCGGTTGATCGCCTCGAGACTGGCGAGCGCGCTGGCGTCGATCTCGTTGACCGCCGGGCACATGAGCACAACGTGCCGGACCTGCGGCCGTTCCGCCACCAGCTGCGCGATCCGGTCCTCCAGATAACGGCTGTTGGCGAAATAGAGGCTCTCGTCGACACGGATCGAGAGGATGTGCGGCTCCGTCAGCACCGCATGGCGCGCGACGTTGCGGAAATGCTCCGTGCCCGGAACCTGGCCGACAATGGCCATGTGGGGCCTGCTCGAGCGGTAGAGAAACAGGAAGAGGGACAGACCGACACCCGCCACGATGCCGGGCTCCACGCCCAAGGACAATGTGACCACGATGGTTGCCGCCATGGCAGCAAAATCGGCTCGTGAATAGGCGAACACATGGCGAATGGCCCGCAGGTCCACAAGCGAAAGCACGGCGACGATGATGGTCGCGGCAAGCGTGGCCTGCGGAAGAGCCGCGAGGAAAGGCGTCAGAAAGAGGGTCGCAACGGCGATGCCAGCCGCCGTGAACACGCCCGCAGCCGGCGTCTCGGCCCCAGCGTCGAAATTGACGACCGAGCGGGCGAAGCCCCCCGTCACGGGATAGCCTGCCGACAGGCCGGCCGCGATATTGGCGGCTCCGAGCCCGATCAGTTCCTGGTCAGGCTCGATGCGCTGGCGCCGCTTGGCGGCGAGAGTCTGCGCGACGGAGACGGATTCGACGAAGCCGATGATGCCGATCAGGAAGGCCGGCCCGGCGAGTTGCCCCAGAAGATGGGGCGAGATGTCCGGGACGGCGAACGCCGGCAGCCCCGGCGGGATGGCGCCCACCAGCGCAACACCGTGCGCGGCAAGGTCGAAGCCCTTCGCCAGGAGAATCGTCACGGCGACAGCGAGGATCGGCGCGGCCTTGGTCAGAAGATCGGCCGCGCGCCGCCCGAGGCCGAGCCCTATGAGAAGCGGCTTCAACCGCGTGCGGGCGAACAGGAGGAAGGACAGGACGCCGAGCCCGATGGCGGCGGTGTGGGGATTGACGCCGGAGACGGCGCCCGCGAGCGTCGCGACGATCGCCGGCAGCGTGTCGCCGCCGCCCGCGATGCCGAGGATGTGCTTGATCTGGCTCGCCGCGATCAGGATGCCGGATGCGGTGATGAAACCGGAGATCACAGGATGGCTCAGGAAATTGGCAAGGAAACCGAGCCGCAGGAGGCCCATCAGCATCAGCATCGCGCCGGAGAGCAGTGCCAGCGCGGCGGCGGCCGCCAGATAGCCGGCGGTCCCCTGCGCCACGATCTCCCCGACCGCTGCGGCGGTCATGAGCGAGACGACAGCCACGGGCCCGACGGCAAGCGTGCGGCTGGTGCCGAACAGCGCATAGGCGACGAGTGGCAGGATCGACGCATAGAGGCCGACTTCCGGCGGCAGGCCGGCGAGCATCGCATAGGCCAGCGACTGCGGGATGAGCATGATCGTGAGGATCAGCGCCGCCACGAGGTCGCTCACGAGGCTTGCGCGGTCATAGGCCCTGCCCCACGTCAAGATCGGCAGGTAGCGTTCAAGCCGAGCTACAGCGCTGCGCATGGTAGCCTCGCTCCACCAGTCGTCAGGCAGTACGCGACCGGGCCCGCCCGGCCAGGCCACCGCGGAGGAAGCGCGCCAGCGCGATACCGGCCAGCATCGAAGTGACGAAGATGAGCGCGCGCGGCTGTCCGAGCCCGAGCGCCGGCACGGCACCGCCCGGACAGAAGCCGGTGATACCCCAACCTATGCCGAACACGGCCGCGCCCGAAACGAGCGGCAAGTCGATCCGCCGTGCCGTCGGCAGATGGAAGGTCTCGTCGAGGAGGGGTTTTGGGCGCTGCAGCACGACGCGATAGCCGATCGCGGTGACGATGAGGGCGCCGCCCATCACGAAGGCGAGCGACGGATCCCACGATCCGGCAAGATCGAAGAAATTGAGCACCTTGGCCGGGTTGATCATGCCGGACACGGCGATGCCGGCGCCGAAGACGAGACCGGCGAGAAGGGCAAGGGCGATACGCGCCATCACAGGCCTCCCAGAACGTGGCGGACGAAGAAGACCGTGGCGGCGGTCGCGGCCATGAAGGTCACCGTCGCCGCCATCGATCGCGGCGAAAGCCGGGCAAGCCCGCAGACGCCGTGGCCGGAGGTGCAGCCCGAGGCAAAATGGACCCCGAAGCCCACGAGGAGCCCACCCGCGACGAGCCAGAGAGCGGGCATGCTGCTCTCGAAAGCGATGGCGGACCGGCCTGCCAGAGCGACGATCAGAGCCGGGGCGCCGATCGCTCCGACGATGAAGGCCGCGCGCCAGGCCCAGTCGGCCGCGAGCGGCGGCAGGAGGCCGGTGAGGATGCCCGTCATGCCCGCAATGCGGCCATGGACGGCCATGAGGAGAACGGCCGCAAGGCCGATCATCGTGCCCCCGAGGAAGGAGGCGACGGGTGTGAACTCTGTCATGGGTCGATCTCGTATGAGGCCGGCAAACGCCGGTGGGGCGCACCGGTCTCGCAGAACAGCCGGTGCATGGTCTCGATGAAGGCCTGGATGCGTGGATCCGCGAGCCGGTAGAAGACGTGCTTGCCCTCCTTGCGGCCGGCGATGAGGCCGGCCTCGCGCAGTTCCGCGATCTGCTGCGACAGACCCGGCTGGCGGATGCCGAGCGTCTCTTCGAGCTCGCGCACGGAGCGCTCGCCCTCGACGAGCGCGCAGCAGACCAGCAGGCGGTCCGGGTTCGACATCTTCTTCAGGAAGGCGGACGCATCGCCCACCTTCTCCTTCATGCCGGACAACTCGCCGAAGGACCTTTCCGTCACGGATGTCACTCCCATGCCGCGCCCTCAAGGAGGTCGAGCGGGATCTTGAGATAGCGCCGCCCGTTGCCTTCCGGCTCCGGCAGGCGCCCGCCATTGGTGTTGATCTGCAGCGACTGCAGGATCAGCTTGGGCATGGGCAGGGTCCTGTCGCGCGCTTCACGGGCGGCGACGAAGGCCTCCTCGGTCCTGAACTCCGAGATATGGATGTTCTTCGCCTTCTGCTCGGCGACGGTCGATTCCCAGCGCGGCTCGCGGCCACCCGGCTGGTAGTCGTGGCCGGTAAAGATGCGGGTCTCGTCCGGCAGCGCCAGGATGTCCTGGATCGAGCGCCACAGCACCCTGGCGCTGCCGCCGGGAAAATCCGCGCGCGCGGTTCCGCTGTCCGGCATGAACAGCGTGTCGTGCACGAAGGCCGCATCGCCGATGACATAGGTGACCGAGGCGAGCGTATGGCCGGGCGAGAACATCACCCGCGCGTCGATGTTGCCCACCTTGAAGGTGTCGCCGTCGGCGAAGAGCCGGTCCCACTGCGAGCCGTCGGCCGGAAAATCCGGCCAGTTGTAGAAGCCCTTCCAGAGCTTCTGGACCTCCGTGACCTTCTCGCCAATGGCTGTCGGGGCGCCCGTCTTCTCCTTCAGATAGGCCGCCGCCGAGAAATGGTCGGCATGGGGGTGTGTATCGAGAATCCACTCGACCTCGTAGCCCTTCGCCCTGATGAAGGCGAGGATGCGATCGGCGTTCTTCGAGGCCGTCTGCCCCGACTTCTCGTCAAAATCGAAGACGGGATCGACGATCGCGCATTTCCTCGTCTGCGGGTCGGCAACGACATACTGGACCGACCAGGTGCGAGGGTCGAAGAAGCCGGTCACTTCGGGTTTCTGCACCATGGCTGTTCCTTTCCTGATAAGCGTCTGAGGGCCGGTGTCCGGTGCGCCCCTTGTCGTCAGCCAAGCGACTGCGGCTGAGAGATCGAACCCATGCTCGGCCCCGAACGAGACAAGATCGCCCTTCGCCATCCGGCCATCGAGTACTTCGCCGATGGCCCATAGCGTGAGGGAGCGCGTCCCCGACCGGCAGAAGGCGAGGACAGGGCCCGGGCTGGCGGCCAAGGCCCGCTGAAAGGCCCTCACCGTTTCCTCGCCGATATTCATGCCGGCAACCGGCAGGTGAATGCTGGCGAGCCCGGCCTGCCGCGCCGCCGTCGCGATCGCTTCGGCCTCCGGCTGGCCGGGAGTCTCGCCGTCCGGTCTGTTGTTGACAATGGCCGCGAAACCGGCAGCGGCGAGCGTTTCGACGTCTCCGGGCCGGAGTTGCTCGCCGACGGCAAGGGCATCGGTGATCCAGACGAGCTTCACCTGCGTTCTCCCCTGATGGGACACGTGTTGACGCCAAGGAGCGTGTAGAGCGGACAGAGCGAGAAGAGACCCGTCAGTAGCGGCACAAGGCCGAGAAGCCCCCACCAGCGCGCATCGCCGTCGACGAAGGCGACGAGCGACAGAAGTGCGAGGCCGACGATGATCCGGACCGCCCGGTCAATGCCTCCGATATTCCTCGTCATGGTCATGCCCTTTCCCGAGAAGGCCATCGCCTTCAGTTGATACTTACATGATAACGATTGCAAATTTTTGCAACTGTTTGGTTACAAGAATCTGCAAACACCCGACGGGGTACGGGCTTGGGTTCCCTCGCGACGCTCTGGGCTGAACCCGCCGCGGTCCGTGTCACCCTCCCTTCCGGTCAGGCTTCGGCGCCTACGGCCTCCGGCAAGGCAGGCGTGCAGAAGGACTGGTAGAGAGCGACCAGGATCGCCCGTGCCGGTTCGCTCTCGATCCGATACCAGATCGTCTGCCCCTCCCGCCGGCCAGCGATCAGCCGATCACGGCGCAGGAGCGCCAGATGCTGCGACACGGTGGAGTCCCGGATGCCCAGGAACTCCGCGAGCTGCCCGACCGACTTCTCCCCGTCGACGAGCTGGCACAGGATCAACAGGCGATGACGGTTGGCCAGGGCCTTGAGAAGCTCGCTGGCCTCGTCCGCAGCCCGTTGCATGGTTTGGCTGTCGATATTCATTTGTGCGAACCTACGATAATTCGAATATACATGTCAAGACGGCATTTGCATCCTTCCCGGCCATGCAGAGGGTAGCATCAGGCCGGATAGGCCGAACGTTGTCCGCCCTCAACGTTCAGCCGCTTTCCTCCCCATGGTTCCGCGAAGGCCGCGCGCGCCGTCGCTCGTCGCCCGGGCCGCCGATCGTCCGCACCAAGAAACGGCAATGGCCGCGTTTGGTGCGGACATTGAAGCGCCCGGCGGAAGGAGCGCTCAGCATGCACTGACTGATCGAACAGTTAAGATGCCGAATGAGCGAGACACTCCGCCTGCGGCTTCGCCGGGGTCTTGATCGGTGATGAAATTGAATATTCACCCGATGGGCAGAAGCGACCGGCCGCCAACCGCTGCCGGGGGTGCCACGGAGCCGGTTCGGATCAGCTTGAAGCCCGGTCGGGGAATCCGACCGAACCATCGAGAAGGGGCCCGGCGGCCTTCCGCTAGCCGGCGTCGGCAGGAACGCCCGGCCCTCCCGCCTCAACTAGCGCCGAACCGGTCGCGGCGAGCGCCGCCTCGATGAGACCGGTGCAATGGACCATTTGCCATGAGGCCCATTGCGCGAACTCCTCGACGAAATCGGGCGCGACACCGGCAAGCCGCCCGCGCCCGTCGGTGTGGAACCAGCCTTCGCGCTGGGCCTCGTTCATCAGGCTGCCGATGTGGGCGGCCGAGACCTGGAAGCGCCGCGCGAGTTGCCGGTAGCTCAGCGAGCCCGCCGCGGGGGACGAGGCAAGGCCATCGAAACGGGCCGCGAACACTGCCGTCAGCAACAGATAGCCGCTGTCGCGCTCTGCGAAATGCAGCACGCGCGGGAAGGGATGGATGAGGGTACCGTGCGCCAGCACATAGGCGGCCGACCGGCGGATCACATCCCCGAGAAGATCGTGATTGTCCGCAAGCCGCGCAGCGCGCGCCCCGCCCCGGCCCGCAAGGGCGTCCGACGCAGCGATGAACAGCCGCGCCGAGCGGCCGATTTCCGCGATCATCGGCGGTGCTGGCCGCAGGTGCTTCACGCGGCGATCGTTCGGCGATGGCTCGGTGAGGATGAGGCGACCGGACTTGAGGGCGGCCACGAACCCGGCCGTCTGTCGCTCACTGGCGCCCGAAACCTTTTGCAGGGCCGTGAGTGTCGGTGCGGGCCCCGTGCCCCGGACCCATGCGTAGTAGTTGTGGATCAGCATGTAGCAGACCAGATAGCGGCCGATCTGGTCGAAGAGCTTGTAGACCGGCCAGTCGATCCGCGCCGGACTGCTCATCCCCCGGCAGTAGGCGGCGAGCGCCGCGCGAAAGCCAGGATGCCGGCGCAGGTGCGCCGCAGCGTCCTCCAGCGCCGCAAGCTCTGCAGCATTGGCGAGCGCCTCCCCCGATCCCCGTTCGTCCTGCAATGCAGCACTCGCCACCAACGCGCACCCCCGCCACCTACGGCAGCTATGCTTAAATTTTCCTGAAATATTTCATAAATATATCAACGATGAACCTAATATTAGTTGCGATCCTGCCACTACATGCAAAGTTTGGGCATTTCAAGCCCGCGCTCAATGTATAACAATCCGGCCATTGCCGGGTGCGATGCAGCGTCGATGCGGAGCCATGCGTGAGCGGGCCCGCAGGGCGGCGTGTCATGGCGGTCGCCCGGTACAGGATCTCGGATGAGAAAGGGGGGCAGAACATGTGCAATGATCCACGATGCGGGCACCGCTCGCACCTGTCGCGGCGGGGGCTTTTGGCCGCCGGCACCGCGGCCTGGCTTGGCATGCAACTCGGCCCGGCCGTGGCCCAGACGGGCGCGCCGCCCAATGCCATCGGGCCGGACGAGGCGCTGAAGCGGCTCGTCGATGGCAATGCCCGCTATGCGGCGAACACCGCCGCGAACAAGGACTTCTCCGCCGGCCGGGCGGCGCGCGCCGAGAGCCAGCACCCCTTCGCCGCCGTCGTGAGCTGCGCCGATTCCCGTGTCGCGCCCGAGCTTGCCTTCGACCAGGGACCGGGCGAGCTCTTCGTCGTCCGCGTCGCCGGCAATTTCGTCAACACCGACGGGCTCGCCAGCCTGGAATACGGGGTCAAGTTCCTCGGCATTCCGCTCATCATGGTTCTCGGCCACACCAATTGCGGCGCCGTCGACGCCACCATCAAGGTACTGAAGGACAATGCCGAGCTACCCGGCCACCTGCCGGAGCTCGTCAACTCCATCAAGCCGGCGGTGGAGGCGGCCAAGAAGGCAGGCTCCGACGACCTGCTGGACCGCGCCATCATCGAGAACGTGCGCCACAACGTGGCCGAGTTGACGAAGGCCGGGCCGATCGTGTCGCGCTTCGTCAGCGAGGGCAAGGCCAAGGTCGTCGGTGGCGTCTACAATCTGGCGACCGGCAAAGTCACGCTCGTCTGAGCCGTCCGCCTGCGGAGCCCACAGGAACAACCGTGGCGTTCGGCTCACCCGGGGTCGGCACCCGGCTGATCCATCCCCTCATGGTGGCGCCGGTATGCCGGCGCCGTCCGCACATCCCCTCAGCGCAGCATCGTGCCGAGGCATTTGCGCTTGAGGAACGGCCACAGGATGATGCGGAAAGCCTCGTTGCGCACGGGCGCAAGCGCGAAGCTCTCGACAAGATGCCAGACTGCCGGGAGGTAGCGGCCGCGCGAGGTCTCGTTCGACGAGCGCGCGAAGGCGATGGCTGCTCGAAACGACCGGCCGAGAGCACCCGGCCGCTGCGAAAGACGCTCGAGGTGGTCGTCCACCATCAGGTCGAGGCCCTTGTCGACGAGGGCGGCATTGGCCGCGGAGTCACGCCAGACATCGGCCAGATAGTCGTTGAGGAAGCCGAGCACGACGTCCGGATGATCGGCAAGGCGCAGGAACAGGTCCCAATCCTCGTAGCGCGGATAGCGCAGGTCGTAGCCGCCGATGGCCGCCATGAGGTCACGCCGCGCGATCAGCGTCGAGCCCGGGCAGGTGAAACATCCCCAGACATAATGGCCGATGCCCATGCGCGGCGGATAGGGCCGGTACGCGGGCTCCACCTGCCCGTCGGGCCAGATGAGATCGCAATTGGTGCAGCAGACGTTGATGCCGTGAACGGCCATGAACGCAAGCTGGCGCGCGAGCTTGTCCGGCCGCCAGGCATCGTCGCTGTCGAGAAACGCCACCCACGTGCCCTGCGCCGCGGCGATCCCCGTGTTGCGTGCCGCGGAGGCCCCGGCGTTCGTCTCGTGCCGGATGACGCGGATCCGCCCGGCATGAGGTGCGAGCACCGCCGCCGTATCATCGCGCGAGGCATCGTCCACCACGATGATCTCCCCCGGCGCGAGCGACTGCGCGAAGACGCTTTCGAGCGCCCGCATGATGCAATGCGCCCGGTTGTAGGTGGGGATGACGACGCTGATCTCGGAGGGATGCATCGGTTTGAAAGGTTCCATCGGCCTTGCGAGGCTACTAAGCCAGCCCTGTCCCGATGCCAAGGCAAGGCTAACGGCCGCCCCCGGAAATAGCGCTTGCCCCGGCGCGCCGCAATTTTCCATGCAGAAGCTGCAGGACGATGGTCGGATGCTGCACGAGCGCCCGCGCGAGCAGCCCGAGCGCACCCCCCCGCCGCCGCTGCGCCCACAAACCGCGCGCAGCACGCATCAGGAAATGCGCCAGACACGGATCCTGCCGTGCTTCGACAGGCAATTCGGCATAGTCGCGCAGAGCCTGCTCGATCGTCGGGAGGTCGGCAAGGGAGAGCATGTTGTGCTTGCGGACGAACATCTCGGCATCGACGTCGCCTCTGAGCGCGAGCGGAAACAGCCTGATGGTGGTCTCGTCGATCGCGGCGATGTCGTCGGTGGGATCCACCAGCCCGGCGGCACGCGCGCGATGCGCAAGGCGAGCGACCAATGCCGTCAACATTTGCTGCTGGCTGTGCCGGAATGACACTTTCTCGGCATGCTGCCGGTAATGCAGCACGGGGACGGCGACATTCTCGAGGGCGTAGCCGGCATCATGCACCCGCAGCCACAGGTCATAGTCTTCAGCGTGCTTGTACTGCGGGCGATAGCCGCCCAGGCTGCTTACGACATCGCGCCGCATGACGACCGCTGGATGGGCCAGAGGGGAATCGAACTCAAGAAGGCGTAAGAGTTCGGCGCCGCCCGTGGGATAATCCCCTCGGCGGATCGGCGTTCCGGCGTCGTCGATGAGAACGATGAAGCCGCCGACCACCGCAAGATCCGGCCGGTTTTCGAAGCGGGAAACCTGAAGTTCGAAACGCCGCGGCAGGGAAATGTCGTCGGCGTCCATGCGGGCGATCAGCGGCGCACGAGCCAAGGCAATCCCGCGGTTCAGCGTGTCGACCAATCCCCGATTGTCCTGATGGAAGACACGGATACGCGCATCGTGTGCTGCATACCCGTCGATGATCGCGCCGCTGCCGTCGCGCGAGCCATCGTTGACGATGATGAACTCGAAATCCGCGAAGGTCTGGGCGAGAATGCTCTCGATGGCTTTGGCCAGGTAACGCTCGCCGTTATAGACCGGCAGAAGGACACTGAGAGCCGGCGCGGTCATTTCAGGATGATCCAGCCTTCGGGGTAGAGATCCATCACATTGGTCGTCGCCAGCTTGTCGCGTGTGAACCACTGCGCCGGCGCAATGACGACCTTCTCCGGCGACGCATTGAGCCAGGCCCCCCACCAGGAATAGGAGCTGTTCGCGATGATGTGGTGACGGCAGCGGGCCATGAGGAACATGTCCTCCCAGCTGCGCTCCGGGTCCGTACGCACGACATGGGCGCGCGGCAGATCGGCGAAGGCCTGCTGCACGAAATCTGGCTCGTCGGAAAACAGGAAGAAATCGATATCCCCGTCAATGATGCGGCGAATGACGGCAACGGCACGGCCATAATAGCCCTCACCCAGCGCGGCGTGCACAGCCGCGGCATCGGGGTTCGTCACATAGTCTCCGCGCCGCACGTGCAGGGACACGCTGCAGCGCGACGCCGCGATGCGCTGCGACCACTCCCATGCGGCGGAGCCGAATGGCTCGATCGGCTGGAAGTGCCGGCGCAGCACATCCTGACAACCGGCAAAATAGAGGGGACTCTGGAAATAGCCTTCGAGCCTGATCTCGTCACCCGCGAGCGCGAAGAACGCCTCGTCGAAATGGAAATGGGGTTCGACATAAAGGCCATTCGCCTTCACGCCTCCACCCGTCAGGCGCCGGACGACCCTTGCCGGCAGGGACCGGCCGGCCGGTCGGCGCAACGGCTGCTCCGCAGAGATATCCTGCGGCACCTGCAACCTGTCGAGCTGATAGGGCCAGGTCGCGTAGGCAGAGAAAGCGGAGAGGTCGAGCGTAACCCGCGCCTCCCGCCGCACCGCGAGACCCAGCGCAGCCGCATATTGAAACATCTGGTTGCCGAGACCGCCGACAAGGCGGATCGTGATGATCGGACTACTCAAAAAAACGTCTCCGGTCGTTCAGCAGATGCCTGCGCAGGCGCCAGACCCCGTACCGCCCCAGCATCCCCCCAAGCGCAAGCCACAGATCGCCGCGGCTCTTGAACAGGGAGCGGGCGAGAGGACTATCATGGCTCTCAAGCGCCCGATAGAACGCATCGATCCGGTGGGGGGATGCTATCTGAGGCAGCAAGCCGAGAAGCGCTCTTTGCCGCATCAACGCTTCGAAATCTCGTCGGGAGGCCACCTGCTCGGGCCATTTTGCAAAGATCAGCAGATGCTGTTCAAAGAAAGCGAGAGCGTTATTGCCGGTCTCGCGCCGTTGCGCGCTATCTCCCCTGACCCTGATCGCGACAAGTTGATCCGGCGAATAATCGACATGGCTGATCGCGGCCAAACGCAGCCAAAGATCCCAGTCCTCGCCATGAAACAGCCGCTCGTCGAAATAGCCCGCTCTATTGAGAACCTCGCGCCGGACCAACACGCTCGACGCGGAACCTGAAAGAACATAATTTTCAAAGAGCAACGGTGTGAAAATATTGCCCCGGAGCGCCGGAGGCGCAATCGGTATTGACGATATTACGCGCCCGGCCTCGTCGATATAGATGTATGAAGAATGGACAAAACCAACTTCCTGACCGGCATTCTCGAAAACCGCCAGCTGCCTTTCGAGTTTCGTTGGCATCCAGACATCATCGGCGTCGAGAAAAGCTACGAATTCTGCGTTTGACGCGCTGATTGCCGCGTTACGGGCCGCCGACACCCCGCCATGGGGCAAAGCCAAGTATCTGACGTTTGGCCAGAGTTCCGTTAGGCCAACTGCCACGGCAGGCGTTTCGTCCGTTGAGCCATCATCCGCAATGATGATCCGAGCCGGCGCGACCGTTTGTTCGATCACCGACCGGACGGCAACTGCGAGATGACGTGCACCGTTGTAAACAGGAATTACAACATCGACATCTACGGGCCGCATTATATTGATGCCTTACGCCGCCAGCTTTCCCATACAAAAGGAAATCGCCATTCCAATTGATGTGTCCTGCGCAAGCTTCGCGCTAGCATACGATACCGCTTTTGCGCATTCGGCACGTTGAGATGAAACTGAATCTGCAAATTTTGGAATCGACCAATATTACCCGATGCAATGAGATACTCGAGCAGGGCATATTCTCCCCCCTCGATATTAAATTTCGCGAGATCAATCTGCTCGATATGGTGATCTTCAATAAACTGGGCCGCGTCTATCAGCTGCACATCAACCTTAGCACCGGCGGCATAAGCCCCCGACGCATCACCTTCGACCTGGAATTTGGCGGTCCCATTCGCATCTGCCAAAGCCGCCTCGACCAACGTTACACGCGGATCTCCATCGAAACGGTCGCGAATGGTCTTCGCAAAACTCGCAATGGGTTCAAATATAACAACTCTCGAACCATATTCGCTCACGATCTTAGCAGAATAATCCCCACGGAAGCCTCCAACGTCGAACACGAGACTGCTTTCGGTTAGCGGATAAACATAACGTCTACGTTCATCCGGCTCATTCCGAAGCCATGACTGATGCGACCGATAATGAATGTCCCGTAATAGACGAACGATGTGCTTCGAATGATCAACACAACTTTTGACACAAATCTTCGCCGATCGCGCCAGCCGATGAACACGAGGCATACGGCTCAAGCGAGCCGACAATTTCGTGCGGATCCGGATGATCAGCGGGCGAAACCGGTCTTCTGCATAAATCGTCTCCGCAATGCGATCAGCTTCCGGCCTTCCAACCACCTCTCTCGCCACCCGCGCCAGCAAAGCGAACAGATTGTGCTCGTAGAGGACGCGCCGGCGCGCCTCCTCGAGCAACGGCTGCGTCCGCTCAGCTTCGTCAGACTGGATGACACGCTTGATCGTTTCGATAGCCCTGGCTGGATCGTAGATGTCGATCGCCGTGAAGCTCCCATCGGGAAAATATTCCCCGACGTTCCGGCAGCCATGGTAGATCGGATAGGTCAGCGTCAGGAACGGATCGGCAAGCTTCTCCGTCCAGTAATCGTCGATGGCGCAATTCTCCAGAGCGATATGATAGCGGTACGGTGCGAGCACCTGCAGCTTGTCGCCAAAGTCGTTGATGCCCCTCCCGAATACGTCCACCTGATCGCCGAAATGCTCCTTCAGTTTGTCAACGAAGCGCAGGCGGGCGCGATGTTCCTCGGTGAAGGCCTTGTTCGATGAGACGACGGAAACGAGCTTGGTCTTATCCGGGCGGAACGTCTCGAAGTCCCGGAGCGTCAGCGGCTCGGCGAGCAATGATCCATCGGCGCTCCAAGCCCCGACATGCCAGGGCAGACCGACCTGGGTGAAGCGGCGGCCGCCATGGGCGGTGTCGCGATCCGTCGTCAGCACCGTGCCGAACTGGTCGAGGAAGGCGGCATTGTAGCGCTTCACGTTCTGCGGCTCGGAGGCCACAAAGATGAGGCGGCTGCGATCGAGCGGCACCGCGATGGCCTGCGGCAGTGCGTCGAAGACGAAACAGCAATCGCAGCCGACAAGATCGCCGCCGAAGACGAACTGCACGCCATCCCAAACGAGATCCTCCGCCGGGAACTGACGCCACCACGCCCATTCAGGAGCTGAGGAAACAAAACCAGCCTTGATCACATACGCCCCCTGACAGCCCGGATGGCGGAACGCCCGGTCCGGAAAACGTATCGTACGCCGCGGAACAATGGCGGAGGCAGTGTCTGGCGCAACGTTTCCGCCGTCTTCGCCGGCAGTTGCGGCAGCCAGGCGCGCAGTTCACCGTAAGACGCCCGTACCGACCTGCGCACGCGGTCCCTCACGGGTTCCCGCGGTCGCGCCTCCATGATCAAACGGCAATCACGCAGGTCTTTCTTGGCGCCGCGGAAGCTCTTGAACAGGAGCACGGTCTCAAGGGAGAGGTACTTAACGCCCTTATAACTGAAATGGTACGCAGGATTGAAGACGAGCTCATCGACCGGGATCTGGAATTCGCGATACTCATCGTTGTGGCAGGCAAGCTCGCCGCCGGTAAGAAGCGGAAAGCTCTGTTGAGGAACGATATAGTCGACATCATTGCAGTCCCGCAGCCCGAAAGCCGCCAATACTGCCCCGGAATCGATGCAGTAGGCCGCCGGATTGGCCGCAGCGCCCAGAGCGCCTTCGTATTCCGCCAGGAGCTTCCGGAATCGCTTCGGCTGGAATGTCGGCCGCAGGTTCAGGAACTTCACGCCGTTGGGATTGAGGACGAGGTCCCCGATCCAGCGCGTCTCCCGATGCGTATCGTTCATGTGTACGTAGTGCAGTCCGGGAAACGCCTGTCGCACATGTTCCTTCGTGGGGCGTGACCCTTCGCCCGGCGGCGTCTTGACGAAGACGACCTTGGCATCCCCCCCGTTGGGAAAGCGCAACCGCACGAACCGATCGAGCAAATCCACATTCCACCAGGGCTCGTGCCCGTACAGCAGTTCGATGAGGTTCCGGCGCCCCTGCTCGGTCAAGGAAACGTCCTTGGCATGGATAATGTGCGCCTTCTCCGCGAGCAGGCTCAGGGCCGCATTGACCTCCGCCCAGGGGGCGGGAAAGAAAACCGCCGCATAGCAATCCTCGTCGAGCGTCAGGTACTCAATGACGAGTTGCTCGACGACCGCCGCGCTCATGCCGATGCGCAACAGGGCTGCCGCATCCTGTTTCTGCAGCGGACCCTCGAGTCGGACCGCGTCGACAGGTTGCTTGAAATAGAGCGCCGTCGCCAGCCGGTGGGCGCCGTCGACAACCGTATTGCCCGTATAGGGCACAAGACCCCGCGCCTGGTCGTAGCCGTTCAGCGACACATCGTCGATGAGCGCCGTAAAATGCCGAAGATAGTCGGTAAAACTGCTCTTCCGGCCATCACCGTCCCGGAACTCGGCGTTCCAGCTCTCCAGCAGATGGCGATAGACACTCGTGCCCCAGCCGACGGCCCAGCCCTGTTCGCGCTGGCGCACGAAAACGTACCGGGCCATGAGATCCAGCCTATCCGGAGAAACCAGCGCGAGAGGATCGCAACGCTCGATGCGCGCCTCTGCCGGCACGCGGTAATAGTTGAAGACATTTGCGTCGATGCGTGTCCTGATCGGATCTCGCGCTGCGCGACTCATACTTTCCTCCCCGCCGCAGATACGCCGATCGGCGAAGGGGCCATCCGAAACCCCCGACAAATGGATGCACACTTTAGGAACATGATAAAGAACGTTAATCCGATTCCGGTATGGATCCTGCACGCCACGTGAGGACAGGCGCAACCGAGCCGGGCCGACGAGAACGCCAGTAGGGCGAAGGGCTTAATCCTCCCGCGATCTGCAGCTGAACGTGGACCGAAGTACTTCCAGGTTCCGAGAACCATCCCTGACCATGCAGGGACGCAAAGAAGTCGATCCGATACTTTCCTTCGTTGAGCAGATGGGGGGGGATTTGCGCGTAGAGCTTGTTTCGTCCCAGGCTCAGGCCGGGCCATTCAGGTTCCGCCCGGTCCGTCGTCACCGACCAAAAGACCTGCTGGCCCTGCTCGTCGATGACAGCGAAGCCGAAGTTCAGCACGGGGCTCAAACGGTGGATGTCCACCTCGATCTCGACCGTGGCGGGTCGATCGTTCGGCGTCGGCTGATTGAGGGTGCTGCCCTCCACGTCGACTACGCGGAAAGAGCGCAGGCTGAAATATTCGCTATCGAGAGCACCATCCTCCGCCGTGATATAGGCGCCTTTCAGGGCACCGCCGCTGCCGAGCAGATAGCGCCCGCAAACCTCGTGCACCGCGCGCGTGTCTTCGCGAATGCTGCCACGCTCCAGCCACAGGACGCGCGAGCACAACTGCATCACCGCATTCATGTTGTGCGACACGAAAAGCACGGTGCGGCCGGAATTCGCCACGTCCTTCATCTTGCCGAGGCACTTCTTCTGGAAATCGGCATCGCCGACCGCCAGCACCTCGTCGACGACCATGATCTCGGGTTCGAGATGCGCAGCCACGGAAAAGGCGAGGCGCATCTTCATCCCGCTCGAATAGCGCTTGATCGGGATATCGAGGAAATCGCCGACGCCCGAGAATTCCACGATCTCGTCGAAGCGGGCGCGAATCTCGTGCTTGCGCAGGCCGAGGATGGCGCCGTTGAAATAGATGTTCTCCCGCCCCGACAACTCGGGATGGAAGCCCGTGCCGACCTCGAGGAGCGAGCCCACCCGCCCGCGGATGCGGGCCATGCCTTCGCTCGGCGCCGTAATCCGCGACAGCACCTTCAGCAAGGTGCTTTTTCCCGCTCCGTTACGGCCGACGATGCCCACGACCTCGCCCTCGGCGACGTCGAAACTGACATTGCGCAGCGCCCAGAAGGACCGTGCGGCCTCCTTCTGCGCCGATGCCGGCGCCCGTGAGAACAGCCTGCGGGCGGCATCGGCCAGGCTTTCGCGCAACGTGGCATAGGCCGGCGCGCCGGTGCCGCTCAGCGCATATTGCTTGCCGAGGTTGTCGACGGTGATGATGGCGGACATTGCTCAGATCCTGTCGACGATGGCCGGCTCGAGCTTGCGGAACGTGCCGAGCCCGAGCGCCGTAAGGCCGATGACCCATGCGGCAAGGACCGCATAGCTGAGGAGACCGGGCCACGGCGCGGCAATGATGATGGCGCGCATCATGTCGATGAGCGTCGCCACCGGGTTGAGCGCATAGAGCCACTGATACTGCGGCGGCACGAAGGTGACCGGATAGATCACCGGCGTCAGATACATGGCGATCTGAACGAAGAACGGCAGCGCGATGCCGACATCGCGATAGATCGCGTTGAGCGGCGAGAGCACGAGCCCGATGCCATAGCCGAGGAGCCCCGCAGCAAGAAGGATGAGCGGCAAAAGGACAATCAGCGGCGACGGCACCATGCCATAGGCGAGCATCATCGCGACGAGCACGACGAGCGCGATGAGGAACTCGACCGCCGCCGACAGGGTCGGCACGAGCGGCAGGAGCAGGCGCGGGAAGAAGACCTTGGTGATGATGGCCTCGTTCTTCACCAGCGAGCCCGACGCCTCGACGACGACGCGGCTGAAGTACTGCCACATCAGGAGGCCGGAGAAGACGAAGATCGGATAGGGAATCCCGTCCGTCGGGATGCGGGCCAGATAGCTGAACACGAAGGTGAAGATCGCCGTCGTCAGCACGGGCTGCAGGAGGGCCCAGGCGATGCCGATCAGCGACTGCTTGTAGCGGATCTGGATCTCGCGCAGTGCCAGCGTCCAGGCGATATCACGGTTCGTCCACACGTCCGCGATATCGTGCATCAGGTGGTGATCAGCGCGTGCGCGGATCACCACTTCTGTCTGCTGCGGCGACGCGGGCGTATCCATGGAAGCAACTGTCATTCCAACCTTTCCATCCGCGCCGTTTCACGCGGAGACGGGCGCGCGAGACGAAACCGCATCCTCGATGGCGGCACGCAGGACCTTGAGCTCCTCCTCGAGCGGATAGTGGTGGTTGCCGATGAAGAAACCTGCCTCGTCAACGCGTTCGGCGTTCGGCAGGTTGTCGCTGATCGTATAGTCGAACCAGCGCAGCACCTCGTTCTTGGCGAAGTTGCCGGCGACGATCGGCCGTACGTCGATCCCGGCGCGCGTGAAGGCCGCGATAAGATCGGCCCGCGAAACCGGTGCATCCGGCTCCACGAGCATACTGAACCCGAACCAGCTGCTTTCGCCGATCTCCCGCTGAGGCCGCAGGAAGGGATAGTCCCGCACGAGTTCGAGGAAGCGTTCCGCATTCCTGCGGCGCTCGGCGACGAGATTGGGCAATTTGCGCAATTGCGCGAGGCCTATGGCGCCGCTCATCTCGAGGGGGCGCAGGTTGTAGCCCGGCAGGATGAAGCGGAACGATTCGGTAAAGGGATCGTCGCTCTTTGGCGTCGAGACATGGTTGAACTTGGGCAGGTTGCGCGTCCAGCCATGCGCCCTGAGGGCGAGAAGGATGTGATAGAGTTCCTCGTCGTCCGTCACCACCATTCCACCTTCCATCGTCGAGATGTGGTGACTGAAGAAGGCGCTGAAGCTGCCCATCACGCCGAAGGTGCCCGTCTGGCGCCCTTCGAATGTCGCGCCCATGGATTCGCAGTTGTCCTCGATGAAGACGATGTCGCGGTCGCCGACGATCCTTGCGATCTCGGCAAAATCGTTCGGATTGCCGAGCAGATTGACGATCATGATCGCCCGGGTCTGCGGCCCCACGGCGCGGGCGAGCTTTCCGAGGTCATAGTTCAGCGTGTCGCGGTCGATATCGACGAAACGCAGCTTCAAGCCATACTGATAAAGTGGATAATAGGTCGTGCTCCAGGAGACGGCGGGCACGATCACCTCGGCGCCCGGCTCCAGCGCGCCCTGCTTGCGATAGCGCAGAGCCGCGACCATGAGCAGGTTGGCCGAAGAGCCGGAATTAACCATCACACAATGGCGGCTGCCGGTGTAATCGGCAAAGGCACGCTCGAATTCGGCGACGCGCGGGCCCATCGTGAACATGCCGGAATCGACGACGGCCTGGATCGCCGCGATCTCCTCGTGGTCCCAGCTTGAATTAGCGAGCGGATAACGCATCAGCAGCTCCCGAGGAGAGATAGAAATCGTATGTGGCCTGCAGGCCTTGGCGCAGGGACGTCTGCGCCTGCCAGCCGAAAGCCTTCTGCCGTGAGATATCGAGCAGCTTGCGCATCATGCCGACGGGTTTCGTCGTGTCATACACGAAGCCGCCCGTGTAGCCGACGACCTCGGCGGCAACCGCGTAATATTCGTTGACGCTGTAGTCCTCGCCGAGGCCGACGTTCAGCACATCCGGCATTTCAGCAAAGCGGTCCACGGCGAACAGGATGGCGTCGGCGAGATCACCGGAATACATGAACTCGCGACGCGCCGTGCCGTCCCCCCAGATCTCGACCTCCGGAAGGCCGTCGCGCTTGGCCACGTGTAGCTTGTGGATCACCGCCGGCACCAGGTGTGACACAGCCGGATCGAACTTGTCGTACCGCCCGTAGAGGTTGCACGGGATCATCGTCTTGTAGAGCAACGAAGGCTCTTCCCGATGCACATAGCTGCACAGCCGGGCGACAGCACATTTGGCCAGCGCATAGCCTTCGTTGGTCGGCTCCAGCGTGCCGCTCAGAACATCCTCCTCCTTCAGCGGATCCGGACTGTTGCGCGGAAACATGCAGGAGCTGCCGAGGTTGAGAAGCCGTGTGACGCCCGCCTCGCGCGCGGCGAGCACGATGTTGCGGCCGATGTCCCAGTTCTCCGTCAGGAAGCGGACAGGCTCTCGGATGTTCGCCTGGATGCCGCCGACGCGCCCCGCCGCGTGCACGACGATGTCGGGACGCACCTCACGCAGGACGCGGAGCGTCGACGCATGATCCGTCAGGTCGAGCTCGGTGCGCCGGGGCGCAACAACCTCGATCCCGCGCTCGCGGCACAGGTCGATGATGTTGCGGCCGACCATGCCGCCTCCGCCCGTCAGGAGAATGGTCGTCATTCGCCGGCGGCTCCATTGCGCACGGCGGTGTTGCTGAGCGCGCGCATCTGTTCCTCGCGACAGGCCTCGGCGAGATCGCTCTCCACCATCTCCTTCACCAGCTCGCGAAAGCTGATACGGTGCTGCCAGCCGAGCTTTTCGCGGGCCTTGGAGGGGTCACCGAGGAGGAGGTCGACTTCGGTCGGGCGGAAATAGCGCGGGTCGATGCGCACGAGGGTCTTGCCGCTCGCTTCGTCGATGCCGACCTCGTCGACGCCCTCGCCGCGCCAGGCGATGGTGCGGCCCACCTCGGCGAAGGCAAGTTCCACGAATTCACGCACCGAGTGGGTCTCGCCGGTGGCAAGCACATAATCGTCGGGCGTGTCCTGCTGCACGATGCGCCACATCCCCTCCACATAGTCGCGGGCATGGCCCCAATCGCGCTTGGCGTCGAGATTGCCGAGGTAGAGCGCTTCCTGCAGGCCGCATTCGATGGCCGCGACGGCGCGGGTGATCTTGCGGGTGACGAAGGTCTCGCCGCGGATCGGGCTCTCGTGGTTGAAGAGAATGCCGTTCGAGGCGTGCATGCCGTAGGCCTCGCGGTAGTTCACCGTGATCCAGTAGGCATAGAGCTTGGCTGCGGCATAGGGGCTGCGCGGGTAGAAGGGCGTCGTCTCGCGCTGCGGCGTCTCCTGCACCTTGCCGTAGAGCTCGGAGGTCGAGGCCTGGTAGAAGCGTGTCTTGCCCTCGAGCTTCAGCAGGCGGATCGCCTCGAGCAGGCGCAAGGTGCCGATGGCGTCGGCATTGGCTGTGTATTCCGGCGTCTCGAAGCTCACCTGGACGTGGCTCTGGGCGGCGAGGTTGTAGATCTCGTCCGGCTGGATCTCCTGCACGATGCGGATGAGATTGGTCGCATCCGTCATGTCGCCGTAGATCATGCGGAAGCGGGGGTCACCCTCGTGCACGTCCTGATAGAGATGGTCGACGCGCGCCGTGTTGAAGGACGAGGAACGGCGCTTCACGCCCCAGACGCGGTAGCCCTTGGCGAGGAGCAGCTCCGCCAGATAGGCGCCGTCCTGGCCGGTCACGCCGGTGATGAGTGCACGTTTAGACAAGTTGCTCATCCTTCCATTGCTGGCGCGCGCTGCGCGCCGGTATCC
The DNA here is from genome assembly GCF_029309855.1 of Chelatococcus sp. XZ-Ab1. Lineage (NCBI taxonomy): Bacteria > Pseudomonadati > Pseudomonadota > Alphaproteobacteria > Hyphomicrobiales > Chelatococcaceae > Chelatococcus > Chelatococcus sp. XZ-Ab1. The sequence goes on along the minus strand of NZ_JARKII010000002.1, from coordinate 3,785 downwards.
GGTCCATCCCCGCCGCGGGCAAGGGTCTCGTCAGCCGGCGCCTCAGTGCCGGCTCCGGCGGAGGCGGCGGTCACGGAGACATGCAGCAGCGGCGGGGTCACGATGCGGTTGCTGTCGACCTGCCCGCCGAGACGATCATAGGTCGCCTGCGGCATGCGCGCATCCGTCACCACCACGGCGTCGAAGGCGGGCGCCTCTTTCAGCGCGCGCACCACCGGCACGCCCGCGACGCGGCTGCGGTTGGTCTCGGCATCGAGCACTGCGACGACCTCGATCGCGTTGTCGCGGGCGGCGAGAATGGCGATCTCGGCAAGCTCGCCGGCCCCCGCAAGAACGACGCGGCGCAGGCCGACGACATCGAGGCGGCGGAAGCCGTCCGCATATTGCTCGCGCGCATCGCGGAAAAAGCGCAGGGAAATGTCGAGATAATCCGCTACGAGCCGGCTCTTCTCGGAAAAGCCGCTCGGGGTCAGGTAATATGCATAGCGCTTGTAGGGAGCGGCCCTCGCCTTCACATAGCCCTTGCGGATGGCGCGCTTGAGGAGTGCATTGACGAGGCCGATGGAGACGCCGATGCGCTGCGACAGCGACATCTGCGTCACCACTTCCCCGCTTTCCAGCGAGGCGAGCAACTCGAGGTCGACCTCGGTCGGGAGCTTCTCTGCCATCGGCCCTGCGTCTCGCGCGTTCCGGCGGCACGAATAGTCATTCACGGCGTGAACGTCAAGGCGTGACGTTCACGCCGTGAACGAAGCGCGCACCCCTGTCAGACCCGCTTGTAGATGTCCTCGATGCGGACGATGTCGTCCTCGCCGAGATAGGGGCCGGATTGCACCTCGATGAGGTTGAGCGGCAGCTTGCCGGGGTTCTCGAGCCGATGCACGCAGCCGAGCGGCAGGAAGATCGATTCGTTCTCGCGCAGGAGGATCTGCTCCTCATCGCGGGTGACAAGGGCCGTGCCGTTGACGACGACCCAGTGCTCGGCGCGGTGGAAATGTTTCTGCAGCGACAGCTTGGCGCCGGGATTGACGGTGATGCGCTTGACCTGAAAGCGCTCGCCGTCGTGCACGGACTGGTAGAAACCCCATGGACGATAGACGCGCTGCGTCTGCGTGGCTGCGGCGTGGCCGTCCTTCTTCAGCGCCGCGACGAGTTGCGAAACCTTCTGGTCGCTGTCGCGCCGCGTCACGAGCACGACGTCGGGGGTCGCCACGACGACGAGATCCTCGATCCCGAGAGCCGCGACGAGTCGACCTTCGCCGCGCAGGTAGGAGCCGCGCGTCTCGAGCGCCACCACCTCGCCGACGCAGAGATTGTCGTCCGCATCCCGCGCGCCGATCTCCCACAGGGCCGACCAGCTACCAATATCGCTCCAGCCGAATTCGGACGGCACCACGGCGGCTTTGTCGGTCTTCTCCATCACGGCATAGTCGATGGAGATCGACGGTCCGGCGGCGAAGGGAGCTTCGGCGAGGCGCAGGAAGTCGAGGTCGCGCACGGCGCCCTTCAGTGCCTCCCGCGCCGCGGCGAGCACGGCGGGCGAATGGCGCTCGAGCTCGGCGACGAAGATAGCGGCGGGCAGGAGGAAGATGCCGCTGTTCCAGAAATAGTCGCCCGCGGCGACATAGCCCTCGGCCGTCGGCCGGTCGGGCTTCTCGACGAAGGTGGCGACGGCGTTGATGCCAGGGGTCCCCGGCAGCGGATCACCGCGGCGGATGTAACCGTAGCCGGTGGCGGGCTTGTCCGGGCGCATGCCGAAGAGAACAAGGCGACCGGCCACGGCTGCACCCGCACCCGTGGCCACCGCGGCGCGGAAGGCGGCCGCGTTCTGCACGACATGGTCGGCCGGCATGATGAGGATCAGCGCATCGGGATCGCTCTCGGCCGCCATCAGCGCTGCGACCGCCGCCGCCGGCGCCGTGTTGCGGCCGACCGGCTCGAGCACGATGGTAACGCCCCCGATGCCCGCCTGTCGCGCCTGTTCGGCGATGACAAAGCGATGCTCCGCATTGGCGATGACGACGGGTGGGGCAAAGCCCGGCTCGCCGGCAACGCGCGCCAGCGTCTGCTGCAGCAGGCTCTCCTCGCCGGCGAGCGCCAGCAGCTGCTTGGGAAAGGACTCGCGAGACAGCGGCCACAGGCGGGTGCCGGTGCCTCCGGACAGAACGACCGGGACAATCCGCGGATGCTTCGCCATGTGGGCCCTCCCGTCAGCCGACGAGAGGCGCCGGCGCCACGCGCCCTTCCCCGTCGAGTGTCGTCGTGCGAGTCGCGCTCGATGCCGCTTCCTACCGCAAAGCGACTATCATGGAAATGCCGGTCTGACCGCTCGGGACCGAGCTCGGGCGGCCTGCGCGTCGCAGTCTGTGCGCGGGGACAAAGGGATCTCTGCTGGCTCCTCACCGTTGGCGTGGCACCGCATCAGCAAGATCGCCGCCCATTCCACACGGGATCGTGGCCCGCCCTCATCGGCTCAGGCGCTCGCGCCTTGCCCCTGTGCGCAGCACCGCCGAGCCGAATGAGCGCCGCATCCATCGAAAGCGGCATCAAGGCTCGGCCGTGTTGCCGGGCGGCTCCGGCGCCGCTTGGTCACCGAACTGTGGCAATCCCGGCGGCTGCGCACTGGCCGACATCGTCCGCAACCCGTCCCACGCGCCGCGACCGATCGCCGTGAGCGCATAGCAGCGGCGCCGCCCCGTGAGGGCGTAGACGATGGCCTGGAAGCCGATGTACGGAACCATCTTGGCCTTCCAGCGCAACGGGACGTGGCGCATGGCGAGCATGCGAAACTGGTTGCGGACATAGGTGTAGAGCCGGTTGGGCGGCTGCACGGACAGCTTGAGCCCCAGCAACGGCAGCGATATGGAGCCCCGCCCCAGCCGATGCTCCATCCGCGCATCGCGCGCGACCCAGCACGAGAAACCGCGATGCCACGCGCGGAAGCACCATTCGATATCGACCGCATCAATGAAGAAATCGTCGCGGAATGGCCCGACCACGTGATACGCGGCGATCGAGACGAGCGAGCCCGACGAGATCACAAAATCCGCCGCCCTGAAGCGGGTGGTGCCCTCACGGCCCGGCCGGGGAAAGATGCGCACGTCCTTGAAGGCCGGCTTCGTGTGCCGCGCGCCGATGGGCTGAACGCCCACCGCAGCCACCCGCTGCCCGGCCGCGGCAAGCTCCACCATCAGATCGGCAAGAAGCCGGACAACCTGCGGGCGCAACGTCGAATCCTGGTCGACGAGCAGCACCGCATCGCCGCCATACCGGCCTGCGCGCCGCAGGATCTCGTTGTAGGCACTGCCGAGCCCGACATTGTCTCGCGACTGGATGATCTCGATGCGGGCGCCGCCGATGGCCAGCAATTCATCCCGTTGAACCGTCGACAACGGGGAGTTCGCGAAGATGAATACGCATTCGGTCGTCTCGGCCAATGCCGACACAAGATCCCGGAGCGATGCCCACTCCGGCCGAAACGTGACGACCCCCGCATAGATGCGCAATGATAAGGTTAACACAATACCCGTGCCAATAAGACAGGTAGAAAATATACGCGAAGTCTGGCATTCGGATTTCTAAAATTCAACTCTATTTTTATGCATTTTGCATCTTCAATCAGCCCCGAGCCCCTGTCAAGATACGTCCGCGCCTGGCCTAGGCCGTAGACTCATAACCGCGTAGCCAGATGCGGATGGACGCGAGCTTCACGGCGGCGAGGAAGTTTTCCGCCGTCTTGTCGAAGCGGGTGGCGATACGGCGGAAGTGTTTGATCTTGTTGAAGA